>UQVZ01000043.1 GCA_900544675.1 uncultured Bacteroides sp.
GAGCATTAGCCTTCCAAGCTGAGGGTCGCGGGTTTGAGTCCCGTCTTCCGCTCTTTTTTTTTCACCACAGAATTACACGGATTTGATAAATGAAGAATTAAGAATGAAGAATGAAGAATTATCCGTTATTAACTATTCATTTTTAATTATTAATTCCCTCCGTGCGCTTTGCTCTCTCAAAAAGAAATAAACTTTGCGTCTCAGCGCCTCTGCGTTCGGTTTATTTGAAACGCAGATTAGCGCAGATTTACGCAGATTATTATTTTCACCACAGATTACACAGAATTAAATGAAATTAAAAATTAAACCCTGTGCCTCTGTGTTTGTTCTTAATTGAATACATCAGCAGAAGTATTGGCTTTAACTCCTAACGGAGCAAAGCGGAGTGATAACTTCTTTAACTTCTTAACTCCTTAAAATAACCTTGTCAACTTTCTCAAATCCATACTCCGGGAATCTGTGCACCGCACGAAGGACACGCACCCATAAACCCTGCTGTCGACACACGGTATCCTTCCCGCCTTATCAGTAACTTGCCACAATGCGGGCAACAGGTGTTTTCCGTATCCGGCAACGTCGTATTGCCCAGATAGACAAAGTGCATCCCTTCTTCTTGTGCGATTCTTCTCGCGCCGAGCAACGATGCCAACGGGGTAGGCTCCAGTTGCTGCAAGCGGTATTGAGGAAAGAAACGGCTGATGTGCAAAGGATTATCGGCAAAACCGTTTGCTACCAGCCAACGGCACATCGCACGGAAATCGTCTTCATCATCCGTTATGCCGGGAACCAGCAAACGAGTCAGCTCCACCCACACACCGGCATCACGCATATATAATAAGGTGTCTAATACGGGCTGAAGACGGACATGACACAACTTGCGGTATACAGCATCCGAAAACGATTTCAAGTCAACATTGGCAGCATCGATAAAGGGAAGCAAGTCGCACAAAGGCTTCGGGTTGACATAGCCAGCCGTAACCAGTACATTCCGCAAGCCGGCTTCCTTGACCGCCGAAGCACAATCGTGCACGTATTCCAAATAGGTCAGCGGCTCGGTATAGGTATAAGCCACCGCCTTGCAACGGGAAGCCTCAGCCCACCGCACAACCTCTGCGGGAAGCAAAGACTTGCAAGGAACATCCGCCGGAGACACTTGCGAAACCGACCAGTTCTGGCAATTCAGACACGACAGATTGCAACCCGGCGCTGCCAAAGAGAAGCATTGCTCTCCCGGCAAATAATGGAACAACGGTTTCTTTTCCATCGGGTCCGCATGCAAAGCGCATACCTCGCCATACGCCAGTGTATACAAGCGCCCTCCCCGGTTCACCCTGCTCCGGCAAATGCCCGATTTCCCTTCTTCCAGCCGGCAAGTATGCGGACAAAGTTCGCATACTACCGTTCCGTCCGGATGTGATACATAATATGCAGCTTCTTTCATACAACCTTCCATTTCCATCAATCACTCACCGAACACTACGGCTTCATACACATACAGCTCGGCATCTTTCCAACCATTCCACGACAATCCTGCTTTATCGCGTGCACAATGTCCCAAGAAGTCTTCTTTCGACCATCCGGTCTCCTCGGCCACTTGCGGAAGGAACGCGCCGCGATGCTCTCCCTTGACCAGGTAAATGCCGTGACGCCCCAATTGAAATTCGTCGATGGAATGAATCCTCCTCAAAGGGGAAAGCACCGATATCTCGATGCTTATCTGAGGCAGTTCCGCTTCGGTCAACGGATAAAAGCGAGGGTCTTCGAAAGCTGCTGCACGCGCCATATCCGCCACCACCCGATAGAGCGGCTTGAAGCCAACCAGATTGCCAATGCAACCGCGCAATTTCCCATGCAGATGAAGGGTGACAAAAGCCCCGCAATGTTGCTGCAACGTAGGAGTCAGTTGTGTAGAATCGTATGGTGCATCGGTCTTGCCGGCAAGTGTGTTGGCTATGCTCTTGCGGGCAATCTGCAAAAGCATCGCCTTTTCATCCGATGTCAACCGGAAAGCTTCTTCTGTCTTAAGTTCATCTGTAGCCTGAGTCTTTACAATAGAAAAAGCGTGATAGCCCACTACACGTTCCCGGTCGCCATAAGCCGTATCGCCCGAATTGCAATAAGCCAGGTGCTGAATCTGCAAGTCTTTCCTCCCTTGCATCAGCATTAAGAGCACTGCTATCGGAGCTTGCCCGCAAGCACTGGTGTATAACTCGGGAACTCCGGTACGGGCATTGCTTACCAACGCATCGGCAAAAGCCCGCAACGAACCTGTCTGAATAGCATCTCCCGTCACCTTGTCTACTCGGTTGGCATCCTCGTAAGCAGGATAATGCGAAAAATCGCTGCTTATGACAAACAAGTTCTCCGGCGTGAAATAAGGTTGCAAGGCACGCGCCACGCTCTTCAATTTATCCATATCAACCGTACCGATAACAAGAGGCACGACGGGAGGAAGCTGACGCAAACGGACCTGCAGGAAAGGCAATTGCACTTCAAGGCAATGTTCACGAGCGTGTGCGCCGGGCAAATAAGCAAACACACTATCCTTCAATAAGGCATCACCGGTTTCCCGGTCTACCGGCACCCTGCCCAACGGTGTCTGGCAAGCATCAAAACAGTTATCAACCGAAACACCATCGAACGACATACGATGGCTGGGACCTAAAAGAAACACTCTTTTATATACTGCGTCTGGACGGATAGTGGCAAAAGCCTTTGCCGCTGTAGCACCCGAATACACATAACCGGCGTGAGGCACAATAACCGCCTGCACCCCATCGGTTGCCTTTATCGATGAAGCGGACTCGAAAAACTCCGTTACTTCCGAACGCAACGTATCCGCGTCACCCGGATAAAACATTCCGGCTACAGCCGGCATCCGCACCTTCTCTTCGCCCGAAGAACAGGCATTCGTAACACTCTGTACCATAATCAGTAAAATTAAAACCAGATTCCACTTTATTTGCATGACGTTATCTAGTTAAGGTAAGTCGATGGTAAATATAGCAAAAAGGTATCACATAATCGATTGAAAACTGACTTTTTTTCCTTTTCCCTGTCATTTCGTCTATACAGATGACAAATATTCCAGCAACTTTCTTTCCCCCTTATCCACGAATGTTTAATTTGGGAGGCATTTTGTTTAAAATAGTTTTCATAGGTTTAAAATCAGGGCACATGCCATGCTACGGCACAGAGTTTGCAAATAGTAAGGTGAACTTCGGAAGCCGAAAGGCGGAGGGAGTTCAAAAGAACAATTGATAAATAAAGAACTAAAAAATAGGAGATTAAGATTATGACACCGAGTAGAAGAAATTACAATCAAGAATGGTTACCGAGTATTTTCAATGACTTCTTCGATAACGATTGGATGGTAAAGGCTAACGCAACAGCACCTGCTATCAATGTTGTAGAAAGCGACAAAGACTACAAGGTAGAAGTTGCAGCTCCGGGTATGACAAAAGAGGATTTCAATATCCACTTGAGTGAAGATAACGAATTGGTTATCTCTATGGAGAAGAAGACCGAAAACAAGGAAGAGGACAAGGAAAACAAGAAGTACTTGCGCCGCGAGTTCTCTTACTCTAAATTCCAACAGGCTTTGGTTCTTCCGGACGACGTAGAAAAAGACAAGATCAGTGCCAATGTCACCAATGGTGTATTGACCATCGACCTGCCGAAACGTGCACCTGAAGAAAAAGTGAAAGTCAACAAAGTTATTGAAATTCACTAATCGGTATAATCCTTAAGGGAAAGCCGGAAATGTCTCGCAAAAGATGTTTCCGGCTTTTTTTGTAATCATTCCGGCTCAATCTCATTGGGTGAAGGCAGGGGTTTCCAACCGTCGCCAAAGGTGTCGTAGGCATCGGTCACGACTACAAACGCCTGAGGGTCTGCCTCCTTGATGGTGACTTTCACTCCAGCCACCTCTTTATAACTGACCACGAGGAAAATCATTTCCTTGTCTTTTCCCGTATAAAGCCCGCTGCTCTTGATGCACGTGGCGGTACGGTCAAGGTCTTTCAGGATATATTGATGCAGGGCGGTCAGCTTCTTATCGCTAATGACAAATATCAGCTTGTCGTTCTTCGAACCGTTAATCATATAAGCAATCACACGCGAAATGATGAAGATGGCTATCAACGAATACAAGGACAGGTAGATGGAAGGCTCGTCCGATGCGTCGGGAGCTCCCAACCCGAAGCCTATCACCAACAAGCCGAAGCAGACCACTGCACCGTCTACCAGCAAGATGGCACGCGAGAAACGGATATGGGCATACTTCTGTAACATCATACCTACAATGTCACTTCCTCCTGTCGTAGCCTGGTTCTTTACCACAATGCCGCTTCCGATGCCTATCAACACGGCACCTATCACGCAGGTCAGCATCAGATGACTGGACAAATCCATTACGCCGCCCAATAACTGGGCAGGGTCGAGCGCATGCAACGCCTCTTCGGTAGGATAAGCCAGACGGGACATCACGTTCATCAGCAAAGGAGTGATGAGTGCCGCCGCAATGGTACGCGCTCCCAGTTTCGTTCCCAAAAAGATGACCGAAAGCGCCAGCAAAGGAATATCGAACATATATCCGAATGTTCCCACCTGAATGGAAGGAAACAGATTATGCAACACAATGCTTGCTCCATACACACCTCCCGGCACAATGTTGTACGGGTTAATAAAAAACACAAAACCAGCCGCCAAGATAATGCATCCCAGCAAAATATTCAGCCAACCTGTAAGCTCTTTCTTCATATCACTAATCTATTTTTATGCAGCAAATATACAAAGAAAGATTGAAAGAGCCAAACTTGCCGACTTACAAGAAGCGAACAGATAACGAAAAGAAAATGCTTTTCTCGCTACCAGTCACTAATTCATGTTATAACTTTTAAGCAAAAACAGATTATTCGAACAACTTTCGTTATATTTGCTCATCACAGACTAAAAGCGAAAAAGATATGAAAACGAAAATGATAGCTTGGGGATTGTCTGCACTGCTATTGTGCGGATGCGGAAGTACGTATCAAGCCACGTCAACGATGGCAGGTGCCTCGATAGGCGGAAACGTAGGAGGAGCCATAGGAGGGCTGGTGGGAAGCAACCGCCATTGGGATGGAGGCTACCGCGGTTCGGCTATCGGCACGCTGGTAGGCACATTGGCAGGCGCAGCTATCGGCGGAGCCATCAGCTCGGCACAAGAGCGGAAAGCACGGGGAGAATATGTTATCGAAGAAGAAAACACCTATACTCCCAGGCTGCAAGATGCCCCCTCAAGCGTAAGCTACCTGCAAATCCGGAATATCCGTTTCATCGATGAAAGCCGCGACCACATCATCCAGCCGGAAGAACACAGCAAGGTCATCTTCGAAATCATCAATACCAGCAATGAAACGGTCTACAACTGCGTACCGATTGTACAAACCGACAACAAACGGATTTATGTCTCACCTTCGGTCATGATAGAACAGATTGCACCACACGAAGGCATCAAATACACCGCTCACCTGAGGGGAGGGAAACGATTGAAAGAAGGCGAAGTCATCATCCACATCGCTGTAGCCGACTATGAAGGAAATGAGTACGACTGGCAAGAGTTTTCGCTCCCTACGGGCAAGTAATTCCTTTCCTCATGCCAGCCGTACTCCGGCTTTTTCATTCAACGCCGATTGAAACGGAAGCTTTTTTCTCTTCGGGCTGACTGTCTTTGATGTTATCGATAAACAGCAGCATACGATTGATGATGTTCACATCGCTCACTCCGCTATCAAAGTCCAACGACAACAGATTCAAATCAGGGAAGAAATGTTTCAACCTCTTTTCAACTCCTTTGGATACAATGTGATTGGCGATACAGCCGAACGGCTGAAGGCTGACGACACTGTTTACTCCCCTACGGGCACACGACATGACCTCGGCTGGAAGCAACCATCCTTCGCCAAACTGGGCATTGAGCGTAATCACCTTATCAGCCTCTTCTGCCTCGGCAAAAATATCTTCGAAGGGCGTAAAATAATGAAACTTGCTTGCCGTGCGGTTCACTTTCTCTATTTGCTTGCGGATACGCTTGTACACCCATCCGTAAACGAAACGGAGTAAAGACTTCCGTGCCAAGTGGGTTTTCACATTCACCCGGCTATTGACAAAGCTCTGCATAAAGAAATCGAGCAACAACGGAGGAACAACCTCTATTTTCCGGTCGATAAGCCAGTCGGTGACACGCTTCTGCGCAAACGGATTAAATTTCAGAAAAATCTCCCCTACTACACCCACTTTCGGACAAGGCACGTCGTTACATATCTTATTGAAATCGGTAGCTGCCAACGAAAGATAACACAACAAGTCTTCCGCCTTATCGTCGAGAATAAACTGCACCCCTGCCTGTAAATAAAGGTCGCGCAGGCGTGCCGCTTCTCCCGGCTTCTTTTCGCGCACGACCGAAGCGTAATAAAACTTGGCAATGCAGTCGGTATAAAGAATGGCATACATGGCTATGGGCAATAGTTTGAACCAGTTAATCTTAAACCCGGGCTGAAGGTTTTCGATGGAAGCGCCAAAAGAAAACGAAACCACCGGCACATCATCATAGCCAGCCTCAACCAGTGCTTTCTTTATCAACCCGATGTAATTGCTGGCACGGCATTGTCCGCCCGTTTGCGTCATGGCGATTGCCGTATGATGCGGGTCATATTTCCCGCTCTTGAACGCCTTGATTACGTCTCCCACAATCAACGTGGCAGGATAACACACCTCGTTGTTGGCATACTTCAATCCCCATTCGCACGACTCCGTATCGCTCAACGGAAGGTTCTCGACATCATATCCTGCCACTTTCATCACCGCCGGAATCAAGGGTGACAAGAAAGGGGTAAAGTAAGGCACTAGAATCTTACGCTTCCGGCAGTCTTCGGTAAACACCGGAGTCGTACGGAAAGCGACCTCTTCCTGACCGGCTTCTTGTTCTTTGCCAACCAGTTTCAGGCTTTCTACCAGCGAACGGATGCGCAGCTTCATGGAGCCTATGTTATTGATGTCGTCCAGTTTCAGCAATGTCAAGACCTTATGATGACGCGCAAGCAAATCGCGCACTTCATCTGTAAGAAAAGCATCAGGTCCACAACCAAAGGAAGTAAGCTGGACAAACTGCACATTGGAATGTGAAGCGCTCCACTCTGCCGCAGCCAAAATCCGGTTGGGATAAGCCCACTGTGCCAGAAAGTGTACATCATCGATTGCCACGTGTTTTCTTCTCACAATGTCATCGGTAATGACATAAATGCCCATCTCGGCAAGCACTTCGGACACTTTATGCTGAATCAATTCGTCCGTATGATAAGGTCTGCCCGCAAGCAATACAGTCAATGCCTGCTTTTCCTTTGCCTTACGATAGATGTCCTCGTTATAGGCAACGAGCTTGTCCACATACGCTTCCTGCTCCCGCAAAGCTACATCGAAAGCCTGACGTATCCGGGACTCGTCTACGCCTAACCCATGCAAATATTCCTGACATTGCTTAAACAACAGCTTCTTATCCTTGAAACCGATTGTCGGAGAATCGACTGGCACCTCGTCCGCCTGCACGCTGCGAATGACTGCCGAATAGCCCGTCACGACAGGACAATTATAACTGTTCTGCTCCTCGCCCTGCCCTTCGAAGACCACAAAAGGCATAAAAATCCGGTTCACTTTCTTATCTATCAAATTCTGGATATGGCTATGAACCAGCTTGGCTGGGAAACAAATATTATCGGACATCACCATACAGGCACTCCGCTCGTAACGGGAAAAATTGGAGACATCAGACAAACAGACCTCTATGCCACAAGCGGTAAACAACGTATGCCAGAACGGATATTCCTCATACATATTCAGACACCGGGGAATGCCTATCACCAGACCTGCCCCACCGGATACCTCCGGCTTCCGGTCGAACAGCAATGCATTCTTATAGGCGTATGCATTCTCTCCTTTCTCCAAAGCTTTGCTCCCTCGATTAGTAAATACCTTCTCGCACCGGTTTCCGGAATAATAGCAAGCTCCGTTATCGAACTGATAGCGTACTACCAGACAACTATTGTCACAACCTTTGCAATGCAACAGGCGCGATGTGTAATGAGCTTCCGACAACATTTCTTCCAGTGTGACAGAGGAAGCCGAAGGGTGCTGGCTGGCATACCATGCACATCCTAACGCCCCCATCAGTTCGGGCATATCACATCGCGTCACCTCCGTCTGGGTCAACAATTCCAATGCACGCACAATGGCGTCATTGCGCATCGTGCCTCCCTGCACTACAATATGACTGCCCAATGCCGAAGCATCTTTCAGCTTCAACACCTTATACAGGCAATTCTTCACGACCGAATAAGCCAGTCCGGCTGCTATATCATCTACCGTAGCACCCTCACGCAGTGCCTGCTTTACCTTTGAATTCATGAAAACCGTACAACGGGTACCCAAATCGCAAGGCGCAAGCGAACGGCAGGCAGCCGATGAAAAGTCTGTCAACGTATATCCTAACGTCTTGGCAAATGTTTCGATAAACGAGCCGCATCCCGATGAACAAGCTTCATTGATTTCGATACGGTCTATCACGCCGTCTTTTACAAAAATGGCTTTCATGTCTTGCCCGCCGATATCCAGGATAAAAGAAACATTCCGGTTCAGGTAATGCGCAGCCAGGTAATGGGCAATAGTCTCCACAATGCCGTGATTCAGATTGAAAGCCGCTTTGATAAGGTCTTCCCCATATCCGGTAGAACATCCTCCGCGCACATGCAACACCGCATGACGTTCGGCACATCGTTGTTGCAATTCCTTCAGTCCCTGCTCTACAGCCGCTATGGGATTTCCCCTGTTCGGACTATAATAAGAATAAACGACACGGAAATCCGCATCTGTCACGACTATCTTGGTGGTGGTAGAACCGGAATCAATGCCAATAAAGACATCTTGATTGCCCTCACGCAACTCTGTACGATGAACCGTATGATTAGAAATACGGTTCTTCCACTGGAGATAAGCCTCACCGCTGGTAAAAATAGGCTCCAAATGAGGGCGTGCAGCCGAAGTATCTATCCCTCCATGCTCCAGTCCGTCTATCAAAGAAGAAAGCGCACGGACAGGTTCTGCCGGCTCGCATGACAAAGCTGCTCCCCATGCCGGCAGCATCGCTCCGTCTTCGGGCAATATCATAGCCGTATCCTCAAGAGCCAGATAATCGGCAAAAGCTTTCCGAAGTGCAGGAATAAACGTAAGGGGACCGCCACAGAAAAGCACCGGCGGCGTTATGTTGCACCCATGAGCCAAGGTGACTACCGTCTGAACAGCAACCGCATGGAAAACCGATGCAGCTATATCCGCACGGCTGACATTCTTGGCGATAAGGTTCTGTATATCGGTCTTGCAAAACACTCCGCAACGCGAAGCGATGGGATATACTCTTTCGGCATGCAAAGCCAGTTCATTCAACTCATCCACATTCACTCCCAGCAACACAGCCATCTGGTCAATAAAAGCCCCTGTACCACCAGCACAGTTGCCGTTCATCCGCAAATCAACCGCCTTTCCATCTTTAAAGAAAACCACTTTAGCATCTTCTCCTCCGATGTCAATCATCGAAACGGTTTGGGGATAATCGTGCTGTATCGCCTTGGCTGCAGCCACCACCTCCTGAATAAAGGGCAAGGCATACCTTTCGGAAAATCCCATTCCCACCGAGCCGGTAATCTTTATCTTAACAGCTTCATTCCCGGCAACAGACTGCAACTCTTTTAAGAAAGCTATCAACGTTTCTTTTGCCCGGGCATGATGCCTTTCATACTTCGAAAATATTCTCCGATATGTTTCGTCTACAGCTACGATTTTAGCTGTAGTAGAACCAATATCAATTCCTATCCTAATCATACGCAATCATTTTATATGAATGCCTGCCTTCTGCCAGTGCAATCAAACCTGAAATGGAGGTATATTATGGCAACATACAGACATGCATATTATTTTCTATGCAAATATCGCATATTCTTTTTTCACCACCATTTTCCTTGATGAATAAAAAATGTTCAAATTCTCTTTTTTCCCTTTCCTTAAACTATTATACAGCTATCTCTAAGCTCTATTTGTACGATTATGCCATATCTGATTAACAAAAAAAGAACCATAGCAATCAAACTTTCGTTCTCCCTGCCATGATTCTTTCTTATATTCTATTTCACCGACGAATTCCGAAGATACCGGATAAATCCCAATGATTAATTAGCCATCTCTGAGATGAACTTGATACGTACCAGACGGATTTCTTCTTCCGTATAGTCACCACCCAGTTCGCTCATGGCATCATCTATTTTATCTGTCGTAGACTCCTTGAAATAATCGTAAATATCCAGCATGTGGTCTTCGTCCATTACTTCATCCAGGAAATAATCGATATTCAGCTTGGTGCCCGAATAGACAATGGCTTCGATTTCATCCAGCAGTTCGTTAAACTCGATGCCTTTTGCCACAGCGATGTCATCCAATGCTACCTTACGGTCGATACTCTGAATAATAGATACTTTCAACTTCGACTTATTGGCAACCGTACGCACACGCAAATCTTCCGGACGGTCTATCTCATTCTCCTCACAATGTTTCTTGATAAGGTCGCAGAACTCTTGTCCGTAACGTTTCGCCTTACCGGCACCTACACCCGGTATATTCTGCAATTCTTCCAACGTAATCGGATAGATAGTAGCCATTGCTTCCAATGACGGATCCTGGAATATCACGTAGGGCGGCACATCCAGCTTCTTCGACATTTTCTTACGCAAGTCTTTCAGCATAGAGAACAATACCGGGTCGACTGCACACGAAGCGCCTCCACGCATCGGAACGTCTTCAATTTCCTCTTCATCAAAATCGTTATCCTCTACAATCTTAAACGACTTAGGCTTTTTCAGGAACTTGCGTCCTTCCGCCGTCACTTTAAGCAAACCGTAATTCTCTACATCTTTACTCAAATAACCGGCTATCAGCGCCTGACGGATAACGGCATTCCACAGCCGTTCTTCCTCTCCCATGCCCGAACCGAACACTTCCAGTTCTTCATGTTTATGCGCCAATACCTCGCTTGTCTCTTTACCCAACAGGATATCGACAATATAATCTTGTTTGAAATTCTCTTTAACAGCAATGATTGTTTCAATCACTGCACACAATGAATCCTGAGCCTCCACTTGTTTCTTCGGATTTAAACAGTTATCACAATTACCACAATTATCTTCTGTATATTCTTCACCGAAGTAATGCAACAATACCTTTCTACGGCAGACTGATGATTCCGCATACGCAGCAGTCTCTAAGAGCAGCTGTTTTCCGATTTCCTGTTCGGAGATAGGTTTACCTTGCATGAACTTTTCCAATTTCTGCAAATCCTTGTTCGAATAGAAAGTTATGCACTGTCCTTCCCCGCCGTCACGTCCCGCACGACCTGTTTCCTGATAATAGCCTTCCAAGCTCTTCGGCATATCATAGTGAATGACAAAGCGCACGTCGGGCTTGTCGATTCCCATACCGAAAGCGATAGTAGCCACAATGACATCAATATCCTCCTTCAGAAAAGCATCCTGATTGGCATTCCGGGTCGCCGAATCCATACCGGCATGGTAAGGACGCGCCTTGATGCCATTCGCCTGAAGAATTTCGGCAAGCTCTTCTACCTTTTTCCGGCTCAGGCAATAAATGATTCCCGACTTCTCTGGATTCTGTTTGATAAACCGGATGATATCTTTATCAATATTATTCGTCTTAGGACGTACTTCATAATACAGATTCGGACGATTGAACGAAGACTTGAACTCCGTAGCATCTACCATGCCCAGGTTCTTCTGGATGTCCATCTTCACCTTAGGCGTAGCAGTTGCCGTTAAAGCAATCACCGGAGCTTTTCCGATTTCGTTGATAATCGGCCGTATACGCCGATATTCCGGACGGAAATCATGTCCCCACTCCGAAATGCAATGCGCCTCATCAATCGCGTAAAAAGAAATTTTTACATGCTTCAGAAAATCTACATTTTCTTCTTTCGTCAACGACTCGGGAGCCACATACAACAGCTTGGTCTTCCCAGCCAGAATATCCGACTTCACCTGGTCGATTGCCGACTTCGACAATGAAGAATTGATGAAATGCGCCACACCGTCTTCATCGCTGTAGTTGCGCATCGCATCCACTTGATTTTTCATTAAAGCAATGAGCGGAGATATCACAATAGCCGTGCCTTCCATTAATAAAGACGGCAACTGATAACACAAAGATTTTCCTCCTCCGGTAGGCATCAATACAAACGTATCCTTACCTGCCAACAGATTACGAATGATAGCTTCCTGGTTTCCCTTAAAAGTATCGAAACCGAAATACTTTTTCAATTGTGCTGCTAAATTGATGTTTTCCGTCATTGTCTCTTCGTTTTAAGTGATGTTATTCAATTATAGTCTTCCAAGAAAATAATTCCTTATTCCTCTTAACAAAGTTATAAACAAGTTTTGATATTATACAAATTTATCGGGAATAAATTCAACAAAAAACTACATTTTCCATCACTTTCACGTTTTTAAGCCATTTGCAGACGTGAGATATTCGCTTTCCCCATCTGTTCTTTCGCATAATCCAGCGTCACAACGAATGTATCTACCTTATGCGAAGGCACTTCAAACATCGTATCCATCATGATGGTTTCCACGATAGAACGAAGTCCGCGAGCCCCCAGCTTATATTCGATGGCTTTATCAACGATATACTCGAACACTTCCGGTTCGAATTCCAACTTCACGCCATCCATCTCGAACAATTTCACATATTGTTTGATGATGGAATTCTTGGGTTCGGTCAGGATGTTGCGCAATGCTGTACGGTCCAACGGATTCAGGTAAGTCAAAATCGGCAGACGACCGATAATCTCAGGTATCAAGCCGAACGACTTCAAGTCTTGCGGGGCAATATACTGCATCAGGTTCTTACGGTCGATGTTCACCGTTTCCTTAGCCGCTCCGTAGCCTACCACGTGCGTATTCAGACGCTGGGCAATCTTGCGCTCAATACCGTCGAAAGCACCGCCGCAAATAAACAGGATGTTCTTCGTATTGACCGGGATAAGCTTCTGTTCAGGATGCTTGCGACCGCCTTGAGGAGGTACATTCACGATAGAACCTTCCAAAAGTTTCAGCAAACCTTGCTGTACTCCTTCACCGCTTACATCACGGGTAATAGAAGGATTGTCTCCCTTGCGGGCTATCTTGTCGATTTCATCGATGAACACAATGCCCCGTTCAGCCTCAGCTACATTATAGTCGGCCACCTGCAACAAACGGGTCAGGATGCTTTCGATATCCTCGCCCACATATCCGGCTTCGGTCAACACCGTAGCATCGACAATGGTGAAGGGGACGTGCAACAATTTGGCAATGGTGCGTGCCAGCAAGGTTTTTCCCGTACCGGTGCTGCCTACCATGATGATGTTGGACTTCTCGATTTCCACATCATCTTTCGACTCGGGTTGCAACAAACGTTTATAGTGGTTGTAGACAGCTACCGACAAATAACGCTTGGCACTGTCTTGCCCGATAACATATTGATCAAGAAACGCTTTGATATCTTTCGGCTTCGGCAAATCATTCAAGTTCAGATTCAAGCCGTTTCCTTTCTGGCGTGTCGCTTCCTGAACAATCTCGTGCGCCTGCTCGGCACAACTGTCGCAAATGCATCCGTTGACTCCCGTTATCAGAAAACCAACTTCATTTTCCGACCGTCCGCAAAAGCTACAACGCCGTTTACCTCTCTGGTTAGTTTTATCTTCCAATTTCTATCGTTCGTTTTTAAGTTAATAGTCTTCTTTCTATCCTGCACAAGGCATATATTATCATAAGCCTACGCAAATATATGAAAAGCCCGATGATAATATATTCATCGGCGTCAGATAACGTATGCGTTCCGGCATGCCGTTATCTGATGCCTTCCCGCCGCATTACAATGCCGGCTTACGAGCCAACACCTCGTCAATCATACCATATTCTTTGGCTTCCTGTGCCGTCATCCAATAGTCACGGTCAGAATCAGCCCATACTTTATCGAAATCGGTATGCGAATGGTCGGCAATTATCGTATACAGTTCTTTCTTCAGTTTCTGAATTTCGCGTGCGGTAATCTCGATGTCGGAAGCTTGTCCCTGCGCGCCACCCATCGGCTGGTGAATCATCACCCGCGAGTGAGTCAGCGCCGAACGCTTGCCTTCCTTGCCGGCTACCAACAATACAGCTGCCATCGAAGCCGCCATACCGGTACAGATAGTAGCCACATCGCTGCCGATGAACTGCATTGTATCGTAAATGCCAAGACCGGCATACACCGAACCGCCCGGAGAGTTGATGTAAATGGAAATGTCTTTTCCCGAATCGACTGAATCCAGGTACAACAACTGTGCCTGCAATGTATTTGCCGTATAGTCATCAATCTGTGTACCTAAAAAAATGATGCGGTCCATCATCAGACGTGAGAACACGTCGAGTTGCGTCACGTTCAACTGGCGTTCCTCCAGAATATAAGGGTTCAAATAACCTGCCTGCGACTTGATTACGTCATCAAGCACCATGCTGTTCATACCCAAATGCTTGACAGCATATTTTCTAAAATCATCCATTCGTGTCTAAGTTTTTTATTTGTGAATAAAAAGAGAAGCTCTTAAACCGGCTCCTTCTTTTCGCTTGGGCAAAAGTACAAAAACTTCCACTCAATCAACGGGATGCCAAATTAAAAGCTCCTCTTTTAGCAAGTTTTAGCAATTCGCCTTCATTGGACGAAGAGAATTACTCAAACATCTTATTGAATTCTTCTGCCGAAACGGCTTTGTGATTCAAAGTAACCTGAGTTTTCAATACTTCCGACAATTTGCTTTCGATTACACGGTTTACCAAAGCTTCTACGCTTTCGTGTTTCTTCAGCATTTCTTTCGAATAGTTTTCCAGCAATTCGTCGGGTACATTAATCATACCATACTGGGCAAACTGAGCACGGGTGGCTTCTTTAGCCATGTTGGTTACATCAGCCTGCTCTACCTTAATATTATTGGCGGCAACCAGTTTTTCCTTAATCAGGTGCCAAGTCAGTTCTTCCAGGCTCTTTTCGTAGTGTTCCGATACAAATTCTTCGCCTTTTTCCTTGTTGTTTTCCAGCATGATGCGTTTCATCAGCTCATCGGCGAACTGCAATTTGCCAATCTTGTTCGATACATAATTGCGTACATCCAGCAAGAATTTGTAATCGCTGTCCGCTTCGTATTGCTTGGCGATGCTTTCCTTAATCTGGGCACGGAACTCTTCTTCGTTGTGAGCCTTGCCTTCACCCAATACCTGGTCGAACAACTCCTGATTCAAGTCACCCGGAATCATACGGGTGATTTCTTCAATCTGGAAGCTGAAGTTACCGGTATGTGCAGCCACTTCTTCCTTCTTGATTTTCAAGAGAGAAGCCAGTTCCGCTTCGTTATTGTCGAAAGCTACCGACGGATTGAATACCAATACGGTATTTACTTTCGCACCGTTGAATACGGCTTTCTGGTCGTCATTCTTCATATAGGTAGGCATCATTACGGCGCCTTCTACCTGAATGCCGCCTTCTTTGGTATTGCCGTTTTCGTCCAGTTCAGCAAGCAGACCTTTCAGGAGGTCATTGTCCTGATAGTCTTCTACCTTTTCATATTTGGCTGTACGCTGGGTGTAGAGTTTCACCTGCTGGTCAACCATTTCATCTGTTACATTGATGTCGTAATAATCAAGGGTATCAGCAGCCGACAAGTCTACTGTAAATTCAGGTGCCAAGGCAATATCGAACGAGAATTCGAAGTTTTCGTCTTTTGCGAAGTCTGCGTTACTTTCCTTCGGCAGCGGAGTGCCCAACATATTCACCTTGTTTTCACGAATATATTCGTTCACTTTCTCCTGCATCAGTTTGTCTACTTCTTCTACCAATACCGACGTACCATATTGCTTCTTAATCAGCGTCATCGGAACCATTCCTTTACGGAAGCCCGGCATATTCACATTCTTGCGAAGCGTTTTCAATGATTTTTCTACTTTTTCCTGATAGTCAGCTTTTTCAATCTGAACGGTAAGCACCGCGCTCACCTGGTCTACATTTTGCAATGAAATATTCATTTCCGACTTATTGTTTTAATTACTACTATATTTCGAATTTATTTTTGAGGTTGCAAAAATAGTGTTTAATCTTACAATAACCAAAAAGTCAAAGTAAAATTTCACAAAAGCACCGGCAGATAGCATCATTCACGCATTTCTTTCATCTGAAAATCTTTCCGACGAAGCACGAAACTATTACTCAGATATTTTTCGCGCACAATCTTGTTGGCAGCCAGTTCTTCGGGCGTGCCCTGAAACAGAATCTTGCCTTCAAACAACAAATATGCGCGGTCGGTGATGCTCAGAGTTTCCTGCACATTGTGGTCAGTAATCAAGATACCGATATTCTTGTCTTTCAATTTCCAGACAATGTGCTGGATATCTTCTACGGCAATCGGGTCGACCCCGGCAAAAGGTTCGTCCAACATGATGAACTTAGGGTCGATAGCCAGACAACGGGCTATCTCCGTCCTTCGGCGTTCACCTCCCGACAACTGGTCGCCCAAGTTCTTACGCACTTTCTGCAAACGGAACTCGGCAATCAGGCTTTCCAACTTTTCCTTCTGATATTCCTTCGAGGTCTTCGTCAGCTCCAATACCGAGGCGATATTGTCTTCCACACTCATCTTCCGGAACACGGAAGCTTCCTGCGCCAAATAACCGATACCGTTTTGTGCACGCTTATATACCGGATAGCTGGTAATATCTTGGTTGTTAAGGTAAATATGCCCTTCGTTCGGCACAATCAGACCGGTAGTCATATAGAAAGAGGTAGTCTTTCCTGCCCCGTTCGGTCCTAAAAGCCCGACGATTTCACCTTGCTTCACATTGATGGAAACATGACTCACCACGGTACGCTTGCCATACTTCTTCACCAGATTTTCCGTACGGAGCACCATACGTCCGTCGGCCGGAAGTTCGAAGTTGTCTGTAGTCTGCTGCTGGTTTTCCTGTTCTGCCATATTGCTCAAATTTCGTTGCGTGATAAAAATCTCCGGCAAAAGTAGTAAAAAACTTGGGTTATGTGGTCATTCAGCCTATTTTCCTCACTCGTTTTATTATAATATAGCTAAAAAACCGTACTTTTGCACTATAATTAGACTTGAATAAGATATGGTAAAGCCAATTTCAACTTTAGGGAAATACATTCTTCTGATGGGAAGGGTCTTTGCACGTCCCGAACGTTTCCGGATGTATTTCAAACAATACGTCAATGAAATGGCACAATTAGGTATCAACTCCATCGGAATCGTCCTGTTGATATCCTTCTTTATCGGTGCCGTGATTTGCATCCAGATAAAACTCAACATCGAGAGCCCGTGGATGCCACGCTTCGTAGTCGGCTATACGACCCGTGAAATTCTGTTGCTGGAATTTTCTTCCTCTATCATGTGTTTGATTCTTGCCGGGAAAGTAGGCTCGAACATTGCCTCCGAACTGGGCACGATGCGTGTCACCCAACAGATTGACGCCCTCGACATCATGGGTGTCAATTCGGCTTCGTACCTGATTCTCCCCAAGATACTGGGGCTGATGACCATGATTCCGTTCCTGGTTGTGTTCAGCATCTTTGCGGGCGTCATCGGAGCATTCTGTACGGCTTGGTTTGCCGGTATCATGAATGCCACCGACCTAGAATATGGTATTCAGTATTGTTTCGTAGAATGGTATGTATGGTGCAGTTTCATCAAGTCGTTGTTCTTTGCCTTTATCATTGCCAGTGTATCCGCTTTCTTCGGCTATACGGTAGAGGGCGGTTCCATTGCCGTGGGCAAAGCCAGCACCGACGCAGTCGTATCGAGCAGCGTGCTGATTCTGTTCTGCGACTTGATTTTGACCCAATTACTCAGTTAAAACGAAATCGCCATGATAGAAATAAAATCGATATACAAGTCTTTCGAAGACAAAAATGTGCTGGAAGATATCAGTTTCACCTTCGAAAACGGAAAGACGAACCTGATTATCGGACAGAGCGGTTCAGGAAAGACGGTTTTGATGAAATGCCTGGTAGGATTGCTTACGCCCAATCAGGGTGAAGTTTTATACGACGGACGCAACTTCCTCACAATGGACAAGAAAGAGAAAAAATCCTTACGCAGGGAAATGGGAATGATTTTCCAAAGTGCAGCCTTGTTCGATTCGCTCACCGTACTGGAAAACGTAATGTTCCCGCTTGACATGTTCTCCAATAAAAACTACAACGAACGGGTTAAGCGTGCTCAGTTCTGCCTGGACCGTGTCAACCTGCTGGATGCGCAAAAAAAATATCCCGGCGAAATCAGTGGCGGTATGCAGAAACGTGTAGCCATCGCCCGTGCCATCGCCTTACAGCCCCAATATCTTTTCTGCGACGAGCCTAACTCAGGCTTGGACCCGAAAACCTCATTGGTGATAGACGAACTGGTGCACGACATCACAACGGAATACAACATGACGACCATCATCAATACCCACGATATGAACTCGGTGCTGGGAATCGGCGACAGCATCCTCTACATCTATCAGGGGCATAAGGAATGGGAAGGAAATAAAGACCAGGTATTTACCGCTACTAACCAACGCCTGAACGACTTCATCTTCGCTTCCGACTTGCTCCGGAAAGTTAAGACCGAGGAAACCACCAAAGGGAAATAACATAAAACAACAATAGCTGTCCATCAAGCTTTCTCTGCAAATGATAGACAGCTATTATTTTATAAATTCCATGCCTCGTTTACCGCTTGTATTTCCAATTGTATTTCATCATCATGTCAAGCAAGGTAATAGAAGCTTCTTTCATCCGGTTCTCTAAAATTTCTATCTTATTCTGGATGCAATTGTAAAACAGATAAAGGACAATAGCAGAAAGCAAAGCAAATATCAAGGGGAACAATGCCGCCTTAATGCCTTTGGCAAATACAGAAACAGAAAAGACATCTCCATATTGGAGCTGACCCAATGCCATAGCAATCCCCACCACTGTGCCCAAAACACCTACAGCCAATGTGGTGACAATAAACATCTTCACCCATCGGCATCTTTTCCGGAGAATGCCGTCCTGCACATGCTGGAACAAAACAATCATACGCTCCACCACATCCATGTCCTCATCAATCCGCATCAAGCCCTGCTCACAAACAGCTGCTATCGGACCGCGTGTATTATGGCAAAGATTGACTGCCCCTTCTACATCGCCTTTCTCTAAAGCTGCCTCTATCTTTTCAAGCAATCTTCTGACATCAATATCCGAAAGGCTTAACGACACTATGCGCTCGACACAGAAAGCCAACCCCAAAATAAAAACTACAGCCACTAAATACATCAACCCGTCATTGCCTTCCGCCCATCCGGACGACAAGACTTCGGGTAAGCTTCCTTGTACGGCAATGCCCACCGTATCTTCATCTGCAGCCATCCCCATTTCTTCTTCCTGACCGAACATCGTGACAACATTCGTATCCTGAGCCTGCATAGATGAAACCATCCCCAATGACAGGCTGCCCGTCATTGCAAGAACTGCAAAAAAACTTTTCATCGTGGAATTTTTTTAAGATTAATATAGCACGATAATACCTTATCGCGGAGAGAACGGGATTCGAACCCGTGATACGCTTTTGACGTATACACGCTTTCCAGGCGTGCCTCTTCAACCACTCGAGCATCTCTCCTTGCCCTTTATTGCCTTATCTTGGAAATCGATTGCAAAAGTATTCTTTATTTTCGGTTTTGCCTAAGATTTGACCGACAAAAGTACTCCCGCAAGGCGGAAATTAATATATTTTAAAAACTTTCAGCGCGTTCGCCGATGTAACGGAAGCAATCTTATCCAACGGTTCTTCGTAGATATCGGACAGCTTTTCCGCTACTTTCACCACAAAGGCGCTTTCGTTGCGTTTTCCCCGGTAAGGCACCGGAGCCAGATAAGGCGAATCGGTCTCCAACACCAGACGTTCTAAAGGCACCGCTACATGCAATACGGCAGGCAAGGTGCTTTTCTTGAAAGTCACCACCCCGTTGACTCCCAACATAAAACCGGGATAGTCCAGCAGGTGTGCCGCATCTTCCGCCGTTCCAGTGAAACTATGGAAAATACCGGTCAGCGACTCTTTATCGTAATGCGAAAGCACTTCCAACAGTTCCGGATAAGCCGAACGGCAATGGATGACCAGCGGCAAATCCCACTCCAAAGCCCACTGAATCTGGCGGTGTAACACTTCTTCCTGCTCTTTCCGGTATGTCTTGTCCCAATACAAGTCAAGCCCCACTTCGCCGATGGCATAAAACTTCCGTCCCGAGCGCAACCATTGCTCCACCCGTTGCAAACGGGCTTCCCAATCAGCGTCTACCGAAGTGGGATGAAAGCCTATCATCGGATAACAATCCGTATGAGTGTCACACACGGCGAGCATCTGTTCTACCGTAGTATCATCGATATTGGGCATAAAGAGACGGCCCACACCCGCTTGTCGGGCACGAATCAACGCCAGCTCGCGGTCTTCATCGAATTCTTCGCCGAACAAATGCGTATGCGTGTCAATCAATTGAACCATACTCTGTCCTTCCTTTCACCGGTTACAAGTTGCGGTTCATCCATCCCGCCACGAAATCATGCAGACAACGCTTGTTCTCCTGCGGCACTTGCACTTCTTCCAGCAAGCGCATGCCAGCCGCATAATAAGCCTCAATCTTCTCCCGGCAAATCTCTCCGATTTTCTCCTTATTATATATAGCGGTCACCGCCTCTATTTTTTCCGACGGTACATAGTCGGCAGCCGTAACCCAGCGCAACAGTTCTTTCCGGGTTTCAGCATCCGCCCTTTCGAAAGCGGTTATCAGCATAAACGTCTTTTTGTTGTAAAGAATATCCCCGCCGATATTTTTTCCGAACACTTTCGGGTCGCCATATACGTCCAGGTAATCGTCCTGCAACTGGAATGCCAGTCCGATTTGGATGCCGAAATCATACAATTTCTGGGCATCTTCAGCGGATGCGCCTCCCAGTATGGCACCGATTTTCAGCGAGCCCGCCAATAATACCGATGTCTTCAAACGAATCATTTCGATGTACTCGTCAACGGTCACATCGTCACGCTTTTCAAACTCCATGTCCCATTGCTGCCCTTCGCATACCTCCAGCGCTGTCTGCGAAAATACTTCCGTCACCGGCTTGATACATTCCGCCGGACAGTCTTTCATCAGGAACTGATAAGCCAGGATAATCATGGCATCGCCCGAAAGGATAGCCGTATTCTCGTCCCAACGTTTGTGAACCGTAGGCTTTCCCCTCCGCTTGTCCGCCTTATCCATCAAGTCATCGTGCAAAAGGGTGAAATTATGGTAAGTCTCCAGTGCCGCGGCTTGCGGCAATGCCGGATGCACATCTTCTTTATACAAGTTATAGGCAAGCAGTGTCAGCAATGGGCGGATACGCTTTCCTCCGATGTCGAGCACGTATTCGATTGGTTCATACAGCCCTTTCGGCTCGCGCTTATAAGCCAGGTTTTCCATATAGGCACGGAAAATCTCCAGCAATTCATTCACGGTTTGTTGTTTCATTGTATATCACTTTTTAAAATGAGGTTACAATTGCAAACTTACGGAAAATCTCTGGAATATCCGCCGAATTGCAGCAGATTAACGCAACAGGATTTGAAAATTAGGGAGTTAGAGAAAAAACGCAGAAGTTGGGCAGACAGTTGAAAACCGTCTTAAAGCAGATTAAAGCAAAAGAACGGTTTCCTAATCATTACCCGATGAAAGTGCTGATTTAACAGTCTCTGTTTCATTTTGCGGCGTTCTGCATAGCTTTGCTTATCAATAGGTAACTCGTTGATTTATAGTTTTGCAACCAAAAAAGAAACGAGTATGGCAAGAAGCACATTCAAGGTGCTGTTCTACGTGAACGGCAGTAAGGAAAAGAATGGAATTGTCCCCATCATGGGACGGGTTACAATCAACGGAACGGTAGCACAATTCAGCTGCAAGCGGACTATCCCGAAAGAGTTATGGGATGCTAAAGGAAACAAGGCAAAGGGCAAGAGTATGGAAGCGAGGGAAACCAATCTTGCGCTTGACAACATCAAGGCTCAAATCATCAAGCATTACCAGCGTATATCCGACCGTGAAGCGTATGTAACGGCGGAAATGGTGCGCAATGCCTATCAAGGCATCGGTATGGAGTACGAGACATTACTCAAAGCCTTTGACCGTGAGAACGAGGTATTCAAAAAACGTATAGGCAAGGACAGAAAGTTGGCGACCTACCGCTCACGGGTGGTGGCGAGGAACTATGTGGCGGCATTCATCAAGTCGTTCTACAAGCGCAACGACATGTCGATGCTGGAACTTACACCCGACTTCATCAAGGAGTTTGCAGTCTATCTTTCCACGGAAGCAGGATTGCGCAACGGCACAATATGGGAAAAGTGCATGTGGCTGAAAGGTGTGGTTATGAGGGCGCACTTCAATGGGCTTATACCGAGGAACCCGTTTGCGCAGTTCCACATCAGCCCCAATGTCAAGGAGCGGGAGTTCCTGACAGAAGATGAGCTGAAATCGGTAATGACGCATGAGTTTGCAGACCCGAAGCTGGCATACATCCGCGACCTTTTCGTCTTTGCGAGCTTCACCGCACTGTCATTCGTGGACATCAAGGAACTGACCAATGACCGCATTGTTGAGGTGAACGGCGAAAAGTGGATTATCGCCAAGCGCCACAAGACGGGCGTACCGTTCCAAGTGAAACTGCTGGATATTCCTTTGCAGATAATCGAGCGTTACCGGCCGTTTCAAGAAAACAACCTTGTGTTCCCTAACCTCAACTATTGGAATATCTGCAAGAAGCTGAAAAGGATGATATCGGAATGTGGTATAAACAAGTCGATTAGCTTCCATTGCTCACGTCATGGCTTCGCAACCCTGGCTCTCTGCAAAGGGATGCCGATTGAGAGTGTAAGCCGGATTTTAGGGCACACGAACATCGAGACGACCCAAATCTACGCGAAAATAACCGTAGAGAAACTGGACAATGACCTCACGATGCTGGGTGACAAGCTGAGCAAGTCATTCGGAAACGTGAAAATGGCAGGGATATGAAACGTGAAATAATCACAACGGACAGCTATGGTAGAATTACCATACCATCCGATACAGGTAATATATGGATGAATGAAATGGAGCTGGTAGAGCTGTTCGGGGTAATCGCCCCGACGCTCCGTGCCGCCATTCGTGCCGTGTACAAGTGTAGAGTTTTTAATCCTCTTGAAGCTGAAAAACGTATCAAGCTGCCCAACAGCTATTATGCGGACATGTATGCCTTGCCGATGGTGGTGGCACTCGCTTTCCGCATTGACACGTCAGGTGCCGCAACGGTTCGCAATGCACTGCTGGAAAGATTGTGCCGCCGAAAAGAAAAACAAGTCCTGCTGGTGTCAATGAATAACAGGATGTCGAATGAATGTTAGAATGAACTTTTTATGTTCAGCCATTTGATGATTAACGGTTTAATCTGACGTAGTGACGACATGAAGTCATTGAATCCGTTAATCAGTGCGTCAGTCAATCTGTAATTATCTGCAACAACCAATCCCCGAAGACGTGCATATTCCACGACTTCGGGCTTTTTTATCTCCTTTTACCTGAAAGAGCAACCCGTTTATACTGCATTTTCTTTTGGCATGACCTATTTTGCGCCGTTCCGCATAGATTTGCGTATCAAGATTTTACCGACACTTCCGTAGCTTTGCAACCATGTTTAACCCGTTGCCGACAGAATGTAGGCAGCACTAAAACCTGTATCAAGAACATGGAGAAAAAAGAAGAATTCATTTGCGTAGGTACAATTCTCTACAAGATCGTGAATCGGGATTGTCATTATTCGCCGATAAGAGGAATAGGACGTTACTACACGGTAAACAAAATACAGCTGGAAAAATTCTGATATTTTGATGAGATGATGAAAGCATATATAAACATAAAGAATGACAGCGACTTACATTCTCATCAAACGCTCAACAAAAGGATTGGGCTGATGAAAAGAGAAAAGCAACACAACGCCGCTCATCGCTTTTCTTTTGGCGAGCGGTTTGATGAAACGCTGATGAAAGGTTATTGCATTAGCTGTCTGTATATTAGACTATCCAATCATCAAATCATCGGAATTTCAGCCCTTATCAAGTCCGCAGGGGAAACGGCAACACCATCCCTGTCTGTATGCTGTTGTGCCGACAGGCAATCATGCCGGCACAACGGCACAGAATATCATACAAGGCTGGCAAAAAGAAAAGGGCGACCAACATCCGCCGACATCATCGCCGACACCGCCGCAGGCTTTTGGGAACGAAAAGCCATAGCTCATTAGGGCGTTTTCTTCACGCACCGCTGACGCTAATGCTAAAAACACCCCAATGAGCCAACGGGGTTACACCCCTCTGGACACCCCCGTTTGCCCCGTGCGGCACGACCGCAGGCGGACGGATACCGACAAACAATTTGTAGAACCTAAAAAAACAAGAAACAAACATGGGATACATAAGCATCCAAATCAACAAGGCGAAAGGGGCGGCTGACACGGGCGCATCCGACCACATAGAACGCAAAACAATGCCCAAGAACGCCGACCCCACACGCACCCATCTCAACCGTGAACTGGTGGAGTTCCCCGACGGTGTGGCAGACCGCACCGAAGCGATAAGCCACCGCATCCACACGGCAGGCATCAGACGAAAAATTACTCCCGACCAAGTACGGGCAATCCGCATCGTGCTTTCGGGTTCGCATGAAGATATGGTGAGAGTGCAGGACGAAGGCAGGCTGGGTGAATGGTGCGATGACAACCTGCAATGGCTGCACCGCACATTCGGCAGGGAGAACACCGTTTCGGCAGTGCTGCACATGGACGAACACACGCCGCACATCCATGCAACGGTCGTACCGATAGTGACGGGAGAGCGCAGGAAAGCCAAGAAGAAACAAGCGGACAGCAAACGCACCTACCGCAAGAAAGCCAACGCCGTGCGTTTGTGTGCCGATGACCTCCTGACCCGTGAAAGGCTTGTCGCTTACCACGACAGCTACGCCGCAGCGATGGCGAAGTACGGATTGCAGCGTGGCATACGAGGTTCGGAAGCACGGCACACAACCACCGCCCAATACTACCGTGACCTGAAACGGCAGACGGGAGAGCTTGAAGCCAACGTGCAGCAGTTGCAGACCGAACGCCAACAGGCAAAGCAGGAACTTGACGAAGTCAAAAAAGAAATCAAGTCGGAGAAGCTGGAAGCCGCCAAGACCGAGGCGAAAGCGGCACTCGTGGCAAAAGTAGGTTCTCTTTTGGGTAGCGGCAGACTGAAAGAGTTGGAAGCCGACAACCGAACCTTGCAAGGCGAGGTTGCCGCCCGTGACGAGAGTATCGAATTATTGCAAAAGCAGATGGAGCGGCTGCAGGAGGAACACAGCCGCCAATTGATGGAACTGCAAGCCAAGCACCGCAGGGAAATGGCGGACAAGGAAGCGGCACACCAAGAGGAAGTGTCATTCCTAAAATCCATTATCCAAAAAGCCAAGAAATGGTTTCCGCTGTTTCAAGAGCTGGTGTATATGGAGAAGTTCTGCCTTAAAGTCGGCTTCAACGAAAGGCAGACTGCCACGCTCATCAGCGGCAAACCGCTGTTCTACGAGGGCGAGCTCTATTCGGAAGAGCACAGGCGGCAGTTCACGACCGAGGAAGCAGGCTTCCAAGTGGTAAAAGACCCGAAAGACAAGTCAAAACTTGTACTTTGCATCGAAGGAAAACCTATTGGAGAGTGGTTCAAGGAACAATTTAATAAACTGTTTTCTTCCGTACGCAGAACAGTTGCGCCACTCAAAAAAGGCAAGGGTATGGGATTATAAACAATACCCATGAGAGAATGGTAAGTTTGTATTTGGGTACGCCCAAAACTGATTTACTATTCTCTCATAAGTTAAAAGCTTTACTCTAAATTACAGTTCCGCTATTCCAAGAAACTTGCTCATACGTTCAACACACTTCTTTTTCTGAGTGAGGTTAGGATGCACATAAAGATTAAGTGTAGTTGACACGTTGGAATGACCGAGTATTACACTTACAGTTTTATAATCGCATTGACTTTCTATACACCGAGTTGCAAAAGTGTGCCGAAGTCCGTGAAATACGATTTGAGGTATGTCAAGACGTTTTAACCTGAGTTTTGGATAATGAACCGACTTCAATTATGCAGGGATGAAGACAAGTA
>UQVZ01000044.1 GCA_900544675.1 uncultured Bacteroides sp.
TGGCAGCGTTTATACTTACACTTACCAACTGAAAGATTATGAAACCATGTACGATAACAGACCTATGATAGTCTCTAAATTTGAGTTGGTGAAAGCTGATATAACGGACTATGAAGGGCATAGAGTTTATCAACGAAAAGGAAACAAATTAGAAAGACTATCAAGCATGCGGTAGAAAATTCTGAAAAAGACACTCTTATGTGTCAGCCGATAATTTTCTACTTACTCGAAATCTATTTTATATGGTGAATCAGAAAAAAGTACCACCTATTAAAAAAACGCTTTTATTCTATATTCCAGCAATTAAAATATGGCGTTTTTTCATGTGTTTAGAAATATCTGAATAAGATACACTTATGCGCTTGATTTTCTTATTATTAGTTGCATAGTCGAACTAAAATTACTAACTTTACATTGAGATAATAAACATATTGATAACCACTTTTCGGAATAGCTACGAGTTAAATCAAGTAAACCGTAGGTATATTCACTTTCTAATTATACATCACATGATTCCACAAGAATTTTACAAAAAACGTTGTCCGCTTTATATTGCTGATTTCAAAACAGAAATATACGATTTAGTTCCTCAAAAGCCAGCATATAAAATAGATATAAAAACTGTTGAGAACAATGGGAATTACACTTACTATTATAAAATATTTGGATTAAACGGAATACTACTAACAATCAATGGGTGGACTTTAAGGAACGCATCTTTTCATAAAAGTTGGAATGTGAATTATAGACCTACAATAAATATAACAGACCCACAAGGAGCACGATTAGATGATTACGAGTTACCAGAGCCATATTATAAGACAGAAAAAAATATTGGTGGAGAGATTGAAAACAGATTAAGAGAAACATTTATGTTTATGCAATATATTTCTCAATATCATAATCTTTATGACTTCAACATAGTGCATAATACATCACTTTCAAGCATTGATGATGTTATGCGTTTTTATTTAGAGTGCTTAAAGATACAAGACCGACTTCCAAGAAAAGCCTTATTCTATATTACAGATACTATCAAAAGAAATTTTGAGAGTTATCTACGAAATAAAGAGAGATAAAACTTTTTATGGTTTACGAAAAAACGATTTAATAAGAATGTGTCTGAAGAACAAACTGACAAGTTAAGAATATGGATAAAGAGCAAGCTATAAAATTAGCACAACGCTATAAAGCGGCAGTTGCAGAACGGTTGCCCTTAAAGGCTCTTTACCTTTATGGCTCATATAGCAAAGGCAACCAGACGGAGGACAGCGATATAGATATAGCTGTTGTCGTAGAATACATGAGCGATAATTATTTTGAAGATACACCTTTGTTGTGGAAACTGAAACGCAAGATAAGCAATCTTATAGAGCCGGTTCTACTTACAGAAGACACGAACAATCCTCTCTATGCTGATATTCTCAAAACGGGAATACTGATATAAAAGCAGGAATCACTTATCAAAGTAAATACCTTATCATAAAAATTATACCATCTCTCAATATACAGGGTGGAGTTATCGTTTATGATATTTAGTGAATCAAATAGCCAGCTACCCTGGTAAATCTGGTAAAATGGTAAGAATAAAGGGGCATAAATAGCCTCTACTACCCCTCTTCTCCCCTTTCTTCCTACAGTCTACAAGCAAAAAGTACCATACATAGAACAGTTTTTACACATGGGGAATTTTATATTTCCATACATTTGCTACTATATATTAACGATGTGTCCGCACACGTTACCTTTATTAATCTTTATTTAATATATGCGTTAGAGAATGTGCAATAAGATGAAATCAATGCGTTATGTGCTACTATCCTTTTTAGTAGCGATGATATCGCTTGGCGTATCAGCGCAAAATGTGACCGTAAAAGGTACAGTGAAAGACAACACGGGAGAAACCGTAATAGGCGCTTCCGTAGTAGAAAAAGGAAATTCCACCAATGGTGCCATTACGGACCTTGACGGTAATTTCACGCTCAGTGTCCCATCCGGTGCGACGTTGGTCTTCTCGTATATCGGTATGAAGACCCAGGAAGTCGCAGTAAAAGGCCGGACAATCCTGAATATTACGATGGACGATGACTCGCAGGCTTTGGAAGAAGTGGTTGTCATTGGTTATGGTTCCGTAAGGCGAAAAGACCTGACGGGTTCCGTTGCGACTGTAGATGCCGATGTGTTGGCTGCCGTGCCGGTAGCTTCGGCTACAGAGGCGTTGACCGGTAAGATGGCCGGTGTGCAGATTACGACTACCGAAGGTTCTCCGGATGCGGAAATGAAAATCCGTGTACGTGGCGGAGGCTCCATCACGGGCGACAATACTCCTTTGTTTATTGTAGACGGATTCCCGGTAGAGTCTATTTCGGATATCCCCGCTTCTGAAATCGAAGACATCACGGTGCTGAAAGACGCTTCTTCTACAGCTATCTACGGTTCGCGTGGTGCAAACGGTGTAATCCTCGTCACTACGAAATCGGGTAAGGAAGGAAAGGTAAGCGTCAGCTACAACGCTTATTATTCATGGAAGAAAATCGCCAAGACAATGGATGTGCTTGACCCGTACGATTACGCCAAGTGGCAATACGAGCTGGCAATGCTGAAAGACGACCTGACTTCGTATGAGCAGTACTTCGGCAGATACGAGGATATGGACATGTATCAGAACATTCCGTATAATGACTGGCAGGACCTGACCTTCGGCCGTACAGGACATACGTTCAACCATAACCTCAGCGTCAGCGGAGGTACGGACCGTATCCGCTATTCGTTCAACTATGCGCACATGAACGATAAGGCCATCATGGAGGGTTCTAACTACAAACGTGATAACTTCAGCCTGAAGCTGAACACCAAGCCGACCAAGAACACGACTCTTGATTTCTCCATCCGTTATTCGGAAACGGATATCCGGGGCGGTGGCGCCAACGAGACAAGCAGTACGCTGGATACCGACAAGCGTCTGAAGTATTCGGTTATCTATACCCCGATACCTTTGGCAAACTTGGACGAATCGGCAGGTAGCTCGGACGATGATTTGGGTAACCTGTATCATCCGGTGACCGCCATTTGGGACAACGACCGCAAGAAAGAGCGCAAGACACTGAACATGAACGGAAGTTTCGGTTGGGAAATCTTCAAGAACTTCAAGATTAAGACCGAATTCGGTTACGACGACTATCGGAACAATGACCAGCGTTTCTGGGGTACGACTACCTATTATATCAAGAACACACCGGCGGCTGCCAATCAAGGACATCCGGCTATCCGTATGAACAACCTGTTCCGCCATCGTTTCCGTAACACGAATACGATTAACTATGACTTTGAGAAGGTAATCAACAACAAAGACCATAGTCTGAATCTGTTGGTAGGACACGAATGGATTATCACCAAGGAGAACGAGCTGGAGAATGAAGTACACGGATTCCCCGACTGGATTTCGGCTACCGAAGCGTGGAAGCTGACGAACATTCAGGGTACTACTCCTTATAATATAGAGAATACGTTGAGCCCAGACGACAAGTTGATGTCATACTTCGGTCGTGTGAACTACAACTATAAGAGCAAATACTTGATAACGGCTACGTTCCGTGCCGATGCTTCTTCGAAGTTCTCGGACGCTAACCGTTGGGGATTCTTCCCGTCGGCAGCTGTGGCATGGCGTATTTCTTCCGAGTCTTTCATGGAAGGCACCAAGAAGTGGCTGGATGACTTGAAGCTGCGTTTCAGCTACGGTACAGCCGGTAACAACAACATCCCGTCGGGACAGTTGGTACAGGTATACAACAGTAACACCACATCGTGGATTAACGGATTCAACAACTATTGGGCTCCCAGCAAGACCATGGCGAACCCCGACTTGAAATGGGAAACGACCATCACGCGTAACCTCGGTTTGGACTTTACGCTGTTGGGCGGTAAATTGAACGGTACCATCGAGGCGTATTTGAATACGACCAAGGACTTGCTGATAAACTTCCCGGTGAGCGGAACAGGTTATGATACGCAATACCGCAACATGGGTGAGACTCAGAACAAGGGTATCGAAGCTACCATCAACTGGACCATCGTGAACAAGAAGAACTGGGGCATCAGCCTGAATGCCAACATCGGTTTCAACAAGAACGAAATCAAGGACCTTGGTATCATGCAGGACTTCGGTCAGGACACCAGCTGGGCTTCTTCGGAAATCGGTCAGGACTTCTGGATTGCCAAGGGCGGTTCGGTAGGTCAGATGCTGGGATACCGTTCAGACGGCCGTTACGAAGTGAGCGACTTCGTAGGCTATGACGCCGCTTCGGAAACCTGGATACTGAAAGAAGGTGTAACCGACTGTACCGGTGTGGTAGGTACCTTGCGTCCGGGTATGATGAAGCTGAAAGACCTAAGTGGCGACGGTGTGGTAACGGGAGGTTATGAAGACCGCGAAATCATCGGCGACGCCAACCCGGTAGCTACCGGAGGTTTCGGCATCAACGCCCGTGCATACGGTTTCGACTTGAGCGCGAACTTCAACTTCAGTATCGGAAACGATATTTACAATGCCAACAAGATTGAGTATACCATGACGAGTAAGTACCAGTACCGTAACATGATTACTGAAATGGCTGACGGAAAACGCTGGACCAACCTGAATGCGGACGGCACTATCTGTAACGACCCGGAACAGCTGGCAGCCATGAACGCCAATACCACCATGTGGTCTCCGATGACCCAACGCATGGTGTTCAGCGACTGGGCGGTAGAAGACGGTTCGTTCCTGCGTCTGAATACGCTGACCTTGGGTTACACCTTGCCCGAATCGTTGATGAGCAAAGTGCATATCAAGAACCTGCGTTTCTACGTGACCGCTTACAATGTATTCTGCCTGACCGGTTATTCGGGCTTCGATCCTGAAGTGTCTACCGCGTTGCAGACGAACCTGACTCCGGGTGTAGACTACTCGGCTTATCCCAAGAGCCGCCAGTTCGTCATTGGTGTTAACTTGAATTTCTAAATCCGTAAAATACTGACAACATGAAAAAATTATTCTATATACCTCTATTAGCATTATCGTTGACCGGCGGCATGGCTTCTTGCGATATGGAAGCCCCATCACAGTCTTCCATGGATGCTTCTCTTATCTTCTCGCAATATGCGATGGCTGAAGCGGCTGTTATGGGTATTCATCAGTCGTTTGGAGAGACGAACTCCTACCGTGGACGTTACCTGCCTTATTATGGCATCAACTCGGATGTGGAATGGATTAACGGTCTGGAGGCAAGCGGCATCAACGACGGCGGAAAGAACGACCTTGCCACGTATAACGCCCAGGCTTCCAATTCGCAGATGAATACAGACAACAATGCGTACGCTAAGTTTTATGAAGGCATCGAGCGTGCCAACAAGGCCATCGAAGGCATACGGGCATACGGCAATTATGAAAACGACCCCGATATGGCTCACTTACTGGGCGAGGCATTGACATTGAGAGCCGTTATCTACCTCGACCTGATTAAGGGCTGGGGAGATGTGCCGGCACGTTTTGAGCCGATTACTTCGGAAACCATGTACCTGCCCCGGACAGACCGGGATGAAATCTACAAGCAGTTGCTGGCAGACTTGCTGGAAGCTGAAGACTATGTTTACTGGGCCGGTGAATCTACTATTACTCAAACGACGGAGCGTGTGAGCAAGGCATTCGTGAAATCCCTTCGTGCCCGCATCGCGCTCTATGCCGGCGGATACAGCCAGCGTGCGGACGGTATCCGTCTGAGCAACGACCCCGAACTGGACCGTACAGCCATGTACACCATTGCCCGCGATGAGTGTCTGGATGTGATTGCCCGTTATCCGAATCTGTCTACTTTGGCTTTCAAGGATAATTTCACCAATCTTTGTCAGGATGTGGTTACAGCCGGTCAGGAATCCATTTGGGAAATCCCGTTCTCGGAAGGCCGCGGACGTATGCTTTACACCTTGGGTGTAAGACATCAGGCGAAAGACCAATATACGCAACAGGCGCAAGGAGGCGTGAACGGCCCTCTGCCTACGTTGTTCTACGATTATGATGTGGATGATATCCGGCGCAACATCACGTGCGCTCCTTTCAACTGGTCGCAGACCTTGACCAACGGACGCAGCTCGCAGGAGCTCGCTTCGTTGAAGAGATGGAACTTCGGCAAATTGCGTTACGAATGGATGAGCCGTATCGTCACTTCCACCAACGATGACGGTGTGAACTGGCAATACATGCGTCTGGCAGATGTCTATCTGATGGCAGCCGAGGCAATCAATGAGCTGGATGGTCCGGCGAATGCCGCCCAATACATGCGCGCCGTCTTAGACCGGGCTTTGCCTTCGGATAAAGTATCGGCTTATATGAGTACGGCTACGGCAAGCAAGGATGCCTTTTTCAATGCCGTTGTAGAACAACGCGGGCTGGAACTTGCCGGCGAATCGTTGCGGAAAGCCGACTTAATCCGTTGGAACCTGCTGAAGACCAAATTGGACGAAGCCAAGACCAAGATGAAGCAGCTGGCACGCCGCGAAGGCAAATACGCAGGCTTGATAGATAAAGTCTATTATTACCAGACTACGGTGAGCGACGCTGATGCAAACAGTGTGCTGAGCACGATTCCGGCAGGAGCTTATACCTCAGTGGAATCCATCGGAGGCATGACCGACATCTTTGTCATTTACGGTTTGAATTACGGCGATACGGAAGCTGTGGGCGACGAACTGCTGAACCAGGGTTATACCAGCACGACATGGATTTCTACAGACAAGCTGGAGGATTCCAAGATTGACGTGCTTTATGTGAACAATCCTGACGAAAACCAGTATTGGCCCATCTGGCAGATATTCATCGACAACAGTAACGGAATGTTAACGAACGACTAAATACCACCATATTATGAATAAATTGAAAAAATATATCTATATGTTAGGGGTTGCGTTGGTTGCCCTTGCTACGACCGCTTGCGAAGACCAAAGCGAAGAAGTGTTGAGTATCGACTATAGCCGTTACTTTGCCCCCATTAACCTGGACGCGAGAGTAGTGAACCGCACCTCTGTCCGCCTGACCTGGACTCCCAGCCAAGGCGCGACAAGCTATAACATCGAATTGTTTGCCAATGACAGCCTTACCTTTGCAGGCACGGCGGCATTGAGCTTTACCGGCATTACGGCAGATGACCTTCCTTATGTGATATCGGGCCTGGAAGGCGAGACCAAATATTCGGCACGTGTACAGGCGGTAGGAGAGGACGAGAGCAAGGCATCCAAGTGGAGTGGCATCTATTTTAAGACCGATGCCGAACAAATCCTGGAAACTGTGACCGAAGCCGACCTTACTTATAACTCGGTTACCTTGCGTTGGCCGGCAGGAGAAACAGCTACCGAAATCGTCTTGACTCCGGGAGATGTTCCGGCACATACGGTTACGGCAGAAGAAATAGCAGCCGGACAGGCCACCATTACCGGTCTGAAGGCTGAGACGGAATATACCGCGAAACTGATGAGTGGTACCAGAACACGTGGAACACAAACCTTCACCACCCTGGTAGACCTGGCAGGTGCCATTGCCATCGAGCCGGAAGACGACTTTGTAGCCATCCTGGAAGGTGCTCAAGACGGTGATGCCTTTGCATTCTATCCGGGTACGTATACTGTACCGAGTGAAGAAGGAGGAGTAGGCAAGCTGAACATCAGCGCCAGCATTGAAATCAAGGCCGTACGCCCGAGCGACCGTCCGGTCATCAATGGCTGCATCACGCTGAATAACGGAGCATCGTTGAGCTTGAGCCAGATTGTTCTGGACGGTACAGGTACCGACGGAAGCCAGGCATTCGACTATAAAGATGCCGGAACTTACGATAAGCTGATTGTGAGCGATTGTGAAATCCGCAATTACGTGAAAGGCTTCTATTATGTCAATGTAGCCGCCTCGATCAATGAAATCACGATTGACAACTGCTTGATTCATGCGATAGAATGTAGCGGCGGTGATATGTTCGATAGCCGCAAGGGATACATTGCAGCGTTGAACATCACGAACAGCACCATCTGGAACAGTTGTGCCGAACGTGACTTCATCCGCTACGATGATGCTTCGGGCGACTTTGCCGGTGCCGCTCCGGTTATTAAAGTAGACCATTGTACCATCGATGGCGTAAGCAATGACAGCAGTCGCCGTTTGCTTTACGTACGCTTTGCAGGCAACAGCATTACGTTTACAAACAACATGGTGTCTAACATGCCGAACTGCGGCAGAGGATTCTCGGATAACAGCAATACCGCCGAGCCGACATTCGATAACAACAATTACTTCAACACGAAGAATCTGGTATCGGAAGGTGGAGATGAAAAGGCTAAGTTCTTCGATACAGACGGCACAACGCTTGATCCGGGTTATGCCGATGCGGCTAACGGTGACTTTACGTTGAGTCAGGAAGATTTGATTTACAACCAGGTAGGCGATCCTCGTTGGTTTCAATAAGTAATAGGGTCTTGTAAAACAATTGTTTAAGGAGAAACGGCGGCTTCAGCGATGAGGCTGCCGTTTTTCATTGGAGCGGTCAGTTATGTTCGATGTAAGGGGCAAGCTGCAGTTTCACCTTGTTTCAACTAGGTGAAACAACTGTTTTAGCTAGGTGAAACAAGTGTTTTACCTAAGTGAAACAAGTGTTTCACTATATCTAAACAGGGTGAAACTCCTGTCTCCGTCCGTAAACGGATGGATATTTATTACATTTTATGCTCAAATGCTTGTAAACCACAAGGCAAATACGTACATTTGTCTGACTAAACTCAAACTATTTTGTTATGAAAAAGATTTTGTCGACTCTCATGGTGGCAGCTTGCTTGTGGATGGCATTGCCGGCACAGGCACAGTTTCGGTTCGGGCTGAAAGGCGGTCTGAACATTTCCACCCTCAGTTTCTCGAGTGATTTGTTTAAAGGAGACAACCGTACGGGATTCTTTATCGGACCGATGGCGGAGTTTACTATTCCTGCTGTCGGGCTGGGTCTTGATGTGGCTGCCCTTTATAACCAGTCGAAAGGAAAAGCCGACTATTATGAAGAGGGTATATCGGAAGACAAGACGCTGAAAACGATTGAAATACCGGTCAATCTGAAATGGAGTTTTGGACTGGGAAGCACATTGGGAGCCTATATCGCTGCGGGACCTCAATTCGGTTTCAATGTAGGCAGCGGGCTCTTCAATATCGGTTCGGAAACGTTTGATATGAAAAAGTCTTATACGACCTTCAATGTCGGTGCCGGTGTGAAACTGGTCCAGCACTTGCATATTGGTCTGAATTACAATTTCGGCATCAACAAGATGGCAAAAGCGTTTATCGACGATTATGAAGGCTCGGTAGAAATGAAAAGGAATACCTGGCAGGTATCGCTTGCCTATATGTTTTAAGAAGAGGCTTCACCACAGATTACACAGATTATCTTTATAAATAATTATAAATAATTTAATCTATGTAATCTGTGGTGAACTTCTAGTCACACGGATAAACCACTCCCCATGCCTTGCGCAGGTCGTCCATCTGGCGCATGATGCGGAGCGTTTCGGCGTGCGGCATGTAAGGTGATTCCAGCCAGCCTTTTTCAATTGCTTCGATGGAAGCGTACACCTGATATTCATACCCCGTGATGCATTGCGGGGCGTAATAGACTGCCGATATGTTATAGTTGTCGTCTATCACCCGTACCGATTGCGGGCAATTGATGTTTTCCACAATCAGCTGACCCTTATCTCCCGAAATCACGCCCATACGGTCGCTCTTGGCATAGATGCTCGACTGGAGCGAAGCCATTTTCCCATCCTTATAAAATAAGGTGATGTTTTCTTGCGCATCCATTCCCGTAGCGGTCAGCTGGCAAGCAGATTCCATCCGTTCTATCTCTGTGCCGAATGCCATGGCGGCAAAGTTAAGCGCATAGACACCAATGTCGAGCAAAGCGCCTCCTGCCAGCTCGGGGCGTTGGATACGTTCCTTGTGCGACATCGGATAGCTAAGGTTGGCAGATAGCGTATAAGGCGTGCCGATGACACCGCTTTTCACCAGTTCCTGTATCTTCAGCGAGAGCGGCATATAGCGGGTCCAGATGGCTTCGGTGATGAATACGCCTTTCTCCTTGGCATACGCCAGCAGGTCTTCGGCTTGCCGTGCGTTGGCGGTAAATGCCTTTTCACACAAGACAGGTTTCCCTTTCCCGATACACATCCGGGCATGTTCGTAGTGGTGCGAATGCGGAGTGGCTATGTAAATCAAGTCCACTTCGGGGTCGCTTGCCAGTTCTTCGTAAGAACCGTATGCCTTGGTGAATTGCCATTCGCGGGCAAACAGTTCTGCTTTTTCCTTGCTGCGGGAAGCGACGGCATAGCGTTCCACCCCTTTCATGCCTCCCAGGGTGATTGCCATTTTCTGCGCAATCCATCCGCAACCGATAATACCTATTTTATAAACTTTCATAGTGAAACGAATATGATGTGAAACAATGAGTCGGATACAAAGCTATAAAAGTTTTCAAAATATTCCGGCAAGATACACGGGTTTTTGTACCTTTGCGGCATGAAAAGGTTTGCAGATGTCATTGTGCCGCTGCCCATCCTCGGGCACTATACGTATGCTGTCCCTTCCGGACTGGAAGAAAAAGTATGCGCAGGCATTCGTGTCATCGTGCCTTTCGGCAAGAAAAAATATTATACGGCACTCGTTACCCGGGTGCACGAAGAAAAGCCGGAGGCTTATGAGACCAAGGAAATCGTGGAAGTCCTGGATACAAAGCCGGTGTTGTTGAAGCGCCAGTACGACCTTTGGCAATGGATAGCCGACTATTACCTCTGTACGCTGGGCGATGTATTCAAGGCTGCCTTGCCTTCGGGCATGAAGCTGGAAAGCGAGACATTGGTCGTCTACAATCCCGACTTTGAAGCCGATGCGCCTCTTCCGGAAAGAGACCAGCTTGTATTGGACGCGCTAAGCCGTGACACCGAGCAATGTCTTACGCAACTGGAGAAAGCTACCGGCATCAAGAACGTACTCCCGATAGTCAACCGGCTCTTGGAGGCAGGCGCCATTTATATTAAGGAAGAACTGAAACGGAGTTATAAGCCACGTACCGAAGTCTACGTCCGTTTCCCTGAATCGATAAGGCAAGAAACCGACTTGCACCGGTTGTTCGATGCACTCGGCCGTGCTCCCAAGCAGTTGGCGGCACTGATGAAGTATGTGGAACTTTCGGGCTGGGTGCGTCCCGGATGCTTCTTGAAAGAAGTGTCGCGAAAGACTTTGCTTCAAGAAGCAGGAGTGACGCCTGCTGTCTTGTCGGGCTTGGTAGAGAAAAACGTGTTCGAACTGTATCGTCAGGAAGTAGGGAGGCTGGCAAAAGGAAGCGTCGAAACTGTGCCGTTGAATTCCTTGAGCGAGGCCCAACAGAAGGCATACAATCAGATTCTGGAATCATTCGCCGCGAAACAGGTCTGCCTGTTGCACGGAGTGACTTCCAGCGGCAAGACGGAAATCTATATACACTTGATTGAACAGGTCATCCAGAGCGGGAAGCAAGTGTTGTATTTGCTGCCCGAAATTGCCTTGACCACCCAGATAACCGAACGGTTGAGGCGGGTGTTCGGCAACAGGCTGGGCATTTACCATTCCAAGTTCCCCGATGCCGAACGGGTGGAAATCTGGCAGAAACAACTTTCCGAGCACGATTACGATGTTATCCTAGGGGTACGCTCGTCTGTCTTCCTGCCTTTCCGCCGGCTGGGGCTGGTCATTGTGGACGAAGAGCATGAGAACACCTACAAGCAGCAAGAGCCTGCGCCACGTTATCACGCCCGCAATGCGGCTATCATCTTGGCTTCGATGTTCGGTGCCAAAACCTTGTTGGGCACAGCTACGCCTTGCATCGAGACTTACTATAATGCCATCCACGGGAAATACGGCTTGGTCGAACTGACCGAAAGGCATCAGCAGATTCAATTGCCGGTCATCGAGGTGGTAGACATCAAGGAGCTGGCACGCAAGAAACGGATGAATGCCCAGTTTTCTCCCTTGCTCTTGCAAAAGATAAGGGAAGCGTTGGAACAAAAGGAGCAGGTCATTCTGTTTCAGAACCGGCGTGGCTTTGCCCCGATGATTGAATGCCGCACATGTGGCTGGGTGCCGAAATGCAAGAACTGCGATGTGAGCCTGACTTATCATAAAGGATTGAACCAGCTGGCATGCCATTATTGCGGATATACCGAACCGGTGCCTAAAGCCTGTCCGGCATGTGGAGGCGTGGAGCTGGTAAGCCGTGGATTCGGTACCGAAAAGGTGGAAGACAGCATCAGGGAGATTTTTCCCGAAGCCCGTGTGGCACGCATGGATTTGGACACGACCCGTACGCGGAGTGCTTACGAACGGATTATCGACAATTTCGAGGAAGGCAAGACGGATATCCTTATCGGGACGCAGATGGTTTCAAAGGGTTTGGATTTCGACCGGGTAAGCGTGGTAGGTATTCTGAACGCCGATTCGATGCTGAATTATCCCGACTTCCGTTCTTATGAACGCGCGTTCCAGCTGATGGCACAGGTGGCAGGACGTGCGGGGCGGAAGAACAAGCGCGGACTGGTGGTCTTGCAGACCAAGTCGCCCGACCTGCCGTTGATACACGAAGTCGTGACGAACGATTACCGGCGTATGTTCGAAGAACAGGTTGCCGAACGCGGCTTGTTCAAGTATCCGCCTTTCTACCGGTTGATTTATGTGTACTTGAAACACCGTAAGCAGGAGGTGCTCGACCAGGCTGCCGACTTGATGGCACGCTACTTGCGCCAGGGCTTGGGCGAACGGGTCTTGGGACCGGACTTGCCCCCGGTGGCGCGTATTCAGACTTTATTTATTAAAAAGATAATGGTAAAGGTAGAGCAGCAGGCTTCGATGTCGAAGGTGCGTACTTACCTGCGGCAAGTGCAACGGGCGGTCATCGAAGACGAGCGTTTCCGTTCCTTGCTGGTTTATTATGATGTAGACCCTATGTAGGGACAACTGACAAAAAGAAAACTTATGAACATAGAATTAGATGTACATACCCATACAGTTGCCAGCGGACACGCGTTCAGCACGTTGCAGGAAATGGTGCGGGCAGCTGCCGATAAGGGATTGAAGCTGTTGGGCATAACCGACCATGCTCCCAGTATTCCGGGCTCGTGCAATCCCATTTATTTCCGCAACCTTTATGTCGTGCCGCGCAAGATGTATGGCATAGACTTGTTGCTGGGCGCTGAAATCAATATCCTGGATTGTGAAGGCAACCTGGATTTGGATGAGTTTTACCTCAACCTGCTTGACTTGCGAATTGCAGGTATTCATTCGTTGTGTTACAAGGGCGGCACGCCCGAAGAGAACACGCACGGCATGATTCAGGTTGTCTCGAATCCTTATATTCATATCATCAGTCATCCGGGAGACGGAACGGCCAAACTGCATTTCGAGCCGATAGTGCTGGCTGCCAAGGAGCATCACACCTTGCTTGAGATAAACAATTCTTCGCTTCGTCCGTGCCGGAAGAAACTGGAAGCACGCGATAACAACCTGGAGATTCTCCGCCTGTGCAAGCGATATGAAGTGCCGGTCATCCTGGGAAGCGACGCACATATCTCGTTCGATATCGCCACCTACGATTATGCCTTGCAACTGGTGGCAGAGACCGAGTTCCCCGAAGAATTGATTATGAATACCAGTGTGGAGAAATTTAAAGCATATTTGAAGTTGGTTTAAGGAGTTAAGTAGTTAAGTAGTTAAGGAGTTAAGCCAATACTTCTGCTTTTTTAGAAGTTAAGTAGTTAAGAAGTTAAGTAGTTAAGCCGATACTTCTGCAGATGTATTCAGAACCTAGTTCCTAGTACCTAGTCAACTAGTCACCTACGAGAAAAACCTTGTCAACTTGTCAACTGATACCTTGTCAACTATTTAACTCCTCAAAAAAATAAAAAATGAAACGAATACTTTTTGTTTGTTTGGGCAATATATGCCGTTCGGCAGCAGCCGAAGAGATAATGCGTACCTATCTGAAGCGTGAAGGCTTGGATAAGGAAATCGAAGTGGATTCGGCAGGTATCAGCGGGTATCACGAAGGTGACCTTGCCGACCCGCGCATGCGTATGCATGCTTCCCGGCGTGGTTATCAGATTACGCACCGTTCACGTCCCGTGCGTACCGATGATTTCTATCAGTTCGATTGTATTTTAGGGATGGACGATGCCAATATCGATGCCTTGCACGAGAAAGCGCCCGATATAGAGACCGAACGTAAAATCGGGCGCATGACGGACTATTGCCGCACCAAGGTGGCAGACCATGTGCCCGACCCGTATTATGGCGGGGCACAAGGCTTCGAGAATGTACTTGATATCCTCGAAGATGCCTGCGGCGGATTGATGGAGGAATTAAGAAGTTAGCGAAGCACTCACTCTTTCTCCCCATAACATAAATCGCCTGCGTCGCCTAAGCCGGGGACGATATACGAATGTGCGTTCAGTTCCGGGTCGATGGTAGCACACCATAAAGTTGTTTTTTCTTGTGGAAATACCTGCTGGATGTGTTCTACAGCCTGGCGGCTGGCTATTACCGACGCAATATGAATGTGTGCCGGCGTTCCTTTGGTCAATAAAGCCTCGTAGGCATATTCCATCGATGCCCCTGTTGCCAGCATCGTGTCGGTAAGAATCAATGTCTTCCCGTCCAGTCGAGGCGAAGCGATGTATTCGATATGGATGTCGAAATGATCTTCATCGATGTACTTGCGGTAAGCCGACACGAAAGCATTCTCGGCACGGTCGAAATAGTTCAAGAATCCTTGGTGGAGCGGAAGCCCTGCACGCAGGATCGTGGCCACCACCGGACGCACGGCAGGAATGTTTTCTCTGGCTTCGGCAAGCGGTGTACGTATCACCTTTTCGGTATAAGGCAGGTCACGGCTGATTTCGTAAGCCATGATTTCGCCGATGCGTTCGATGTTCCGCCGGAAGCGTAAGCTGTCTTGCTGGATATTGACATCACGCAGTTCGGCAAGGAACTGATTTAAAATCGTGTTTTGTGTACTAAAATCAATCGTCTTCATAAGAGTCATTTGGTAATTTCGGGCAAAGATACGAAGAAAACGAGGATTGTCGATGATGCCCTCCTTGTTTTGTGATACCCTTTTGACATACCCATGTAAACGAATTGCAAACTCGGTGTGGCATATTTGTTACACAAGTATAAAACTTCACTTAATTACGGATTTTTTTCGATAATATCTTCTTTCTATTCAAAAGAAACCACTATTTTTGTAGCGCGAAAAACAAGGAAGAGATGCTAAAGAACATCTTTTCAGGATAACTCAGTAATCGAGCAACAAACTAAACATTTGATATAATAACCAATTAATCATTTGAACAATGGCAAATTTAGATTTAAGCAAGTACGGTATTACCGACGTGAAGGAAATTCTTCACAACCCTTCTTATGAAGTATTGTTCGCTGAAGAGACTAAAGACAGTCTGGAAGGCTATGAAAAAGGTCAGGTAACTGAACTGGGCGCTGTAAACGTAATGACTGGTATCTATACCGGCCGTTCTCCTAAGGATAAATTCTTCGTTTATAATGAAGCAAGCAAGGACACTGTATGGTGGACTTCTGATGAATATAAAAACGACAACAAACCTTGCTCTGAAGAAGCTTGGGCTGACTTGAAGGCTAAAGCCGTTAAGCAGTTGAGCGGCAAGCGTCTGTTCGTTATGGATACTTTCTGCGGTGCTAACCCTGCTACTCGTCTGAAAGTTCGTTTCATCATGGAAGTTGCTTGGCAGGCTCACTTCGTAAAGAACATGTTCATCCGTCCGACAGAAGAAGAACTGGCTAACTACGGTGAACCTGACTTCGTATCATTCAACGCTGCCAAAGCTAAAGTTGACAACTACAAGGAACTGGGTCTGAACTCTGAAACAGCTACTGTATTCAACTTGAAGACTAACGAACAAGTTATCTTGAACACTTGGTACGGCGGTGAAATGAAGAAGGGTATCTTCTCTATCATGAACTACCTGAACCCGTTGCGTGGCATCGCTTCTATGCACTGCTCTGCAAACACCAACATGGAAGGTACTGACACTGCTATCTTCTTCGGTCTGTCTGGTACAGGTAAGACTACTTTGTCTACCGACCCGAAACGTCTGTTGATCGGTGACGACGAACACGGATGGGATGACGAAGGTGTATTCAACTACGAAGGTGGTTGCTACGCTAAGGTTATCAACCTGGATAAAGAATCAGAACCGGATATCTACAACGCTATCAAGCGCGACGCTTTGCTGGAAAACGTTACAGTTGACGCTAACGGCAAGATTGACTTTGCTGATAAGAGCGTAACAGAAAACACTCGTGTTTCTTATCCTATCTACCACATCAACAACATCGTGAAACCGGTTTCTAAAGGTCCTCACGCTCATCAGGTAATCTTCTTGTCGGCTGATGCATTCGGCGTATTGCCTCCTGTATCTATCTTGAGCGCAGAACAGGCTAAATACTACTTCTTGTCAGGATTTACTGCTAAGTTGGCTGGTACAGAACGTGGTATCACTGAACCGACTCCGACATTCTCGGCTTGCTTCGGTGCTGCATTCTTGAGCTTGCATCCGACTAAATATGCTGAAGAATTGGTTAAGAAGATGGAAAAAGTAGGTGCTAAGGCTTACTTGGTTAACACGGGTTGGAACGGTACTGGCAAGCGTATCTCTATCCGCGATACTCGTGGTATCATCGACGCTATCCTGGATGGTTCTATCGACAAGGCTCCGACCAAGACTATTCCGTTCTTCAACTTCGTTGTTCCGACTGAATTGCCGGGCGTAGATCCGAAGATTCTCGATCCGCGTGACACTTACGCTGACGCTGCTCAGTGGGATGAAAAAGCGAAAGACTTGGCTGGTCGTTTCATCAAGAACTTCGCTAAATTCACTGGAAACGAAGCTGGTAAAGCTTTGGTTGCTGCTGGTCCGAAATTGTAATTACAATCTCTCTCTGATAATGAAGGCGGCTCTCCTGAAAAGGAGGGCCGTTTTTTTGTCATCAAACCTGAACAGGTCTTAAATAATCGGTATAAAAATATCCTTCTACTTATTGGTCTGTTACTTTATTGCTATATTTGCCACGTTTTATGAATCAATTAACCGATTAAGAAATGAAAAATGAAAGGTATGAGCTGAATAAAAATTTGGCTCAGATGTTGAAAGGTGGAGTCATCATGGATGTGACTACTCCCGAGCAAGCGAAGATAGCCGAACAGGCTGGTGCGGTTGCCGTCATGGCACTGGAACGGATTCCTGCCGACATACGTGCGGCAGGTGGCGTGGCGCGTATGAGCGACCCGAAGATGATACGTGGCATACAGGAAGCAGTCAGCATTCCCGTTATGGCGAAAGTACGTATCGGACATTTTGTGGAAGCCCAGATATTGGAAGCGTTGGAGATTGACTACATCGACGAGAGTGAAGTGTTGTCGCCCGCCGATGGGGTATATCATATAGACAAGACCCGGTTCAAGGTTCCCTTCGTATGCGGAGCCAAGAACCTGGGCGAAGCCTTGCGCCGCATCGCGGAAGGAGCTTCCATGATTCGTACCAAGGGAGAGCCTGGAACAGGCGATGTCATTCAGGCCGTCACCCACATGCGGAGCATGATGCGGGATATCCGTCGGGTTCAGGCATTGGCAGAAGACGAATTGTACAACGAAGCCAAAGAATTGGAAGTGCCTTTGGACCTGTTGCGCTATGTACACGAGAACGGCAAGCTTCCGGTGGTGAACTTTGCGGCAGGCGGTGTGGCGACTCCTGCCGATGCGGCTCTGATGATGCAACTGGGCGCAGAAGGCGTATTTGTCGGTTCGGGCATCTTCAAGTCGGGCAATCCGGAGAAGCGGGCACGTGCCATTGTCAATGCCGTGACCAATTACAACGATGCGGCCTTGCTTGCCGAAGTGTCTACCGACCTGGGCGAAGCGATGGTAGGCATCAACGAAGACGAAATCACCTTGCTGATGGCAGAAAGAGGAAAATAAACTTCGGGCAACTATGTGGAGAATAGGTGTTTTGGCATTGCAGGGGGCATTCATCGAGCATGAACAGATGTTGGACCGCTTAGGCGTGGAGCATTTTCAAATCCGGCAACGGGACGACTTGATGCTTCCGATGGACGGCCTGATTATTCCGGGCGGCGAAAGCACAGCCATCGGGAAATTGATGGATAGCTTGAACATGACCGATATCTTGCAGAGCCGGATAGCAAACGGATTGCCCGTCTTCGGCACGTGTGCCGGCATGATTCTGCTGGCAAAGGAAATAGAGAACGAACCGCAGCGTTATCTGCAAGTGATGGACATTGACGTGAAGCGCAATGCCTACGGACGCCAGTTGGGAAGCTTCTTTACCCGCGACCTTTTTGCCGGGAAAGAAATCCCGATGACGTTTATCCGCGCTCCTTATATTAATAAGGTGGGAAAAGAGGTCGAAATATTGTCGACGGTAGACGGGCACATTGTGGCAGCTCGCGAACACAACATGCTGGTTTGTTCCTTCCATCCCGAACTGACGGACGACACGACCGTGCATGCGTACTTCATCGGGCAGATGATTTAATATGCTTGTATATGCAAATCGGGCAGGAAGAGATTGGTCTTATTTTCTTCTTGCCCGATTTTTCTTATGTATAGCCTTGCAGCAGCTCTTCCATATAACTGCATGTCCCGACGCAGATAGCTGCGTCGGCTGATGCAGCTAGCTGCGTTTCCGATAAGATTAATAATCTTCAAGCTGTAAGATTAATAATCTTCCGGCTGCAAGATTAATAATCTTACACGGAAGCAGGCTATATGCCCCGTAGGCGGAAGCCGTTTGGTCGGGCGGTTTTCTTTAAGTTGTATCCTCCTTTTTCACCTTTTTAATAGATATAAATAATATGAAAAAACAGAGAAGGAGGGACAACGGATACTGAAAAAGTGTAATTTTGCACCGGATAAAAAAACACAAGGTATGCTTCTTGCGACGTTTGCATTCAAGGGGTTGGGTGGAAACGGTTCTTGACTATGATTAGTAATTTAATATAAGATTTATGAGAAGAAGCATTAGTTTGATTTTGTGCTTGTGGTGTGTCGTCTGCGCCTATGCGCAAAGCCTGACGGTGACGGGAGTGGTCGTAGACAATACCGGACAGTCGGCTATCGGGGCGACGGTGGTGGAAGAAGGCACCGACAACGGGACGATTACCAACCTGGACGGGCAGTTCACGCTGACCGTGGAAAAAGGAAAGACGTTGGTCATCAGTTATGTAGGTTTTGCCACTCAGCACGTACGCGTTACAAGCGAAAAGCAATTGAAAATTGTTCTGGAAGAGGATTCCGAACTGTTGGACGAGGTAGTCGTTGTAGGGTACGGCGTAAAGCAGAAGCGTTCGACCATGACTACCGCCATCTCGAAAATGGACCAGAAAGTGTTGCAGAACGCGGCTCTTTCGAATGCGGCACAAGCCTTGCAGGGTACGGTTAGCGGTCTGCGTGTGACCAACACCTCAGGAGCGCCGGGCAGCGCGCCTACCATTGTGTTGCGTGGCGGTGCGGGCATACAAAGTGCCGGTTCACCCTTGGTGGTGGTCGATGGGGTGGTACGTTCGATGGACGACATCAACCCTTCCGATATCGAGTCTATTCAAGTGTTGAAGGATGCCGCCTCTACCGCTATCTACGGCGCACGTGCCAACAACGGTGTCATCTTGGTGCAGACCAAGAAAGGCAAGGCTGGCCATACCCAGGTGTCTTATAAATTCAAGGGCGGCATGAACTTTGCCCGCAAGGGATACGAGTACATGGATGCCGAGAACTTCATCCGCTTCGGGCGGTTGGGGCGTATGTATTCGGGAGGAAGCCTGACCGACATCGATAACACGCGCGGTTATGGCGCGGTGTATGGGGCGAACAATCCCGACCAGTATTCCATCCGTTACCTGGACGGGAATGAACACTTGCTGGAGGAAGGCTGGCAGCAGATGACCGACCCCGTGACGGGCAGGCAGATTGTGTTTAAGGATTACGGCACGACCTTGCGCGACGAGGTATATAAAGACCCGGCTTTTACCCAAGACCATTACTTGAGCTTTAACGGAGGAAGCGAGAAAGGCACTTTTTCGGCTTCGTTGGGGTATTATTCCGAAGACGGAACGGTGAAGGGCACGGAATACCGCCGTTTCAGCGGCACCTTGAACGGAAATTACAAGGTGCTCCCTATCCTTAATATAAAAGGTGGAGTCAGCTTCACCACTTCCACCGCGCCCGAGCTGTACTACGATGATATGGCTGACCTCTTCGAGCGTATGCAGAGCATGGAGCCTACGTGGCGTCCTTTCTTCGACGACGGTTCGCCCAACTACGGCTACGGCAAGCGTGACGGTAATCCGCTCTACTGGCTGGACAAGCTGACCAATACGAACAATACCCGCAAGACGACGCTGAATATCGGTGCCGACCTGGAGCTGATTAAGAACAAGTTGTTCCTGCGCGAGAGCAGTTCGATCTATTACGAAGACTATACCAAGGAAACATTCGACAAGGAATATCGTGACTATTGGAACGTGAACACCGAGCGCAAGGCTTCGTTCAATTATGAACGTACCATCCAGCAACAGCATAGCGTGCAACTGGAATATACCGATACGTTCAAGGAAGACCATAACTTCTCGGCGATGCTGGGAGGTGAATACTTCGAGAACCAATATACCCAGTACCGGGGAAGCGGACAGGGAGCGCCGTTTGATGATATTCCCACGCTGAACGCATCGAGCAACGAGAACATGAGCGCTTATTCGTTCCGCGAGGGGTATCGCATCGCTTCGTTCTTCGGACGGGTCACTTACGACTACAAACGCCGGTATCTGTTTACCGCCGTAGCTCGTTATGATGGCATCTCCCGCCTGTCGGACAACCGCTGGGGATTCTTTCCGGGCGTGTCGGCAGGCTGGAACATCCACGAAGAGGACTTCTTCCGCGATAGCCCGATAGCCGATGTCATTTCCACCTTGAAGCCGCGTATCTCGTACGGTATCAATGGAAACGTGAACGGCATCAATAATTACGATGTGTACGGACTCTACGGGCAGGCGAGCGGCACGCATCCTTACAACGGGGTGAATGGCATCCTGAATACGAATGTCATCAATTCGCGCCTGCGCTGGGAGAAGAGCAAATCGTTTGAGGCAGGACTGGACCTGGGCTTCCTGAACAACCGGTTCAACCTGATTCTGGATTATTACAACCGCACGACATCCGACTTGCTGACCGACGTGAACTTGCCGGGCTATACCGGTTTCGATTCGTTCAAGACCAACCTCGGCTCTTTACGCAACAGCGGTTTCGAGGTGGAAGGCAACCTGAACCTGATAACCAATCCGAAAGGATTCAACTGGAACTTTTCGTTCAATGCGTCGTATGTGTTCAATAAGATTGTGAAACTGCCCGATAATGGCAACGAGAACAACCGGCAAGGCGGCTCGCAGGTATGGGACCCTGCCACGCAGCAGGTCATTTGGGTAGGAGGCTACCAGGAAGGACATACGCTGGGCGACATATACGCCTATCAGCAAGTGAAGATTTTGCGCGATGAAAACGAGGTGGCAGAGCTTGCCGGAAACCGCATGGATATGATTGCCGGGCTGTACGGACCGAATGTCAGCCAGGAAGACCGCGACCGTTACGGGCTGACCAAGCCCATAGAAGCCGGCGACGTGCTTTGGGCGGATTTGAACGGAGATAACGTCATCGACCAGTTGGACCGTGTAAAGGTGGGAAACATTTATCCGAAATGGACGGGCGGTTTCAGCACCACGCTTTCCTATAAGAATGTATCGCTGTACGGACGGTTCGATTTCGCCGTGGGGCATACCATCCTGAACATGGTGGCGATGCGCTCCATCGGCCAGTCGGTAGGATTCAAGAACATCATCGCGGACGGACTGGACTGCTGGACGACGGAGAATCCGGACACCGACCTGCCTAAATCCTATTACGATGATTCCACCAACAAGAAGAATATTTACCGTGATACGGCAGGAAGCGACATAACGAGTGTGGACAACCGCAGTTCGCGTTTCTACGAGAAAGGCGATTACCTGGCTTTGCGTGAGCTGACTTTAAGCTGGAAGCTGCCCGACAAGTGGATTTCGAAGATCCACATGACCGACGCTTCGCTTTACATTACCGGACAGAACCTGTTCTACATCACCGGCTATAGCGGAACTTCGCCCGAAGCCCCGCTGGTATATCCGGGTGTGGATACGGGACGTTATCCTACTCCGCGCACCGTATTGGTAGGCGCTTCCATTTCATTCTAACTCAAAAAAACGTATGACAATCATGAAAAAAACAATACAGATGTCGGTCATGGCCCTGATAGCAAGCTGTTCGCTGGGCAGTTGTCTCGACATGACTCCTGTCAGCAACATCACCGACGAGAATATGTGGCAGAACGAAGGGCAGTTCACTTCGTTTGTCTATGGGCTGCACAGCCGCCTGCGCGATGCCGACGCGCAGACTTTGTTCATGTTGGGTGAACTTCGTTCGGACATCTACAATGAGACGACCGGATGGACAGGCGAGAGCAACCAAGTGGAAGAAATCACATCGAACACCTTGACCGGGCGGAACATGGAAGAGCGTCCGGGCATAGAGAATTTCGGCGACTTGTATTACAACATCAACCAGATTAACCTGTTTATCTACCGCGCGTCAGGCACCACCTTGTTGAGTGCGGAAGACCGCAACTATTACCTGGGCGAAGCCTATGGATTGCGTGCCTTCTATTATTTCCACCTTCTGCGCTCGTGGGGCGATGTGGTATGGAATGACCAGCCGAGCTTGGGCTTTGAGGTAGGCAACCTGGAGCGTCCGGCTACCGATGCCGCTACGGTTATGGAGTATATCAAAAATGACATAACGGCATCCGAGGACGCTTTCGGCAGCGATTATTCGTTCCGTGACGAGCGTTCGCTATGGTCGAAGGCTGCTACGCTGACCCTGAAAGCGGAAGTCTATCTATGGTCCAGCCGGCAGATGAACGGAGGAACGGCTGACGCGCAAACGGCATTGGATGCCTTGAACGACATTCAGGCAAATATCCCGCGCAGTGAACTGGACTTGTTGTCCGACTTCGCTTCGGTGTTCGATTACGAAAACAAGGGGAACAATGAAATCATATTCTCGTTGCACAATGCTTACAACGAAGCCGACCTCTTCAACGGCGAATGGCGAAACCGTATGGTGCCGCAACAAACTACGTTGAGCAGTTATTATGAAAGCGACGGTTCGCCCATCAACCTGAACTTCAACGGCAATGTCTATTATCCGCTTCGCGAAGAGCTGTACAGCGAATACGATGCTGCGGATACCCGGCAAACAGGTACCTTACGGGCTGTCTACGGCAAGGATGAGGCTGGAACCGTTTCCTACGTGGGCTGTTTTGCTTATAAGTTCCGTGGCATGACTCCTTCGGGTGCGTCCTACCGTGAATTTTGCGATGATTATCCCATCTACCGGTATGCCGATGTCTTGTTGCTGAAAGCCGAAGCGGAATCGTTGACGGGAGGTGACCCGACCGATGAAATCAATGCCGTCCGTCGGCGTGCTTATGCCGATGCTTACGATGAACAGACCGTAGGCTATCCCAATAAAGCCGGCGACAATGAAGGTATCGATGAAGTGTTGTTGCGCGAACGTTTCCGCGAATTCATGTTCGAAGGCAAGCGTTGGTACGATTTGCGCCGCTTCGGACAGGAATACGTGATGAAGTATTCATCGCTGAAGAACGCCGAACATCTACTTTGGCCCATCGATACCGATACCATGACCGATAATCCGGCATTGATTCAGACGCCGGGATATTGAGTTGAGTTTTTAAGTTCTTTAGTTTTTAAGTTTTTAAGTTTTTAAGTTCTTTAGTTTTTGAGTTTGTGAGTTTTTAAGTTTATGAGTGGGTAAGTTGATAAGTTTTAAGTTTTTAAGACTTCAAACTTTTGATTTCATCCATTTGTTCGTATATTCGCAACATAATAATAAAACATAAATAATAATCTGTGTAATCTGTGTTGAAAAAACTTACAAACTCACAAACTAAAAAATTTATGAAACACCTGATGATGGCTGCGCTGTTCCTTCCCCTGATGGCTTGCGGAGGAGGAAATCAGCAAACACAAGCAACGGATGAAGTTGCACAAGACAGTACAAAGAACCAAGTAATGGAAACCATTATGACGCGCCGAAGCATCCGCCAGTATAAACCGGAAGCTGTGGAACGCGAGAAGATGCAAATCATTGTGGAGTGCGGCATTAACGCTCCCAATGCCATGAACCGCCAGCCATGGGAAGTGCGCGTGGTAGACAATCCCGAATACATCAACGGAGTGACCGACCTGTATAAGAAAGCCAATCCGAAAGCGGCTGCCGACTCTACTTTCCGCAACATGTTCCGCAATGCACCTACGGTAGTCTTTATCGGGCACGATACAAAATCGGAAAGCTCGCCTTTCGATTGCGGCTTGTTGGCAGAAAACATGATGATTTCCGCCTGGTCAATGGGAATAGGCAGTTGTTGTCTGGGAAGTCCTGCACGCTTTATGCAAAGTGCTGAGGCTGCCGAATACCTGAAAAAGCTGAACTTCAGCGAAGGCTATGAGCTGCTCTACTGCATCGGCTTCGGTTATCCCGATGAAACACCGGCTGCTAAGCCGCGTGAAGCCAGCAAGATTCAGTTTATCGAATAAGGTTATACCTATTAATATAAACAGGGGGACACAACGTAGGCTTAGTGAAGCCATACATTGTGTCCCTCATTGTATCTATACAGCAAGTTTTCTCAATTGATTAACACAGTTTGTAAAACCTATTTACCGTTTATTCTTTTTAACATTCCTGATTTTATCCTCTTTCTCCCGTAAAATGCCTGTGAGGCTTAGTTCAGCTTTTAGACTACAAAACCGGAACGTTTTCGGCACATTTTATGCTTTTCTTAGGCTACAGAACCACTTAACATACTTATTCTCAACAGATTAAACATTCTCGTTTATGTAGCCGGCGCGGCTACTGACGTGGCTGTTTCGGGCTTTTCGTCAAGTCAGGCTGTCTTACGTAACTACTTGAACTAGAACGATTTGAGTTTTTTAATT
>UQVZ01000045.1 GCA_900544675.1 uncultured Bacteroides sp.
GATGGTCAAACTTGCTGCGATAAGAATGCTGCTAAATAAAATTTAAACAGGCTCTTAATGGAGTCGCAAATATAGTGTTTTTTAGCAATCGCCCAATATTATTCATTCTAAAAAGAAGCACCGCCCCCGGCAATCAGCAGGAACGGTGCTTCTTTTCTGTCGGGCCTTGCGGCGCGGACGGTTATTCCTCTTCTTTCTTCGCGCGGGTGGTGCGTGCTTTCAGAATCGCCTTCTGGCGGTCAATCATCGCGTTCACGTGGTCGATGAACGTGGCATATTTGGCTTCGCCTTCGATGATGGCAAGTGCGTTCACCGTGTCTGCCAGCGAGCGGTAGGCGGCATCGGTGGCGGTGCGGGTTTCCTTCACAACGCCCACCTGGCGGGCGGCTTCCTGTTCGGTGCGCTCGGCGGCAGCGGCAAGGAAGGCGTTTTCTTTCGATTCCAAATCGTCTATCCACACGTCGAGGGCAAGGGCGGTGCGCTTGGCGGCATCGAGCAGGGAAAGGTCTTGCAGCAGGTTGTGCAGCACGCCGCTCTCTTCGGTCTGCGCCAGCGAGGTCGGGTCGCCGTACTTGTCGAAAAGGCTTTTCGCTTCGGCGGCATTGGCAGCCACGTCGGCAGACGGGTGGGAGCACATCGCTTTCACATAGGCATTCGTGCCGCGCCAGGCAGCGTCGCGCGCTTCGTCGGCAGCAGTGGCCGTGGCGGTGGCGGGTTTGGAGGCCGAGGCTTTCAGGGCATCGTCGAACGTGGTGTAGGCGTTGGCAAAGTCGGTCATCGCATTGTACAGCGGCGTGGCTTCTCCTGCCTCGGGCAGGTTTGCCATCTCAGATTGGATAAGTTTGTGGAACCCGAAATCCTCCTCCGTGCGGAGTTGTTTTACATTGAGTGTCTGAATCTTTTTCATAATAAAAAATAATTAAGTTTCCACAAAGATAGAGATTTGGTCTGGATATGCAAAAAAGACAGATAGAAATGCGGGGACAGTACTAATTCTGCTCCGGAAGCACTGTCCCCGCCGGGGACAACGCTAAAAAACTTCTGGAAGCACTGTCCCCGCTGGGGACAACGCCAAAAAACTTCTGGAAGCACTGTCCCCGCTGGGGACAACGCTAAAAAACTTCTGGAAGCACTGTCCCCGCTGGTTCTTCCTTGACATATTCAGATTTGCAAAAGATAAATTGAGATATTTATCGAAATGTGGTAATTTTGTGACAAAATATTGTCGGATATGGATATTTGGGATAAAGAGAAACGCTCCGCTGTTATGGCGAAAATCCGCAGCAAGGACACGAAGCCGGAATTGCTGGTGCGTCGCTATTTGTATCACCGGGGATACCGTTACCGCAAAAACGTGAAGGGTTTGCCAGGCACGCCGGACATTGTGCTCCGCAAATACGGGGTAGTGATATTCGTGCACGGGTGTTTCTGGCATGGGCACGAGGTGGATAAACATATTCCAACCGCCAATCATGATTATTGGGAAAAGAAGATTATGCGAAACAAAGAACGGGATGCAAAAAACAAACAGGCGTTGTTGCAATTAGGATGGACGGTTATCACCGTCTGGGAATGCCAACTGAAACCTACGGTACGAGAAAACACATTGCTGGAATTGGAGTACGTCATCAACCATTCTTATTTAGAACGGCTAAGAAAGAAAAATGTGAAACCGTACCGGTTGGAAGAAAACACAAACTCCCTCGGAGTGGCGGCAGAGGGAGCTGTGGAATATGGAAGAAATATTGAAAAGACTTAAATGCCATTTGTTTCCATATATTGTTTAATAGCCATAGCTACATAACGCCCCAAATTCACAGGAACGGCATTACCTATCATTTGTTCTATTTCCGTTTTAGAACCCAAGAACTGAAATGTCTTGGGAAAAGTCTGAATATAGCTACGTTCTATCGTTGTCAAAGGACGTACTCCTTCTATGGACTTAACAGGATCATTGTGTTTTATCTGATAACCCTGAGGAATAGGGCGATTTACACCTCTGATTGTTGGACTTGGCTCATATATACTGAATATGCCACGACGGGCGTAACTACGTGGATGACGATAATAAAATTCGATTCCTAAACTATTTCCAAGATAATCGGCAACTGTCATTGGGCGTTTTGCCAAATTGTCAATTAAAATATGATTCATAAATCCATCTTCTTCACCCAACGCGCCTATTAGAATAAATCTTTTCCGTTTTTGCGGCACACCGCATAGGCTAGCATCTAAAACCATTTGACTCATTCCATAACCTGCTTGCTTGAATATAGCTTTAGCTTGTTGTAATTTATCCGTTTTTAGAATTCTTTCCACATTTTCCATGACAAACCATCGAGGACGTATTTTGTCGATAATATTGGAATAACAAACAGTCAAATCACCACGCCCGTTGTTTTCATCACGTTTGCCTGCGGACGAAAAATCTTGGCAAGGCGGTCCGCCGATTATCATATCCGGTTTGTCTTGACTGATGATTCTTACGCTATGTTCTATATCTTTTAAGTCAAGCATAACTGCTTTATGCTTAAAATTAAGACGATATGTTTCTAATGCCACTTTCCAATTATCATAAGCGGCAACAATATTGAATCCAGCCATTATAAATCCTAAGCTTAAACCTCCGCATCCGGAAAACAAATCTACGACTTTCATTTCTCTTAACATTAAAATAGATCAGGAGAGTTTACAATTATAGCGTCAAAACGGCGTTCGGGACTTAACAGATTTTGCCCACCGCCAAGTATGATATTTTTGATTTCATCTTTCCGTATACGTGGTTTGCTCAATTCCGGACATCGCAACAGAGGATAAGACACTTGTCCGCTTATGGCAAATGCCTTATCGTTCTTAGTACCATACGATAGGTCGTTTATTGTGTTATCATAATCAAAATGCTCATAAACGTAAAAGTCGAACAGCATCTTGTAAATCCAAATAATGCTTCTGTTGGCACGCGCTATTTTGGTTATTTCCCTTTCGCCTTGTGTGCACATATGTATAGCGGCCAAATTAGACCAGACGAATACGTCTAGGCAATTCTCCGCCAACTGAGGCTTTCGACCATTTGTTTTCCAAATAGGCTGAATCATTAAAGGTTCTTGATAAGCATGCATGTCCTTGGCTACGTTTTCTATAGCGGAAAGAATCTCTGGATAAAAAGGTATGACCTCGTCCGCCACGTCCCAATGTTTTATTTTAGGAAAGTTGCCCAATAGTTTCTTTAACTTGTCGCGTCCCTTTTTGGTGTCGTAATGACGACAAATGCTGCAAGCCAAGTAGCAGATGGTGCTTGGTCGCACAACTATTTCGCAGCTATAATGGTCTTCGTCTAACGTGTCGGTAGTGCTGTCAGGTAAAGCGGTCAATTTTATTTCCAGCCCTTTAATTGCCTGTTCTGTATAATAATCAGTCAAAACCAAGTCGATGTGTTCGCGTTTTCCTGTATAAAACTTTTCGTATGGCACGTAATTCGTTTCAAAGTTGTAATATAGATTATCATCCAAAGGGTCGATGCCGAATAGTTCCTTTCCACTGATATATTTGTGTATGACTTCATTATTTTTATCGATGCATAGGTACACTGGCTCGATGCTTCTATAAGACATATATGCAACTAAAGAAGCTGGAAAAGAACTATTGAATTGATTCTTACCCCAAAACTTTTCTTGCGTATAGTCCCGGCTCGCATGTTTTTGGCCAAAAAGTCCGGGTTGTATATGTTGCTGCTTCATATAATAGAATCTTTGAATTATAACAAGTTGCAAAGATACTATTTATTCTTTAAAAATCATATCAATAAGTTGGTGCAATAATCAAAAATAAGAGGTCGATAACCTTTTACTAAATCGCATAGATAGTTCGCATTCTCTATAAGTCATTCGGTAGACTTTATTCATCACTAGCAACTTGTGAATAGTTACTGTAAGCAAACACTAACTTGTTTGCAGAAATACCTTTAGCATTAAATTATATCTATGTATTATATTACATGTCATACTCCTTTTCCCAATTCATACGCTTATTGCATAAAACTTTTTAGGTTGTATGATTGATGTCTCATAAAAATGTCTTTTAGTGATTTTCTTCATTCAGTCCTTCATCGGCGTATTCAGATAGACCTTCGCCTTCTCGCCCAAAGGCATATTGAAGAAACGTTCTTCCTTGTTGAGCGAACGCATCTGCGCCATCTCCTCGTCGGTCAGGGCAAAGTCGAAGATTTGGATGTTCTCTTTGATGTAGTCGGGATTCGACGCGCCGGGAATGACGGAGAAACCCTCCTGGATGTGCCAGCGCAGGATGATTTGGGCAGGCGTCTTGCCGTGCGCCTCGGCTATCTGGCGAATGACCGGGTCTTTGAAGAGAGCGCCATTGGACATCGCGCCGCCCAGCGGAAACCAACATTCCACCTGGATGCCTTCCTTGGCTGCCTTCTTGCGCATCTCCACGCGCTGGGCGTAGGGGTGGCATTCTATCTGGAGCACGGCGGGCTTGATGGTGGCTGCCGCCATAATCTCGTCCCACACCTCATCGCTGGCGTCGAAGTTGCTGATGCCCAAGGCACGTACCTTGCCTAGTCGGACGGCCTTCTCCATATCTTTCCACGCCCCGACGAAATCGCCCACGGGCTGATGGACGTAGAGCAGGTCGATATAGTCCAGTTGCATCCGTTCCAGCATCTTGTCGATGGCCTCCAGCGTCTTGCCCTCGCCGTATTCCGTCGGCCAGAGCTTACTGGTAATCCAGATTTCCTCGCGGGGGATGCCGCTTTCCTTCACGGCACGTCCCACACCGCGTTCGTCGTTATAGGCGTGTGCCGTGTCGATGTGGCGGTAGCCTGCCTTCAGTGCGGTGAGGCACGACTGTTCGCATACCTCGTCAGATGGTTGCAGGAAGGTTCCCAGTCCGAAGCGGGGCATCTCCACATCATTGTTCAACTTGACCACGGGCACGCCGGCGGTGGTCGTTTTCTCTTGTGCGCTCATAGCGCCTGCGCAACCCAGCATCAGGGCTGCGGAAAGGAGGAGTTTCTTCAGGGTATTCATACTTATTCTTTTTTTAAGTTATCATTCAATGGGACATTACCTGCATCAGGAAGCTGTCGAACCACGTCGTCCATTCTCCCCGAACGCCGAAACCGTGCGGCCAGCCGTCGAGCACGTGTTCTTCCACCTGCACACCGGCTTCACGGGCGGCGTTGGCATTCTGGATAAACTGGCGGTAGAACGGATCTTCCGTGCCGTAGGTATAAAAGGTAGGGGGAATGTCGCCTGCCCGCAAGTCGTCCACGTTGTTGTTCGATACGCTCAGCCGTCCGTAGAACGAATATATCATACCGATGGCGCATACGTCCGCCGATACCTGGTCGAGTTCGTCGGGCATATAGTTGCTATCCAACGTCGTACCATTCACCAGTCCGTCGAAGTGCAAGGCTTCATCCCCGCAAAGGATGCCGCCTGCCGAGAAGCCTACCGAAGCAATGCGGTCGGGGTCGATGCCATAATCAGCGGCGTGGCTCCGGACGTAACGGATGGCACGCGCCAAGTCCAGGCTGCCTTCTTCCATCGTATAGGGACGGACGCGATAGTTTACCACGAAGCTCTGATAACCCAGTTCAGCCAACCGCTCTGCCACGGGCTCGCCCTCGTTCGGACTGCGGAACATAAAGGCACCGCCGGGACATACCATCACAGCTCCTTTCACCTCCACCCCTTTGGGTACGGGATACCATATCATATTGGGACGGAAATCCGGGTCATCCTGATAGTTGCCGTTGTTGGCGGTATAGTTGGTTTCAGTCGGCATATTGCCTTCCGGCCACAGGTAGGTCTGACGCTGGATTTCATCCTCGCTGCCTTCCTCGCTATCGCTGTTTTCCTCGTCTTCGGCTGGCGTATCAATGGTCGGTTCGGGCATCCGGGTTTCTTCGTCAGATTGGTCGCAAGCGGTTGCCACATTGACGGCAAGCAGCAGATACATAAGTTGGCATATCATCTTCATCTTATTTATTATTTGCTCTTTCCATAATCGCAAAGCCATTTCACCGTCTGCGGGTCGTAGTGCGAGAAGAACAGGCTGTGCCCCAGGTCCAACTGACGGATGGCCTGCATATCCTCGTCGCTCAGCGTGAAGTCGAACACTTGGAAGTTCTGCTCCATACGCTCCTTGCGCACGGACTTCGGAATGACGATGACGCCGCGCTGGATGAGGTAACGCAGGGCGGTCTGTGCCGCACTCTTGTGGTACTTGGCACCGACGGCTATCAAGGTCTCGTTGCTGAAGAAGTTGTTGCGCCCCTCAGCGAACGGTCCCCACGCCATAATGTGCGTGCCGTATTGCTGCATAATCTTTTGCGCCTCTATCTGCTGGTTGAAGACGTGCGTCTCCACCTGGTTCACCATCGGCGGTATCTCGCTGAACTCGGCCAGGTCGATGAAACGGTCGGGATAGAAGTTGGACACACCGATGGCACGCAACTTGCCTGCCCGGTAGGCTTCCTCCATCGCCCGCCACGTGCCGTAGTAGTCGTTGAAAGGCTGGTGGATGAGCAGCAGGTCGATGTAGTCGGTCTGCAACTTGCGTAGGGATGCGTCGATGGACGCCTTGGCACGCTCGTATCCGGCATTGGAAATCCACACCTTGGTCACGATAAACAGCTCCTCGCGGGGCACACCGCAGTTCCGGATGGCATTGCCCACGTTCTGTTCGTTGCCATACGCCTGTGCCGTGTCAATCATCCGATAACCTACGCTGATGGCATCCCTTACGCACCGTTCACATTCCGACGGTGAAACCTGATACACTCCATAACCCAAAACCGGCATTTCCACGCCGTTGCTTAATTTTACTTTTTCCATATCTTTAATTTGTTAGTTAATTCTTTATTGCAAAGTTACGCGGATGAAGCTTTTCCGTCCATACACAGATTACGGATTGCAGCACCCATTTTACGGAATCATTTCCGTTGTTCGTCCCAAAAACGTACTGCCTCGTTTATCCATCCTTCGGCACTCGTGCCTATGCCCAACCCGAAGCCGTGACGGAGGTTGGGGAACAAATGGAATTCGGCAGGGATGCCAATGGCTTGAAGGGCTTCCGTGCGGCGGCGCATCGTGTTCGGATTGGCAATGCCGTCGTTCGAACCTACCACGGAATAGGTCGGCGGGTCTTGCCGGGTATATTCGCTGTGCCCCGTATAAGCCATCACCACCGTCCGAGGACGGGGAAGGTTGGTTACTCCGAAAGCTCCCGGACCATAGGAACCGATATATGCTGCCATCCGTGCTCCTGCCGAGCTGCCCCATACGGAATAACCCGCCGTATCGACCTGCAAGTCCGATGCGTGGCGAAAGATGTATTCGATGCCCGCAGCCAAATCTTCGCAAGCCACTTGTGCGTCGCCAGTCTGATATTGGATAACAAAAGCATTATAACCCATCCGGCTCAATGCCAAGGCATGCGGAAAGCCCTCGTGGATGGAACCGACATACGAGAATCCACCTCCGGGACAGATAACGGCGAACGGAGCGCCGGGATGTCCGCGGAAAAAGAACAGTCCGGCATCCTCCCGTCTCAAATCGTAATAAATCTTGCGCCCGGAAGCAACCGAGTCAATCATCTGATTGATGTATCCCACGCACCGTTCCGCGTTAATGTAATTGTGATAAGGCAACAGACGAGCCACGTCCGAAAGCGGCATCCTCTCGTCGTACCCCCATTCCAAAGGAAGGATATACTGGCTGAATCCCTTGAATGCCGGGTGATTCAAGACATCACCAACGGTATTGGCTGTTGTCAGATGCCCCATACTATTAGAAACAGAACCAATCCCCTCTTGCGAAGGATTATAAGACGAAGCCGTATTCTTATCACAGCTTCCGAAAAATAAAATAGCCATAAGCAGACTGATATTGATAAACTTTTTCATATTGAACTTCATTTCCCTTGCTGCAAAGGTAATCTGGTATCTCTTCTTTGTCGATACACAGATTACAGATAGAAGCACCAATTTTCACGAAAACCACGAATCACAGATAGCGTTAAATCAGTCGGATAACACAAAATACAGGATTTTGCACCTATTGCCAATGTGGAGGATTACGTTTGAGCTGGAATTCGAGCCATAAGTCCTGGGCGTGTATGGATTGCAGACATGAGATGCAATTCCGTTCAGGTACGGTGATGCAAGGCAGCCGTCTGCCCGTACGTGATTGGTTTGCGACCATGTTCCTCCTAACGGCTACCTAGCGTGCCATATCGGCAAAGGAGATACAGCGCCAGTTTGGGCGCAAGCATTACCAACCCGTATGGGAAATGGTTCACAAGCTGCGTGATGTGATGGGCAGGCGCGACGGCTGTTCTGTACTTCATGAGGATGTGGAGATAGACGAAGGCTTCTTCTCCACCGAAACGCCGGAGGAGCAGAAAGACTGCCCGCTGAAGCGTGGGCGCGGAAGCCAGCGCAAGACCGTCGTTACGGACAACGAAAAGAGTGTCGGGAAAGTCCTGCCATGGGTACACATTGCCATCAGCAATGCCAAGAGGAGCATACTTGATACTTATCATGACATAAAAGCCGAGTTCCTTCAGCTCTACCTCAACGAGTTTTGCTACAAGTTTAACCGGAGGTATTTCGGCTTCAGGCTCTTTGACCGACTTGAACTTTGCGCTTGCATGTATAGGGCGGAGTTCAAACATAGAATCTATTGATTGGCAACTTGCGGACATTCATTTTATTTTATTCTGTTGCTTTTTTATTAGGCATACAAGGCACTCATTTCATGAATGGTGTTGGCTATGTCTTTTCTCAACCAGTCGGGAGTAAGCACTTCCATATCTGTACCTCTGGAAAGGATTTCCTGTCTGAAATCAAACGTCGGTTTGAGGTGGTATTCAAATACGGAATATGTATCAGTCGTTTCTATTTCTTCCTGTGTGTGATGTAACCGCAGGGCACGTACGTATTGACGATGTCCGGCAGATACTTTGATGCGGACAATTTCCACATCCTCCTCATCGTCTACAATGATTCCGAAACAATTGGCGAAGTAAGCGTCCGGGTCGAAATCTTTGGGATAGTTGAAATGCCTGTCCAGTGTGGTCAACTGCTGTATGCGGTCGAGGGAAAATGTGCGAAGGGCATTGCGCTCCTTGCAAAAGCCTACGACATACCAACGTTGACGGAACACTTTCACGCAATAGGGTTGTACGGTGTAAGTACTCGGATGGTCGTACCAGTAACTTTGATGCAAAAGCTCTATTTCCAGTCCATCGCGCATCGCTTCGATAATCGGAGTAAGATGTTGTTTCCCCGAAGGTATTTCTTCGAATAGAATCCGCCGCTTCAGGTGATGGCTTTCATTAATCAGGTTGTTTACGGCAAAAGTGTTGAGCAGCCATGTGCGGATGCCTCCTTTTTCCATATCTTCTGCATTCTCGATGTAATAGTAATAGCCCGCTTTCCGGTTGCATTCGATATTGATGTCGAATACTTGCTCGATGGCTGTACGCCAGTTGTGGAATGTCCGTAGCGGTAAATCTACTCCCTTGCTCAGTTCGGAACGTAGCCACCGTTCGTTGATTTCTTCGAAAGTGATGTTTCCCGAACGGTAAATGATATCCACCAGCCAGATGTATTTGTCGAATAAGTCTTTTGTCATATCAGGTCATTTTTATATGGTTAATAAGAAAGTTCCGTAGTCAGATAGAACCGTGCAATTTTCAGGATGTCCTGCCAGGCCAGTTTATATGCCTCTTTCATTTGTTGCAATAGGTTGCTGTTCTCGTCTTCTTTTTTCTTTGGGTATATAGTTTCTTTTTGGGGTTTTCCGGGTATAAGATTCTTTCAATTCGTCTTCATTAATGTAGCTATGGATTGTCATAAGTCCCCATTGTGACCAGTATGTTCTTTCCTCGCCGAAGAGGATATCCCAAAAGTCACATTCTTCATCCGTGTAGCTTACGCTTTCTGTATTTTCCAGATTCCAGACTTCCAGATGTGAAATTACTTCGCGAGCCGCGCTTTGTCCTTGCTTGCTTTTTTGCAGTTCACGTTCTGCTATCCGTTGATGGGTATGTTCCATCCGTTGCTTTCCATCGATGAAGAGTTGTTCCACTTCTTTCAGCCGGAGACGATTGGCTTCGGTCGGTTGGAATTCATTGTCCATATAACGCATCCGTTCTTCCTTGTAACTATCCATCAAGTAATCCTTGTCTGTGTCGCAGAGTGTTTTGTCCCAATACAATGACAACATGGTGCGTTCCAAATCGTGAAGGGTGACTTCGTGTCCGTCCACTTTCATTTCTTCCGGGTAGCCTTTAAAGTATTTCATCGGTCATTTCTATTTTGATGTTGAACTTCTTGATTTTGAATAAATCTGTCATGGCGAAACAACAGAAATCGTAGACTGTGTGGTAGGGCCATACGAAGAGGATGTCTTTTACTTTTTCACGGTCCAGACACATGACGTCTCCCCAGCTGGTAAATTCCTCATTTGCCTCGCATCCATATACGCATTCGCGGATAAGGGCATCGCAGTCTGCATCGGGTCGGGATGTCCGCAATATAGCCATGGAGCATAACATATCGAATGTCCAGTAACTCCGGTTATAGGGCGAACAGAGAATGTTCCATATCCATTCTTCTTTTTCGGTAAAGATAAGGTCTGTCTGCTCGTCATAGTAGATATCATTAGGTATCTTCAACATAGGCTTTATTTCCCTGTCCACATACATTTCGGGGTGTGCAGCCTTTTCCGCCAGTTCGTCCTGATAGATTTGATAGGCAGTCCGGATTGCTTCAATACTTTGACGTTCAATTAGTTCGTTCATTTCCCGCAGGCGTTGAATATTCAGGTCAGTATATTGGAAGGATTTGTCTAACAGGTGCTTCCGTCTCCCTAAATATTCTTTTAGTAAATCCTCTTTGGCATCACGGCTCAGATAGTCGTCTCTGTAAATACGGATGATGATGTCTTCCAGTATATCTACCGGCAAACGTTCCAATTCTTCACTTTCATATAAGTATCCGTCTCTGTATTTCATAGGTTTAAAATGATGTTTTGTTTATAATCAGTTCTCCATTTTGAATTATTCCCCTTAATCCTTATTAGTCCAATTTCTTAAATTCAAAGTCATTGATGGAACAACATGCTTTCTTGTAGTCGAAGTTGTAAAGCCGCATATAGGCTTCCTGTATCTCTTTGGCTCCGTTGTTAAACGGGTTGGATGTGTGCGACTGGGTAGTGATGGTCACTACCATATCCGGTGTTAATACGGTTCCGTTCACGCGCTTGATGCGTTTCGGGATGATTTGAAATACTTTTGACATAGTGTTGAATTTTAAAGTTGTTGTATGATTTTTTTGAGAGAATAGTCCGCTGAAGAAATCTCCTATCCATGTGGCGATAGTGACAGCCAATTCTACCAACCAGTAAATGATAAAGCAGAAGATGACAATCAGGATGCCTGTCCAAAGGGCTTTCTTGTTTACTTCATCGATAATCTCCTTGTCATCTTCCACGAAACCGACAATCAGTTTGCTGTTTTGCAGGTAAGCCCGGTTAAATACATCGATGATGTCTCCTATCCAGAACGGAATCAGTCCCAAAGCCACATCGCGGAGGATATTGAAAATAATCGCCAGTGTCAAAGGCAAGGAACGAATCTGGAACATACTGACATAGATGAATGGCAGTGCAAGTACCGAAGTCAAAGCATCTCCTAATCCTGGCAGGAAAAAACCTAAAATCGGGTCCAGGCAATATTTATCCATATATTTGGCTATGGTCTTGGTCGATTTATAAGAGGCGGATTGTTCAATGATGAGTCTCTTTTCTTCCTTTTTCCTTCGCCTTTCCTCTTCTTTTTGCATGGAGCGTTCTATCTGCTTTTGCTCTTCTATGTTGTCCAATCCTAAATTCTGTTGGGCGCGTTGCCGTCTGTTGCTTGATTCGTTCATAACTCGATCGTTTTATTCCCGTTTAAAAAATCGTCCCAGTCTTTCTCTGTAAATGCTTCATCGCTTTTTCCTGCAAGTGAAAGCATTCCGGCTTTAAGTTGTTCATAGCTTTGTGCCGTATTGATTTTTTGCAGGCTTTTGCGGAGAATGGCGCTTTTGTTGTCTATGTCAGCAAGATTCTTCCGAAATTCGTTCTGAAGCTTTTCCAGTTCTTCATCGTATTGCTTGTGTGCGATGGCGCTTTGCGCTTTCATGGCTTGCAAATGTCCCCAGCTTTCAAGCAAGCCGATGGTGTCCTGTACAGCTGTATTTTCAGCTTCCAGTACTTCTGGCATATAGTCTGGTTCTTCAGGTGTAGGTGAAACGACCTGATAATTGTCTTGTGCCAGATTGCGTACCGAGTCTGCAAAGGTACTGATGTTTTGACGCAGTTCGGCTGTCAATTCTGTGCTTATCCGTTCTATAGAGACCGTTTTGGTAAGTTTGGAATCCAGCTTGCTGTTGGCTATTTCACGGGCAATCCGCAACATTTTGACCATATCCTCCAAGTGGGGCAACATCTTCACCCGTATGGAAGGATTGACTTTGATATGGTCCATAATGAGTTTGTTTTGTTTTTTCAGCTCATGCTTCAGTTCTTCCGAACGCTTCTTGTTTTGTGCAAATGCAGTTTGATGGATATGCAGTTCGTCTTGATCCAGCTTCACATCTACTTGCAAATCTTCGAAACGTGAGATGACCGGTTTGCATGCCAGGTTCCAGTCATAGATGGCACGGTTGTACTTTTTGCCTGATGCACCCAGTGTGAAAAGGTTTGCCAGGAAAAAAGGCTTTTGGGGCTTGCTCTCTTTGGCTTGCTCGTATTGCGGGCGCAAACTGTCAAGCAACTGTTGGCATTCGTTGATGTGCGAGGTATAGTAGCTGATGTTCATTTCCTCGTCTGCCATTTCTTTCTCCACTTCTTGGCTTCTTGTAGCTTATTCTGAAGCAAAGTGAAAAGCGTATCGTCCTTTTCAGAAATCAAGTGGTCAACTTGATATTCAGCGACCAGCGACACCTTCTTGTCATTGTCATAGAAGAATGACTTGATAACATCGTCATTCTTGAAATACTGGTATGCTTCCCATACCAGCCAGCCGATTTTCACAGTATCCTGCGAAATCCCCAGTTCTCGCAAATCGTATGCTAAGTCTGCACGTGTATAGATAGAGCCATCTTGCTGTGCCTGATGAGCTATATCATGAATTCTCTGGTAAATTTTCAGTTTATCCATCTCTTTGTTCTTTAATTCTGTGCAAACTTAATGGGCAGATATGCCATATCAGAGCATATCTGCCGAGAAAATGGAGAATGAGAAGTTAGAGCCTGTTTAAACTTTGTTCGGTATTATTTTGAGAATTGTTTTTGAGGATGTTTTTCTGTTTTTACGAGGAGCATAGCGGGCTATGTGACGAATAAAAAGAGGAAAACAGACCAAAAAGAAGCTCAAAAGAAACTGAATAAAGAATTTAATTCAAAATTTAAACAGGCTCTAAGTGCGTCAGCATATTTTTTTAACACAGAGACACAAAGACACAGAGGTTAATTTCAAATTATATTCTCTGCGCCTTTGTGTCTCTGTGTTTTCGATTATTCAGCTGCTTAGCGGATAACTATGTTCCGGATAGGCTGTTGTTTCACATTGTCCAGCGGGACAGCCTGATAGGATACCTTCGAAAAGTCTATGTCATTGAGCCGGATGCTTCTGATTTCGCTGTTGTACATGGTACGGTAATAGATGATTCGGTTCTTCATATCCGTTGCCGAAGTCCATTGGGTAGCGCTGGGGATGTCTGCCGGCACTTTTCCTTCAGCAAACTCAATGCCGGTAGGTATGTCGAAGTTGTTCAGTATCTGGAAAGATTGCAGGACGGTCTTCTCTGCGGTATCCTGCCGGGGAGCGGTAGCTTGATAGAAGGCAGCTCGTACGAAACGGGATGGGGGAGTGACATCGCCCGGAATGCCAAGGAAACCACTTCCCGCTCCGAACGAGGCAAGCCGTGTGTTGCCTAATGTTTGCACCGGAGCTGAACCCGGATAGAGGTTGACATAATTGTTCAGGTTGGTCAGGTGCCATTCGAAGCCGGGTGAATTGGTGAGGACACCCAATTTGTTCTCGTAGAACTGAGGCTTTCCGTCGATGATTTCCAATACAATTTGCCGTCCGTCGGCATTGGTGAAACGCCAGTGTACGGTAGAGGCACGCGGGTCGATGCCGACTACATGGATTGCTTTTACTTTCTCTATGACTTCGTCCAGGGTGGCACATTCGCCCAATATCAAGGAAACCAGTTGCAGGTCGGCTATGCTGGTATCTTTCAGTTTGCTGTCATATTTTTCATATTCTCCGTAGTTGGGGAAATAAAACAGTCCTGCTGACAAGCCTGCTTCGTTGATGCCTTCGGCGATAAAGTCTTTCTGTTCCACGGCAAGACCTACATAGCCGTAGCGTGCGGTGAATGCCATACCTTTGCTGCCGTCGGGTGTATAAGCGTGTAGGGTATATCCGCGCGGGACAATGACATACTGGCTGTTCAGGTCGCTGCCTCCCCATTCGATGGTGCGGGCTACGATGGTCGTACTGTCTTTACTGGTCAATGTGATGCCTGTGCAGGCGTTTGCCGGAAGGGCGGTTGCCAGCATTCCTGCAAGAGCGAATGATAAAATGGCTGTTCGGCTTTTCATACTTATCTGTTTTTAATGGGTTGATAATTAAAGGATAAACAAAGTACAGGCTGAAATGGTTCATGCTTCTGCGTGGCAGAGTTTGCCGTCTTTTTGGGCGATTAGCTCTTCCGATAGCAGGTAAGTCAGTACTTTCAGTATTTTCTCCTGGCTGTAGGATAATTCGTGAATCACTTCCTGTGATGTGAGCGTGCGTGTTTGCAGCAGGGCGATGATGTCGTGAGCGATGTCTTCGTATTCTCCCTGCTTTAATCCGGATGTATGTTTGCTGAGGCATACGTCGCATTGTCCGCAATTGTGTTCGTTATTTTCTCCGAAGTATTGCAGCAACATCCGGCTTCGGCACCGGTCGGTGCTGTCGGCATAGTCCAGCATGGCTTGGATGCGCTGTTCATAGCTATGCTTGCGGTCTTCGTACACTTCTTTGCTTAATACGATGCGGTCGGTTTCCTCGCGTGCGCGCGTATATATAATATAAGGTGTCTTTTTGCCGGGTATGTAGTGAAGGATATGCCGCTTGGTCAGGAGGATGAGCGTATCGTACACTTGTTGGCGTGAGAGTCCGCTCCGCAGGGCAAGGCTTTCCTCGTTGATGTAGGCATAGTCGCTGAACAGTCCCGTGTAAGAGCGCAGGATGATGCGGAGCAGCTTTTCCGTATCCGGATTGTTTTCGTTTATCCGGTACAGTTCGTCGCGCCGTAAGGTGAATATCAGCCGCGAGGCATTGTCCTGCTCGTCTGTATATTCCAGGTATCCGGCACGGGTCAGAATCTTCAGGGCACTGTCTACCCGGACCGGGTAGTGCTTGAAGTTCTGGCAGAACTCATCGATGTTGAAGGCAAACGTGCATCCTTGACCGTCGCCCATCGCCATCTGGTAATAGTAGTTGATGTGTTCGTACACCTGGCGGATATAGTCTTTTTCGGGGAAGGTGTCGCTGATACGCTTTTTCAGGATGGCCTTGTCGCTTTGCGCATAGAGCAGCACGGCGTATGCCTTTTCTCCGTCACGTCCCGCGCGGCCTGCTTCCTGGAAATAGGCTTCCGGCGAGTCGGGGAAATCAATGTGGATGACCAGCCTTACATCCGGCTTGTCGATGCCCATGCCGAATGCGTTGGTGGCTACCATCACCCGGTAGGTGCCAGCCTGCCAGCCTTTCTGGCGCTGGTCTTTCACGTCGTTATTCAGTCCGGCATGATAGAAGGTGGCGCTGATGTCGTGCTGGTTCAGGTAGAGCGACACTTCCTTGGTCCGTTTCCGGTTGCGTGTATATACGATGGCAGAGCCTTGCACTTGCGTCAGGATGTGCAGCAGTTCGCCGGGCTTGTCTTCGGTACGGCGCACGATGTAGGCAAGGTTCTTGCGCTCGAAGCTCATCCGGAAAACATTTTCTTCGCGGAATGCCAGCCGTGCCTGGATGTCTTTTACCACTTCGGGAGTAGCGGTGGCGGTCAATGCCAGTACCGGAACATCGGGAAGCAGCTTGCGTACCTCGGCTATTTTCAGGTAAGCGGGGCGGAAGTCGTATCCCCATTGCGAGATGCAATGCGACTCGTCTACCGTAATCATGCTGACCTTCATGCTGCGCAACTTATGCCGGAAAATTTCCGTATCCAGCCGTTCGGGCGAGATGTAGAGAAATTTGTAATCGCCGAAGATACAGTTCTCCAGCGCGACGAGTATTTCTTCGCGCGTCATGCCCGAGTACACGGCAACGGCTTTGATGCCTCGCTTGCGCAGGTTCTGCACCTGGTCTTTCATCAAGGCGATAAGCGGGGTGATGACCAGGCATAACCCCGGTTTCGCCAGCGCGGGCACTTGAAAGGTAATGGATTTTCCTCCGCCTGTAGGCATCAGCCCTAACGTGTCCCGTCCGTTACCGATACTGGAGATGATGGCTTCCTGTATGCCCCGGAAACCATCGTATCCCCAGTATTGTTTCAATATGCTCTTGTAGTCGCTCATGTATGCCTGCTTGGTTTGATATCTTCTATCTGCAGCTGTATATCTCCCCGCTTGTGGGTGTTTTCTTCGATGGTATAACAGATGTTGAACGATTGTTTGGTCTTGATGTACCGTGCCTGCGAACTTTGTCCGAAGGCGATGCCGTTCATCACGTTGTTCGATTTGTTGTCCACCAGTTCCAGTTTGATGTGTTCCTGGTCGCGTCCCACTACCTTGCTGGTCCCGTAGTCGTAGACATTCAGGGTGCAGAACACCGGCTTCAGGTTTTCCGGTCCGAAGGGATTGAATTTCTTCAGGTCGAAGAAGAACTTCGATGTAATGTCCCTGAAGTCCAGTTGGGCATCGATGTCGATGGTGGCACTGGTCTGTTCGGGCAGGATATGATTGGTCACATATTCCTCAAAACGGCGGGTGAATTCCGGCACGTTTTCTATCTTCATCGACAGTCCGGCGGCATACGTATGTCCTCCGAAGTTCTCCAGAAGGTCACGGCAGTTCTCAATAGCCTTGTACACATCGAATCCCGATACCGAACGTGCCGAACCGGTAGCCAGGTTATCGGTTCGGGTCAATACCACGGCAGGGCGGTAATAGATTTCCGTCAGGCGGGAAGCCACGATGCCGATAACACCTTTGTGCCATGCTTCGTTGTAGATGACGATGGAACGTCGTTCTGCCAGGTGGTCCAGATGGTCCACAATCCTGTTCGCTTCTTCCGTCATGCTCTTGTCCAGGTCCTTGCGCGTCTCGTTGTACTGGTTGATAAGATTGGCCTTCTTCAGTGCGATGGGGAAATCTTTTTCAATCAGCAGGTCGACAGCTTCCTTGCCGTTCTGGATACGTCCCGAAGCGTTGATGCGGGGACCAATTTTGAAAATGATGTCGCTCATGGTCAGTTCCTTGTCCGACAAGCCACAGACATCGATGATGGCTTTCAGCCCGATGCTGGGATTGGTGTTCAGTTGGCGCAGTCCGTGATAAGCCAATACACGGTTTTCGCCCATGATGGGTACGATATCCGAAGCGATGCTTACCGCTACCAGGTCCAGCAAGGGAGTCAGTTGATGGAATTCGATGCCGTTGTTCAGTGCAAAAGCCTGCATGAACTTAAAGCCTACCCCGCAACCCGACAGGTGGTTGTAAGGGTAAGTGGAGTCAAACCGTTTCGGGTTCAGGATAGCGACGGCAGGCGGAAGCGTTTCATCGGGCACGTGATGGTCGCAGATGATGAAGTCGATTCCCTTTTCCTTGGCATACGCGATTTCTTCTACCGCCTTGATACCGCAATCCAATACAATGATGAGCTTTACGCCCGTCTCATACGCATAATCCACTCCTTTTATCGATACTCCGTACCCTTCGTCGTAGCGGTCGGGGATGTAGTAGTCGATGTTCGAATAGAACTGTTGGAGGAATTTGTAAACCAATGCGACGGCTGTTGTGCCGTCCACATCATAATCTCCATACACCATGATACGCTCTTTCCGTCCCATGGCTTTGTTCAGACGCTCCACGGCGATGCTCATGTCTTTCATGAGAAACGGGTCGTGCAGCTCGTTCAGTTGGGGACGGAAAAATCGTTTAGCCTCTGCAGCCGAGGTAATGCCTCTTTGCAAGAGCAAACGGCAGAGAATCGGGCTGATGCCTATCTCTTTTGCCAGTGCCTTAGCTGCTTCCCGCTCTTCTTGTGTAGGAGGTTGATAGTTCCATTTGTAGTTCATTTATATATTATTTTTCTTTCTTTTCTATCTTCAGGAGAGCGGGACATAAGTCTGAAAAGCATATCCTGCCCTTTCAATCTGTAAAATTAGGAAAAAAGAAAGAAAAAAGCGGCTAATTCCCGAATTATTTTCAGGGATTAGCCGCTTAATTATTTATAAGTGTTCTATATTAGCTATTTACAGCCCCAACTTTTTGGCGATATCAGCCGGGATGGCATCCTTGTGTACCAGGATGTTCATCGTCTTGTAGGCAACAAATGCTTTCGACGCATACCAGATACCTTTGTATTTGCCTTCCGTACCCCATGAATTTTTTACCATGAAGTATTCTTTTCCGTTCTGGTCTTTGGCAATACCGTAGATAACCATACCGTGGTCATCGGTAGTTTCCCAGTTGTCGAATGCTTCCTGACGCATTTCCTGAGTCACTTCGATTTCGGGAAGCGGTTTGGCGGTCAATTCCTTGCGCTTGTCGGCAGGGCTTAATCCCAGCCAATGTGCCATATCCGAACCGGTCAGCTCGGCACCTTTTTCTACATCCGGACATACGGCTACACCGTTGCGGGTAAATCCCTGTTCGCTTACGTCAGCGCCCCAGGCGAACGTATAACCGTTGTTGATGGCATTTTCCATAACCGCCATCAGCTCGTCGATGGGCAAGTTGTATGAAAGGGCATTGCGCCAGTTGTCTTGTACTTCGATGTTGAACTGAGTATAGAACGGATGGTGAGTGTACGAAGTCAGCGATACATAATCGTCCATGTTCAGTCCCAACACTTCGTCGGCAAAGGTTCTCGGCGTATAGGTCTTGCCTTTGTAAGTGAATTGTTCGGGACATTTGCCCAGGTAAGTGTCATAAATAGCGCATACACCGTTTTTCCATACCGGACTCAGCTTTTTCAGTTTGCCTTTCGCGATAGCGTCTACATAGCCCGAAGCCACGGCGTCCAGCTCGTTGTGATTGGGCAGGGAATCACCGTACATGATGCCCGGCATCGCTTCCTGCGGCACCATACCGTAGTTTTCGTAGCAATATACAATGTCTTCGAAGCTTCCGCCCGGCGAGAAAGAAGCGTCACCGTGATAGCGCACGTAGTTTACGGCACGGTCTTGCATCGTATGATGTACGACGAACATTTCGGACAGGTCAAATTCTCCTTTTCCTTGACGGAGCAATTCCGACTCCAGGAAACCGATGGTAGAAAACGACCAGCAGGTGCTCGACTGGTTTTGGTCTTTAATAGAAGTAATAGGATTTTCTTTTACGGTAGTGAACATGAATCCTTCTTCTTCTGCCTTGTCTTTTTTCGGGCCTTTGGCATATACGTTGCTGAAGCAAACGCCTAAGGCTAAAAGAGCGATGAGTTTATTCATTTTTGTTTTTTGTGTTAAATGGTTATGTAAATTAATTGTTCATGATGTTTTCTACCTCTTCTATCGTGATAGGAATATGCTTTTCGCCCGTAAAGCGCGAGCCGCCGGGAATAATCAGGATATCGTCTTCCAGACGGATACCACCGAAATCCTTGTATTTGTCGATGGCATCGAAGTTCAGGAAATCGGTGTGCATCTTATCTGCCCGCCATTTGTCTATCAGGTCGGGGATGAAATAACAGCCCGGCTCATCAGTAATGACAAATCCTTCCTGCAAACGGCGTCCCATACGCAACGAAGCCAGACCGAACTGGTCGGAAGGACGCACTTCGTCATCGTAACCCACGTAGCATTGACCCAAGTCTTCCATGTCGTGTACGTCGATACCCATCATGTGTCCCAGTCCGTGCGGCATGAACATGGCATGTGCGCCGGCTGCTACGGCATCGTCGACATTGCCTTTCATCAGCCCCAGGTCTTTCAGTCCCTGTGCCAATACGCGGCTGGCTTCCAGGTGAACCGATTTATAGGTAACGCCCGGACGTGCCATTTCCAACGCACGGTCGTGGCAAGCCAATACGATGCTGTATACATCGCGCTGCCGGTCGGTAAATTTGCCTCCTACCGGAATGGTACGGGTATGGTCGGAGCAATAATTGGTCACGCTTTCCGCTCCGGCATCGGTCAGCATCAGCCTGCCTGCTTGCAGTATCTGGCTATGGTCGTGATTGTGCAGGGTTTGTCCGTTTTGGCTCAGGATGGTGGGGAAAGATACCATGTTGCCATACGAAGCAGCAATACCGTCCAGCACTCCGGCAATGTATTGTTCGGATACACCTGGCTTGCAAAGACGCATGGCTGCAGTATGCATCTCGTAACCGATGTTGCAAGCCTTGTCGATTTCCTCTATCTCGCACGGTTCTTTTACCGAGCGCAGGCTGACGATTGCCTTAATCAGCTCTAACGAACTATGTTGTTTGGTCAGCGAGGCACGGATGCCGGTCAGTTCTTCCAGCAACAGCATGTTGTCGTACCGGTAAGGAGGCAGGAAATGGATTTTCCGGTGCTGCGCGATGGCTTTGTACACGGTCTCTTTCAGTTTGGCAAAGGGGAAGCTTTTGCTTACGCCTACCTGTGCCGCCAGTTCTTTTACACTGGGCTGGGGACCCATCCAGATGATATCATCCATGGTGACATCATCGCCGAAAAAGTAATCTTCGCCAGCTTCTACGTCAAGTATTCCGGCATATCCCGGATGGGCATGACCGAAGAAATAAAGGAAAGAACTGTCCTGACGGAACTTGTACGTATTGTCAGGATAGTTGGCTGGTGCTTCATTGTTGCCTAAAATCAGGATAAGACCGTTGCCGACCTTATCACGTAACGCCTGACGGCGTCTGCTATATACGGTTGAATCAAACATATTGTTATGGTTTTGGTAATATCTTTGTAGTAAGTGTTGCAAAAGTAGAAAATTAAATTGGAAAGTACTATCTATATGATGAAAAATGTATCTTTGCAGGTGTAAAAAAGAAAGGTTAAGGTATGGATTATTCGAAAATGGGTTTAGTATTGGAAGGAGGAGGCATGCGAGGCGTGTTTACGTGCGGCGTGCTTGATTACTTCATGCAGGAAGGAATAGAGTTCCCATACGCTGTAGGCGTATCGGCAGGTGCCTGCAACGGCTTGTCGTATATGTCGCACCAGCCGGGCAGGGCACGGTATAGCAACATCGAGATGCTGGCAAAGTATCATTACATCGGATTGAAGTACCTGTGGCACCAGCACAGCATCTTGGACCAGCATTTGCTTTACGAGAAGTTTCCTGCCACGATATTGCCTTACGATTACGAGGCATACTTCCGCAATCCGGCTCGTTTCGAGATGGTGACCACCAATTGTGTGACCGGCAAAGCCTGTTACCTGGAAGAGAAGAAAGACAAAGTACGTTTGGTGACCATTGCCAAAGCTTCGAGCAGCCTGCCTTATGTATGTCCGATAACGTGGGTCGACGGCAGACCGATGCTCGACGGGGGCATTGTGGACTCCATTCCGGTATTGCGTGCCATTTCGCAAGGCTATGATACCAATGTCGTGGTGCTCACCCGCAACCGCGGCTATCGGAAAACGGAGAAAGACATCCGTATTCCGCGCATCATCTATACACGCTATCCCCGCTTGCGCGATGCTTTGAGCCGGCGTTGCCAGGCATACAACGAACAATTGGAACTGGTGGAACGTCTGGAAGACGAAGGGCGTATCATAGCCATCCGTCCCGAAGCTCCGGTACGGGTAAACCGGATAGAGAAAGACATCAAGAAACTTACCGCGCTTTATGAGGAAGGATTGCGGTGCGCGGAAAAAGTGATTTCCGGACATAAAAACACAGAGTCACGGAATCTCATCGATTGATTATCGATCGGTTCTCCGTGACTCTGTGTCTCTTTTTTATTTCGCGAAGCTTGTTTTTATTTTGCGAAGCTTACGGCACGCGTTTCGCGGATAACCGTAATCTTGACTTGACCCGGATAAGTCATTTCGTCCTGAATCTTCTTGGCGATTTCGGCAGACAGGCTTTCGGTCTGTTTGTCGTCTATCTTGTCGGCACCTACGATGACACGCAGTTCACGCCCTGCCTGGATAGCATACGTCTTGGTTACACCCGGATAAGACATGGCAAGCTGTTCCAAGTCGTTGAGACGTTTGATATAAGCCTCCACGATTTCGCGGCGTGCTCCCGGACGTGCACCCGAAATAGCATCGCAGACCTGTACGATAGGAGCCAGCAGGCTGGTCATTTCTATTTCGTCGTGGTGAGCGCCGATGGCATTGCAGATGTCCGGCTTCTCCTTGTACTTCTCTGCCAGTTTCATACCCAGCAAGGCATGCGGCAATTCGGGCTCTTCATCGGGCACCTTACCGATATCATGCAACAGACCGGCACGTTTGGCTTTCTTCGGGTTCAGTCCCAGTTCGGAAGCCATGACAGCACAAAGGTTTGCCGTCTCGCGTGCATGCTGCAACAGGTTCTGTCCGTACGAAGAACGGTATTTCATCTTACCGATGATACGTATCAGTTCGGGATGCAAGCCGTGGATACCGAGGTCTATCGTCGTACGCTTTCCGGTTTCGATGATTTCGTCTTCCACCTGTTTCTTTACCTTGGCCACTACTTCCTCAATACGTGCCGGATGGATACGTCCGTCGGTTACCAGTTGGTGGAGTGCCAGCCGGGCAATTTCACGACGCACAGGGTCGAATGCCGACAAGACGATGGCTTCTGGTGTATCGTCAACTACGATTTCCACTCCCGTAGCCGCCTCAAGGGCACGGATGTTTCTTCCTTCCCGTCCGATGATACGGCCTTTGATTTCATCCGATTCGATATGGAACACGGTCACCGAGTTCTCGATAGCCGTCTCGGTGGCTACACGCTGGATAGTCTGTATGACGATGCGTTTGGCTTCGCGGTTGGCAGACATCTTGGCGTCATCCATGATATCGTTGATATAAGACTGTGCTTCGGTCTTGGCTTCTTCTTTCAGCGATTCCACCAACCGTTCCTTGGCTTCTTCGGCAGAAAGCCCCGACAAGGCTTCCAGTTTCTTGCGTTCTTGCGATTGCAGATTGTCCAGTTCTTCTTTCTTCTTGTCGATTACTGCCAGTTGTGCGTCAAGGTTTTCACGGATGGCTTCAGTTTCGTTCCGTTTGCGTTGCAATTCTTCGTGTTTCTGTCCCAAGACCATTTCACGCTGCTTCAACTTGTTTTCCACCTGTTGGATTTTCTGATTGCGTGCCGTCACTTCTTTTTCCAGCTCGGCTTTCTTATTCAGAAACTTTTCCTTTACCTCCAGCAGCTTGTTCTTCTTGATTACTTCAGCTTCTGTTTCCGCCTCCTTTATAATTTTATCGTATCGCGATTTCAAGCCGTACTTGAAAAAGGCATACGAAACAGCTCCCCCTATCAGGAAAGCGACAATCGTGAATATTACTGTTATCAACATTACAACTTAGTTTTAAAAATATATAAATAAAAAGCGCACAAATCTTCTTACCGTTTTACCGGCATTCCAATTTGTGCGCAAAATCTTCAACTGTATGTCACTAAACGCCCTGTTTCGTTATTCGCTCGGCTTAGGGTGGATACATTCATCTATATCATCCGCCAGTTGCCTCAGCTTTTCCGCGTACGGTTGCGTATCGTTCCGGTCTTTCAAGGAGACATTTTCGAAAGAAAGCTCCAGCGCCGTCATCGCCCAGTGCTTTGCCAGGCTGAACTCCGGGTACATACTGCGGTATTTGTTTAGTGTATAGTCAATCTGCTTGGCGGCTTTCCGATACAATTCCTCTTTAGCCCGGTCGATGACCAGCGGATATTGTTCATTGTCGATTCGCAGATGTATTTTTAACTTGTCGTCTTCCATGATTCGTTTACCTTTTTGCTTATTCATTCAGCAAAGCGATACATTTGTCGACTTCACGCACCAGCCTCGTCAATCTTTTCTTGGTATCATTGAGTTCCGTGTCGTTGATACTAATCATCCGGGCTGTTTTTAAATTGGCATATCTTGACTCCAATTCTTTCTGGTTTTCTTCCATACGCGCGATGGCGGCTTCTTTCTCAGCCAAAAGCTGCCGAAGCGAAGCGATTTCCTTTTTCTGTTCCTCGAACAAGAACATCAGATTTCTTAATCTTCCTTCGAACGTATTGAGTAACCTTTTGTCTTCTTCCGTCATTTCTTGCCAAAATTGTATACAAATATAGTAGATTGCTTGTAAACACAAAAATTTTTGCATTTATATTTTCTGAAAAAGGATTTTTTTAATGCTTACAAGCAGGAAAGAGGGGATTTTTCTGCTTGTATAAGGGCGGTTTGACGGAGATAAGTCCGATGCCCGATGCACCTAGGTTCGTAAGCCGATGCACTTAGGTTCGAAGGCTGATGCACTTAGGTGCATTTTTGTCAGCACTTAATGTCATTTTTGCGGCTCAACGTAAAAACCTGAGGATTAAATCAGATAAAATCGTATCTTTGCCTGCA
>UQVZ01000046.1 GCA_900544675.1 uncultured Bacteroides sp.
CTTCATTCTTAGTTCTTCATTTAATTAGTTCTTCATTCTTCGTTCTTCATTCTTAATTTAATTGTAATACCTAGTCTACTAAAATTTGCCTTTTTCCCCGGAATTTTGTTTCTTTGCATATCACTCAAAAAACATCAGCTTATGTGTTCGGAAAAATATGTCAACTTTTATACCGATTTTGCCTTCAAGAAGCTTTTCGGTACGGAAATCAACAAGGAATTGCTCATCAGTTTCCTCAATGCCTTGCTTCATGGCCGTGAGGAAATCGAAGACCTCACTTACCTGGACGACGAATGCCTGGGCACGCGGGGAGATGACAACAGTACAGCATTCAACGTGCACTGCATAAACAAACAAGGACAACACTTTATTGTGGGAATGCAAAAATGTGAACAGCAGTCCTTCGAGGAACGAAGCATGTATTATGCCGCCTGTACCATTAGCGGAAAGGCTTCCCGCAGAATCTGGAATTACGACTTGAAAAGCATTTATATCATCGGCATCATGGATTTCACCATCGATTCCAACCAGGAGGAGTATCATCACGTATTTGAGTTGGTTGATACTACCACAAACAAGACGTTTAACGACAAGCTGACTTTCATTTACCTGGAAATGCCCAAGTTCACGAAGACGGAAGCCGAACTGGAGACGCTGTTCGACAAATGGCTTTATGTCATCCGCAACCTCTCAACCCTGACAGAACGTCCCCGCGCCTTGCACGAAAAAGTGTTCACCCACTTGTTCGAGGCTGCCGAAATAGCGAAGCTCGACCCTAAGGAACGTTACGAGTATGAAGAAAGCCTGAAGAAATAGTTCTGCTTTTTTAGAAGTTAAAGCCAATAGTTCTGCTTTTTTAGGAGTTAAGGAGTTAAGAAGTTAAGGAGTTAAGCCAATAGTTCTGCTAATGGCATTCAAAACCTTGTCAACTTGTCAACTCGTCAACTTGTCAACTAAAAAACTCAAAAACTCAAAAACTCAAAAAACTTAAAAACTAAAAATGCTTCTTTTTATCTCGTGCGCCAAGACCATGAGCGGGCGCCAACCACGTACCGACATACCCTTTACCACGACTCCCAGCTTCAAGACCGAAGCGGAGAAAAACGCGATGGTTATAAGCCAGTTCAGCCCCGAAGAACTGAGCCGGACGCTCCGTGTCAATGCCAAGCTGGCTGCCGAAAACTATCTGCGCTACCAGAATTTCTTTTCCCCCGACACCCCTTCCCTGCCTGCCCTGCTCGCCTATACAGGTATGGTGTTCAAGCGTATAGCCGCTACCTCGTTCACACCCGACGATTTTGCATACGCCCAAAGCCATCTGTTGATAAGTTCGTTCCTTTATGGTTTGCTGCGTCCCCTCGACCTCATTCATCCCTATCGGCTGGAAGGCGATGTACGTTTACCCGAACACGGCTGCACGATGTTCGACTATTGGAAACCCATCCTGACCGATTGGTTTATCGAAGCCATCCGTAAGCAGGGAGGCATCCTGGTCAATCTGGCAAGTGCCGAGATGAAAGACTTGTTCCATTGGAAACAGGTCACGGAGTCAGTACGTGTCATTACGCCCGAATTTCTGGTGATGAAGGATGGGAAGCCGAAGAGCGTGACCGTCTATGCCAAGATGTGCCGCGGCGAAATGACCCGCTTCCTCCTGAAGAACCGCATCGAGAATCCTGACCAACTCCAAGCATTCGAATGGGAAGGCTTCACCTTCTGTCCCGAAACCAGTACCCAAGACCATCCAGTCTTCGTGTTGGGATAAGCAAAAAAGCACACAATCATTGCGCATTACCCGAAAAAACATTATTTTAGTGGCAAATTAAAATATGCAGACGATATGAACTACTTCATCAAGAATATCCACATCAACCGCTTGTTCCATCTTCACGACATCAACATACCCATCCGGAATGCACAAACCCCTCATCTGATTATCACAGGAAAGAACGGAAGCGGGAAAAGCATATTACTGAATGCCATTGCTTCATACCTCAATCAAAAAGCACTTTCCCCTGATACCGTCGATTCACCAATCTCGATGGAGTTCAATGACCCCTCAGTCATCCGGCAATACCAGGAAAAACAGTTTGTCATGGCTTTCTATCAGGCAGACCGAAAAAGCCAAATGATTGAGCCACATCATCCTACCAAGCCCTCTTATTCCATAACAGGCGACATCAAACAGACTGCTACATCCCAGTTCTTGAACTTTCTGTCCGACTTAAAAATACAAGAAGCCTTAGCGCGCAACGAACAACAAACGGAAGATGCCAACCAAATACATCAATGGTTCATTGATTTTGAAACATTAATGAAGCAAATTTATCAGGACGCTCAACTCAAATTGGAATTCAACTACAAAGACTATAGCTTTTGGATTAACACAGAAGGGAAACGGTTCAAATTCACCGAAATGTCTGATGGATTTGCCGCAGTATTGGATATCGTAGCCGACTTAATTCTGAAAATGCAAAAAGAAGATAATCTTGTGCGTGCCTATCAAAAGCCGGGTATCGTACTGATTGATGAAGTGGAGACTCATCTGCACCTGGAGCTGCAACGGGTTATCATGCCCTTGCTCACGCAGACCTTCCCTCATATCCAGTTCATATTGACTACCCATTCCCCCTTCGTCTTAAACTCAATGAACAATGCGGTTGCTTTCGATTTGGAACATCAAGAAATTATAGACGAATTAACCGACTCGTATGAAGCATTAGCGGAAGGTTATTTCGGAGTACAAACAGAATCAAGCTATATGGATATCATCTGGAACAAACCAGCAGACAAATAGTCAGTCGCGCGGGATTTTGTGTCTTATCATACTAAAAATGGTTGTATTATGCTTCTTATCATACTAAAAATGGTCTAAGATACTTTTACTTGTCTTCTTATTTACTCTTTTTGTATCCAAGAATAGACTAATAAAGTATGAGTATCGCATTGAATATTTCGGAAATCCAGCATGACGGTCCACACACCCGACTGCCATAAAGCCTCCATATCTTCGTCTATACGGCGTGCATAATATTCCGCAAGCTGATCTTTCAGTTCCTCCAACCCACGGCGCGTTTTAATACGTGAAGCCATTTCCAACACATGCAATTGTGCATCATTAAAGACTGTCCGATTTTCCATACTGCTTACCTTTTCTAATTAGAACAAAGATACGGAATTATTTCTAATTCACAAACTAAAAGCACAGGCAGCCAGGCAGCAATTGCATAGCTTATGAATGCAACACTATCTTCCGACGCACTTAGGTGCGATGCCCTACGCACTTAGGTGCATAGGCTGATGCAGATAAGTGCGAAGGGCATCGCACCTATCTGCATTTTTGTCAGCAACTGGTCGCCATTTTGTCAGCAACCGTTTTTCTCTTTTTTCAAAACCTGCTTCCCGGTCATCGGGTGATGCTGAAAGAGCGGGTTCCCAGCTCGTAAGTTACGGTGTAAATAGTACCCGAAGCAACGGATTCTCCCTCTGTCCCATAACTACCCTCCATCGTTCGCTGTTCTTGGTCTTTATTGGTTGCGCTTAAAACATAATCAAATGTCACTCCCTTCTTATAAGAAAAATAAGCGGTTTCGCCATCTTTCAACTCTACTTGACGTTCATTTCCTGACACAGTAAAAGTTGACGTAGGGAATAAGGTATTAAAGTTATCAGGCAAATCCAATTTCACACCGAAATTTATCATTGGCACGCTTACTTCCACAGAAGTAGTCTTGTTTGTTTCGATGGTAAAAGATTCTTCTTTATAATAAACAGGTGCTCCCAAACCTGTTTCATCCTCCTTGCCGTATTGGCTGTTATATGCTTTGAGAACATAATCACCAACTTCCAACTCAATTTTACTTGGCAAATTAGATTCGGTAAATGTCTGAATTGATTCGCCTTTCACGATTTCGATGGTTAACGGTTCTTCTGCTGCCTCAGCACGCGAAGATACTACATTTACTTGGGGTGCTTCTACCGACAGGTCTGCAATAGCAAGATAGCCTGTTCCTACATCGGGCAATTCTTCCTGTTGGCAGCTTGCTAACAAAAAGAGTCCGAAGATTAAATATAATATGTTTCGTTTCATTGTTTGCTTTTTTATTTGTCGTAGATTAATTCTACATCGTCAACATACAGCTCGTTACCACGATACGTAGCATCCGCTGTTTTGTCCACAGTGTTCCATCCACTTATAAATGACTTCAAATCATCATCCACATCCAGAGATTCTTTTGTTCCAGATTGGAACACTATAACTAACTTATTCGGAGCTAACACCAAAGTAGAAGCATAGTTTGTGTAATCTACCTCAATGGTTTTCTCTTCGTATGCATCCTTTGCGCCCGTTCTAAATTCTCCTTCTCCTAACACAACATCATCATGAAGCAATTGTATTTGAACCAACGATTCATCATTCCCTTTATTTGAAACACACTTGTACCAAAACTTCAAATGAGAAGGTCTAGACTCATATCTGATTCCATAAACTATACCATTTCCATCCTCATCTGCACTTTCTCCCAAATACAACTTACTATGCATTGCACTTGTTGGCTTTGCCCATCCTCCTATACCGTATCCTAAAGTTATGACCCGAATGGCATTTCCTGTATGAGAATCCGTTGTCGGGCGACAACCTGAACGAGAATTAAAGGAATAACTTGCAAGTCCTGATGGAGTAGACATCTTGTTTAATGTTGCCCATCCATCCCATCCATAGACAGTTCCTCGCCTTACTCCAGAATCGTCTCCATCCAATACTTCTGGATTTTCCAGTCCGCCATTCGTCAATTCAATCGCTTCGTAGGTTTTCACCTCCACCGCTTTACTTGGAATAACATCCCGATACAAACCACGAATATAATATGTCGTGCCTTGCGTTAAGTTGGCAGCTCTTAAATCATCGTCCAAATCCTTCCAAGTACTGTTATCCGTACTGAATTGATACTTCATATTCTCGCTCAGTTTCAAGAAATCACCGCTTGTCACTTGTTCTTCCCGCAAAGCATTCATCGTAAATTCTTTTGTCCAAATGTTTCCTGGATAAGCATCTACTGAGAAAACAGGTTTATTACAAGTTATCGTATAAGTGGTATTTACCTTTTCATCCTCACTACTCCAACGATTATTGGCTTTTACATCAACATCTATCGTATTGGCCGTAGATTCGCCCACATTCGTCTGCAACTTTGCAAGTAAACCATTCAGATTAATGTTTGCATCTGAAACTGCAATACCTAAAGTTTCTGTAATCACCTGCTTATCTTCCGCATTCGACCACAGATATTCTTTATCTTTCCGTAATTCGGCAAACTGTTCATCTTGAAAATTAAACTTAAACGTCACATCCTGCAAAGCCGAAGAAAGTTCAAGATTCAGCTTCGCCTCTTTCGTTTCCGTTTCTACAAAAGTCAAGGTATTATTTTCATCAAACCCTTCTGCCGTCACCTTCGGCTTCGGCAACCATTCCATCGGGATAGTTTCATTGATTGTTACAGACTTTATTTCTTCTTTCGTTACAGAGATATCCGCTCCGCTCTTGTCCGGTTCGGGAGAGAGAGTCAATATCAGATGTTCGGCAGCTTTAAGGGATGTTTGCGACAAATTGAGTTTCATACTCTTCTCTTCATTTTCATCCTTCTTTGTAGCGCAGAAATAAACCTCGAAAGATGTTTCCGGCTGGAAATAAGCGCTTTTTTCCGTATCCTTTATGTCAAGGCTTGCTCCATTCACACTTACTTTTACATAATAGTCGCTGTAAATATCGCTGAATTTCTTGACAGAGTCATCATACTTTACCGATAATAAAGCGTTCGCTACCGTACAGTTAATTGTAACCGATGTCGTCTTGTCTACACTTACGGTCTGGTCTTCGGCTATTCCTCTATAGCAAGGCTTATCCAAAGCCAATGTGCTGACATCCCCATAGGTTGCCACTACATCGTACACACCGGCTGCCACCTCTATCAGTTGGTTCTCTTCATAATGTCCATCTGCCACCGAAGCTGCCGTTCCTGCTTTCAACACTTGAATCTGAAAAGCAGTCTTTGCCGGGTCGGGCAAAGCAGACGGAACGGCTCTTGCCTCTACACCTACACTGCCATCAGCCAGCGAAATCATGAATCCCGTCTTTCCGGCATGTGTTTCTAATCCATCGGTTTCTGTACAAGCAAAAAGCAACAGCCCGATGCTATTCACCAATAAATACTGAATCAATTTCATATTTTTAAGCCTCATCTTTTCTTATTCGTAAATTAATTCCATTTCGTCTAACCAAAGCGTACTGCCTACCCCTCCTATAAAGTAATCACCATATTTACTGGCAGAAGCCACAATAATGATATAACGAGGTGTGCGGGTCAGCGCACGATAATCCAGCGGAATCGTGATTTGCTGATATGTCGAAGTGGATTGTCCGGAAATAAACTCTCCGTAAGCAATGATATTCGCATCGTTTTTATCAAACATCTGACGTGTTGACGGACGGGTACGGATTTCGTAAGGTTCTGATTTGTCAGAAAGAGCAATGTAAATGTGACACGAATCCGGACGGTCACGTAAGTTTTCCAATTCGCCTACACTATCTCCTATTCGGTTGATTTTTTCAGATGTATATTTGTAATACAGACGCAATGCCGTAGGAAACGAAGTGAAAGGTTGTCCGAAGTGAAGAATACCATTCGTACCGTCCAACGCAAAATCACCGGTAAAAATATTACCTGCCCCTAATTTGATTAAAGCATCCTTCGACTCCAATAAGGCAGCTTGCCCTGATACCGCATCGCTGGTAGGAGTAGTCAGATTGCCTATAAATGAAGCCGCACCCGGATTACCGCTTCCCCAAAAATCACTTCCCGATGAGTTGGGCACATAAATTTTGTCATTCATATACCAGTTTTCGAAGCCACCGTTTTCCAACGGTGTAGCCGGGGCAGTAGTAAACGTTTGTTCTGCTCCGGCTACGCCGTCTACCGTCACACGGTACTGATAAGACGTGCTTGCTTTCAATCCGGTTAAAGTGGCTGTATACCTGACGCCGTTTACCGATACTGCCGAAGAGGGCAAATCGGTCCAAGCGGAAACTTTAGCTTCCTTATATTCAACAACCGGCGTTTTCCCATTTGTAATGTTTCCACTCAAAGTGGCTCCCGTAGTTCTGGCAAAAGCCGATGCCGAGGTATTTTCTTCTTCGCTTGCCTTAAATACACGCACTCTCCACTTATGCACGGTAGAAGGTTCTTCCCAGCCATACGTGGTATAGAATATTTGCTCTTGGGTAAAATCGTGTATGGTAGTCGGGTCTGGCTCGATTGTTCCCGACGGTCCTGCCAAAGGCAACGAATTTATCTGAATATTACTCAGACTTTCGCTGGAAGCCACATAAATGTAAGCCACGCATTGCTCGGTATCTATCACATACCTGACCATCCTGTTCACATCGGGGGTACGGTCTATCACCTGAGTCACATTTACCGTCCATTCATAATCCTGATACGTAGACAAAGTAAACTTGACAGGTTCCGAAAAATCGACACACGTGTTAGCTAGATTATCCGGAACTTCAAACCCTGTGGCAGGGAAAAGGGCAGCATCTGTACAGACATCTGCATCTACACTGATTTCGGCATCTTCGGGCGACAAAGTGAAGCGCGTAATACGCAGGTCGGTCAAATCGACCGTATCGTCTACATAAAGCGTAACGGTACGGGTATTCGCATTGATACCGGCACTTACAGTCGCATCGGCAGGAGCTTCCCGCTGTCCTTCCACTTCGAATGCAGTAATGCTTGCCTCCTCAATGGGATAAGGGATATCGTTTTCTATCTTGCAAGCATGGCATGCCAACAAGCAAGCCATGGCGTATATCATCTTCTTTATCATCTATTCTTACTCTCCTTGTTTTGAAGGGTTTATAAATAAAAAGTCATACCGATATTAATGGAAAACAAGTTTATCTTAAAGTTTCCCGAAGAAACCCGACGTTTTCCGGTTTCTATCTGATTGGTTTTCTGGTCTACCCATTTAAAATCGAACCCCATTACACCCATGGAGACTTCGGCTGCAGCAAAGTCGGTAATAAAAGCCGTTATGCCCGGAGCAAAACCTATCTCTAAATTATTCGTCGTCTGATAAGTCCCGTCGTATTGAGCGCCCGAACCGGTAGAGTTCTTACCTTGTGCATACCCATACGTGATGCGGCACTCATTAAACAAGCCAAAAATCTTGCTATCGCCTATCGGCATATACGAACGGAAGAAACCCGACACTTCGTATTTGTGCTCCAAATAGTATACATCCTCTAAGTTGATATTGAAATCCTCACCTAAATTCAAGTCGAAATTCCCCAAATCAAGATAAGTGCGGTTGTAAGCGAAACGTACACCGGCAGCCAAATTGTTGGCAAAGAAGTAACCGACATAAGGGCTGACCTTGAAATCATACCCCAACCCTTCGATGTTTTTTAGCACCGTAAAATTAAGATTACTTTCATCGTGCTCGGAGTAAGAAACCGTACCACCTACCATCCATTGCCCTTTCGGGATAAACACACGCTTCTGTATCTCGCGGTCTATCCGTTCTACCCGATGCGGATTGATAGCGGATGCACTGCATACGCCAGCCAGCAAGATGATTGCGAAAAATAGAAATTTTATTTTCATCTGTTCATAAGGATAACCGAAAGAGAAAAATCCGAAGATTTCCTCTCCCGGTTAAGGTTATTGAATTAATAATTATTGTTGCGAAGCTACAGTAGGCTCACCGTCGTAAACCAGTTCAAAATCATCAATGTACATCACACTGCTTGAACTTCCCGTGAAGAAATCGCCATACTTACTTGCCGAAGCCACTACGATGATGTATTTCGGCGTGCGGGTCAGGTCGCGGTATTTCAAGTTAATGGTGAATTGTTGCCACTCGCCTGTACCTTTCGCTTCATCCTCCGTCAACGTGCCGTAAGCGATGATATTCGGGTTGTTAGTAGAGAAATCGATTGTATTCTTATACTTGAAGTTCTCCGGATCATCGGCAGACAAATCACCATTGATTTCATACGCATAATTATGTTCTTCATATACTACACCTTCATTATCAGTTAATGCAATATAGACAGAGCATTGGTCGCCACCCGAATTAATCAATTCCGTTTTCCGCACATCATTTCCATCCGGATAATCAACATTCGTTCCACGGTTATATTTGAACCATCCTTTCAACTGGATGGGACGGGAAGCAAATGGTTGACCAAAACAAATACGTGCTTGATATGTTTGTGTATTGGCACTACAGAAATGACCTGTGAAAATATTCCCGGCAGCGAATTTACCCATCTTAAGAAATGCCACCCCAACATATTGAGAAGCCAATTTTGCGGACTTTCCTCCCGGTGTGTTTACATCAGATTCTTCCGGAGCAGTCGGATTCTTTGCCATCATTGCTGTACCTCCATTACCCGAATCCCAAAAAGAGAAAAGATTTCCATTAGAATCCGTTGTTGAAGATGTTGCATCCGTATCTGCAATAGGATACCAAGGAGATCGATCGTTATCTTTTGCCCGCCACCACTCATCTAAATTGCCATTATACAACACGACCGTTTCTTCCGTTGTAAATCCTTTCACTTCACTTACAAAGCTTTCTTCTCCATAAACCAAACGACTTTCGTAAGCTGTTTTAGGAGTAAGACCGGTAACTGTAGCTTTGTACTTTCCGTCAGCAAGCGTGGCAGAAACCGTTGTCCAATCGGTCGCATCCTTCACCCGGTATTGGAAACTAAATGTTCCTTGCGACAAATCGACTCCATTCTCAACTACCGTACCTTCCAAGTAAACCCGTTTCGCCCATGCATTGGCAGAAGAGACCGTTAATGTTGGCTCGGTTTCAGGCTTCAAAGCTACTGAAATATGGAAAGTATATGTTGTAGTAGACGGATCGGTCGTTACAGTCACATTGCCGCCTGTACTCTCTTCTACCTTGTAATTCAGAATGTAATGATTGCGTGCCTTCACATCGGTTATCTCATTGGTTTGCGAATTTGCTACGCCATGCTTATTGACAACCGAAACCACCGCTTTCAAATCGGTTACCGGGAAATAGCCCGATTGCGTAGTTTTCCCCATTGCAAAGGTCAAAGGATTGATACCCTCGTTATTGGGACTTTGGTTATCGTCCACTTCCACCTCAGCCGATGCAAATGCATCTACAAACGACTGGTCAAAATTGACCGTCACTTTCACATTGGCAAGCGTACATTCTATTTTCGGATTAGCCGTCTTTCCACTCTCAATGGTTACTTCGGTACTCCCGGTATAATAAGGCTTGTCGAATCCTGAGCTTGTTCCATCGAAACCGGCAGACGAAGCCTTTATGGTGTACTTGCCAACCGGCAATTCAATGGTTTTGGCACTCCAGTTCGTTTCAAAATTCGTGGTTTCTTCTACCACTTCGCCTTGTGCATTAACAATCTGCACGGCAAGCTGCTTGGGGTTATAAGCCGCTTCCGCCCGGGTAATAGCGGATGTATTCACATCCAAGCCCAAACGAAGATACCCTACGGTCGTACCCGCCAATTCCTCTTCGCTCTGACAAGCAGAAAGCGCAAAAGCCAGACAGCATATAATTAATGTAAACCAATTCTTTTTCATAATTCCCTATCAAATAGTTATCGTCAAAACAGCCGAAGCCTCATTCCCTTCTGCATCAACCACTCTTAAACTAAAATCGTGCTTACCCGAGTAAATACCTAAAAGCCCGAACAATGTTTCTGACATTGTAAAAGTATATTCCGTAGCATTCCGTTTAGGAACAGCGAACAACTCTGATAATTCGGCCGCATCTTCAGTTGCCAAATCCATGCCTAGATCATCTACAAGTCCCATTCCAGAGACCATTTCTCTAAAATCTTCATTTGTAGTAGCAATCTTCACATAAACATGCTGAATGCCATTAGGTACAGACATTTCGACAGCCACGTCTGTAGGATAGGGTTCTCCTGTAACCGTAACTCCATTGGTCAAATAACCTGTACCGTTATCGCTGATAACAATGGGAGTCTCCTCAGCAGGAGGGGTAGGAGTCTCGTTCGAATCATCTTCATTATCCGAACTTCCTGCACCCGGAGTAACCGGAATAATAACAGATTCTTCTTCATTGGTGAATGTTAAATTAACCGATACAGAGAATACCAATTCCGGTTTTACCGGTTCTTCTGGTGTAGGTTCATCCGGATTTTCTTCTACACTGATATCTACATCCAACGCATCTCCTCCTACGAAATTCGCATTATCATTCTCATAACTTTCATCCGCATTGCTCTTTGTAAACGTTTTGCTATCCGTATAGGTAATGCCATCTTTTACGGCTACAATATTCATTGTCAATGTTGCCGCACCTTCTTCACCCAAATACCAATAAGCTGTGTGATTGGTGAACTGGTCTGTGTTGCTAAATTCCAAAGTATGGCTTTTCCCATCATCAAAACTCACCGTCCAAGAAGAGAACGAATCAAAATCATCAGGTAAATCCAACTTAATTTTCGTATTTGCCATCTTACATTCCACCGTTACCTGTTCGGTCTTTCCTTCTTCTACCGTCAGACTAACTTCACCTTTATAATAAGGCTCTGTCATGACGGAAAATCCTTCTAACGTGCCCGGTGTATGTGCTGATACGACATATTCATCGACCGGCAACTCTACGACATTGCCTTGCTTGACAATTTCTTCATACGAAGAAAAAGTCTTATTGTTTACCGGATTTGCTTCCGATGTGATAGAAACCGGGAAAGTCGTTACCTCATCACTACCCGCTCTAGCAGACTCTTGGACCAATACGCCCAACTCTAATGCACCCATAGCTTGTGAAGAACTGGTTCCGACTAATTCGTCTTTCATCTCACAAGATGCCAACGAGCCCATTAATAAAGTGCCCAGCATCCATTTATTTATTGTTTTCATACGTCAATCTCCTTCATTTAATCGTTAGCAGGTTGTTGATTTACCCATTCGTTAGGTACTTCAATGTCCTGTTCAATATCATTCGTTTTTTCATCAAATGTAATGGTAAGCCCTAAACTGCCATCTCCGGCAGGTGCTACCTGTAAAGTCAAACCTGACTGCGGACTTAACGTATAAGTTCCTTCTACTTTAGCATCGGGAATACTTGTATCTGTATATTTAGCGGTAACAGTATATTTCACCGCTTCCTCATCATTCACTTTCAGATAAACAGGATCGGTATCCGCTTTCTTCCAAATAAAGCTGTCATCACCCAAAGCTGCCGTCTTGAATGTCACCGAATAATCGCTGAAATATTTATCCAAAGCTTCTTCATTAAAAGCAACCGCTACTTTTGCACACACGGGCTTACAAGCCACACTTAAACGAACAGGCTCTTCTTGCCCAGCCTCTACAGTCACTTTTGAACTGAGTCCTTCTACATACATCGATGTAGTAGAAGCAGGTTTGTCCTCGCCATAAAAAGCCTTTAACTGATACGTTCCGGCTTCCACTTTCAAAGACACAGGAAGTTTGTCATACTGATATTCTTTATACACTTCCCCTTCTCCATCCAGAAGCTGGATTGTATAATTATCCAGATTTTCATAAGCAGACAGACTGACTGCACGCGATTGAAACTTTGTGTCGGTAGTGATGTCGAAAGCAATCACTCCTTCACCTGCCTCGCCTTGCGCCACCTCTTCGTCGGAAGAACAGGAAGTGCCGGCTACTCCCAGTGCCAGCATCGCGCAAAACATTGCTACATATTTTTTCATCTTTCCCATATTTGAGTTTTTTGTTTTTAAGTTTTTGAGTTCTTTAGTTTATAAGTTCTTTAGTTTATGAGTTCTTTAGTTTATGAGTTTATAAGTTCTTTCGTTTTTTGTCTTTTCTTTCAATTCTTCACTGAACCGGTATCGGTGGTTTATTTCCCGATGGGCTAGTGTTCCGTTTGGCTTGTTCTTTAGTTTTGCTTTGCTTCTTCCCTTACCTGCTTTTCGCTGTTTCTTCACCTTTCTCCTACGAAGCTAGGTTTATTTTACAGATAAGCTTATCCGGCTTGTTCTTTTCTTGAGATTCGTCCTTTTTCTGCATCCTACATACAGACTGAGAAGAATGTCCTGTTCTTTCCATATAGTGTCATTTTTTCCGCTTGCAAAATTGCAATCTTTCATAAAAACTCACAATATCTATTTTTATTATTTTTGTTCCGTTTTTTATCGGAAACCATTTTTTTCGTGCTAAAAAAAGGGTTTAAAGGTCTTTTCTTCTGATAACGCCCGAATCGGGAACTCCTTGCCATCGGATTTCCGTTTTTTAATTGTATATTTGTCGGAACGGAAAAAATAAAGGATATGGAAAAGATGGAAAAAGAGCTTCCCAAAATAGATTTGCCCGAAGACTGGGTGATAGGGACTGATATCAACAAAGACCTGCTGAACCTGTACACGCATTATCCTGTAAGGCTAAAATGCGAAATGTTTGTGATGTGCCTGAGCGGAGAAGTAAAGGCACTGGTCAACCTGAACGAAATACTGGTAAAACCGAACGACGTAATTACCTTGATGCCAGGCACCATCTTCCAGATAAACGAGATACAGGGAGACTTGAAAATCTATTTCTTAGGATTCTCTTCGGGCTTTATCGAACGTAGGGCACACTCCCGTTCCATGCTGGATGCCATCTTTCTGACATTAGGCCGTCCGGTTATTCCATTGAAACCTGAAGGGGCAGCCATGATGGAGAAATACTTGCAGATGCTGATAGCGATGTATGAAAACTTCAACGAAAAGATACGCGACGAAATAGCTCCCAACCTCTATGCCGACATTCATACAGGTATCTCCATCCTCTACAAAACACGGCAATACGACAAGATAGCCTTGTCGAAAAGCGAACTGATCTGCCGCAGCTTCATGCAACTGGTCACCAAGCATTACAACCAGACACGCAACGTGGGCTGGTACGCGCAGAAGCTGGGCATCACTCACGCTCACCTGTGTGCCGTAGTCAAGCAGATAACGGGCAAGACGTGTGTGGATGTCATTTCATCGATGGTCATTATGGATGCCAAATCGCAATTGAAATCAACAAATCTGACGATACAGGCTATCTCCGACTCGCTGAACTTTGCCAACATCTCGTTCTTCGGCAAATATTTCAAACGCTATGTAGGCATCAGCCCGCTGGAATATAGGAAACAATAAACAATGTGACAATGTGGCAATGTGCTAATGTGAGAATGTGGCAATGTGCTAATGTGAGAATGTGCCAATGTGCTAATGTGGCAATGTGATAATGTGGCAATGTGATAATGTGGCAATGTGAGAATGTGGCAATGTGAGAATGTGCCAATGTGAGAATGTGCCAATGTGAGAATGTGCCAATGTGAGAATGTGATAATATGGCAATGTGATAATGGGATAATGGGAGAATGTGCAAATTGGCACATTGTTTATTAGCACATTGGCACATTACCCCATTGCCACATTATTTTAGTTTTTCTGCCAACTGAACAGCAGGAACGCCCAGCTCGATGGCACGCTGGTAGGCTTGGCGTGCCAGCTCTTTTTTCTCTTGCCGTGCATAGATATCTCCCATCATGACATGCACGTCGGCATCTTTGGGGTCAAGCTTTGCCGCAGCTTCGAGGTCGAGCAAAGCCATGTCGATGAATTGCTGTTCCAGCTCGATATTGGCACGCATCTTCAAGAGAGAGGCATCTTGCGGATACTCTTCTACCAAGCGGTCCATCCGCTCGCGCGCGGATATGAACTTGCCTTCTTTCTGGTCGAGCATAGCAAGGCCGATACGTGCCGTTTTGTTCTTCGCGTCTTTCCCCAACAACACATTGTAGTCGATGCGCGCTTCCTTGTATTGCCGGCGTTGCATATAGATATAAGCTCGGAACAGACGCGCTTCCTTATCTTCGGGAATCAAGTCGATGACATTGCAATAATCCAGATAAGCCTTCTCGGTCAATCCTTTCTCCAGATAGAGCGCAGCGCGGTTGAGCAACATAGCCGTAGCGTATGGCGTGATATTTAACGCCATGGTATAAGCCTCGATAGCCTCATCGGTCTTTCCCTGCCGCTTCAATACGGTGCCGAGATTGGAAAAGAGCAAGGCATTACGCGCATTGGCAGGGTCAAGCTTCAAGGCTTCCCGAAACAGTTGTTCGGCACGTACCAGGCTGTCTTTCTGCACACACGCCATCGCCTCCTCTACCAGTTCGTTATAACTTTGTGCAGAAATTCCCCAAGACACCAGGCAGCACAAGCTTATCAGAATCATTCTTCTCATAAAAATTCTCACCACAGATTACACAGATTAAATAAGTTCAAAATCAATCAATTAACTTACAATTCAAGTTCGACTTAAATCTGAAGTCAATTTCAAAATTTTAAATTACAAAAATCCGTGTAATCTGTGGTGAAAAATCAAGCTTCTTTAATATAATTTACAATCCATGCACCGACTTCCTTGGTTCCGTACTTGGCACCGCCTTCTGCCTGGATTTCGGGCGTGCGTACGCAAGCATCCAAGGAGGCATCTACGGCACGGCGAATCAAAGCGCCTTCTTCCTTGCAATTGAAATACTCGAACAACATGGCTACCGAAAGAATCTGAGCCAGCGGATTGGCGATGTTCAAACCTTTAGCCTGCGGCCATGAACCATGGATAGGCTCGAACACCGGTGTGCTCTCGCCGGTAGAAGCTGAAGGAAGCAAGCCCATTGAGCCGCTGATGCAAGAACCTTCGTCGGTCAGGATATCGCCGAATGTATTCTCGGTTACCATCACATCGAAGAACTTCGGTTCCTGAATCATACGCATGGCGGCATTGTCGACATACATATAATCAGTCGTCACTTCGGGATATTGCGGAGCCATCTCCTGGGCTATCTGACGCCACAAGCGAGAGGAAGCCAAGACATTGGCTTTATCGACTACCGTGAGGTGCTTGCGACGCTTCATCGCATACTCGAAGCCGACTTTCAGAATACGCTCAATCTCGGGACGGGTATAATAATTGGTATCATACGCCTTGTCGTTGTCCTGGTATTTCTCGCCGAAATACATACCTCCTGTCAGTTCACGGATGCAAAGGAAATCGGCACCGTCTACCACTTCGGCACGCAAAGGAGATTTGTGCAACAGACATTTGAAGGTCTGTACCGGACGGATATTGGCAAACAAGCCCAGCTTTTTACGCATAGCCAGCAGTCCTTGTTCGGGACGTACCTTCGCCGTAGGGTCGTTATCGAACTTGGGGTCGCCTACTGCCGAGAACAAGACTGCATCGGCACGCTTGCATACCTGAAAGGTTTCTTCCGGGAACGGGTCGCCTACCTTATCAATCGCATCTGCCCCGCAGATAGCATATTCATAGCTTACTTTATGTCCAAACTTCTCACAAACAGCCGTCATCACGTCTACTCCCTGCACTGATATCTCAGGACCAATGCCGTCGCCGGCTAATACTGCAATTTTAAAATCCATAGGTATTTTTAGTTTTTAAGTTCTTGAGTTCTTGAGTTTGTTAGTTTTTGAGTTCTTGAGTTTTTAAGTTTTTGAGTTTTTAAGTTCTTGAGTTTTTGAGTTCTTAAGTTTTTGAGTCCTTGAAACACGGATTAACACAGATTTCCGCAGATTATTTTTTCACCACAGATTACACAGATTAACTAATTTATTTCTCTGTGTCTTTGTGTCTCTGTGTTCAAAAACGAAAGAACTCACGAACTTAAAAACTAAAGAACTCACAAACTTAAAAACTAACAAACTAACAAATTCACTCTTCTATTATATTCAACATCTTGATAGTCGCTTTGATTGCCGCTTCCGTCTGGTCGGCATCGAGACCGCGGGTACGGAATTCCCGATTGTCGTAATTCCAGGTGATGACGGTCTGCACGAAGGCATCGGTACGTCCGCCGGGAGGAATGGTTACGGCATAGTTGGTCAGCATCGGGAACTTGCGCTGCAACGTACCTTTGTATATCTTGCGCAACGCACGTACAAAGGCATCATACTGGCCGTCGCCGGAAGAACTTTCCTGATAAACCTGACCGTTTATCTCAATGCTCAGCGTAGCCATCGGCTTCAAGCCTTGTGCCAGGGTGACAAAATAGCTCAGCAGCTTCACCTTGTTCTGTGCTCCGTCGTGCTTCAGCACATCGCTGATGATATACGGCAAGTCTTCCTGCGTCACCAACTCTTTCCGGTCGCCCAACTCGATGATGCGTTCGGTCACCTTCCGCATCGAATCCTCATCGAGTTCCAAACCTAAGCTTTCCAGGTTCTTGCGGATATTCGCCTTGCCCGAAGTCTTTCCCAAAGCATATTCGCGCACCCTGCCGAAACGTTCGGGAAGCAAATCATTGCAATACAGGTTGTTCTTGTTATCACCATCGGCATGTACTCCTGCCACTTGCGTAAAGACACTTTCTCCCACAATCGGCTTGTTGGCTGGAATAGTCATGCCCGAATAAGATTCAACCACCCGGCTTACATCGTTCAGCCGGCTCTCATCAATATTGGTCACAGCATGGAAATGGTCTTTCAAGATGGCTTGCACACTGGCAAGCGGTGCATTTCCTGCCCGTTCGCCCAACCCGTTAATCGTGGTATGAAGCCCTTTCACCCCACTCAATACGGCAGCCAGCACGTTGCTCACAGCCAAGTCATAATCGTTGTGCGCATGGAAATCGAAATGCAGGTCGGGATAGCGTTTCTTCATCTTCCGCATATACTCTATCACCTGCAAGGGATTAAGAATGCCCAACGTATCGGGCAACATAAACCGCTTGATGCCTGCATCTTTCAGCCCGTCGACCAATCCGAAGACATAAGCGGGCGAATCTTTCATGCCGCTGCTCCAATCCTCCAGGTAGAGATTGACATCCATATCCCGCTCGTGGGCATAGCTGACTACCGCACGTATATCCTCCAAATGTTCATCGAGCGTCTTTTTCAGCTGGAAGGTGCAATGCCTTTCCGAACCTTTTGCCAGCAAGTTGATGACCCGGCATCCGGCATTGTGTATCCAGTCGACCGACACATGCCCATCGACAAAACCCAGCACCTCTACCCTTGGAAGCAGATTCCGTCGTGCTGCCCAGTCGCATATCATCTTCACGGCATTAAACTCCCCTTCGGATACTCGCGCCGAGGCTACTTCCACACGGTCTACTTTCAGGTCTTCCAGCAACAAACGGGCAATCATTAATTTCTCATGGGGAACGAACGATACGCCACTGGTCTGCTCACCGTCGCGCAACGTCGTATCCATGATTTCTATTCTCGGATGATTTTCCATAATGTTTCTTTTTATCAAATTCACCACAGATTCCACCGATTCTTCTCAGAACGCCGTGCAATCTGTGGCAAAAAAAACAATCAATGTTGTCTGTGTGCCTCGTAGGCTTCGATTTTATCCTTGTTCTCTACAAGGAAATCGATGTCATCGAGACCGTTCATCAGACAATGCTTCTTATAAGCGTTGATTTCGAAAGTTTCTGATTTTCCCGTTGCCTTGTTGGTAATAGTCTGGGCAGGGAGATTGACTTCCACTTCCGTCTTCGGGTCGGCAAAGATGGAATCGAACAGTTCTTTCAGGAAACCTTCGCTTACCACTACCGGAAGCACGAAATTGTTCAGCTCATTGTTCTTATGAATATCGGCAAAGAAGCTGGAAACAACGACACGGAATCCGTAGCCGGCAATAGCCCAAGCGGCATGCTCACGGCTGGAACCGCTACCGAAGTTCTTGCCTGCTACCAGAATCTGTCCGCTATACGTCGGATTATTCAATACAAAGTCTTTGTTCAGCGAGCCGTCCGGATTATATCTCCAGTCGCGGAACAGGTTATCACCAAAGAATTTCTCATCACGTGTCGTCGCCTTCAGAAAGCGTGCCGGTATAATCTGGTCGGTATCTACGTTCTCTAATGGCAATGGAACGCAAGTACTGGTTATAATATTGAATTTCTGTTTCATAGTCGGTGTCATAATGTGACAATATGAAAATAAACAATGTGCCAATTATATACTAGTTCACTTGTTTATCTCCATTGTCTTTTTACTTGATATTATTATACTTGTCAGTAACTTCTGAATTTCCTTAATCTGTGCTAATAACTTATCGTCAAAAGAATAACTTTCAGCATATTTACAAAGCAACAACCAATATTCTGTTTCTTCTGCTTCTTTAGCTGCTATCTTTAACTTATGAATAAAATCCATTTTACTTTCACTATTTTGTGCTTCAGAAACATTTGCTCCTATCGAAGTACCACAACGCAATAACTGATTCGCTACTGCATATTTCCGCTCCGATTCCAATTGCTCTGAAAACTCAATAATCTGCAAAGCAAAATCAAAACTCAAATCTACGATTCTATTTCCCGTTATTCTTTTCACGTATCAAAATCATTAAGCACATTTGCATATTTGCACATTAGCACATTAGCACATTAGCACATTAGCACATTAGCACATTAGCACATTTGCACATTAGCACATTTGCACATTTGCACATTTGCACATTTGCACATTTGCACATTAAATTTAAAGCATTGTTCTCGGATCTGTTATTTCTCCCGTTACTGCGGCGGCAGCTGCTGTAAGCGGACTTGCCAATAAGGTACGTGAACCGGGACCTTGACGGCCTTCGAAGTTACGGTTACTGGTAGAAACGGCGTATTTCCCTGCCGGAATCTTGTCGTCGTTCATAGCCAGACAAGCCGAACAACCCGGCTGACGGATAGCAAACCCTGCCTCTTCGAGGATTTTGTCCAAACCTTCTTCACGAATCTGCGCACCTACCATCCATGAACCGGGCACCAGCCAAGCCGTGATGTTTTCGGCTTTCTTGCGTCCCTTTACGATGGAAGCAAAAGCACGGAAATCTTCGATACGCCCGTTGGTGCAGGCTCCGAGGAATACATAATCGACTTTCTTACCCAACAAAGACTCGCCCGGCTGGAAGCCCATGTAATGCATCGATTTTTCGAAAGAAGTCTTTTCCACTTCATCCATACCTTCGGTAGTCGGGATGGAATCGGTTATCGCCATGCCCATACCCGGATTGGTTCCGTAAGTAATCATCGGCTGGATATCGGCTGCATCGTAACGCACTTCCTTATCGAATACGGCATCCTCGTCACTCTTCAACGTCTTCCAGTAGGCTACCGCCTTGTCCCACTCTTCTCCCTTCGGAGCATATTCACGCCCCTTGATATAGGCGAAGGTCACTTCATCGGGAGCAATCATGCCGCCACGTGCGCCCATCTCGATAGACAGGTTGCACAAGGTGAGCCGTCCTTCCATCGTCAGGCTGCGGATAGCCTCACCGGCATACTCTACAAAATAGCCTGTCGCACCGCTGGTAGTCATTTTCGACATCATGTAAAGAGCCACATCCTTGGCTGTTACGCCTTTGCCCAATTGACCGTCAATCGTGATACGCATGGTCTTAGGACGTGCCTGCAAAATGCACTGCGAAGCCATCACCATCTCCACCTCGCTGGTACCGATACCGAAAGCTACCGCTCCCAACGCACCGTGTGTAGAGGTATGCGAGTCGCCGCAAACAATGGTCATGCCCGGCAAAGTCAATCCCCGTTCGGGACCTACCACGTGGATAATGCCGTTCCGCTTGTCCATCATACCGAAGTGAGTCAATCCGAAATCGGCAGCATTTTTTGCCAACGCATCTACCTGCGCTTTTGACACCGGGTCTTCAATAGGCTTGTCCTGGTCGTGTGTCGGCGTATTATGGTCGGGCATACAATAAATCCGTTCCGGACGGAAACATTTCAACCCACGTGCCCGCATACCGGCAAAAGCCTGCGGACTGGTTACTTCGTGACAATAAAGACGGTCGATATACAACTGTGTAGGACCATCCTCTACTTTCTGCACTACGTGTGCATCCCAAATCTTATCGAATAATGTATTAGCCATATTAATATAATGTATCTCGTTTCGTTATTTTCTGAATTTATTGATACAGTCGATGTAAGCTTCTACCGAAGCTGCGATGATATCGGTATTGGCACCAAATCCGTAATACATCTGACCGTCGTATTCTACCTGCATGTGTACCTTACCTACATCGTCGCTTCCTTTACTGATGGCTTGGATGGTGAACTCTTTCAACGTCATCTGGCGCTTGATGATTTGTTTCACGGCTTTGATGGCAGCATCTACCGGTCCATTGCCTGTAGCGGCAGCTTCGAAATGTTCGCCCGAGATGTTCAAGCCCAGACTGGCAACCGAGCGTACGCCGACACCACTGGTCACTTGCAGATACTCCAGCTTGATGTGGTGGTTCACATTGCGGTCGGCTCCGGCAATGACCAGGATATCATCATCGGTTATGTCTTTCTTCTTGTCGGCAAGCTTCAGGAAATCTTCGTACACCTTATCCAGTTTTTCCTGGCTCATCTCGACGCCCAACACATGCAGGCGGTGCTTCAATGCCGCACGTCCGCTACGGGCTGTCAGTACGATGGCATTATCGTCAATGCCCACATCTTTCGGATTGATGATTTCGTAAGTCTGCACGTTCTTCAGCACGCCATCCTGATGAATGCCCGACGAATGGGCAAAAGCATTCCGACCGACAATCGCCTTATTGGGCTGTACCGGCATGTTCATCAGGCTGGACACCATGCGGCTGGTAGGATAAATCTTCTGGGTATTGATGTTGGTATCAATGTTCAAATGCTTGTGACAACGCAGAATCATAGCCACCTCTTCAAGTGAAGTGTTTCCGGCACGCTCACCAATGCCATTGACGGTCACTTCCACCTGACGCGCACCGTTCAGCACACCACTGATGGTATTGGCAGTAGCCATGCCCAAATCGTTGTGGCAATGGGTAGAGATAATCGCCTTGTCTATACCGTCCACATGCTCCATCAAATACTTGATTTTCGCTCCATATTCTTCCGGAAGGCAATATCCTGTAGTATCCGGAATATTGACGACAGTTGCTCCCGCCTTGATAACCGCTTCAATCACCCGTGCCAGGTATTCGTTTTCGGTACGGCCGGCATCTTCGGCATAGAATTCCACATCGTCTACATAACGGCGGGCATACTTCACGGCAGCTACAGCCCGTTCGATGATTTCCTCGCGGGTAGAATTGAACTTATATTTGATATGCGGGTCGGAAGTACCGATACCGGTATGGATACGTTTGTGCTTGGCATATTTCAAAGCCTCGGCAGCTACGTCGATATCTTTCTGCACGGCACGGGTCAACGCACAAATGGTAGGCCATGTAACGGCTTTGGATATTTCTATTACTGAATTGAAATCACCCGGACTGGACACAGGGAAACCTGCCTCAATCACATCTACACCCAACGCTTCCAACTGCTTGGCTACCTGAATCTTCTCTACGGTATTCAACTGGCAGCCGGGGACTTGCTCCCCATCGCGTAAGGTGGTGTCAAAAATAAACAATCTTTCACTCATAGGTATATTATCTTTAGTCATTATCCAAACAAAAAGCCTTTCACACAACAAAGTGGGAAAGGCTTTCATATCTTCTTGTATCATTCATACATTCACGCACGCGCCTTGCTTCCCACTGGCTTTACCAATAGAATAATCAAACCGCATAGCAAAATATGTATGAACAATGTATTCATCTTTCGTTGTATTTTTAATTTCCGGATGCAAAGGTATAGCTTTTTTCGAAATATCAAAACAAAACAGTTATTTTTTCGATTGATTATATTATAATTTATCACTTATTTAAACAGAGCGGAAGAGGTTGGAAAGCAAGATTATCCACACCGCAGACTAAGAGCCAACAATCAAATCACCGAACAAAGCTTTTCTACCTGCCGCTCGAAATCGTCACGGACAAGGGCACGGTTCTTTACCGCACTCCGGTAATTATAAATGGTTTGCGGCGAATAAAAGAGCAGGGTCGCTATCTTCGAACTATCCTTAATACCCATGCGGATAAGGGCAAAGATACGTAACTCGGTATTCAGAATCTCGCCTTTCTTCGGCACAATCTGCTCGCCTTCACGCAAAAGGGCATTAAACTCTTCGATAAAATTGGGATAGATGGCAAGAAAAGCCGTATCGAAATTGACAAAAAACTCTTTGGCATCCATTTCAGACATTTTAGATGAATAAGCCAACTTCAGCAAGTCGTCCATCTGCTTGGCTTTCACCTTCCGCTTCACCAGCTCCTGATACTTGTTCAATTTATCGATATAGGCGGCACACAGGTCGAGGAACAGGCTGACATAGTCTTCCCGGATATGGTTTGTATCCATCAGCTTCCGGTTCAGTTCTTTCAGTTGATTGTTTACATCAAGCAGTTCTTTCCGCCGGGCATGCAACTGGCGTATCTGCTTGTATATATATAATAAGGAGAAAAGCAAACCTACCGAAAGAATGCAGACAAAGACGAGTGCCAACGACAAGCGTTGGCTTTTCTCCTTGTTCTGCTGCTGGTATGCGACCACAATCTGAGGAAACTTCCTTGCTATTTCAAGCAAACGGAGGCGATTGTTGTAAAAAAGCGCATCTTCCATGGCATAGTTCAGGTAACGGTTTGCCTGGTCTACATCCGCCTCACGGGTCTTATAGATATGCAACGCCAGCTCTTGCATCGAAAGGTTTTCCTTCAACGGGCAGAGCTGGTCGGATATAGCGGAAAGAATCAGGTATTTCTCATACGATTCGTCATCCCCCTTCTCGGCATAGTTCAAGGCAAGTCCACACGTCACACACGCATACAGGCGCGTATCGACCGGCAAACCTTTCAATGCCTGGAAGTAATGCTTCTCGGCTACGTCCCACTTATCGGCAAGTTTGGCGTTCTCCGCTTGAGAGTATTCATATTCACGCGTACCCGGCTCGAGCACACCCAATAACGAGTCGGCATACAAAGCCGCTTCTTTCCGATAACGGGGCGCATACACCTTGTCGCCTGAATATTCCGCCCACACATTGTATGCCCATTGGCATGCCTGATAATATTCCTTCCGCAAACGCCGGTCAAAAACCGACTGGTCTACACGCTTCAAGGTAGCGGCGGCTTCACTGAAATAGCCTGTAGTAGAAAGCAGATAAGCCCGGAAAACAGCAAACAGATTATAATAATAGGCATTGCCTTGCTCGGTTGCCAACTGCTCGGCGCGGTCGACATAGACCATTGCCGAATCGAACTTATAAATATAATATTCCTGATAAATCGAATCGTAAAGACGGAATGCTTTCTCGGACGAATGTTCCCCCTGAAGCTGACGCTTCAACAGGTCTATCCGGTTCTCTTTCCGTTGCATATACTCGGAACGATGTTCCAAGGCATATTCCAAACGCCGGTATAACGTATCCAAGTCTGCGGCATGCAACGACACACACATCATCCACATACAAGCTACAAGTCCCAACAGTCTCATCCCTTTGCCCTTTCTTTTTACGCCGCCCAACATCTTAATGACAGAACTTACCTCTTTTAAACATCAATCGCATTCCAAATTCTTGATTTCGTCCTCCGTCAAGCCGGTACTATTGGCAATGACAGTAATATCCACCCCCATTGCCTTCAGCTTACGGGCTGCCTGCTCCATACTCTCGGCAAATCCTTTCTTCATGCCTTCTGCCAAGCCCTGTTCCATGCCTTCGGCAAGACCTTTCTTCCTGCCTTCCGCTAAGCCTTGTTCCATGCCTTTTTTCATACCTTCTGCTAAGCCTTGCTCCATGCCTTTTTTCATGCCTTTGATTTCAGCCGTTTCCATCACGCTGA
>UQVZ01000047.1 GCA_900544675.1 uncultured Bacteroides sp.
AGGGTTCTGCTGCCTTATGCAAGAAATAAAAAATGGAATTGATAGAACCCACCTTTAAATTAAACATCAATCAATTAATTCGTTTTGTTAGCTTGTCAATTTAACGGCAAAGGAATGTCGATGTAGTCTCCCCAGTCTTCTACTACCACATCGAAAGCGCCTTCGCCTTCCGTACCTTCCTCATCGCTTATCTCTATACCTCCTACCGTGATGACTCCACCCCTGGGTTGGTCTTTTACTTGGTCGGTCACGTCGAACTCGAAAGTCTTGTTGATTCCGTTCTTCAGCCTTACTTCCAGGTTTAAGGCAAAATGCGCTTCCGAACCGTCTTCACGGGTATAATGGTCGCCCGGATAGTTGGGCACGCCGAAGCTGTGTACTTGCGCCTCGGCACCGTAGTCTTGCAGGGTGCAGTCGAACATCACCGTGGCGGCATCGTTGCCTGTATGCCCGTCGTTCAGGTAAACGCTTTCCGCCATGCCTGCCAATGCTCCCCGTGCCAAGGCTACGTATTGTAAGCCGTGGCTGAACTCGTAGCGCACCAGGTAGGTATATACCAGCGGACGCATTTCGACGGCAAGCTGTACGGGTTGAAGGGTGCGTTGTGCCTCGTGGTTGTCTTCGAAATGTCCGTAGAGCATATCGGGCTGGTTCACGGTGCGCTCTTCGGCATGCAATGCCTTAAAGCTTCCGCGCGACAGGGTGCGGGTAGTGGCGGTGGCATGGGCTGCCACACTGAAGTCGCTGAACACAATGTATTCGGTATCGTTGTTGTAAAACAACAGGTCGTGTATGCCTTCCGATAGCGAGAGAATGCGTCCGCCCGTTGCGGGCAGGTTGGTTTCTCCCTGCTGTTCTTGCGCTTCGGAATCGTAGACTATGACACGCACGCCGTCGGCTATGTCGGGACGCAGGTCGTCGTAAGCGAGTGTCCATGCGTCGTCCCATTCGTCTGTCCATGTATGGCCGTATGGGCGTTCCCATTCCTGTTCCCATGTAGGTACGGCATCTACCTTGACGGTGATGGCATGCTCATCGTGGTTATAGCACAAATCCTTGCGGCATCCCGTTAGCATCGTTGCGGCAAGAACCGCTATGAGCATATATTTTGCGGTGGGGGTATGCGGACTGGTTTTCATCTTTTGCCTCCTTTCTCCGTCCAGCGGCCGATGTTCCATACCAAGGCGAATTTCAGTTTCAGCGGACCGAAATAGTTCAGGCGGTTGGTTTGCTGGTAGACGTAATGCCCGTCAATAGGCAGGTATTCTTCGTACCACGTGCGCAGGTAGCCCACGCCAATGCCTGCCTCGAAGGCGAAATATTTGCCTACGGGGAACATGTAGCCGTAGCTCAGGCCCGTCATGAAGCCTTCGCCTTTGTAGCCTTTGTTCCCGTTCTCCAGGTCGTACCAGCCTCCGCCCACGAAGATTCCTACATAGTGTCCTCTGCGTTCGCCTTGTGGCTTGAACCAGTAGCGGGCTTCCGGGCTGATGGTAGCCAGTTGGTAGTATTTGTGTTTCCCGTCGTTGTGCCACCACGCCATGTTTCCTTCCACGTTTGCCGACCATCGTTCGTTGAAGCGATATTCAAACTCCAGGGAAGGTATGAGTGTCGCATCATAAATCAGGTTGCTTTTCATATACCATGAAGTGGGCTGGTATGTCCGTTCGGCAGGCTGTGTGTCTGTTGTTTCTTCCTTTGTCAGCCCGTCGTTTTGCGCATGTCCGACGAACGGAAGCAGTACCATCGCAACGGCAAGTCCTATATGTTTCATATAGATACTCATATAATAATATTAAATAGGTGTTGTTAACTTTTATGTCAGCAAAGATACAAATAATTTTTAGATAAATAAAATTGTTCTCAAAAAAGTTTACATATAACACTTTTTAACGCTGACTTACCGTCGGCATTCCGTTGCGTGGCTTCAAGATATCCGTTTAAGGGGGGTTCGCAATCCTTTAGCGTCTTTTTCGAAAACGGGTTTGAAGGAGGCGTGGCATTATTCCTATTTTTTCTTGAATGGTTTCGGTCAGGGTACATATAGACTTGAATGCCTCGGCAATCAAGCCGCTTTCTGTGAGAAGATTAGCTGCTCCGGGCAAGTCAGTCGGCTGCTTGCGGAAGGTCGGTTAATAGTTTCACCCTGTTTATATATAGTGAAACACTTGTTTCACCTAGCTGGAACAGTTGTTTCACCTAGCTGGAACAGTTGTTTCACCTAGTTGAAACTGCCTGAAACTGCTGATGGCTTCAGGGAAGCTCTGGGCTGGCTTGGGGAACGGAGTGCATTGCGTGAGGTGAAGAAGCCGAGTGGTCTGTTCGGACAGGCTTTCTGTCTGCACAGACAGATAAACGTGTAGGACGTAGATATTCCCTGTTTCCGTTTGTGCATTCCGTCGAAAATCTGTACATTTGCTCCCTGAACTATGTTTGAATTGTAGCAATGGGAAAAGGAAAACTGGCGAAATTTGCAGATATGGCGGAATACCCGCATGTATTCGAGTATCCGTATTCACAAGTGGAAGAGGAGGCTTGCGAGATAAAAGGGAAATGGAACCGTGATTTTTTTAAGAATGACCATCCGATTGTGCTCGAACTGGGGTGCGGCAGAGGGGAGTATACCGTAGGGCTGGCACGCCGGTATGTCGACAAGAACTTTATCGGAGTCGACATCAAAGGAGCACGCATGTGGACGGGAGCCACCGAGGCTTTGAACGAAGGGTTGAAAAATGTGGCTTTCCTGCGTACGAACATCGAAATCATCGACCGTTTCTTCGCTCCGGGAGAGGTAAGCGAAATCTGGCTCACTTTCTCCGACCCGCAGATGAAAAAGGTGACCAAGCGGCTCACTTCCACGTATTTCATGGAGCGTTATCGCAAGTTCCTTGTCCCCGACGGGTTGGTCCATCTGAAAACGGACAGCAATTTCATGTTCACTTATACGAAGTGCATGATTGAAGCCAACCGTTTCCCGGTGGATTTCATGACGGACGACTTGTATCATTCGGGCTTGGACGATGACATCCTGCGCATCCGCACCTATTACGAACAGCAATGGCTGGACCGCGGGCTGAGCATCAAGTACATCAAGTTCCACTTGCCACAGACAGGCGAGCTGACAGAGCCGGATGTGGAAATAGAGTTGGACGATTACCGTAGCTACAACCGGAGCAAACGTAGCGGACTGAAGACGAGCAAATAGTGAAATAAATGAAGAATTAAGAATGATGAATGAAGAATTAAAATCTGCGTTTCAAAAAACAAACACAGAGGCACGGAGACACAGAGAAATAAATTATTAATCTGTGTAATCTGTGGTGAAAGAAAACATCAACGAGATTCTTCATTCTTAATTCTTCATTCTTAATTTTGATTGAATATGACTTTGTATTCTAAATTGATTTTAGACGCATTGGCAACGGTGCGTTATCCCGGAAACGGGAAAAACATTGTCGAAGCGGAAATGGTGGCAGACAATATGCGCATTGACGGCATGAAGGTCAGCTTCTCGATTGTATTCGACAAACCGACAGACCCCTTTATGAAATCGGTGGTGAAGTCGGCGGAAACAGCCATCCATACCTACGTATCGAAAGACGTGGAAGTAACGATAACTACCGAAAGCCGTCAGGCTGCCCGCCCCGAGCCGGGCAAGATGCTTCCGCAAGTGAAGAATGTCATTGCCGTATCGTCGGGCAAAGGTGGTGTGGGCAAATCGACTATTGCCGCCAATCTGGCTGTAGCCCTTTCGAAACTGGGCTATAAAGTCGGTCTGCTGGATGCGGATATTTTCGGACCTTCTGTGCCGAAGATGTTCCAGGTAGAGGATGCACGTCCGTATGCCGAGACCATCGGCGGGCGCGACCTGATAGTTCCGATAGAGAAATACGGCATCAAGATTTTGTCCATCGGTTTCTTTGTCGACCCCGACCAGCCCACACTTTGGCGCGGCGGTATGGCAAGCAATGCGCTGAAACAATTGGTGGGCGATGCCAATTGGGGCGAACTGGATTATTTCATTCTCGATACGCCTCCGGGCACGAGCGATATTCACCTCACCTTGTTGCAGACGCTGGCTATCACCGGAGCGGTCATTGTCAGCACGCCGCAGGAAGTGGCGTTGGCAGATGCGCGCAAGGGCATCAATATGTATATGAATGACAAGGTGAACGTGCCTATCTTGGGACTGGTGGAAAACATGTCGTGGTTTACTCCTGCCGAATTGCCGGAAAACAAGTACTATCTTTTCGGCAAGGAAGGGACCAAACGCTTGGCAGAGGAATTGCATGTGCCGCTCTTAGGACAGATACCTATCGTGCAGAGCATTTGCGAACACGGCGATGAGGGCACTCCCGTAGCCTTGGACGAAAACTCGGTAACCGGTCAGGCTTTCTTGGAACTGGCCCGCAATGTAGTGCAGCAAACCGAGAAGCGTAATGCCGAGATGGCTCCTACGGAGATTGTAAAGACCCATAAATAAATGGAATGTTGAGCAAGGAAACACGGATGCACAGCTTTTTGTCTTGAAACAAAAATAAGTAAATATAAATTATGCAGTTTGTTGATAAAAGATTTGGTGTAATGTTACTAATAAGTTACCTTTGTGAAATAAATTAATAGGATGAAACGGAATTTGATATTATCACCCGCATTCAAGGATTTTGAGCAAAGCGTGAATCTCCGAACCCGTGAAAAGTTGCGTTATGCTATCTCAATTTTAGAGACGGTTTATCCGATACCCACTAAGTTTGTTAAGAAACTTATAGGGACGGATTTCTTTGAATTAAGGATTTCTGTGGATAATGAGATACGTGTTATTTTGTTTGCTATAGACAACGATAATATCAATCTTGCGACAAATATTATCCTGCTAAACGGCTTTGTGAAGAAAAGCACAAAGGATTATGATAAGGAAATAACAAAGGCTATTAATATTTTAAGGAGTTTACTATGACAACAAAGAACAACAGACTGACAGAGGAAGAATTGAAGAAGTTGCGTCAAGTGGACTTCGGTAAGAAGCCGGGCTTTGAGACGGCTGAAACAATGTTGTCTCGCGAGGTGGGCGAAGCCGGAAGTCCGGAGCGCGCGGAGTTTGATGCCAAGGCCTTGGCTTGGTATTATGGCGAAGTATTGCGCGACCGCCGTAAGGCACTTGGCATTACCCAAAAAGAGTTGGCAGAGCGCATAGGACGCGAGCGTTCCTATATCAGTCGTTTGGAAAAGGGGGAAACTGATTTGCAATTATCTTCTTTTATCCGAATTGCCGCTGCTTTGGGCATTGTGTTACGGCTTGATGTGAATTTGGTCTGACAAGTCTTTACTGGGTTTTTGCTCTGCTCGACACATGCGTAACCGGAGTATTTAAAACTTAATTGCCGGGTACGTGGTCAACCTGTGAGGATATTCGGAACCTGGTTAATTAATTACCTAATAAAAAGGAGGAAAGCAATATGAGAAAGAATTTTGGCGCAAAACCATGGACGTATCCACAACCGGTGTTTATTGTGGCTACTTATGATGCGCAAGGCAATCCCGATGCCATGAATGCCGCATGGGGAGGAATCGATTATGATGACCAGATTAATCTTTGCCTGAGTGCCGGACACAAGACCGTGAAGAACCTGCTGGAAACAAAGGCATTTACCGTGAGCATGGGCACAGCCGACCAACTGACGGCTTGTGACTATGTAGGCATCGTTTCGGCAAATGATGAGCCGGACAAATTTGCCAAGGCAGGTTTTCATGCCGTGAAGTCGGAATTTGTCAATGCGCCGCTTATCGAGGAATTGCCTATGGCGGTAGAATGTGAACTTGTTTCGTATGACCCTGAGATGTGTCACCTGGTAGGCAAGATTGTCAATGTATCTGCCGACGAGCGTATTTTGGACGAGAAAGGCAAGATAGACCCTGCCAAATTGCGTGCCATTACGTTCGATCCGGTACACAACGGCTATCTCTTGGTAGGCGAACGTGTAGGCAATGCTTTTAAGGACGGGATGAAGTTGAAGAAATAATTTAAGGAGTTAGAGGAGTTAAGGAGTTAAAGAAGTTAAAGGAGTTAGAGAAGTTAAAGCCAATACTTTTGCTTTTGGTTTATGAGTAAAGCAATTGGCTTAACTCCTTAACTACTTAACTCCTAATGAAAAAAAGAAGTATTGGCTTAACTCCTTAACTCCTGAAAAACAACTTCTAATTAAAAAAAATCTCTCAATGAAAAAACAAATGTTTATGCTGGCGGGGCTGGCTTTGGCTACAATAGCCGGTGCACAGGAAACTCCTTTATGGATGCGTTATTGTGCCCTTTCGCCCGACGGAAGCACCATCGCTTTTTGCTATAAAGGCGATTTATATACAGTTTCTCCACAAGGCGGGAAAGCGGTCCAGTTGACTACGAACGCTTCTTATGATACCCATCCGGTCTGGAGCCCGGACGGTAAACGACTGGCTTTTGCTTCGGCACGTCAGGGAAGCCTTGATGTTTATCTGATCAATAAAGAAGGCGGCGTACCGAAACGGCTTACAACCCATTCGGGTAGTGAAATCCCTATAGCTTTCAGCGATAACGGACACGTCTTGTATCAGGCTTCCTTGATGCCCGATGCACAAGCCCTGACCTTTCCTGACAGTCAGTTTCCACAAGTCTATCAAGTGAGTACCGAGGGCGGACGCCCTGTGCTCTATTCTTCCCTTCCGATGGAAGACATCAGTGTAGGAGCCGACGGTACGACCTTATTGTATCACGACAAGAAAGGATATGAAGACAATTGGCGCAAACATCACACTTCGTCCATTACCCGTGATATATGGATGAGTCGCCTGGGTAACGGAAAACGCACCTATACCCGGCTGACCGATTTCGAAGGAGAAGACCGTACGCCGGTATGGAGTGCCGATGGCAAATCGTTTTATTACCTGAGCGAGAAAGACGGTACCTTTAATGTCTATAAGCGGAGTTTGGATGGGAGTGAAGTGCAGCTGACTCATCATACCCGGCATCCGGTACGCTTCCTTACAGCTTCGCGCGACGGCATGCTTTGCTATGGTTATAACGGCGAAATCTATACCTTGAAAGAAGGAAGTCAACCGCAGAAGCTGGCTGTACAGGTGATAACCGACCAAAGCGCGCCTACCTTGGAACAGCAAATCAAGACATCGGGAGCGACAGAGATAGCCGTATCGCCTGAAGGAAAGGAAATCGCTTTCATCCTTCACGGCGATGTATTCGTGACCTCGGCAGACTATAAGACTACGCGTAAGATTACCGATACGCCCGAACAGGAACGCGACTTGGATTTCTCGCCCGACGGCAGAAGCCTGGTATATTCTTCGGAACGTGACGGCATGTGGCAGGTTTATCAGGCATCGTTGACGGTAAAAGACGAAAAGCTTTTCACCTACGCGACCGATGTGAAAGAAGAACGGCTGACCGACGGAACGGTTACTTCGTTTCAGCCTCAATACAGTCCGGACGGGAAGAAAGTGGCTTACCTAGAAAACCGTACTACCTTGCGTGTGCTGACTCTTGCCGATAAAACGGTTTGTACGGCAATGGACGGCAAGTATGAATATTCGTATAGCGACGGAGACCAATGGTTTGAGTGGAGTCCCGACAGCCGTTGGCTGCTGAGCGGATACATCGGTACGGGCGGTTGGAACAACAACGATGTGGCACTGGTCAATGCTTCGGGTAACGGTGAAATTCATAACCTGACCGAAAGCGGCTATACCGATACCAATGCCAAATGGGTGCTGGACGGCAAGGCGATGATATGGGAAAGCGACCGCGCCGGATACCGCAGCCACGGAAGCTGGGGAGCGGAAAGCGATATCTATATCATGTTTTTCGACCTGGAAGCTTACGAGCGTTTCCGCATGAGCAAGGAAGAACTGGCGTTGCTGGACGATGAAGAAGATAAGGATGCCGACAAGGAAAGCGATAAGAAAGACGATAAGAAAAAAGGCAAGGACAAGAGCAAGAAAGAAGATAAGGAAGAGGTGAAGCCGCTGGTGTTCAACCTGGAAAACTGCCGCGACCGTGTCATCCGTCTGACCGTAAACTCTTCTCATTTAGGCGATGCCGTATTGACCGAGAAAGGAGACAAACTGTATTATCAGGCTTCGTTCGAGGGAGGGTTCGACCTGTGGGAACACGACCTGAAGGAAGACAAGACGAAGATTATCCTGAAAGACATCGGCTACGGTTCGCTGAAAGCCGATAAGGACAACAAACATCTGTTCCTTTGTACGAAAGGCGGCATCCGCAAGATAGACGTGGAAAAGAGCGAGACCACTCCTGTAGAGTTTGAAGCCGTATTCAACTATCGTCCGTATGAAGAACGCCGTTATATATTCGAACATGTATGGAAACAGGTGCTCGACAAATTTTATGTGGCAGACCTTCACGGGACGGACTGGAAAGGTTATCGTGAGGCGTATCTCCGCTTCCTGCCTTACATCAATAACAATTATGATTTCCAGGAAATGCTGAGCGAAATGCTGGGCGAACTGAACGGTTCGCATACAGGTGCCCGTTATTATGCGCCGTCACGTACCTTGGCTACAGCTTGCTTGGGTGTATTCTTCGACCCGGCTTATACCGGCGACGGACTGAAGATTAAGGAAATCATCAAGCAAGGTCCCTTTGCCGTGAAGAAGACCGATGTCACTCCGGGATGCATTATCGAAAAGATAGACGGGCAACCGGTAAAGAAAGACACCGACTATTATCCGATGCTCGGCGGAAAGGCAGGCAAGACCGTACAGCTTGTTGTCTATAATCCGGAGAACGGCAAGCGCTTTAATGTGGCGGTGAAAGCCATCTCGCAGAGCGAACAGAACCGGTTGCTTTATAAGCGTTGGGTGAAACGAAACGAAAAGATGGTGGAGGAACTTTCGGGAGGCCGCATCGCCTATGTACATGTGGAAGGAATGGACAGCCCCAGTTTCCGTACCGTGTATAGTGAGTCGCTGAGCGACCGGAACCGTAATAAGGAAGCGGTGATTGTAGATACACGTCATAACGGTGGAGGTTGGCTTCACGATGACTTGGCTACGTTGCTGAGCGGGAAAGAATACCAACGCTTTGTGCCGCGCGGACAATACATCGGCAGTGACCCGTTCAATAAATGGCTGAAGCCTTCGTGTGTGTTGGTGTGCGAAGACAATTACAGTAACGCGCACGGATTCCCGTGGGTTTATAAGGAATTGAAAATCGGCAAGCTAATCGGCACGCCTGTTCCGGGTACCATGACGGCTGTATGGTGGGAAACACAGATTGACCCGACTATCGTATTCGGTATCCCTCAGGTAGGGTGTATGGATATGCGTGGCAACTATATGGAAAACAGTCAGTTGGAACCGGATATCGAGGTTTATAACAGTCCGGAGAAATCGTTGGCAGGCATTGACGAGCAACTGGAGGCAGCTGTGAAAGAGATGCTGAAAGAGGCGGATGCCGCTAAGGCGAAATAATCCGACGGCTTGACTTTTTATGATAAAGGGCATAGCGTCACATCGGGTTCAGGTGGAATCTTGGACTTTCCTGATGGGACGTTATGCCCTTTCTGTCTGCGTTTGGTTTGTCTTTCTGCGTTAATGTTTTTGCCAGTAAGTTTCTAAAGCGTCCGCTTCGGCAGGAGTAATCTGGATGACACTGCCATGCTTGGGAGAAATGAAGTTCACGGCTTTCATGGGTCCTTCATTGAAATGTCCCAGGTAGTCGAAGTGTTCAAAATCGGCAGTTTCGCAAAAACCGAAGTTATGCGGGTTGATGCTGAAGATATCATACATTACTACCCATTTGTCTTCGCCGATGCGTTTCCATACGTTGGGCGCTTCACAGGCACCGGGTTCGAAGTCAATCCATTTATCTATGTATTGGTAAGGACCGCTTACGCTTCCGTTCTTGCTTATAGCCATCCGGATGCCGCCCGGATTCTCTTGAGCTACATACATCATGCAGGCACGTCCGTCCGGCAGTAATGAAATATCGGCATCCAGTATCTGGATTTTCTTGTCCGGATACTCGAAAAGTTGTTTCGGTTCGGTTACCAGTCGGGTGAAGTCGTTATCGGTATAAGCATAGTACAGGGTGGAGCGCCCGTTCCCATGCCGCATGGTGAAATAAATCATCATCTTTCCGGCTTGTGGGTCATAGATGGTTTCGGGTGCCCATGCGCATCCGATATCGCCGAATGTGTCGGGAAAAGCCTTGTCTATCCGTACATTGCTGCGTGTCCAGTGAATCAGGTCGCGTGATTTCATCAATACCAGTCCGCGATTGTTTCCCCAGCCATACAGGTTTCCGTCCCGTTCCCATTCGGTATCACGGATACCTTCACGCTGTGCAAAGATATGCAGGTCGGTCATGGCAAGATAAAACGCGCCGTCCGGTCCGCGGTAGATATGCGGGTCGCGTATGCCTCGTTGTTCGGCGATGGTATCTCCGCTGATGACAGGTTGCCCGTCGTTGACGGCGGTAAATGTATAGCCGTCGCGGCTGGTTGCCATGAAGAGACTGTGGGTGGCATCGTTGAAGAAGACAAAGAGGTAGGCACCCATGCCCTTTTCGGCCGCACACAGATGTTTCCCTACTTTCAGTTTATCTCCCGACAAATCCACTTCGAATAATTGCGGAATGCGTATGAATCTTCCGTTTGCATTGTTGTGGCTATGTACAGACATCAGCCAACGGCCGTTCAGGTCTTTAAACAACATGCCGTGTCCGTAATTGGGAGGAGTAATCGGTTCTGTTTCCTGTATCCATGGTCCGTCAAGTGTTCCGCTTTCCGAATAAGCTACCCCCTGGGTATATACGTCACCTATCCAGCTTGTCCATATCATGCCCAATCTTCCCGTTCCGGTTCGAAAGAGCCATGGACCGTCTGTGACGCGGTTAGGCTTGTCTGTTCCTGTTTCCCGGCTCCACGGTGAATCACTGGCACGGAACAAGACCTTTCCTTTGCCTGTCGTACCGCTCAGGTCGGGTTTCAGTTCTATCTTTTCAATGCTGCCGTTCCAGTTCTGCAACCATTCACCGCAGTATACCATGTAAGGCTTTCCGTTGGTGTCTGTCCACAGTGTACCATCCAGTGTAGGTACGTCAGCCGGCAGGTAGGTAGGGTCTTTCATCGGGCGGTAAGGTCCGTCGGGACGGTCGCTTACCAATACATGGCATGCACGTCGGGGAATATCGTTTCCACGGTAATTGCCAATCAGGATTGAATCATTGGTAAATGTGGCGAAGTAATAATACTTGCCGTTGTATTTGTGCAGTTCGGCAGCCCATATCTGAGGCTTGGCGCCCATCCAGGAATCCGAATCCGTTTCTGCCACGATGTAAGGACCTTCCCATGTGTCGAGGTCTTTGCTTTTCCATAGCAATCCTCCCGTGCCGGTCATGTAATAGGTACGGGTAGCTTCATCGGTTAAAATACAGGGGTCGCTGAGGCGGATTGAGTCGCGCGGTATTGCGGTACGGAACGTGGGATGTTTTCTGCCTTGTGCCATCGTTGTCGTACAGGCTGTGACGACAAGCAGCAAAGCGAATATTCGGTTCATGAATTTCATAGTCAGGTTGTTTTTCAATTAAATGTGTTACGATGATAGATATTTATCGGGAGAATGAAAAAAGCGTATGAAAAAGAATTTGAATCTTCCTTTTCATGCGCTTATATAGAATAAGGAGTCCAATCTGTTTATTTGATGTTGCCCACCTTAATCAAATATTCGGCTATCTGTACGGCATTCAGTGCGGCACCTTTCTTGATTTGGTCGCCTACAATCCAGAATGTCAGTCCGTTTTCATCACTCAGGTCTTTGCGGATACGTCCTACATAGACCGGGTCTTTTCCTGCCAAGAACAGCGGCATCGGGTATTCTTTCTTTTCCGGATTATCCATCAGCACCAGTCCTTCTCCTTCGGCGAAAGCCTTGCGGGCTTCTTCTACCGATACGGGACGTTCGGTCTCAATCCAGATGCTTTCCGAGTGTGAACGCAAAGCCGGTACACGTACGCAGGTCGCGCTGACTTTTACGTCGGAGTGCATAATCTTGCGTGTTTCGTTGTACATCTTCATTTCTTCCTTGGTATAGCCGTTGTCTGTAAAGACATCAATCTGCGGAATCAGGTTGAAGGCAAGCTGGTAGGCGAATTTCTCTACTGTTACCGGTTCGTTATTCAACACCTGGCGGTATTGCTCGTAGAGTTCGTTCATGGCAGCCGCTCCAGCACCGCTGGCAGCCTGATAAGTGGCTACGTGTACCCGCTTGATATGAGTCAGGTTTTCGATGGCTTTCAGGGCTACTACCATCTGGATGGTTGTGCAGTTCGGGTTGGCTATGATGCCGCGCGGACGGTTCAATGCGTCTTCGGCATTGACTTCGGGCACTACCAACGGAATATCCGCGTCCATACGGAAAGCGCTCGAGTTGTCTATCATCACTGCACCATATTTGGTGATGGTGTCGGCATATTCTTTAGAGGTGCCCGCTCCGGCAGAAGTGAAGGCAATGTCAACTCCCTTGAAATCATCGTTGTGTTGCAGCAGTTTCACTTCGATTTCTTTTCCACGGAAAGTGTATTTCCGTCCGGCACTCCGATGCGAACCGAACAACAGCAGTTCGTCTACCGGGAAATTTCTTTCGTCGAGCACACGCAGGAACTCTTGTCCTACGGCTCCGCTTGCACCAACAATCGCTACTTTCATTTTCTTACTTCTATTTAATGTTAATACTTGTTTGTCGTGACCTGAATCTTGTCTTTTGATACGAAATGTATCGTTTTCGAAGATTTCGTCTGCAAAAATAAAACATTCTGACCGATAAATATGGAAACTCGGAAGTTTTTTTCTAATTTTGTTCAAGAAATGAAAAATGACGATACCGATTTATGAAAGAGTTGCTCGAATTTATAGACCTTGATATCCATTTCCCCATAACAGACCCCACGTGGATTTTCTTCCTGGTGCTGGTGATAATCCTTTTTGCTCCCATTATTCTGGAACGGTTGCGTATTCCGCACATCATCGGAATGATTTTGGCAGGAGTGGTTATCGGCGAGCACGGGTTCAACATACTGGCACGCGACAGCAGTTTCGAACTCTTCGGTAAGGTGGGACTGTATTATATTATGTTTCTTGCCGGACTGGAAATGAATATGGAGGATTTCAAGAGTATCCGTGTCAAGGCAACGGTGCTGGGTCTGCTGGCTTTCATCATTCCTTTAGGTATCGGGTTCTGGACCAATATGCACATCCTTGGTTATGCCGTGGTCACTTCCGTCTTGCTGGCAAGTATGTATGCTTCCCATACTCTTATCGCTTATCCGATAGTTATCCGCTATGGCATCAATCGGCAGCGGGCGGTCAGCATTGCCGTAGGCGGTACGGCGGTGACCGATACGCTTACCTTGCTGGTGCTGGCAGTCATTTCCGGTTTGTATAAAGGCGAGACTTCGGAATACTTTTGGGTCTGGCTGGTGCTGAAGTTTCTGGTATTGAGCATTATCATTATGTATACTTTCCCCCGCATTGCCCGTTGGTTCTTCCGCCGATACAGCGACAATGTGGTGCAGTATATATTCGTAATGGCAATGGTCTTCTTGGGCGGAGGCCTGATGGAGCTGATTGGGATGGAAGGCATCCTGGGCGCTTTCCTTGTCGGATTGCTATTGAACCGTCTGATACCTCACGTGTCTCCGTTGATGAATCACCTGGAGTTCGTGGGGAATGCCTTGTTTATTCCTTATTTCCTGATAGGCGTAGGTATGCTGATCAACCTGAATGTGCTGTTCGGGCATATCGACTCGTTAAAGGTGGCTGCGGTGATGATAGTGGTCGCCTTGCTGGGTAAGTGGATTGCCTCGTGGCTGACGCAGAAGATTTACAAGATGCGTGCGGTGGAACGGGAACTGATGTTCGGATTGAGCAATGCGCAGGCTGCCGCCACGCTGGCCGCTGTCTTGGTAGGATATAGCATTATCTTGCCTTCGGGCGAACGTTTGCTGAACGAAGATGTATTGAACGGCACGATTCTCTTGATACTGGTGACGTGTATCGTCAGCTCGTTCATTACCGAGCACGCTGCCAAGCGGATAGCGATGAGCGACGATGTGGGGGTGAGTGAGGAGAAAGAACAGGAGAAAGAGCGTTTCCTTGTGCCGGTAGCCAATCCGGAAACCTTGGAAGGGCTGATGAGTCTGGCACTGGTGTTGCGCGATGAAAAGATAAATGACAACCTGGTGGCACTGAGTGTCATCAATGACAACAATGATTCGGTGAAACAGGAAATGCGGAGCAAACGGAACTTGGAACGGGCTGCCCAGATAGCCGCGTCGACCAATGTCCAGCTGAAGACGGTGAGCCGTTTCGACCTGAACATCACGACCGGTATCCTGCATACGGCGAAAGAGTACGAAGCGACGGGAATCATTATCGGTTTGCATTACAAGGCAAGCATTGTAGACTCGTTCTTCGGCAATCTGACCGAGAACCTGCTGAAGAATACTTACCTGCAGGTAATGGTCGTGCGCTTCCTGATGCCTGTCAATACCTTGCGCCGTATCATAGTGGCTGTTCCGCCAAAGGCTGAATTCGAGCACGGGTTCACGAAATGGATTACCTATATGTGCCGGATGAGCAGTCAGTTGGGATGCCGTGTACAGTTTTATGCTTCTTCGCGTACCTTAGGCTATATACGCGGATTCATTCAGAAAAAATTCAAAGATACGCGTGCCATCTATTCGGAGCTGGAGGACTGGGACGACCTGTTGTTGCTGACCGGACAGGTGACGTACGACCATCTGCTGGTGATTGTGAGCGCACGACGCGGCTCTATCTCGTATGACTCTTCGTTCGAAAGGCTTCCGATGCAGGTATCGAAGTATTTCAATAACAATAGTATTATGCTGCTTTATCCCGAACAGAAAGGCGACCCGAACGAAAGCCTTTCGTTCTCTGACCCGCGCGGATGGGCAGAAACGCAGTATTATGATAAAGTAGGTAATTGGATTTATAAATGGTTCAGAAAGAATTCGTAGACTGGCAACAGCGCACGGAACTGTTGCTGGGAAAAGAAAAAATGGAAAGGTTGCGCCGTGCCCATATCCTGGTAGTCGGATTGGGAGGCGTAGGAGCGTATGCTGCCGAGATGTTGTGCCGTGCAGGCATCGGGCACCTGACGATAGTGGATGCCGACACCGTGCAGCCTACCAACATCAACCGACAGCTCCCGGCGCTTCATTCTACCTTGGGGCAACCTAAAGCAGAAGTGCTTGCGGCACGTTTTCGCGACATCAATCCCGATATACAATTGGATGTGCTTCCTGTCTATCTGAAGGATGAGGCTATTCCCGAACTGCTCGACAGCGCACCGTTCGATTTCATTGTGGACGCCATCGATACGGTGGCACCGAAGTGTTACCTGATTTACCACGCCTTGCAGCGCGGATTGAAGATTGTCAGCAGTATGGGAGCAGGCGCCAAGAGCGATATAACTCAGATTCGGTTTGCCGACTTATGGGAAACCTATCATTGCGGACTGAGCAAGGCTGTACGGAAACGTTTGCAGAAAATGGGGATGAAGCGGAAATTGCCGGTCGTGTTCAGTGCCGAACAGGCAGACCCGAATGCCGTGGTGCTGGTAGATGACGAGCAGAACAAAAAGTCGACCGCCGGGACTGTCAGTTATATGCCGGCGGTGTTCGGGTGTTATCTTGCCGAATATGTGATACGTAAATTGTAGTTCGTTATGATTCAACTGGAAGGAATAACCAAGAGTTTCGGTTCCCTGCAAGTGCTGAAAGGAATCGATTTGACCATCAATAAAGGGGAAGTAGTGAGCATCGTGGGACCCAGCGGAGCGGGAAAGACCACGCTGTTGCAGATTATGGGCACGCTCGACAAGCCCGATTCGGGACGGATTGTAGTGAATGGGGTGGAAGTGAACCGCTTGAAAGAAAAAGAACTTTCCGCTTTCCGCAACAAGGAAATCGGTTTTGTCTTCCAATTCCATCAGTTGCTGCCCGAGTTTACGGCACAGGAAAACGTAATGATTCCTTTGCTTATCCAAGGGGTGTCTGGGAAAGGCGCACGAGAGAGGGCTGCACAGATGCTTTCGTTTTTAGGATTGGCAGAACGCGCTTCGCATAAACCGGCAGAACTTTCGGGTGGCGAAAAGCAGCGGGTGGCTGTGGCGCGTGCGTTAATCAGCCATCCTTCCGTCGTGCTTGCCGATGAGCCTTCGGGCAGCCTTGATACACAGAACAAGGAGGAGCTGCACCGCTTGTTTTTTGATTTGCGCGACAAGCTGGGGCAGACCTTTGTCATCGTCACTCACGATGAAGGCCTCGCTTCGCAAACCGACCGCACCATTCATCTGACAGACGGAAAAATCAGCGGGGACAGCGCTTCTTCTGCTCAGTAAGCGTTGTCCCCGCCGGGGAAAGTACTTCTTTTGCTCAGTAAGCGCTGTCCCCGCCGGGGAAAGTGCTTCTTTTGCTCAGTAAGCGTTGTCCCCGCCGGGGACAGCGCTTCTTCCGCTCGGTAAGCGCTGTTCCCACTGGCATTTACTTCAAGTATTGGCGGTAGAATTGTTCGATTTTGTCGAACGGAATCTTTTCGAAGTTGTCATATAAGTCCGTATGGCTGGCACCGGGGACGATGAGCAATTCTTTGTTGTCGCCTTTCAGCATTTTGTATGTGTCTTCACTGAAGTAGCGCGAGTGTGCTTTCTCGCCGTGGATGAGCAATACGGCATTCCGGATTTCGCCGGCATACGTCAGAATCGGCATATTGAGGAAAGAGAGGGATGAGGTTTTGTTCCATCCTCCGTTCGAGTTCAGCGAACGTTTGTGATAGCCGCGTGCGGTTTTGTAGTAAGCGTAATAGTCTTTCACAAACTGCGGAGCGTCTTCGGGCAGCGGGTCGACCACACCTCCGGCAAGGGCATACGAGCCGTTGCGGTAATCTTCCGTGCGTTGTGCGTTCAGCTGTTTGCGCATTTCGTTGCGGGCGTCGGCATTGTCTGCCGCGTCGAAATAGCCGTTGGCAGTGACGCGGCTCATATTGTACATCGTGGAAGCGACCGTGGCTTTGATGCGTGTGTCGATGGCGGCGGCATTGACAGCCATTCCTCCCCAGCCGCAGATGCCCAGGATTCCGATGCGCTCCGGGTCTACATCTTCGCGCACGGACAGATAGTCTACAGCGGCACAGAAGTCTTCGGTGTTGATGTCGGGCGAGGCGACATAGCGGGGTTGGCCTCCGCTTTCACCGGTAAACGAAGGGTCGAAAGCCAGTGTCAGGAATCCGCGCTCTGCCAATGTCTGTGCATACAGTCCGGACGATTGTTCTTTCACCGCACCGAAAGGACCGCTGATGGCGATGGCAGGCAGTTTGCCTTCGGCGTCTTTCGGAATATAAAGGTCGGCTGCCAGCGTGATGCCGTAACGGTTATGAAAGGTGACCTTGGTGTGGTTCACCTTGTCGCTTTTCGGGAACACTTTGTCCCATTCTTGTGTCAAGTTCAATTTTTCTTCCATAAAGCTATTCGAATTAGTTGTGTTATCTTGTGCCATTAGGCTTCCCGCGCCACACGAGCAGACGAGCAAAGCCATACATAGTCTTTTCAGTGAGTGTTTCATCTTCTAAAAGTTTTTATGGGAACACAGAGACACAGAGTCACAGAGTTTTTCAGTTTCAGAAAATAAAGGCCACCAAGAAGAATTCTTACTGTTTTGTTTCTCTGCGCCTCTGTGTCTCTGTGTTCGGGGAATAATTAAAATTCATATCTCAGCCAGACGGAGTTTTCGCCTATCCGTTCCGCACTTTTCAGCTTGAGGATAGTGGTCGGGTAATTGCTGTCGTCGATGCCGTCGAATACGGCTGTCATTCCTTTCCGTCCGTCGATGCCTGCTCCGATTACGAGGCTTACTTCATCCAGCAGTCCGGCTTTCAGGAAAGCCCCGTTGATGTGCCCGCCTCCTACTACGGCAAGGCGTTTCACTCCGAAGTGTTCGTTCAGCATCCCGACGGCTTGCGGCAGGTCCACTTCCTCCTTGCCGACTGTTATCCACGAGATGCCTTGCCGGCGCAAGGTGTCGAGGTAAGCTTGTGGCGCCTGTTCGCCTGTGATGACTACCATCGGGCGTCCGTCGATGTGGTTGTCGGGCCATTGCAGCCTGCCTTTCGAGTCGAGCACGACGGAATAGCCGTTGGCTTCTGTCGCCTTGTAGAAAGAAGGTTTGCCTGCGGGAGTCTTGTCGTCGGTGTGAAACGGTTCGGCAAGGGCGATGTGCATAGCTGCCGTTACCCGTCCCGATAGGTCGGAGTCGCATTGCAGTTGTTCCAGCGCGTCGTAGTATTCGTTGCCTCCGATGTGTTCGGTCATATCGCAGTCGATGCGTCCGTCTATGGATGCCATCATATGGCAAATGATGTAAGGTTTTGTCATATTCTGTATCGTTTTGGTTTACGTAGGCAAAAATAACACAAAAGCCCCACAACTTTATTGTTGTGAGGCTCAAAGTATATTGCTGAAAAGTTCATTATATGTTTCAGGCAGATACGGCGGTAGGGGATACCCCATACAGTTTCTTGAATGCGGCGGAGAAGTGCGACTGGTTTTTGAATCCTACTTCCGTATAAATATCAGAGATTTTCCGTCCTCCTTCTTTCATCAGGGCGTATGCCACCTCCAGCCGTTTCCTTATCAGCCATTTTTCGGGAGTGAGATTGCTTACTTTCTTGAAATCGCGCTTGAAAGTGGCAAGGCTTCTTCCTGTATAGTGTGCCAGGTCTTCCAGAGTGAACTCGTACATATAGTTTTTGTTCATAAAGTCCAGGATGTCTATCTTCCACGGTTCGTTGAAGTCGAACAGGGTAGGGGCAAACCGTTTGTCGATGTGCAGCAGTGCCAGTAATCCCTCTTGCAACTTCAGTTGCATAAAGTCATCCTGTGGTTTTACGTCGGGGTCGAAGTAGGGTGTCATCGAGGCAAACAGGCTGGTGATTTCGGCTGTCTTGGGCAGCTTGATGGCTCCTCCTTCCAGTTTCGGTGTATGGTCGGATGCTTTGTATTGCCCGAATTTGCCATACATCTCTTTCAGGAAACTGCGGGTAAACATCAGGAAGATGCCGCAATAGCGTTCCCCGTTACACGACTGTTTGTACATCGTGATGTGATGGTCGCGCGGGATGAAGACGCATTCCCCTTTTCCTACGTGTATCTGTTCGTTCCCGTTGTCCAGCAACATTTCGCCCGAATAGACATAATTCATCGCATATTCGCGCGAGCGGTGGATGCAATGGCTGCTGTCATCGTAGAAGAAACTGAAAAACACATTGTTGTAGTTGAAGATAACCTTCATCGGGTTTGTATTCTCTTCCTGTGACGGTTGGGTGATAGGGTTAGGCATAGGTCTGTGTTTTTTTTAGAAGTTAAAGAAGTTAGAGGAGTTAAAGAAGTTAGAGAAGTTATCACTTCGCTCCGCTTCGTTAGGAGTTAAAGCCAATAGTTTTGCTGATGGATTTATACTTTAACTTCTAGCCCGCCTTTAGCGGGCGATAACTTCTTTAACTCCTCTAACTTCTTATTATAATATAAGGTGTACAATCTGCGGATTGTGGTCGGACAGGTATTTGCCGTCCGTATTCGCTTCCTGAGGAATGTAGCTGTCCGATACTTTGATTTGGGGAGTGACGAAAATAAAGTCGATTTTCTCCCGTTTGCCGGCAGGCACCCTGCCGAAGTCGTGGAACGTGTAAGCTACACCTGTCCGCTTGCCGGCAATCTTTTCGGCATCTTTCAAGACAAACGGATTGGTCGTGATAGTGCGGTATGCTTCCGAATCGAACGAAACATTAAAGTCGCCGGTAAGCACAGCCGGATAGTCGCCGGCTATTTCCTTAATCTTCCGGATAATCAGCAAAGCGCTTTCACGCCGTGCGGTGGTGCCCACGTGGTCGAAATGCGTGTTGACAGCCATAAACACTTTGCCCGTCTGTTTGTCTTTCATCTTTGCCCACGTGGCTATGCGCGTGCAAGCTCCGTCCCATCCGATAAAGCCTACGCTGTCCGGATATTGCGATAACCAGAACGTGTTGCTGTCAATTACTTCAAACCGGTTTTCCTTGTAGAGGATGGGCGCATATTCGCCTTTTGTCTTTCCGTCCTCGCGTGCCACTCCGATGGCTTTATAGCCGGGCAAGCGTTGCAGCAGGTCTTCCAGTTGGTTGTGAAGCACTTCCTGCATACCTGCGATGTCGATGTCTTGGGCTTTGATAAACTGGGTGACCGTATCTTTGCGGAACTGCCAGTTGTTGGCTTGGTCATCGGGATTGTCATAACGGATGTTGAATGTAGCCCATGTGAGGCTGGTCGCGTCTTGTGCATAGCCCGGCAAAACGCTTAGCACGAATGCGGTTGCGATGACGAGTAAAAAAGAAAGTCGTTTCATAATAGTTGATTTTAATCGTAATATGGATAAATAAAACATATTCTCAGCTAAGGTAATACAAAAAACCGAGAAACTAAACAGATTGCCGGAAATTGATTCCTTTTTTGCAAGGTAAGCATGAACTTCAGCAAGCAGATGCGTAATATCGAGAAGTGGATTATGGAATAAATGAAAAAAACTCCGTATCTTTGCCCCAAAATTAGTTCTTATGAGTCATATACGGTTAGGGAGATACAATCAGTTGGAAGTCGTGAAGAAGGTGGACTTCGGTGTGTATTTGGATGGCGATGAAGACGGTGAAATCTTATTGCCGCAGCGTTATGTGCCCGAAGGCTGCGAGCCGGGCGATGTGTTGAATGTCTTTATCTATTTGGATATGGAAGAACGTCTGGTGGCTACTACCCTTCAGCCTTACGTGCAGGTGGGCGAGTTTGCTTGCTTGGAAGTGGCTTGGGTCAATCAGTACGGTGCATTCCTCAATTGGGGGCTGATGAAAGACCTTTTTGTTCCCTATCGCGAGCAGAAAGCCAAGATGGTGAAAGGCGGCAGATACATCGTTTATGTCTATATCGACGAGGAAAGCTACCGCATTGTGGCTTCTGCTAAGGTAGAACATTTCTTGTCGAAGGAACATCCCGAATACGAGGCAGGCGAAGAAGTGGATGCCTTGGTATGGCAGCGTACCGACTTGGGATACAAAGTCATCGTAGACAACAAGTTCTACGGAATGCTGTATCATAACGAGATTTTCCAACCCTTGCAGCTGGGCAAGCGTGTGTCGGCTTATGTCAAGCAAGTGCGCGGCGACGGGAAGATTGACCTGGAACTTCAGAAAGGAGGCTTCGAGAAAGTAGACAGTTTTGCCGAGACACTGCTGCAATACATCACGGAACATAACGGATACATTACCCAAAACGATAAGACGGATGCCGTTGAGATTTACAATACATTCGGCGTCAGCAAGAAAACTTTCAAGAAAGCGGTGGGCGACCTCTACAAGAAACGCTTGATTATCTTGGAAGAAGGAGGCATCCGCCTGGTTCCCCAAGACTGATAGTAATAAGGTATAAAGAAAATGTCCGGCCATACGAGCACAGGCTGCTTGTTATGCCGGACATTTTTATGTTAGGGCAGACGGTGTCTGCCTGATTTTTTTAGATAGACAACTCGTGAAGCACGTTCACCAGTTCGCGGTCGATGGGCTTGTCGTTCTTGATAGCCTTGCTGAACGGTACGTAGACGATTTGGTCGTTTTCGATACCAATCATCACGTTACGCTGTCCTTCCATCAATGCCTGGATGCTGGCTACACCCATACGGCTGGCAATGATACGGTCGTGTGCTGTCGGGCTTCCGCCGCGTTGCAGGTGTCCCAGGATAGTGACACGCACATCGTATTGCGGATATTCGTTCTTTACACGTTCTGCATAGTGCATGGCACCGCCTGTGATTTCACTTTCGGCTACCAATACGATGGAACTGCTCTTCGACTTGCGGAATCCGTTCTTGATGAATTCTTCCAACTGGTCGACCTCTGTATTGAATTCCGGAATGATGGCAGCTTCGGCTCCCGCTGCGATAGCACCGTTCAAGGCAAGGAATCCGGCATCCCGTCCCATGACTTCTACGAAGAACAGACGTTCGTGCGAAGTGGCTGTGTCACGGATTTTGTCGACTGCGTCCAAGATGGTGTTCAGCGCCGTGTCGTAGCCGATGGTTGTATCCGTCCCATACAAGTCGTTGTCGATGGTACCCGGCAAGCCGATACACGGAATATCGTATTCCTGTGCCAGCAAGCGTGCTCCGGTCAGCGAACCGTCACCTCCGATTACAATCAAGGCGTCGATTTCTTCCCGTTTCATGGTTTCGTAAGCGACTTTACGTCCTTCTGGAGTCTTGAATTCTTGGCAACGTGCTGTTTTCAGAATCGTACCTCCCTGCTGGATGATGTTGCTGACGTTTTGTGTCTTGAATTCTTGGATTTCTCCTGTAATCAAGCCTTTGTATCCCCGGTAAATGCCTTTTACTCTCAATCCGTTGTAGATGGCTGAACGTGTGACGGCACGGATGGCCGCATTCATTCCAGGGGCATCACCTCCGGAAGTTAAAATACCAATACATTTAATAGTTCCCATAAAATTGTCATTCGTTATAATAGTGATAGCGCAAAGGTATTAAAAAACTAGTATACAAGCAAATGAATGTTTTTATTTTTTAATGTCAGTTGCAGGGCTTGTCATAGATAGGATGGTATCCTTACATGCTTCCATGAGCCATTTCGGCGTAGAGGTGGCTCCGCAGATGCCGATAGAGTGCGCTTGCTGCAATAATGAGCTGTCGATTTCTTCCGGCTTGTCTATCTGGTAAGAGTTGGGATTTACCTTCCGGCATTCTTCGTAAAGTATCTTGCCGTTCGAGCTTTTATGCCCGCAGACGAAGAACACCAGGTCGTGTGCAGCGGCAAAACGGCGTATTTCCGGCATCCGGTTTGCCACTTGCCTGCAGATGGTGTCGTAATATTGGAAAGTGACCTCGGGCGAGATATGCTGCTGGATGTAGGCTACGATTTCCCTGAATTCGTCCAATGACTTGGTCGTTTGCGAGTAGAGCCGTATGTTCTTGGTAAAATCCAGCCGTTTGGCTTCTTCCAGACTTTCGATGACGATGGCTTCGCCGTTGGTTTGTCCTACCAGTCCCAACACTTCGGCGTGTCCGTTCTTTCCGAAGATAACGATTTGTTTTTCCCTTCTTTCTGCCGGGGCAGGAGTGTCATATTCTTGCTTAATCCGTTTCTGCAGGCGCAATACGACGGGGCATGTGGCATCGATGATTTCGATGTGGTTCTGGCGGGCAAGCTGGTAAGTCTGCGGGGGTTCGCCGTGGGCACGGAGCAATACTTTGACATCGTGCAGGCTGGCGAATTTCTCGTGGTCGATGGTGATGAGCCCCAGTTGTTTCAGCCGTTCGCATTCCTGCCCGTTGTGCACGATGTCGCCCAGGCAATACAGCGTTTCGCCCTTTGCCAGTTCTTCTTCGGCTTTCTTGATGGCGGTGGTCACGCCGAAGCAGAAGCCCGAACTCTCGTCGATTTCTACTTTTATTTCTGTCTTTTCATTCATGGATGGCGCGTTTAAATTGGGTTAGCAACCAGTCTTTCTGTTCGGTCAGTGTCATGTGGCTGTTATCCAGCAGGATGGCGTCATCCGCTTTCCGTAGCGGACTGACGGCACGGCTTTGGTCGATGCGGTCGCGTTCTTCCACGTTGTGAAGGATGTCATCGAACGATGCCGGCATGCCTTTGGCACGAAGTTCATCGTAACGGCGCCGGGCACGGATTTGGGGGGATGCGGTGACAAAGATTTTCAGTTCGGCATCGGGAAAGACTGCTGTACCGATGTCCCGTCCGTCCATGACGATGCCTTTGTCTTTTCCCATTTCCTGCTGTTGGCGCACCAGCGCATGGCGAACGAAGTCGAGTGCCGATACGGGGCTTACTTTCGAGGAGACTTCGAGCGTGCGGATTTGGTCTTCTACATCTTTCCCGTTCAGAAACGTGCGCGGGCGCATGGTCTCTTTGTCCAGTTGGAAAGAGATACGGATGTCGTTCATCTGCTGTTTCAGGTTGTCTTCCTGGATGCTTCCGTCTGCATTGAACAGGTGATGTTCAATGCAATACAAGGTGACGGCACGATACATGGCGCCGCTGTCGATATAGATGTATCCGATTTCTTTTGCCAGGTCTTTTGCCATCGTGCTTTTTCCGCACGATGAAAAGCCGTCGATGGCGATGGTTATCTTTTTCATGCGTTGTCGGTTTTTTATGATTTGCGGTTCAAAGATAATGAAACTCGTCCATATACGGATAAGGTTAGCGGAAAAAGATGTGTGCTTGTCCGGTGTCTTGCGATATATCATGGAAGGCTTACGAAGATAGTTGCATCGCCCGATGCATATAGGTGCGTTTCCGGTAAGATTAATAATCTTCTATGTTGCTATCCAAATAATTGGATAATATTTGTTTTAA
>UQVZ01000048.1 GCA_900544675.1 uncultured Bacteroides sp.
ACTATCATTTGTGCCACAGGTGGCGGGTTGTTGAAATCCAACTCGCATGATTTTAATGCTGACATATCTTCCTTGTATAATGAATCCAAATGGTTTAAGAACAATTTCAATAAATCGTCGTGCGTGTGTCCCAACGCAAAATAATCCGTTACATCCTTTTCTTCTTTTGTTCCTGACAGTGGCAGCAAAAGGCGTTTCAATGCAAACGGCTTCAATTCTTCCTGCCGTTTGGCGGAAACTTCCAGACCGGTCTTGTCCATATCATACAGCAGGACAATGTGTTTGAACCGGTAGGAGAGCAGCATCAGCACAGAGGTAGGGATGACCGTCGTTTCCGAATTGAAACAGATGGCATGGAATCCGTTTGCCGCAAGGCTCATCACGTCTTTCTCACCGCCTGTGATAAACAACAAATCCCCTTTGGCGGATAATTGGTCAAGTCCGAAGCAGTAATTGTCGCCCAAATCTCCGGCATAGAGGAAACGCATCTCCGAGCGCGGGCGGTAGATTTTAATGTATTTGTCGCCTACATAGCCATACATCGGTTCCTGTGCCGTTTCAGTCAAGGTATAGCTTTTCCCTTCCTGATTGACGGAACTGAACGAATGCAGAGGCCGTACATTATATTTATTTAATGTATGCTCCGTGATTCTGGATTTGCTCCAAAATATCCGGTCTGTTTCATTGAACGCCCTTGGTACGATATTATACGGGCGTATTTTCTTTATCACCTGTTCCGGCGTGGGCGGACAAACTACCTGAACGGAAGATGTGTCCACACAATTTTCGTAACCGTCTGCCAACCCCAAATGCAGGTCATGGTCAATGATGCGCATGATTTCAACGAAATCCTTCGCGTTCCTGCAACTCAGCCCCGTCATTGTCCCTACCAACTCGAAGCAGTCCCCGGAATATTCCTCATTGCCGAAATCCTTCATCTTATACACCGAATGCCGCCGGTCATAATATACGTTGCACGATGCCTTCGTATCCTTATATAAAGGATTCAGGAACTTCTTACCGATGCGGAACGGCACGGGAAGGTAGTGTCTGAACACCGAAAGCCCCCTGTCCGTCGCCTGCAAAATATCCTCCTTATTCATTGTCTTCGTCCTTTGTTATATCCAACAACCGGTTCTTCTTGTAAACGTCTATCAGGTGCGGTTCACACGTGATAACCTTTTCCCGTACCTTTTTCTCTATTTCTGAGAGCTTGTACAGGCACTTGCGGCGGAACACCGAATACTCTACCAGTCCGTCGCTCCTTAACCGTTGCAGGGTGCGTGTGCTGATATGGAGCATATCGGCCACTTCTTGACTGTCCAGCCATACATCGTTGTCAAAGTCGCAATCCTGCAACTTGTGTTCATTCTTGGTAATGAACTCAGCGATTTTCGCTATTTGCCCCATCATCTTTTGATAGGCGGCACTTTCCATTACGATAACTTCTGTCATAATCCTAATTATTGAAATGTTTGCCGCAAAGTTCCCGATAAGTCAAAATCCGCATGGTATACTATACGTGTACTACACCATAATTTTTTTGTTCCTGCATTTTTTTTTGCGGGAAAATGCGAGGTCAATCCGTTTCGGTCAGGAGTAAGGTTAATAGGTTCAAAATTAGTTCAGTGCAAGGTGCAAGCCTATTTATATATATAGGCTCGCACCTTGCACTTGAAAAAAAGGCTGAAAAAAATATTGTCAAGAACTTGCATGTTTCAAAAATGTGTAGTACTTTTGCACTCGCAATCGAAAGGTGACACGGTGGTGTCATAAGCTACGAAAATTGACAAGATGAAATCGTAACCAAGTCGTAACCATTAAATTTTAGGTTACGCATAAGTTACTGATTAAAAAGATATTATAAGCGGCAGGTACGATTACCGTCCGCACCGCAGAGATGCCCGACTTTACATTTCAAGATGTAAAGTCGGGTGTTTTTTTAAGATTAATTTGAGGTAGCAAAAAATAAAGCAAACGAAAAGAACAATCAGTTTCTCTCTTCGTTTGCTTTATAAAATATACAGGTTTGGCAGAATTAAACTCCTGCCATTATCAATCCAATGTATGTTCAGGTATAGTTACCGTGCTTAATTCGCCTTCTATTTGATAATCTGTACCAGGAACAGTCATTATCATGGTCATATTTGCAGGGGCAGGTGATTTTGTTTGGGCATCACCGATAAGTTTCTCCCAGTCCACGCCCAAATAAGTTCGAATGACGTTCGTCACGAGTGAAGAACTTGCATTTTCGCCATACAGTTCTATTTGGAAGTCATAGAACTTCGATGTAGTAGTTTCAGCATCAGTGGGATTGTGTTTGTATAAGCGTAAGTTGGGAATAGCATAGTTGGCGGGTTTCGCACCTGTGCCGGCATCCAGCGTGATGAAGAACTCGTAACCGCTGTCTTTTAGTATGGGCTTGTTATATACGTTGTCTTGGTCGAACAGATAGTAGTCCTGCGCTTGATTGTTTATTAAAAAGAGTGTGGTGCCTGCCGGCAAGACCGGGTGGTTACTGTCATTGATAACGTATGCAAGATAGCAATCTGTTACTTTCACTTCAACGGTTTCTGCTTCTTTGGTGATATTATCAGTAATGGTCAGTGTCGTACTTCCTTTCCGCATGCCATACAGGAAAATGACTCCTCTCAGACCGTCCGCATACAGTCCACTCTCATACTTGGCGTTCAATATGTTTTCATCTTCTATGGCCAGACTAATATCCCCACTGCCATTTGTTATGTAGATGCTGTTAGTTCCTTTTCCTAATCTTACTTCATAATAAGTATTTCCAAGACTGAACGGCGTAATCGGTTCGTTTTCATTATTATCATCGCTGCAAGCTGTAACGAACAGGCAGATGATAAAGATAATCGGGTTGATAAGTCTATTCATCATAACTATATTTTTTATTGTTTCTTTATGGTAAATTCTAATTTCTGAAGCCCCATTCGGTAGACATTGGCGAGGATGAGTGCATAATGGACTTCTTCACCGGACTTCATGGATAGTATGAGGTTAAATTCATTTTCAGGTATGACATGCTTGAACAGTGGACCTGATGAATCGTTTCTCACCAATCGGATTTCATCCGTAAAAGGTGACAAGACGAATGAATAAGTTGCCTGATAAGGTACCCTATTGAACTCCACCCAATTCGGATCTCCCTTATCGAGAATGCACTCTAACCAAATGCGGGCATTATCATAAGACGGAAGGTTGTGACCGTTGGCATAGGAAATTTCTCCATTCTCATTGAGAATGAATTCCTTTTCTATGGCATACTTGTTAAAGGGGCACATATCATAGTACTCAATGTCTTCTTCCGAATTGATTTCTTTATCTTCTTCCGGTTCTTCCGGCTCAGTAATAATACGGTCTTGAAGGATTTTCAACAGTGAATAGGTACGGTCTGAACCATCCATAGGAGGATTGGCGAGGATGGTCCGCTCCACCGAAAGGTAATATTCATGTCCTCTTTCGTATGTAAACCACTTAATACTATTAAAGCCAAGTGGCTCCCATACACCGGGATTGTCTTCAGACATAACCAGCATACACTCTACTGGAGTATCGCTGCCCCATGGTATGTACGTACCTGTTTCGGCAGAAACGGACATCTTGATTTCGTCAACAACATCTTTGGACTCATCATCGCTGCAACTTACTGCAAGGAAAGCGGTGATTAAAAGAAACGAAATAACCAATTTGTTCATATTCGCACAATTCCCTATCGGCTCTATCGGGCTATGAAATTTATAATGAAAAAACGTGAGCCAACTATGCCACGTCCAAGTGAAGGTCGTAGGAAACCTTTGATGCAGATGTAACAATAGCAGCCCACGCTATATGCGTGAGAACCACTATGCTATCTCTTGCATCAGCTTGAAAATTTCCTACGTTTTCACTTACAAGATGAGCATAACGTCTCTTCTTATTTCTTATGTCTCGGAAAGAGTCGCCTCTATCCGAAGACAAAAATAGTTATTTAATTGATATTTTGCTATATATTGAGCGGAATTATAACTTGAATCCTCTACTTTTTCGGTTTTTCTGTGTAAGGAGAGATTTCAGTATGTTCATATCGTTTTTTCCATCACATAGTTAGTCAGATACAGCCGGTTGGCTTTCGCTTTCTGCTCTTTTATTATTCTGTAGCCGTGTTTCTCGAAGAAGGGCTTGGCGGTAATGCTGACTTCAGCCCATATTCTCTGTACTTCGTATTCACGGGCCATCTTCTCGGCTTCTGCAAGCAGTCGGGTTGCCACGCCTTTTCCTTGCCGGTCCTTATGGACGAACATCGCGTGCATATAGCCTTCTGCATTCATAGAAGAGAAGCCGATAATTTTGCCTTGAGCATCCAATGCCACTATGAAGTGATGCTTCGCCAGCAATTCTTTCCAATGCTCCATACTGCTTCCGCACGAGGCCCAGTCTGCTGTTTCCTCTTGCGTATAATCCTTGGAATTGATGTATAGGACGGTATTGCGGAACAGTTCCTGCAATGCGGGAATGTCTTGTTCGGTGGCTTGGCGTATCGGGTATTCCGGAAACAAACTTTTGTTTGTCGTTTCAATTTGCATTTTACAATGTTGACTACCCCGTAAAACAGATTTGATGATTGTTACCCGAAATGCCTTGTCTTTCCATAGTGAATGCAAGACATAAAGAATGCTTTGTTGGGAGCATTCACAAAGCAATGGAGTAGAGACATAGCCTTGCCGATGAAGCATACAGGTACATTCCATAAAATAGAGATGATAAACAGCACCCTTTTCAATGATTTCGCTTCTTACGCCAGGCAGTTTGTCAGCTTCCAAAAAGAAGGTGTCCAAGTCACCGTTCGCTTTTTCATATAGTTCCTGATAGATTTGCAGCGTCCCGCATTTTACACAATTCTTCCCGCATTCCGAGAAGAATGAGGCCCGTTGCTCGGAGTTAAGACAGCTTAAACCTTTCTCAAATCCCTTGAACCAGTCTGATAATTCCATAGATGATTAGTTGTTAGTTATATTATCTTTCTCCTTTCTTTCCTATATCGTCAATGTGTTTGATAGCATTCAGATAGGAAAAGGTTGTCATATATGATTTACCATCAGAAGCAGTTGTTCGGAATTTCCGAACAACTGAGTCTTCTTGCAGTTCCCCTTCTTCAAATATATGCTTAATGTGTTCACTTACATTGGATTTACTGGTCTGATACAATTCACACCTTTGAGCTTGGATAAAGCAGTAAGGTATCCACCCCGTTCTCTGATGTAGTTCAAATGTTAGTGTGTGCAAATTCTCCGTTAATCCAAAAAGTAGCTTCCTCGCCGGTGAAGTGCAGTAGCACGTAATTCGGGTCAGTCGGCCCTCCGGGGAAATGGTGGACGAACCAATCTTGCCACATCTCTTGGCGAATGGTATCGTCCGTAACAACTTCCACCGTACCCCGCAGGGCAATACTGTCGCCGTAATGTTCATAGCAAAGGCCGGCTTTGTTGTTTGCTTTAAAATCACAGACCTTCACCGAATCGGCACCCGTTGCCATCCAAACCTCATAGAAATCTTTTGTTCCTATCTTGGACATCGGCACGGGGCGGGGATAACCTTTGGCATCGATAGAGGCAATTGTTACGTTCTCGCATTGGGCCAGTAAGTTGACTGCCTTTTCCTCCAACGACCGACCGTCTTTTTCTTTCCAGCGCTTCAAATGTGGAAAGTATTGACACATTTGTTCTTTGGCTTGTACGGGAGTCAGGTTCCAGCCTGTCTGCGCATTCATCTGGTCGAGGTATTGCAGGCAGAACTCTATCATCTGGCTCATCGTGAAGTCCTGGGTGAACTTCCCGTCTTGGTAGCAGTACGCGCAATAATCTTCGCTGCGGCTTCCGTCCGCATTAGTTCCCCTGTTCTCATCAGTCAGGGGCATACCACAGCTTTGGCAAAATTGTCTATCCATATAATTCAATATTTTTAAATATAAAGCGTAAGGCTGTTTGCCTTTTACATGAAATGAGTTTATTCCTCTATCACCCACTTGTCTATGCCTCTTGTCTCTTTGCTAAAATTTACTCCTATCTTATACAGTTCCCGTGAATCGGCGGCAAAGGGCAGGGCATATTGCTTGTCGTCAATCTGCTGCAAGGCTTCCTCGGCAGTTCCGTCCAGCTTGAATTCCATCACGTAGATGTACTTATTGGTTTTCACCACCATGTCGATACGGCCTTTCGAGGTATGGTATTCCGCCTGCGTATAGAAACCCAATAGTTTGAACACGATGAAAAGTACGTTCTGGTAATGCAGTTCCAGGTCGCGTGCCAGCTCATAGGGAGTGTCGGCAAAGAAACTTTGCAGGCGGCTCAGGAAGGCATCCACATCACCCTTGCGGACATCCTTCACGAAACTCATGATTTCGAAAGACGGGTTTCCGGTTTCTAGGTGGGCATAGCAGGGCAACAGGAATTTGGTGAATCCTTCTTCCACTTCTTTGTTGGGGAAGCCTAAGTAGTAGACTTTAAACTCCTTGTCGTATCCCTTGATGGTGAGGTAACCGCTCTGATAGAGAATGGGTACGGGGTCGGAGTACATCGTGTCAATGCCGCCCAATGAATCAGCCGAAGCCATTTCTTCGGTCAGTCGGTGCAGGTCGTAACGGCTGTGCTTGAGCAGTTCGACCAGGAAAGTTGGCGTGCCGGTTTCGAACCAGTAGCTGCCGAACTTCATTTCCGCAAATGTGTTCAGCAGGCTGAAGGGGTTATAGATATCTTCACTGTCTTCCACGAAGTGATAGCCGTCGTACATTTCTTTCAGGGTCGCCTTGGCTTCTTCTTCGGTCATTCCGTTTTTTTCTCCCAACTCGATGATTTCTTCTTGGAAGTTGCTGTACAATTCCTTTTCGGTAATGCCGCACAAGTTGGCAAAGCGGTCAGACATAGAAATGTCCATCAGGTTATTCAGGTCGCTGAACACGCTGACTTTGCTGAACTTGGTGACTCCGGTCAGCAGGGCGAACTTGATGTAGCGGTCGCAGCTCTTCATCACGCCATAGAAGGCTTTCAGCGTATTGCGGTAGTCGGTCAGCAGTTCTTCGTTGCCGATAGCCTGAAGCATCGGCTTGTCGTACTCGTCGATGAGGATAACCACGTTGCGGCCTGTTACCTTGCTGATTTTCTCTATGATATAAGAGAAACGTTCTTCGGGGGAACGCTCTTTTTTCTCGTCACCGTAAACTGCCTCCCATTTTTCAAGATGCTGGTTCAGGATTTCATTTAGTGAAGAGCGGTTCTCGTATTTCTTTGTATTGAGGTCCAGATGCAGAATCGGATACTCTATCCATTCTTCCTCCAGTTTTTCGACGGCAAGCCCTTCGAACAGTTCTTTCTTCCCTTGGAAATAAGCCTCTAAGGTGGAAACAAGCAGACTCTTTCCGAACCGACGGGGACGGCTTAGGAAATAGTATTGTCCCGATTTCACTAAGTTGTAAATCAGTTTTGTCTTGTCAATATAGCAGTAATTCCCGCTGCGTATTTTCTCAAAGCTCTGTATGCCTACCGGATAGTTCTTTTTCATCATCGTTTTGGATTTAATGGTCGGTGAACGTTGGTCTGACAAAGTTACTATGTTTACCGACATTAACAAGGGTCAGCCAATCAAAAAAATAAAGATATAGATACTTTCGGGTGTCTCACGGGGGCTGTCTGCCCCCAGCCGACGGCTCCCCCCCGAGTGTTTTTCATGGTATTTCGTGAAAAAAAGTTGGTACGCCATAATAGGATAGTATATTTGATAAGTCAAAAATAAACATATACTTAACCCATTAAAAACGTACCAATATGCAAAGGAAAGAACTTTCGTTCAAAGGACAAAAGATTTTTATCGGAATTGATGTCCACAAGGATTCATGGAGGGTAGCAATAGCCCCTGAAGTCGGAATGGTAAAGGGACACTCACAGAAGCCATCGGCAAAAGAGCTCCTTGATTTTCTGAAGAAACACTATCCGGGAGGTGAATACCATGCCGTTTACGAATCGGGATTCAGCGGTTTCTCCACTTACTATGCGTTGCAGGAAACAGGAATAGATTGTATTATAATCCATGCAGCGGATGTTCCCACTACCCAATACGAGGAAACGATGAAGACAGACAAAGTGGATGCGGTAAAGCTTGTAAAGTCTCTCAAGGCAGGTCTTCTTAGCGGAATCTATATTCATAAGCGTGATGACATTGACGCACGGGCCGTGGTGCGACTGAGAAAGACCATACAGAAACAACTCGGAGGTTACAAGTCAAGAGTAAAACATCTGTTGCACGGCAATGGAGTGATTTTCCCGGAAAGGTTCTCGAGACCGGGAAGCCACTGGTCGAAAATCTTCATCAGGTGGCTGAAGGAAGAGGTGGTTCTTCTTTCAAGCAGCCGTACCTCGCTTGATTTGCTGATACTCCAGGTGGAATCCATGCGTCATACACTTTTGGAGGCGACAAGAAAAGTGCGTGAACTGAGCCGTAGCGTACGTTACAGGAATGATTACAGGCTGCTGACAACAATTCCCGGTATAGGCCTCAATGTAGCGATGACCCTCTTGACTGAAATCGGTGACTTCAAGCGTTTCCGAAATGAAAGGGAGTTCGCTTCCTATCTCGGACTTGTTCCGACAAGTCATAGCAGCGGTGACAAAATCACCCATGGTGAAAAGACATTCCGTGGGAACAAGAGGCTGGGAACACTGATAATAGAGGCTTCCTGGATGAGTATCTACAGGGACAGAGGACTTGGATGTGCCTATGTCAGCTACAAAAAGAGAATGGAACCGCAGAAGGCGATTGTCAAGGTGGCAAGAAAACTGTCGAACATAATCTTCTCAGTACTTAAGACTGAAAAAGATTATGAACCATACAAGTGGAATGAGGAAGAAAAGCATACAGACCGACAGGCAACTTAATAAAACGACTCCTGTTCACTATAGGATGAGCCTTCAGGCTTCATCTTTTCAAAGATTGTTGCGTTTTACCTGTATTCTGAAGAAGTAAATTGAGGTGCGGGTTGATACCGTGTCCTCTTATAGAAGGTTGTCTGACAGGTCTGTTGCTTTGGGTTTATATCGAATCCGGTACTATGTGTCGGATAGAGGAACTATGCCACCTCAAAAAGCTTTTGAATCCTGCAAGTATTTGATCCTGAATGGTTAATTTAAAATAAATACTATCCGATAATTTGGATGGTAACATAGAAGATAGTTATTTTTGTTACATACACAAAAGTATTATCGACTTACTCATCTCAGAACTACCCTGTAGGGTAGTGGAAAAGTATCGGGAAGTATGGAACTTTGCAGCAGAAAACTAAAAGCTATGGTATCAACAATTTCATATATAAATCTCTCATGGGCAGTTGTAGGCATCATCGATAAGGATGGCCACAACTCCCTTCAATCCATGAAGCGTCCCAACGAACCGATAGAAGTTACCATCGAAAGGTATGTTGTCGGTTATCTGGTTTTCTGGCATATTGCCTATATTGATAAAGAAAAGATGAACAGATGTGACGATGAGAAGGTCGTCAAACTTGGGCGGAAGAAAATGGAGGAATACATCACCTCACATCCACCTGTAGCTACTTTGCCGAAGTTCTACATCGTGTTTCTAAATCAGCCTCATATTGGCTGCGATGCCCACGGTCTCAGTGATGTTTTCTGCGTGTAGTTTCTCGAATAGTTTCTTCTTGTGAAACTTGACGGTATTGGCATCAATGAAGAGAGTTTCTCCAATCTCCGTGTTCGACAGTCCTTTAACGGAGAGCTGGAGAATCTCTTTTTCACGGTCGGAAAGAATCAGTTCCGGCTGTTTCCGCCATCGTCTGCCCTCGAACGAATAGATATACCGGTCAGTACAAGTATGGTCTGAAATAACTACATCTCCGATGTTTTTCTCCGGTGACAGTGAAACTGTACATAGAGCCAGCCATATATCTCCCTTGTCGCTCAGTAAAATGGGAGTCAGCTTGTGGTGGATAAGGTGCGAATGCTTTTCTGATGTGCGGATATGAAAGTTATACTCGATGGACAAGTCAAGTCTCTTTTCTACCGGCTGGTCATAGTAAAACCGGAATCCGGCTTCGTTGATTTCCATCAGACGGTTTATCTCGTCGGGCGGAACGACTTCAAAATAGAAAGCATAACCTTTCTGTTGCACTTCTTCTGGCGAGCGGCCGCAAAGAAACAATGGATTGGAAGATACATAAAGAAAGTTCTTGCGGTTGTAGTCGATGATATACAGGCTATGGTTCGTATTCCGGGCCAAGGCTTCTGCCATGGCGATACAGACTCCGGTTTTGACATATTCGAAGTCGGGAATGTTCATTTGCGGGTTGATGGGATGGAAAAAGCTGTTTATATCTTTCTGCTGCATATACTTATGTTTTTAACTGCAAAATTAAGGAAAATACAGGCGATGGTAAAAACGAATTGCATGATTTCTGCTGATGAATCAAGTTTTCTTGAATGGGATAACAATAATAGAGAAGCCCGGCAAGCTCTTGCGGTGTGGCGTAAAAACATTACTTTTGTATAGCGAAATGTTTTTTAAAACCGAAGGATATGGCCGAGAAAAGTGAAAACAAGCAAGATTTGAGTTGTGTGGATTGCGGTACGCAGAACTGCAAGTACAAAGACCGCACGTATCCCGCCTTTTGCCTGACTACGAATCTGGACAAGGAAGACGAGGATTGGGCAATGGGGAAATATGATGAAGGCAGGAATCATGACATCATGGTGGCAAGCGCCGAGGTGGAATACGAAGGCTATTGCCAATGGACACGGGTGCAGGAGATTTTGGAATTTGCCCGGAAAATCGGGGCGCGGAAGATAGGCATCGCCAATTGTATCGGGCTTATCAACGAGGCACGCATCTTTGCGCGTATCTTGCGTGCCAACGGTTTCGAGCCATATTCGGTTATCTGCAAGGTGGCGGGCAAGGCGAAGTCTTCGGTAGGGATACCGAAAGAATGCGAGCGCATAGGCAGTGCCATGTGTAATCCCATTCTGCAGGCACGGCTGCTCAACCGGGCACATACTGACCTGAATGTGGTAATCGGGCTTTGCGTGGGGCACGACAGCCTGTTCTACAAGTATTCGGACGCGTATGTCACCACCCTTGTCACCAAAGACCGGGTGACGGGGAACAATCCTGCGGCAGCACTTTATACCGCACAGTCGTATTACAAGAAGAAATTCGGGCTGGATAAATAAGAGGTGGCATGCCGGTGAGGTAAAATGTATGGTGTGAACCTCATTCTTGCGTAATGAATATTTGCGTTTCTTTGCATAAATTTGTGCCAATTGTATGCTTTTTTTGATTTTGTTTCCGAACAAAAAGAAAAGTCAGGTTGTTGTATTCCTGAACTTAACTAAACGGCAAGATGAAAAAAAGTTTTTGGATTACATTTTTATGCAGTCTGATGCTGATGGCTTGTAGTCGGGAAGAATGGATGGATCCTTCGGGAGCGGAAGAAAACCGGATTGTGTTTGCCTTGCAACGGGCAGACTACGAGGGTGAAGATGTGTCTTCACGCCTGACAGGCAAAGACAAAATGTACGATCGTGTGGTGTTCTACGTGGCAGATGAAGCGGGTTACGTAGTTTCTAACCTGAAAGGGCTTTATGATGTGGCCGCTTCGGAGATACACATCGAGGGTTTGCAGGAAGGTGCATATACCTTGCTGGTGCTGGGCATCCGGGGAGATGCCGGACAGGATGGAGCTTCTGTCCGTGAAATAAGGCATACTGCCGACCCTTGGCTGGTGTTCCCGCCCCAATTATCTAAACCGCTTGAAGCGGACTATTTCTATTCGCAGACTTCTTTTTCCGTTAACCGGCAACCGGGTGCAGACGGAACCGAGATTATCGTTTCGGCTCCCGGGCGGATTGTGCAGCATCACATAGCCGGAAGGGTGGATTTCTCGTTCGCTTTCAATAATCCTTATGTGCGTACGGCAGTGTCGCACAAGGAAGTGAAGTGGGGAAAGGCTTCTTTTTACACCTCGTTCTCGGCCGACGGGTCGCTTTCGGGAGCGGAAGAAATGCAATTACCGGTTCTGTCGCTGGACGAACAGACTTCCTTTTGCTTCCTCCCTCTTTGCCGGGAGGTGCCTTTGCAGGGAGAAATCACCTTATTGACGCGGAACTACCGCGGACACCAGACGGAGCAACGGTACGGTTTTGGGATAGATTCGTTGGTTTCGAACCGGATAAGCAAGGTGCATACGCCGGTCGTTCATCCGGATGATGAGGCAGGCGTGATGTTTCTGACCCGCACGGCTTATGACGAAGGGAACCACTCTTTTATCTTACAGGACAACGAGCGGAAAGAAGTGTACACCGATGTGAAACAACGTTCGTTTGACACATCGCAACCCTTGCAGTTGGCATTGACGGACGACGGACATCTGCACGTGCGCTTCTACTCGCCTCGTGCATTGGCCGATGTGACGATACGTGCCCGTTTTCCGGCTACGGGCGGTGAGTATATCGACCTGGCTTATTTTGACAGCATTCCGGCTTTTGCCGATTTCTACGGCGAGGTGCCCTTGTTCCAGACGGAACGGATGTATCTCACCGAGTCGGGAAAATGGCTCAGACTTTCCCGGCAGGCCTTGGATGCGGTGCGGGATGCCGAATTGAAAGTGTTGTCGGGCGATGCTTATTGGCAAAAGCTGCAGGATATCCGTCACGGATGGAATATCTCTTTCAATCTGTATGGCGGCAATCCCGACCTGCCCGACGGGGGACCGGTGGGCAACTGGATGGGTATCCGTCCCGTACATTGCCGTGAGGCCGTGGCGTTTTTCCTTAATTTCACTTATATGATTGATATGCAGGAGCACGAAGAGATTTTGCGTGCCAACGAAGACCGTTTGTATGGCAACGGGGGAGTGACCGACAAGGTGACTGCCGAGACGGTCTTGCAACAGATGAGGCAACCCCGTTCGTTACGGGTGGGACTGGTGTACACCGGCAATCGGGTGCTCGGTCTGGGTGGAGGAGATGTGTTCGGGGCATACCAGGGAGCTTGGTTGGAACACTATTCCAGCACTTATGCTTGTGAAATTATGTTCCACGAATTGGGGCATGTAATGGGGTATAGCCATGATAGTTCATTCACTTACGGACCGTGGGCACAGGAACTGATGAACCGTTTTTACGTGGACCATCTGTATCTGATGCCTATCGATTCGCCCGATTACCTGCAAAGCAAGCGGAACCCGAACCTATATGAGGAATAATCAAGAGTTATTAAGTAAAGGCTTATTGTTTTTAGCATGAAGAAAAGAGGAATAGCATGGTACGCCTGGTGCGCTTTGTTGTTTACAGGTTGCGCACAGGAGGGCAAACTGACATTGCCGACAACCAGTGACGGACACATTACGACCCGCATTGTGGTAGACGGGCTGGAAGGAGGAAACGCTTCGGGAACGGACGCGCAAATCGTGACCCTGCAAGGATATCGTTTCGAAGAAGAGGTGTTGAAGGAGGTCATCACTTCCTTCCGGCAAGGGGCGGACGGGGTGTACACGTTTTATCCAAACCGTAAGGCAGGCGAAATCTGTCTGCTGGCAAATGCCGGAGAGGTGGAAGGTCTGCAAGGTGTATTGCCCGAGCTGACAACGAAAGCTGAATTCCTGAAAATAAGTGCCGGAGTTTCGGATTTGGTGTCCGAGGAGGGATATATGGCGATGAGCGGCCGGATACAATTAGACGGTGTTTCGCCGGCAGTTGTAGAAACAACGTTGAGACGCAGTGTGGCACGGATAGATTTGTCATCTTTCGATAAAGGAGTGGAAGTGCACCGGGTGACAGTGTCCGGCATTTACCGGCAGGGATACCTGAACGAGCGCGGAAAGACAGAGACTCCGGCAGGCACTCCGACCGATGTGTTTCGAAAAGAATATACCGGATTCAGTAATCGGAGCGAATGTCTGCTTTATTTACCCGAACAGGCGAACGACAATTTGCAGGTGGAAATACTGGTCTCGTCCGATGGGGCACAACATCTCTTGAGAACTTCGTTGCCCGACGTTATCCGGCGGAATACGGTCTATACGCTTTCGGTTTACGGAAGAGGAGGAGGTCTGTCGGTAGGGATAGCCGAGGGAGATTGGGAAGCGGGCGAACAGGTGGAATCCGGTCGGGTTCCAAAAGCCTTGGTTGATGTGGAAGCTTCCGGTCTGGCGGAAGGTGTCCGTGTGAATCCTGCCTGTGACAGTGTCTTTATCCCGTATGTACAGACTGATTCACGCTTGGTATTGCTGGGTGAGGAAGGGACGGAAGTGGTCGTGGAAGGACAAGTGGACAAGGTGACTGTGCAGCCCGTTTCCGGAAGAGGATTGCAACCGATAGCAAGTGTTTCCATATCGACCGGTATACGGATGCCGGGAACCGAGACGGAATACATTTATCTGGAAGTGTACCGGCAGCAGATTCATCAAGGCAGGGTGGTCTTGGTGTTCGAGCCTAGTCCTATCCTGCTGGAAGGACAAATCAGGCTGGATAAAGAGGGTGTCTGTGATTTTGACAGTTATGTGGAAGGCGAATTGGGCAGGTTGACGTTGCCGTCCGGAAAGATTGCCGGACTGGAATTTGATGCCGGTACATCCCGTTGGATGATGTTGGTACCCGATTCGGGTGTTTATCGGATTGTCGGCGGATGGAAACCCAATGACCCGCTGGCAGACGGACGTGTGCAGGAAGGCAGGCTGGTGATTTCGGATGAGGACGGAAGAAACAAAGAAACCTATACGATACATCGGCGCAATTGGGGACTTCCGGTGGTGAATGTCAACGGAACCTGGTGGTGTAAATATAATTTGCGGGGCAATGTGAAAAGTTTCAGCGACCAAGTACAGATTGGTGCGGATCCGGCGGCGGACGCAGACTTGGCGGCTTACCTGAACGGATGTGATGAGGCGGACTTGCTGGCATTATTGGGCGACCAATATCAGGCAGGTTATCCCGACGGGTATCCGCTGAAGCATAACGGTGAAGCGTTTTATCATGAAGGTATGCGCGCTTCCGGTCAGAACTTCGGGCTGATGAATCCAGAAGAAATGGCTCCCGAAGGCTATCGGATACCTGACTATGATGACTATGCCTTTTTTGCCCAGAGTTCGAACTTCAATGTGGGCGGACAAGGGACGCGTACCTATCAGAATGCCGACGGACAGGAACTGACAATCACCGTCACCGAGCGCGAAGTGTCATTCGGAGGACATTTGTACGGGACAATCGCTTTCTATGATTTTCAGTACGAAGATGCCCATTGGGTGCTATGTGGCTTGGGTCATCAGTGGAATACCGTTCCGGGAAACATCGCCCGCATGTCGTTGTTGTTGGCTACGCATGGAAACGAATCCGGCACGTGGATGATGGAAGGCTATGCGCATACGGAAAAGCCCAACCAGAACTGGTTGAAGTATGTGCCTCACAATAATCAGAAAACACGTATTATCCGGTGCGTGAAAAAGCCAGTAGAATATATTTATGACTAGACTAAACTAAACATGATTGTTTTATGGGAAAAGGAAAACGTATGAAAAAAGTGAATGTTTTATTGATGGGAAGTCTGTTGTGTGGAACTTTTGGGGTAACGTCTTGTTCCGATTCGGAGCATCCGGATAATGTGGGGAATGGAACGATGCCTCTTGTACAGGCAAAGATTGCCGCTTACGAGATGCAAGGGACGGAGCTGGAAGGCGAAAACAAGGTGGAGCATATACAAGCTTGTCAGTTTATTGACGGGACATTGGCGAAAGTGTACGATGATCTGCATTTCGACGGGGCGACATGCGCTTTCCAATTGACCGATTACAAAGGGTCGTTGTATGTGTTGGCGAATACAGACGGGCTGATTGACCTGCAAGAGTTGCATGACCGCCGCATTACCGAAGACGAGTGGAAGCGGACGGTAGTGGAATTGAAAGAGGAAAAGGAGGCACACTTTTTCAGCGGCAGCCTGAACCTGGACGAAAAGAATAAGGCGCAAACCGTACTGCCTTTGTCCATCAAGCGTGGAGTGGCACGTTTCGACATCGATATACAGACTGTAGGTAAGGCGTCAATCAAGAGTCTGACGTTGAAGAACATGGCTCGTTCGGCTTACCTCTTTTCGCAGGAAGCGTCTCATTCGCCCACGGGAGTAGAGCGCAGGGATACCACGGTGGTATTTTCACAATCGCTTACGACAGATACCCAAGGTGTGCTTTATGTGTATGAACAGGAGAATAACGGGATAGAGGTAAGCGTCACCGTAGTTATTGATGGTGAGGAAAAAAACTTGACCAAGGTGCTGGCAGAACCTCTCCGTCGGAATACCATCAATACAATTATTATTCGTAAGGATGATATGAACGTAAATCTGAATGTGGCATTTGACGAATGGGAGCAAGGTAGCGATACCGAGTTGGAAGTGAAACAACGTTCTTAATTCTGGCAAAGCGATGAAGATACCTTTTTTATATTATATAGGAATGACAGGTGCACTGTTGGCAGGTACGGCTTGCTCTGATGACTTGGGACAGGAATCGGTGCCTGCGGCAGATGCGCTGTCATTGCATATCGGCTGGGAGCCGTTCGCAGTTTCGGGTAGTCCTGTATCGCTTCCTGGAGAAAATGATATTGCATCAATGAAGGCATATCATTTCGAGGAAGGCATTTTACATAAGGTGTACGAGCCTCTTGCCGTTTCGGACGATAGTTACCGTCTGCCGCTCGATCGTCTTTCAGGTACGCTTTATGTGGTGGCAAACGCGGATGTCTTATCTGAAACGGGCAAGACACAGGAGACCGATTGGGTGCAGACAGTGCTGACGGCAGACAGACCGGCTGCATCGAATTACTTTACAGGGAAAGTCGACTTGGCATCCGGTGTGAAGGATGCTGCTCAGGTGCCGCTGACTTTGAACCGAGGCGTTGCACGACTTGATTTCCGTATTGCAGTGAGCGGTGAGGCGGTTGAAGTCAGTCATTTCGTAGTCAGCCAGGCGGCACGGCAAACATACTTGTTTCCCTCCGCAGAAGTGCGTTCTCCGGAGGGAGTAGCTAAGGGCGACTATACGATTTGTACTCCTGATGCTCCCTTGCTTCATGATTCGTTGGGAGTAATGTATTTGTACGAGCAGGTAAACCCCGACTTGTCGGTGAGTGTGGAGGCGATGATTGACGGAAAGTCTTACTCCTTTCGCCAGTCGCTTCCCGATGTTATCCGCCGCAATACGGTGTATGCGGTTGTTTTACGGAAAGACGTGCTTGACGTCGATGCTCGGTTGACGGTGGAGGCTTGGGGTGAAGGAGGAAACACCGGCTTGTATCCCGACTTTACGCATCGCCCGTCGGTAGATGTGGCAGCATCGGAGTTGCCCGAAGATGTAGAAGTGTCATCAGAGAAAAATGCAGTGACTTTGTCGCATCACGCGGCTGACTTGGTGCTAGCTGTGACGTGCGATGATGAACTGGAACTTCTTCCGCTAGGTCCTGCTTCGACCTTGACGGTGGAGGCTCTTCCTCTTGAAGGAGCATTTGGCGGTACACAGCGTTTCCGTATCCATAAGCCGCTCTATCCGCCTTGCCGACCTTCGGTTGAAGTGCCGCTCTGCTTCCGGCGTAAGGGGATGAAGCATGTCTATCCCGAAGACGTAATCACGCTGTGTCTTGACGCGAATCCCAGCCTCCTATCAGGCAAAATAAGCTTTGACGTGAACGATTATGCCTTCGACTTCGACAGTTATGTGGATAATGAGTTGGGCGTGTTCACTTTGCCATCCGATAAGGAGCTGGTGGTAGAATACGGCGAGGGGGAAGATCCGTGGATAAAGATAGAGTCTGCAGTCGGTGAAGGTGTCTGCAGGGTGTTGGCAGGATGGCGTCCGAATGACCCCACTGCAGACGGACACAGGCAGGAAGCTACACTGGTGATACGCAATCGGACAGACGGAGCGGCACGGGAAGAATATACCGTGTCACGCCTTAACTACGGACTTCCGGTGACATGGTTTCACGGCATCTGGTGGTGTAAGTACAACGCGCGTGGCAATTCCCGTTCGTTCGATGACCAGGTGTTGTCGGCTGCCGACCCGGCACGGGAAGCCGGACAGACCCTTTTCCAATATTTGGAATCGTGCCCTCCTGAAGCCTTTTTCGACTTGTGGCAATGGGCATACCAAGGAGATAGCGGACAAGGGATGAGGGTGATTGACTGTGATGGTGTGGCTGTGATGGACGGCTACAACGGCAACAACTCGGTGCACATTAACCGCCTGCCTGCCGACGCATTGTCGCCCGCAGGCTATGAGTTGCCTTCGATGGAAGATTTCAACCGCATCTTTGATGCCACAGGAACGGTGTGGGTGATGTGGGATGGGATACATACTCTGAAGACTCCTTGGGAAGGTCATGATAAAGTGAAGCGTTTGCAGAAGAGGCGTAATGATGTGACTGTAGGTGGTACTCTTGCCTTGCCCGACCTGATTACCATCGAGATGTCCAGTCCCGACTTCCCTGAGCACGAACCTATCGTATGGTATGGCGTGAGTGCGCAATGGAACGATGCGGGCATTTATCATGGACATTACAACAATATGCTCTTCGGTGTCTGCTCGCCCGAAGGTTCGGGCTGGTATATATCGGGAGGAATGAGTAACCTCTATCTGCATAAAAATGGTGCCGGCACGAAAGATACCCGCATTCTCCGTTTCCGCAAGTCGCCGGTGGAATATGTGTACTGATTGAGAGGAAGTAATGTCGGTGATGCACTGGCAGGTAAACGCGGATTGGCGCAGCCTCACGTAGAATAAAATCTGCGTGTGGTTGCATCAATCCGCGTCTTTGTCTTTGCCAGATTTTTCATCATTTAGGTATGGAATGCAACTGTTTATTCACAAGTTTTCCTCAGGTGTTGAAAAGAAGTTTATTGCAAGATAAGGCAGTCTGGGCTCCAATTGCCTGCTTGAGAATCATTACTTACCCTTAATCCGTTGCAGGTAAAGCGATTTCTTACTATCTTTGCGCGTCGATAACTAAAAGATAATAATATCAATTACAACACAATATCACTATGGAATATAATTTCAGAGAGATCGAAAAGAAATGGCAACAAAGGTGGGTGGAACAGAAAACCTACAAGGTTACCGAAGATGAATCGAAGCAGAAGTACTACGTGTTGAATATGTTCCCTTATCCTTCCGGAGCCGGGCTGCACGTAGGTCACCCGCTGGGATACATTGCCAGCGATATCTATGCAAGATACAAACGCCTGCAAGGCTTCAACGTGTTGAACCCGATGGGATATGACGCTTACGGACTTCCCGCAGAGCAATATGCCATCCAGACAGGACAACACCCTGCCATCACGACACGGAACAACATCAACCGCTACCGTGAACAGCTGGACAAGATAGGCTTCTCATTCGACTGGGACCGTGAAGTACGTACCTGCGACCCTGCCTATTACCATTGGACACAATGGGCTTTCCAGAAAATGTTCAACAGCTTCTATTGCAATTCCTGCGGCAAGGCACAGCCCATCGAAAAGCTGATTGAGCATTTCGAGAAACAAGGCACCGAGGGACTGGACGTAGCTTGCACCGAAGAATTGAGCTTCAGTGCCGACCAATGGAAAGCCATGGACGAAAAACAGCAACAGGAAACCCTGATGAACTACCGCATTGCCTACCTGGGCGAAACAATGGTGAACTGGTGTCCGCAACTGGGTACGGTGCTGGCAAACGATGAAGTGGTAGATGGCGTAAGCGAACGGGGCGGTTATCCGGTAGTACAGAAAAAGATGCGCCAATGGTGTCTGCGTGTATCGGCATACGCCGGACGTCTGCTCGACGGACTGGAAACCATCGACTGGACCGACTCTCTGAAAGAAACCCAACGCAACTGGATTGGCAGAAGCGAAGGTACGGAAGTACGCTTTAAGGTGAAAGACAGCGATTTGGAATTTACTATCTTCACCACCCGTGCCGACACCATGTTCGGTGTCACCTTCATGGTACTGGCTCCCGAAAGTGAACTGGTGCCCCAGGTCACTACCGAAGCCCAGCGTGCTGAAGTGGAAGCCTATTTGGACCGGACAAAGAAACGTACTGAACGCGAACGTATCGCCGACCGTCGCGTGACAGGTGTATTTAGCGGTTCATATGCCATCAACCCGTTCACGGGAGACGCCGTACCCATCTGGATAAGCGATTATGTATTGGCAGGTTACGGAACCGGAGCCATCATGGCAGTGCCGGCACACGACAGCCGCGACTATGCTTTCGCCAAACATTTCAACCTGCCCATCGTTCCGCTGGTAGAAGGATGCGATGTATCGGAAGAAAGCTTCGACGCCAAGGAAGGCATTGTATGCAACTCACCGAAAGCCGGTGTCACACCGTATTGCGACCTGACTCTGAACGGGCTGACCATCAAGGAAGCCATTGCAGCCACAAAGAAATACGTAAAAGAACATAACCTGGGTCGCGTGAAAGTGAATTATCGCTTGCGCGACGCCATTTTCTCACGCCAGCGCTACTGGGGCGAACCGTTCCCCGTGTACTACAAGGACGGAATGCCTTATATGATAGACGAAAGCAAACTTCCGCTGGAACTGCCCGAAGTAGACAAGTTCCTGCCTACCGAGACGGGCGAACCGCCGTTGGGACACGCTACCCGCTGGGCTTGGGACGTGGAAAAAGGCGAAGTGGTAGAGAATACGAAGATTGACAATGTAACCGTATTCCCGCTCGAACTGAATACGATGCCGGGATTTGCCGGATCGAGCGCTTACTACCTGCGCTACATGGATCCGCACAACGACCAGGCGCTGGTATCGGAAAAGGCAGACCGCTACTGGCAGAACGTCGACCTCTATGTGGGAGGTACCGAACATGCGACGGGACACTTGATATACTCGCGTTTCTGGAACAAATTCCTCTTCGACCTGGGTGTCAGCATCAAGGAAGAACCGTTCCAAAAGCTGGTGAACCAAGGAATGATTCAGGGACGAAGCAACTTCGTTTACCGTATTAAGGACACCAATACCTTCGTATCACTCGGTCTGAAAGACCAATACGAAGTAACTCCGCTTCACGTGGATGTTAACATCGTTTCGAATGATGTGCTCGACATCGAAGCCTTCAAGAACTGGCGTCCCGAATACAATAACGCCGAATTCATCCTCGAAGACGGGAAGTATATCTGTGGCTGGGCAGTAGAAAAAATGAGTAAGTCGATGTATAATGTGGTAAATCCCGACATGATTGTCGAAAAATACGGAGCCGATACCTTACGTATGTACGAAATGTTCCTCGGCCCGGTAGAACAATCGAAACCTTGGGACACAAACGGCATCGACGGCGTTCACCGCTTCCTGAAGAAACTGTGGAACCTCTTCTACGGACGTCAGGGCGAATTTCTTCCGGCCGAAGGTACAGCCGGCAAAGAAGAGCTGAAGTCTATCCACAAGCTCATCAAGAAAGTGACGGGCGACATCGAAGCGTTCTCGTACAACACCTCCATCAGCGCCTTCATGATTTGTGTCAACGAACTGACTGCCTTGAAGAGCCATAACAAGGAAGTGCTGACCGACCTGGTTATCCTGATAGCTCCCTTCGCCCCGCATCTGGCAGAAGAATTATGGGAAGCATTAGGACATGATACCACGGTATGCGATGCCCAATGGCCTGCGTGGAACGAAGATTACCTGAAAGAAGACACAGTAAAATACACCATCTCATTCAACGGTAAGGCACGCTTCACGATGGAATTTCCTGCCGATGCCGACAACGATACCATCCAGGCTGCGGTAATGGCGGAAGAGCAATCACAGAAATGGATTGACGGAAAGACCCCGAAAAAGGTCATCATCGTTCCGAAGAAAATCGTAAACATCGTATTATAACCATTCAAAAAAGAAGGTCGTCATAAGCAATTGAACACAGAGATACGGAGACACAGAGAATATAAATAAATATAAAACTCTGTGTCTTTGTGTCTCTGTGTTCAGAAAACATGTTGACACACCTTCTTTCAATCAATTGCCTATGGAATCAACAATCATCAAAAAAATCAGCCGCGAGTCGAAAGACTACATTGCCATCACTTTCGGGTTGGTGCTTTACTCGCTGGGATGGGCCCTGTTTCTGCTTCCCTACCAGATTACCACGGGAGGCGTGACAGGTATCTCCGCCATCATTTATTATGCGACAGGTGTTGAAATCCAGGTGTCCTATTTCATCATCAACGCCGTTTTTCTCGGCTTTGCCTTAAAGATATTAGGACCTAAATTCAGCGTAAAGACTATTTATGCCATCTTTATGCTGACTTTCCTGCTTTGGTTCTTCCAGTGGATACTGAAAGACGACAACGGCCATCTGCCCCAGCTCCTCGGACCGGGACAAGACTTTATGGCATGCGTCATCGGTGCGGGAATGCTGGGATTCGGCGTAGGCATCGTGTTCTGCAATAACGGCAGCACGGGCGGTACCGACATCATCGCTTGGATTATCAATAAATACAAAGACGTCACTCTGGGCAGAATGATGATGTATTGCGACATTGTCATCATTTCGTCGTGCTATTTCATCTTCCACGACTGGCGCCGCGTGCTCTTCGGCTTCTGCGTGCTGTTCATTATGAGCTTTGTCATCGATTACGTCATCAACAGCGCACGCCAGTCGGTACAATTCCTCATCTTCTCGCGCAAGTATGAGGAAATAGCTGAAGGAATCTCCACCCAGATAGACCGAGGGGTCACTCTGCTCGACGGAACAGGCTGGTACAGCAAGCAAGACATCAAAGTGGTTGTCGTACTGGCAAAGAAAACCCAGTCACTCGATATCTTCCGCCTGGTGAAAGACATCGACCCCAACGCCTTCATCTCACAAAGCAACGTGGTAGGCGTCTACGGCGAAGGGTTCGACAAGCTGAAAGTGAAATAAAATATAGAAGTTAGAGAAGTTAAAGAAGTTATCACTCGCTTCGCTCGTTAGAAGTTAAAGCCAATAGTTTTGTTGATTTTTATACTCTAACTTCTTTAACTCCCAACTATTATACTTTAACTTCTCTAACTTCTCTAACTTCTCTAACTTCTCTAACTTCTCTAACTTCTTTAACTCCTAAAAAAATGAAACATCAACTCGTTTTCGCAACCAACAACGCCCACAAGCTGGAAGAGGTACGCGCCATCCTGGGCAATCAGTTCGACATCCTCAGCCTCAACGACATCCATTGCTACGCTGACATCCCCGAAACAGCCGATACACTGGAAGGAAACGCCCGCTTGAAAGCCCGATACATCTATGAACATTACGGAATGGACTGCTTTGCGGACGATACCGGACTGGAAGTGGAAGCACTCGGCGGAGCGCCGGGCGTCTACTCGGCACGTTATGCCGGCGGTGAAGGGCACGACTCGGAAGCCAATATGCGCAAACTGCTCGCCGAACTGGAAGGAAAAGACAACCGACGCGCACAGTTCCGTACCGCCATCTGCCTTATCGAGGGAGGTGAAGAACATCTATTCGAAGGCATTGTGCGAGGCAGTATCATCGAGGCACGCCGCGGCACGTCGGGCTTCGGCTACGACCCTGTATTCATTCCCGAAGGATATTCGCAGACCTTTGCCGAAATGGGAAATGAAGAGAAAAACCGGATAAGCCACCGCGCGCGAGCCGTGCAGCAACTTGCCGGTTACCTGAAGTAGGCTTTATCATTCTGATAAATTGAATCTACAATATTTGCGCATTATCGCAAAACTGCTTATTAAACGTGAGTTCGATATAAGGAATGAAATTATTCCTTTGAAAAATAGGAACATAGC
>UQVZ01000049.1 GCA_900544675.1 uncultured Bacteroides sp.
CATTTTATCCGCTTATGCAACTTATAATCAGGGATTTAATTTATAGAAGTCCCCAACATTGAAATACACCCCCGGTGATGATTTGAGGAACTGTATCTTAAAAGAATTAGAATAAAAAATAGCATTATGATTTTAAAACCGATAATAAATTTCTACAAGGTATCCAATCCGAAACCTTGTAACGACGGATGGACACCCGAATCAGAGCGTAAGCTGAAACACCTGCAATGGGCGACATTCCTTTCTGCCACACTGGGATACGGCATGTATTACGTTTGCCGCCTGAGCCTGAATGTAGTAAAAAAGCCTATCGTAGAGGAAGGCATTTTCACGGAAACAGAGTTGGGAATCATCGGGTCGGTACTCTTTTTTACTTATGCGATAGGAAAGTTTACCAACGGATTCCTTGCCGACCGAAGCAACATCAAGCGATTTATGTCGACAGGACTGCTGGTGACAGCCATCGTGAATCTGTGTCTGGGCTTTACCCACTCGTTTATCTTGTTTGCCGTGCTTTGGGGAATCAGCGGATGGTTCCAGTCAATGGGAGCCGCTTCGTGTGTAGTCGGACTGTCACGTTGGTTCAACGATAAGGAACGAGGCTCGTTTTATGGTTTCTGGTCAGCCAGCCATAACATCGGCGAGGCGTTGACGTTTATTATTGTAGCCTCTATCGTCAGCGCATTCGGATGGCGCTACGGGTTTTGGGGAGCGGGATTGGTCGGTCTTTTAGGGGTATTGATTATCTGGAATTTCTTCCACGACACACCACAAAGCAAAGGACTGCCGGCGGTAAACCAGCCGAAAGAGACCAAGACGTTGACACAAGAAGAAGCCGCCGACTTCAACAAGGCACAAAAACAGGTATTGCTGATGCCTGCCATCTGGATACTGGCTTTGTCGAGCGCCTTTATGTACATCAGCCGTTACGCGGTAAACAGCTGGGGCGTTTTTTACTTGGAAGCACAAAAAGGTTACGACACGCTGGATGCCAGTTTCATCATATCCATCGGTTCCGTGTGCGGCATTGTCGGCACAGTATTGTCGGGGCTTATTTCCGACCGTTTGTTTAAAGGAAAACGTAACGCACCGGCATTAATCTTCGGTTTGCTGAACACCTGCGCGCTGTGTCTGTTCCTGTTAATACCCGGCACACACTATTGGTTAGACGTCGTAGCCATGATTTTATTCGGCCTCAGCATCGGCGTACTGCTTTGTTTCCTCGGCGGACTGATGGCTGTCGATATTGCTCCCCGCAACGCATCGGGAGCCGCATTGGGCGTAGTGGGTATAGCCAGCTATGTGGGCGCAGGCGTTCAGGACGTAATGAGCGGTATCCTGATAGAAGGGAACAAGACGCTGGTAAACGGCGTAGAAGTGTACGACTTTACCGCCATCAACTGGTTCTGGATTGGAGCGGCCCTATTATCGACTCTTTGCGCATTGCTGGTCTGGAATGTAAAGCCAAGCGGTGACAGCAAATAAATCCGCGACACCGGCACGTTTTAGGATAAGTGTGTGTCAACATAGGTCTTTTTGAACACAGAGACACAAAGACACAGAGTTCTCATCTCCTTAATTCTATCAAATCAGATTCTCTGTGACTCAGTGTCTCCGTGTTTGATTGTCTATGACACACCCTCATCCTTTTTTTATTATCAAATTAAAGGAATAGAATAAGCGAATGAAAAAGATTGTATCTGTATTCGGTCTGATGCTTTGCGTTGTATCCGCCAATGCCCAGGCGGTCGACTGGAAAGATTATTTGCCGGAAATACACGGGACGCTGAGAGGAAAATACGAACATCAGACTACGACCGGAGAGCATCGCTTCCAGATGCGTACCGCCCGGGTAAGCCTTACGGGGAAGGTGCTTCCCATCGTAAGCTATAAGGCAGAGATTGACCTTTGCGATGAAGGGGAAATCAAGATGTTGGACGCATACGCGCGGGTCACTCCACTGGAAGGTTTTCATATTACCATCGGACAGATGCGTGTACCTTTTACCATCGACGCGCACCGTTCGCCCCACTTGCAATATTTTGCCAACCGCTCGTTCATCGCCAAGCAGATGGGAAGCCTGCGCGATGCGGGCGCAACCCTGAAATATTCGATGAAAGAGGGCTTTCCCTTTGCGATTGAAGCCGGTTTGTTCAGCGGCTCGGGACTGACCGAACAGAAAGGATGGCACAAAGCCCTCTCGTATTCGGCCAAGTTGGAACTGATGCCTTTCGAAGGCTATAACCTGACGTTAAGCACACAGCGCATCCGCCCGTTCGACCGAAACATTTATATGTATGACGCAGGTACGTATTATGATTGGAACAACTGGCATTTTGAGGTGGAAGGGATGTATAAGGACTATGCTCACTCCACCTTCGAAAGCGTATGGTCACTGAACGCGTTTGTCAACTACGACTATTTCATCAAGAAAAAAAGAAGCCTGTTCAAAAAGATTTCTTTTCTGGCACGCTTCGACTACATGGGGAACAACAGTGACAAACTGGATGAGAACGAAACCGACTACATCATTACCGACCATAAGCGCAAACGCATTACCGCCGGAATGACATTCAGTTTCGGCAAGCCGTTTCAGGCAGACCTCCGCTTGAACTATGAGAAGTATTTTTATGACGACAACTCACTCGCCTTGGAGTCGGAACAGGATAAGCTGGTCATCGAAATGATGGTGCGTTTCTGACAAGACAAAAGATTCCGTAGCGGGACCTCTCATCTCGTCCATAGAACTAAAAAGCCAACCTGTCCGAAGTGGAGAGGTTGGCTTTTTATTGAATATCAAACTGGCATCAACTTACTGTACATCCAGTGCTTGTAATAGTCAGCGTAGCTGTTCTCACCGTTGTTCCGTCTGATGTTTTCAAATATAAGATAAATCGTAAAGGTTCAGGAAGTCCAGGTACTCCTTCAGAGAATGAATACTCTAAACTTTCTATTACTAAATTAAAATCATAAATCACCTCATCTCGTGTTACCTTTTCCCAGTAATAGTCGGAAAGTTCAGTATTTAATTCGGCTTTAAGCGCGTTTAATTCTTGCGAATCAAATCCTCCTCCCGATAAATCTATTTCAATGTAATAATCTTGATAACCGCTATCCGCTGCATCGTCATCGTCACTACAGCTAAACATACAAACACTTGTTACTAACATAAGTAACATCATCGATAAGTACTTCATTGTTTTCATATTCTTCCCATATTTAAATTACTTTTACAAAAATAAGATAAATATAGGCAACAACATATAATTTAGCGTTGCGGAATTTCCACGGTTTTATTGCAGATATTGCAACAATAAATAATTTATACAGGCTTATCGATGCCCTCAGTATCTCCTAAATGCATATCGGCAGACAAATCAGAAAAGAAATCCCGGCCCAAAATAAGTGATATACGGGCAAGCAGATGCGTATCAATGCTTTCTTTCTGAAACAAGCGGTAAACATTCGAACGGTCACAAGCAAGTTTTCGGGCAAACCAACTGACACTCCGTTCTTGCTTTTCCAACTCTTCCTTAATCAAGCTACCGATAGATTTCATATTCTGCTGAATAATTTGTGTCCTTCAGTTCCTAAAAGGACCATTAAAAATACGAAGCGTGGAACTGCAGGACTACGTCTGAGAATGAAGATTTTAGAAAAAAGCTGAAATGCAGAAACAAACTTTCATTCACAAAACAAGCATTACGCTCCTTAAACTCTAACAAATCGGAGAGAGAATGACCTCTACTCCTCACAAAAATAGTAAAAAATCAATATAAACACTCTTTTTCTGTATTCTTTTTTTATCATTTCAATGTTACAGGGCACTTTTGCCTGACAATGATAAACCCCATCACATCCTGAATCATAAACGAAATAAGCGAAATCGCTTCTCTATCTACGGTATCTCTAAATATAGAATAACTAAAAAAGCAGGCGTAAAAGCAAGGCTTCATCACCCTGCTTCCACGCCTGCTTTGCGTAATGAAAAAAATATAAGTTATTCTGTTACCACTTCGCTTTCTACCGTTACTTCATCGATATACAGCTTGCTGCCTACAGCCGCGTTATAGCTTGCGCCTTCTGCGCTGGCAGAGAAAATAATGGCAAATTTATACATCTTTGCCGGGTCATATTCTTTCACATATTCCAGATTCAATTCGAACGGAGTATATTCGGCCACAGTTTCTCCTGTACCAAACACTGCACTTGCCACAATCTTATCGGATGTATAAATAGTGCTTCCATTCAATGTTTCGTCTTCATTTTCCACTTCATACAATACGGCATTGATTGCACAAGCATCTTTCTTGTCTGCCTGCAATTCGCCGGCTGCATTGTAGAAATCGGTTCCCGGAGTATATTTATAATAACCTGAAACTTTCACCGGCTTCTTGTCATACAGCACACCGAACTGGGTAGTCGCCATCGGGTCGGACATAGCAGCCATTGCATTGAATGTTCCCAAGAACATCGACCCTGCAGTCACTTTAGGAATAGCCTGACCGAAAATGTTACCGCCTTGTGTATCTACCGACTCCAACAGAGCTGCCGAACTGCCCGCATAAGCTTCCGTAGTCTGACGAACCGGATATTCGCCTGTATAATTAATGCCTCCCAAAACACCTAAGTTCTTAATCAAAGCTACCGCATCGTTGCAAGTTGCCCAGCCATCAGGATTTACTACATCGTCATACATCGCACCTTCCGGAGTACTCCATGACTCAAAATCATATACAAGGATATTAGTCTGACTGCATGAAGCCGTATAGGTAACTGTTGTCGCTCCGTCTTCTGCCACTACTGTAAAGACAGCACTACCGCTTTCGAAGTTTACTTCAGCACCACTTGCCGGAGTTACGGTAGCACCTTCGGATACTTCAATAGTAGGAACCAATGCCGTAACATCCTGACCGTCTTCTACCGCAAATGTAATCGTATGAGTAGCTTCATCGATAACCGGCTGAGTAAGTACAGCCGCATTGGCTGCTACCGAAGTGTCAAAAGAGAAAGACAATATCTGTGCTTCCGAACTGGGGATTTCAACAGTTGTGCCATGAGTACCGGTAAATACGACTGTAACAGTCTGCTGAACCGTACCCAACTGAGCGTCAATATCCAAATCCAATGTCAAAAGTCCATTTACAATTGTTCCGCTATTCAACGCTACAGAACAAGTCATAGAACCGTCTGCTGCTGACAATTCAAAAGGTTCTGCCGTAAAACTGTAGCTGTTTTCACCGGTTGCAGTCAACGGACAATTGTTCAGATCGATATCGCCTACCTCGATACCCATAAAAGAAAAATCAGTAAGAGACAAAGAAATGGCAGCATCTCCCGCTTTTGTCAATTCCACATTCTGAGGAATACCATCAGTTCCTGAAATCGTCACACCATTGACTGTAATCTCCAATGCTCCACCATAGTTCCCAGCCAATTCATCTTCAATAGGAATCACAACTGGAGCCTCATCATCATCACTACAAGAAGTGAAGAGCGGCATCGTGCACAGCACGGCAAACAAATAATAAAACAAATTCTTTTTCATTGTCTACAAATTAAAGTTTAGTAAATCAATATTTCCGGTATTAATACCACAATCGAATAAACCGAAAAATCCACGAATGCAAAAGTGGTACAAATTACAGAGACACACAAGGTCTATTTATGTTATTTGTGTTCTATCCTTAAAAAGGCATCATTTATTTCTGAATATAGAAGAGAATAAAGTAGCATATATTTCAAATTCCTCTTCAACCTGACCAACAAAAAAGCACAGAAACAAACAAAAACTGATTCATTTATTCCTATGCTTCTATTGCTAAATCTTAAAGCCGCTCTTATATCATTACTGAGCCACTTTAGTTCCTTCGTAACCTACTTTCACAGTATAATTTACAGCATTTCCTCCCAATACGACTTCATCAATGTCCAAATCGAGGAACAATTCGTCGTTACTGGTAAACTCACCGGTTGCTGCCACCGAACCAGACAACAAATTCATCAGATTCAACTCAGTAGTAGCTGTAAACCGATAAGCACCATTTCCAGCATCAGTCAGTTGGCAATTTTCCAACTCGATATTGCCTAAATTCATACCTTGGAAAGAAAAGCCTGTAATCCGTAAGTCTACCATCGTATCGCCCGCTCTCGTTACAGAAACAGATTGTGTAAGCGGATCGCCTGTCGAAACCGAAGCACCACCGATTACCAAAGCAACATCTAATTTACCTTCATACTCTCCAGCGACCGCTTCTGACATAGATACTGTAGGTTCGTCATCATCGCTGCAAGAGGTGAACAATGTCACCGTACACAACACGGCAAACAAATAATAAAACAGATTCTTTTTCATTTCACTATAATTTTAATTAATGTATCTCTAAAGAAACAAGGCTGCATTCCTGTTTACCGTGGAAATGCAGCCCTATATTAATAAGGTGTAAATCGATTAAGCTTTTACACGGCCTACGTATGAACCGTCGCGTGTATCTACCTCGATGATTTCATCCTGGTTGATAAACAAAGGCACACGAACCGTAGCACCGGTTTCTACCGTAGCGGGTTTAGTAGCATTGGTAGCCGTATCACCTTTTAATCCCGGTTCGGTATAAGTCACCTTCAACTGAACCTTAACCGGCAATTCGGCAAACAGGATAGTTTCGGTAGAAGCATCCGATACAACATCTACTACCATTTCTTCTTTCAGGAAGTCAACGCCTTCAATCAGGTCGCGTGCGATAGGCACTTGCTCGAATGTTTCCTGATTCATGAAAATATAATCTTCTCCTTCTTTATAAAGGTACTGGTAAGGACGGCGTTCTACGCGTACATCTTCCAGCTTTTCACCGATGTTGAAACGACGTTCCAATACATAACCGTCGACTACGTCTTTCAGCTTCGTACGCATGAAAGTGTTTCCTTTACCGGGTTTTACATGCAAAAAGTCGATACAAAAATACAGCTTGCCATCCATACGGATTGCTGTTCCAATCTTAATGTCTTGAGCATTAATCATAACTAGAATCTTTATTTAGTGATTATTGATTTGTATTACCATTACCAATTTCGGACGCAAAATTACACTAAATCATGAAAAAACACAAAAAGATTTGTCTAAAAATGATTTAGCTATTTGGTTTATTTAAAAAAAGTCACTACTTTTGCAGCCCGAACGCATGGAATAATAACATAATTAGATACGAAAAATGAAAAGAACTTATCAACCTTCGAACAGAAAGAGAAAAAACAAACACGGTTTCCGTGAAAGAATGGCAACTGCTAATGGCCGTCGCGTATTGGCTGCACGTCGCGCAAAAGGCCGTAAGAAACTGACTGTCTCTGACGAATACAACGGCGTAAAAGCATAAGTCCGGGACGAAAGAAAAAAGCAAAGAGCCGCAAGATGCTGAGACAGTATTTTGCGGCTTTTCGTTTTTTATTGTATCTTTGCCGCACTAACCAAAGACTGATTTTCATTAGAATATGATAAAGCTGAAAGATTTTTTCTCGTTCAAGCAAAACCGCTTCTTCTGGCTGAACCTTATCGGAATGGTAGTGGTAGTCATCGTAGCTATCGGCGGAACATTGTTCTGGCTGGATGCATATACCCATCACGGGCAATCGTACCTTGTCCCCAACGTCAAACACAAGTCGCTGGAACAGGCACAGCTATTGCTGCAGAACCAAAACATGCAAGGCGTGGTGGTGGACTCTAATTATGTAAAAGAACTTTCGCCCGGCATCATCCTCGAACAGAAACCCGAAGGAGGAATGCGGGTAAAGGAAGGACGTACCATCTACCTTACTATCAACACACGCGAAGTGCCCCGCGTAAGAATACCGGATGTCATCGATAACAGCTCCATGCGACAGGCAGCCGCCAAGCTGAAAGCCATGAAGTTCAAGCTGACCGAACCGGAACTGGTGCCGGGCGAACAAGACTGGGTATATGGCATCAAATACAGAGGGAAGTCACTGAAATCGGGTGACAAGGTTCCCTTTGAAGCAATCCTTACCTTATGTATAGGCAACACGCACCTGCGCGACTCGCTTGCAGTAACCGATTCGCTAAGCCTTAACCTGAAACAGGAAAGTGAAGCACAGGTAGACGACGCCTGGTTCTAACAACAAGAAAGACAAACGAATGGAAGAAAACGAGATAACCGAACTGGACGACTCGCTGGAAGATATCGAGCCGGTAGAACCTTCGTCCGAACTATACGAACATTTCCGGGTAACTGTAGACAAAGGACAAGCACCGGTACGCATCGACAAATATCTGTTCGAGCGCATTGTCAACGCCTCACGCAACCGCATACAGACTGCAGCCGACCATGGATTTGTGCTGGCTAACGGCAAACCTGTAAAAAGCAGCTATAAGGTAAAGCCGCTTGATGTACTGACGGTGATGATGGACCGTCCACGGTATGAGAACGACATTATCCCCGAAGATATTCCACTCGATATCGTTTACGAAGATGCAGACCTGATGGTGATAAACAAACCTGCAGGACTGGTCGTGCATCCGGGCTGCGGCAATTATCACGGCACACTGGTAAACGCCATCGCCTGGCATCTGCGCGATGTACCTTCGTATGACCCGAACGACCCGCAAGTAGGACTGGTGCACCGCATCGACAAAGACACGTCCGGACTGCTGGTCGTGGCAAAAACACCGGATGCCAAAACCAATCTGGGATTGCAATTCTACAACAAGACCACCAAGCGGGAATACAATGCACTGGTATGGGGCATTATCGAGGAAGACGAAGGAACCATCGAAGGCAATATCGGACGCAACCCGAAAGACCGGATGCAGATGGCCGTATTATCGGACCCGACACAAGGGAAACATGCAGTCACTCATTATCAGGTATTGGAACGGCTGGGATATGTCACCCTGGTGAAATGTGTGCTCGAAACCGGACGCACTCACCAGATACGTGTACACATGAAACACATCGGCCACGTATTGTTCAATGACGAACGTTACGGAGGTCACGAGATATTGAAAGGAACTCATTTTAGTAAATACAAACAATTTGTAAACAACTGCTTCGCCATTTGCCCCCGTCAGGCTCTGCACGCCAAAACCTTGGGGTTCGTACATCCCCGTACCGGCAAAGAGATGTTCTTTACATCCGAATTGCCCGAAGACATGACACACTTGCTGGAGAAATGGAGAGCATACATCAGTAACAGAGAAGAATTATGAAACGTATCATTGCTATCGTAGCAGGAGGAGACTCGTCGGAACACGATGTTTCGATGAAAAGTGCTGCTGGAATCTATTCGTTCATCGACAAGGAGAAATACGACTTATACATCGTAGAACTGAGCAAAAAGGGATGGAACGCCATACTGAACGACGGTTCGCATAGCCCGATTGACAAGAACGACTTCAGTTTCATGGAAAACGGAAAGAAAATAAAGCCCGATTTCGCCTATATCACCATTCACGGCACACCGGGTGAAAACGGTATCCTGCAAGGCTATTTCGAATTGCTCGGCATTCCCTATTCCTCTTGTAATGTATTAGTTTCGGCTTTGACATTCAACAAGTTCATGACCAACCAATACCTAAAGAGTTTCGGCATACGGGTAGCCGAATCGATGTTGGTGCACAAACGCAACGGCATCAGCGATGAAGAGGTTATCGAAAAAATCGGACTGCCATGTTTCATCAAGCCTAATGCCAGTGGTTCGAGCTTCGGTGTCACCAAGGTAAAAACCAAAGAACAGATACAACCTGCCCTGCAAGCAGCCTTCGCCGAATCGGATGACGCCATGATAGAAGCTTATATGGACGGCATCGAACTTGCCAACGGATGCTACAAGACACGAACTAAATCGGTGGTGCTACCCATCACGGAAGTAGTAAGCAAAAATGAGTTTTTTGACTTCAATGCCAAATACAACGGACAGGTAACCGAAATCACGCCGGCACGCCTCAGCCCCGAACTGACCGGACGTGTACAGAAACTTACCTCTGCCATCTACGACATCCTGGGCTGTAAAGGACTGGTGCGGGTAGATTACATTATCACCGAAGGGGAGAAAATCAATTTACTGGAAATAAATACCACACCGGGAATGACCGCCACCAGCTTCATCCCCCAACAGGCACGTGCTGCCAGCATCGACATGAAAGATTTCATGACCGACATCATTGAAGACAACTTTTAAATGAAGAATGAAGAACGAAGAATGAAGAATAAGTTCATGTTGATAAAATTCTTCATTCTTAATTTTTCATTCTTAATTAAAATTCTTCATCCTTCATTCTTAATTAAAAAAAAGCTACCTTTGGGACAAACTTTAAAATAAAACATTATGAACATCCCTGCTGAATTCGACGAGATACGTCCGTATACCCCTGAAGAACTTCCGCAAATATTCGATGAGTTATTGGCTGACCCTGCTTTCCAGGCAGTGATTAACCTGATTATGCCGGGCATTCCACCTGAAGCACTAAAACAGCAATTGCATCAATGCAAAACCAATTTAGAGGTACAAGTCAATGTCTTCTATCCTTTACTTCATAAGATTATTAAAGAACATAGCGACGGATTCGAGTTGAATGCATCTGCATTACCCGATAAAGAAAAGAACTATACGTTCATATCCAATCACCGCGACATCGTACTCGACCCCGGTTTCCTGTCGTTGGGTCTGCTCGACAATCATTTTCCTACCACGGTAGAGATTGCTATCGGCGACAACCTGCTCATCTATCCATGGATAAAAAAACTGGTGCGGGTAAATAAGTCGTTTATCGTACAACGCACACTTAGTATGCGACAAATGTTGTTGTCATCCGCACGTATGTCACGCTATATTCATTTTGCCATTACGCAAAAGAAAGAAAATATCTGGATAGCCCAACGCGAAGGACGCGCTAAAGATTCGAACGACCGTACGCAAGAAAGTGTATTGAAAATGTTGGCACTGGGCTGTACAGGGGATGTCATCGACTACCTGAAAGAATTAAATATTGTTCCCACTTCCCTTTCATACGAATATGACCCATGTGATTTCCTAAAAGCAAAGGAAATGCAACAGAAACGTGACATCGAAGGCTTCAAAAAGACCCAAGAAGATGACCTAATCAATATGAAGACGGGTATTTTCGGATACAAGGGACGAGTCTATTTCCAGACGGCAGCTTGTATCAATGAGGAACTGGAAAGCCTGCGAGGATGTGCAAAGAACGAGCTTTTCTTGAAAATCGCTCATCTCATCGACTTGCATATCCATCGCAATTACCGCCTCTATCCGGGCAACTACATCGCTTGTGACCTGCTGGAAGACCAACAAGAATTTACCGATAACTATACCGAAGCAGACAAAGCGAAATTCGAAGCTTATGTGCAAAAGAAACTGGATATGATTGATTTGCCGAACAAAGACATACCTTTCTTGCGTCGCTGCATACTTACCATGTATGCCAATCCGGTTATCAATCACCTGAAAGCCATGAACGTATGACCAGACGTATCTATATCTATACGCTTCTTCTTTGCCTGCTACTGACAGCATGCAAAGAAGAAGCGTATGTATATCCCAGTGTTTTAACTGAGTTTATCGACATTCAAACAGACTCAAGCGGCACTATCACGCATCTATTGACCGATAAGGGGGAAAGATATGCAGTTCAACCCCGGGAAGGGCTGGACGGACTCCGGGCAGATTCGATTTATCGTACCGTATCCATTTATCAGTTTATAAACGAGGGAACTAACTTAACAGAACCGGAAGTAAAATTGTATTCCAGTGAAATCGTGATATCGCCTTATCCCGATAAACGGTCCGAATGGAAAGACAGTATTTACACAGACCCAGTAGACATACAAAGCATCTGGCTCTCGGGCAATTACCTGAACCTGATTCTGGACGTCCGAAGAAAAGACCAGGCACATGTTTTCCATTTTATTGAAGATAGTCTGTCGACTGAAAATACAGGGACACGCACTTTATATTTGCGCCTTTATCACAACAGCAATAATGATTATGAGGCATTTACCGATCAGACTTACCTTTCTGTACCACTCCGGTATTACTGGGACAGCCTACATGCAGGCGACAAGATACGTTTCCGCCTTAATATCTATAAAGAAGGAGAAACCTACAGAGATTTTCCCATAAACTAACAACCATTTTCTTATAAAACTTTTAATTACATCTTTTATTTATACATCTATTAATCTATTCAGCTTATGATCAAACCGCTTTATTTCTTTTTCTTCGTAATTGTCTGTCTGATAGGTCTCATGGCATGCAGCGCCAAACCTCAAGACAAGTTCAAGAGCCTCACTGTAGACGAATTCGACCGCCTGATACAAGACGAAAACGTACAACGGGTAGATGTACGCACCGTAGCTGAATACAGCGAAGGACACATACCGGGCAGTCTGAACATCAATGTCTTGGAAGACCATTTTGCCATCGATGCCGAAGAAATGCTCGACAAAGACCGCCCCGTAGCAGTATATTGCAAAAGCGGACGCCGAAGCCGGAAAGCTGCAACCATCCTTACCGACATGGGGTATAAGGTCTATAATCTGAAAAAAGGCTTCGAAGACTGGAAAGAATACGGTAAGGAAGTGGAAAAGTGATTCTCTATAGTTGACAAGGTATCAGTTTTTAGGTGACGAGTTGACTAGGTAACCAGGAACTAGGTTTTTAGATAGTTGACAAGGTTTGCTGAAATAAAAATAAACACAGAGACACGGAGGCACAGAGTTTTTTTCAAAAACCGTGTCAACTATGCTAAGACTAACATAGAGAATTTATTTTTTGCAGGAAGATTGCACATATCATATTTGTTATGTACATTTGTAATATCAAAGGGAAAACAAAGACATAATGGAGAAAAATGAAATTTTAATTCTTAGTCAGAAACTGACAGAATTAAAGTTAAAAAAGAAACTTGTAGAATGGTCATTTCACAATATGAAAAATTTTTCCGAAAAACAAGTCAACGCCATATTGGATGAAAAAGGAAGATTGGAAAGAGCCATTGCCGCCATAGAAGAAAGATTGAAAGAACTAAACTTGTAAATACGCCTTTCCGCACATGGAAGAGGCATAAAACAGATAAAATATGAAAACGTTGCAAGAAGAATTAAAAGAGCTGAATGCTATCTTGACAGGAAACGGCGCAGATAAAGAAAAAGCGTATCAGGAGAAATTCACTTACATACAAAAACATTATACCACAGAAGCTGACCTTGAAACCATTAAGAACTTTATCTTGAATGGTTATAAAGACTTGAATGCCGAAGCGGATAGCTTGCTGCGGCAGGCTGAAAAGATGAAGGAACTTAAAGAAATGAAAGAAATCGTACCCATCAGCTATATAGCCAGACACTATTTCGGCAAAAGCGCGTCATGGTTACAACAAAGGCTATACGGATATAAGATAAGGGGAAAAGTCTATACACTAAGTGAGGATGACCGCCGTAAATTTGATGACGCACTGCAGGATATAGCAAAACGTATCAGCTCGTTTTCTATTGCCTAAAAAATCAGAGAAGTATTTTTTAGGAGTTAAAGTTTAATAGTTGACGAGTTGACAAGGTTTCAGTTGACTAGGTTTTCTGAAATAAAATAAACACAGAGACACGGAGGCACAGAGAAATAAATCCTGTTAATCTGTGTAATCCGTGGTGAAAAATCTGCGAAAATCTGCGTTAATCTGCGTTTCAAAAACCTTGTCAACCGATACCTTGTCAACTTGTCACCTGATACCTTGTCAACTAGTCAACTAGTCACCTAAAAAAATCAAAGTTCCTGCAACATCCGTTTCAGCACGACCGTAGCGGAGATTTCACGGTTGGCTGCTTCGGGAATAACCAGCGAGGTAGGAGCTTCTATCACATCGTCGGTGACAATCATGTTACGGCGTACAGGCAGACAATGCATAAAGAAAGCGTCGTTCGTCACCTTCATGTGGTCTGTATCTACCGTCCAGCTCATATCCTTGCTCAGTACTTTTCCATAATCTTCCGGATTGGTCACACCCGGACATGCCCAATTCTTGGCATAAATGAAGTCAGCTCCCTCGAAAGCTTTCATCTGATTGTATTCCACTTTCGCACCACGCACAAATTTCGGATCCAGCTCATAACCGTGAGGATGTGTAATGACAAAATCCACATCCGCTTCATTCATAAAGTCTGCAAACGAATTAGGTACAGCCTGAGGCAAGGCACGCGGATGAGGTGCCCAGGTCAATACCACTTTCGGACGCTCTTTCCGCTTGTACTCTTCGATGGTTATCAGGTCGGCAAATGCCTGAAGCGGATGTCCTGTAGCGGCTTCCATCGAGAATACCGGCTTGCCTGAATACCGGATAAACTGATTCAGAATCTTTTCGGTATAGTCATCTTCCCGGCTTTCGAAACGTGCAAACGAACGGACACCGATGATGTCGCAATACGATGCCATCACCGGAATGGCTTCCAGCAGGTGCTCGCTCTTATCACCGTCCATTACCACTCCCCGTTCTGTTTCCAGCTTCCATGCGCCTTGGTTCACATCCAGCACAATCACATCCATACCCAGGTTGCGTGCAGCCTTCTGTGTGCTCAGACGAGTACGCAGACTGTTGTTGAAGAAAATCAGCAAGCACGTACGGTGTTTGCCCAATGCTTCATATTTATAACGGTCTTTCTTAATCTCAAAAGCCTCAGCCAGGACGGTCTTCAAATCGCCCAGGTCGAATACATTCGTGTAAGTTCTCATATATACGCTGTTGTTTTAAATTTTAATTTCTATTTTCTGATTTGTCCGTCTCCTTCAATCAGCCATTTATAAGTCGTGATTTCACGCAACCCCATCGGACCTCGTGCATGCAATTTCTGAGTACTGATGCCTATCTCAGCACCTAAACCGAACTGTGCCCCATCGGTAAACGACGTCGGCGCATTGGTATACACGCAGGCAGCGTCTACCATCCGCGAGAAACGCTCAGCCGTCTGTTTATTCTCTGTTACAATGCATTCGCTATGCTTCGAACTGTAGGTATCAATATGTTCCAATGCCTCTTCCAGTCCCGAAACGGTACGGATGGCAAGCTTATAGTCTAAAAACTCCGTACCATAGCTTTCAGGGGTAGCATGACACAACAACTCCGACGGATAATATCCTTTCAATGCCTCGTAAGCCAGTTCGTCAGCATAAACAATCACCTGCGAATCCTGCAACGGTGCACACAACTCCGGCAAATCGGCAAGCCGTCCTTGATGTACCAGCAGGCAATCGAGTGCATTGCACACACTTACCCTCCGCGTCTTGGCATTGTTGATGATGGCGGCTCCTTTCTTTACATCGCCGTCTATATCGAAATAGGTATGACAAATACCTGCTCCCGTCTCGATAACCGGCACTTTCGCTTCCCGACGCACATAGTCAATCAGTCCCTTGCTTCCACGAGGAATAATCAAATCCACCCGTCCTTCGGCGTGAAGCAATTCGGTCGTTGCTTCCCGGTCGGCAGGCAGCAGCTCCACCACGTGCTCATCTATCCCGAATTTCTGTAATACCTCATGTATCAATGCCACAATGGCATGGTTCGAACAGTCGGCATCATGTCCTCCCTTCAGTATACAGGCACTTCCGCTCTTGAAACAAAGCGAGAATACATCAAAGCTGACATTGGGACGCGCCTCATAAATGATGCCGATGACACCGAAAGGCACACTCACTTTCTTCAGGTGCAATCCGTTAGGACGTATCGTTTCTTCCAATACCCTGCCTATCGGTGAAGGGAGTCGCGAAACATTCACCATATCCGAAGCGATTCCATTCAGCCGTTCAGCGGTCAGCTTCAGGCGGTCATACTTCGGGTCGGCAGGATTCATACGCTGCAAGTCCTCGGCATTTGCCTTCAGCAAATCATCCGTATGGCAAACAATGGCTTCTGCAACGACCTGCAACACCTCATTGATACGCTCTTCTTCCAGCATAGCCAAACAGCGCGATGCCCGGCGCACTTTGTCCAATGTATCTATCATACTCATACCCATTCGTTTTTTAATTCACACAAATGTAAGATTCTTTCGACGATTCTGATTCTTTTTTCCACAATAATTTCCGTTTTTCGCAAAACTTTTCTATCTTTGGTTATAGATAACCCAAAAATATACAATTATGGAAGCAAAAATGTATGGTTCACTAGTTGAGGTTTACAGAGGGAATCTGTGGGAAGCCGAACTGATTAAAGGATTGTTAGAGTCTGCAGGTGTGTCCGCCATGCTGAAAGACGAAACGTTGTCTGCCGTCACTTCGCCTTATTCCAATACAGGCGGCCAGGTGTTGGTCATGGTCAACAAAGAAGAAGAAGTGTATGCCCGTAAGGTAGTAGAACGGAGACAAGTATGAGAACAATCGTTGTAAGCATCGCACTCCTGACACTTTTTGCAACAGGATTATACGCCCAGACGTTGCAACCCATTACATGGCAAGCCTACGGGATTAGTTTCAAAGCTCCCGCAGGCTATACCATAGAAGACGATTCGGAAGAAGGGTTCGTCATCAGCACACCTACCTATTATATTACTGTCCAACTCTTGGAGGGTGAAGGCATCAAGCGTTCCGAATTGGCGCAAGAACTGAAAAATATCGCTACAGACGATGAGGTGACCCGACAAAGTGTTGTCACCGATTTCGAGTTGCCACAATTCTATGGCGTACAGTTACGCGGGGATTGCGAAAGCGACCAGTGCCTGTACAGTTACCTGTTGACCAAAGAAGACACCAGCGGCTTCTATGTGTCTATTGTCTATACCGCTCCCAACGACCCGCTTCCTGAAACCATACTGAAAAGCTTCACCTTAGAAGAATAAACCGAACGTCAACATGAAAGCATTTTTCACCCAATTTATCCGCACAGGATTCCCCGTAGCTGCCTTTTTCCTTTCACTGGCAGCTTTCACTTTATCTTTATCAGCCCAAACAGCCGAAGATTCCTCAACCTCTACACCGGCATACAGCTGCATCGAAGTACCCCGAAGCATTACGTTTTGTGGAGATACCATCGACCTTACCCGGTTCGACCGACGCGAACGAATGGACCGTGAGCTGTTGGCATTCAGCTATATGCACAGCACCACCATCCAGATGATTAAACGTGCTAACCGTTATTTCCCCATTGTAGAATCTATCCTGCACGAAAACGGCGTGCCCGACGACTTCAAATACCTGATGTCTATCGAAAGCAACAACAATCCCCTGGCACGTTCGGGAGCAGGAGCTGCCGGATTATGGCAGTTTATGCCGACTACCGGAAAAGAATTCGGACTGGAAGTAGGCAATTCGGTCGATGAACGTTACCATGTAGAGAAAGCTACCCGTGCTGCCTGCCGTTACCTGAAGCAGGCTTATGCCCGGTTCGGCAATTGGGTAAGCGTAGCGGCATCTTACAATGCCGGACAGGGACGCATCTCGCGTGAACTCGACCGACAGTATGAAGAAGATGCGCTCGACCTCCAACTGGTAGAAGAAACCTCACGCTATGTCTACCGCATCCTTGCAGCCAAGATACTCTTCGAGAATCCTGCCCGTTTCGGGTTCCGCCTGCGTGCCTCCGACCTTTACCCACCCATTCCTTACCGTGAAATCAAAGTGGAGAAAACCATCGAAGACTTGCCCCGCTTTGCCAAAAGCCAAGGCATCACTTACGCCTTGCTGCGCAACATGAACCCTTGGCTCAGAAGCCGCACCCTGCATGTACATGGAGATAAAGTATATTATTTGCGCATTCCCGATAAAGAAGGCATGTATTACAATCCGCGTGTCATTTTTCCCCACGACCCACATTGGGTGGTCAAAGACCCCATGCAATAATCCCCCATCGGATATTGGGCAAAGCCAAGACGCAAACAAAACGTAACAAAATCGTCATAATGGAAGCATAAATCAGTCTTTTTATTTTTGACGCATCCATTTTTCAATATTTCTTTCTACTTTTGTATAAAGAAGAACAGAACCTTTACTTAATTAATACCTTAACATAATGAAAGAAAGAATATTAGTAACGGGCGGTACGGGCTATATCGGCTCGCACACCGTAGTAGAATTACAAAACAACGGCTATGATGTAGTGATAGTAGACAATTTGTCCAATTCACGTGCCGAAGTGGTAGACAATATCGAAAAAATCACAGGAGTTCGTCCCGCATTCGAAAAAGTAGACTGTCTGGACTATGCAGGACTGGATGCTGTGTTTACCAAATATCCGGGAATCAAAGGTATTATTCATTTTGCTGCCAGCAAGGCAGTTGGCGAATCGGTTCAGAAACCCTTGTTGTATTACCGCAATAACCTCGTTTCACTGATTAACCTCTTGGAACTGATGCCTAAACACGGCGTAGAAGGCATTATCTTCTCTTCTTCATGCACCGTATACGGACAGCCCGACCAGTTGCCTGTAACCGAAAAGGCTCCTATCAAGAAAGCCGAATCGCCTTATGGCAATACGAAACAAATCAACGAAGAAATCATCCGCGACACCATCGCTTCGGGTTCGCCTATCCGTGCTATCCTATTGCGTTACTTCAACCCGATTGGCGCTCACCCGACTGCCCTTATCGGTGAATTGCCTAACGGCGTACCGCAAAACCTGATTCCTTATCTGACTCAAACTGCTATCGGCATCCGTGAGAAACTGACCGTATTCGGCGATGACTACAATACGCCCGACGGTTCTTGCATCCGCGACTATATTTATGTAGTCGATTTGGCTAAGGCACACGTTACGGCTATGCACCGCATTCTGGACGGCAAGCAGAAAGATACAGTAGAAGTATTCAACATCGGTACCGGAAGAGGCGTTTCAGTACTGGAACTGATTCATGCATTCGAATCGTCAACTGGTGTGAAACTGAACTATCAGATTGGCAAACGCCGTGCAGGTGATATCGAACAGGTATGGGCTGACCCCACATACGCTAACGAAGAGTTGGGCTGGAAAGCTGAAACATCATTGGAAGACACGTTGCTTTCGGCATGGAAGTGGCAACTGAAGTTGCGTGAAGACGGCATCCAGTAAGATTCCATCCCCTTATAACCTAAAGTCAGGAGTTGAAGATAAGCTGATAACAGCCTCTTCAACTCCTGTTTTTTATGCCTGTATCCAAAGCCATACACTTGATTTAGCGCAAGATTTTGGGGATTTTTTTGATTCTTCACCTTTTCCCGAAAACAACGGAAAAAGCTTTCTTCTAATTTTGCACGGATAATTATCGCAGTCGTATGGCACAATCAAAAGAGATGACGTCGGGACCTTCCCTGCCGTTGATATTCAATTTTACCTTGCCCCTTTTGCTGGGCAACTTGTTGCAACAGACCTATTCGTTGGTAGATGCCGCCATCGTAGGAAAGTTCTTAGGCATCAATGCGCTGGCATCGGTAGGAGCCAGTACATCAGTCGTATTCCTGATATTAGGTTTCTGCAACGGGTGTTGCGGCGGCTTTGCCATTCCCGTAGCACAGAAGTTCGGGGCACGCGATTATGTAACGATGCGGCGTTATGTCTCGGTCAGCCTGAAAATAGCAGCTGTGACTTCGGTTGTGATAGCCGTCATCACCAGTTTGCTCTGTGCCTTCATCTTACGGAACATGCAGACACCCGAAAACATTTTCGAAGACGCTTATTATTATTTGCTTATCACGTTCATCGGTGTGCCTTGCACATTTTTCTATAATCTGCTGTCCAGCATTATCCGTGCTTTGGGCGACAGCAAGACACCTTTCTGGTTCCTGTTGTTAGCCACGGTGCTGAACATTTTCCTCGATTTGTTCTGCATCTTGGTGTTGAATTGGGGTGTAGCAGGAGCTTCCATCGCTACGGTGGTTGCACAAGGGGTGTCAGCCGTATTGTGCTATATCTACATGAACCGTAAATTCGAAATCCTCCGCACCACAGCTGCCGACCGTCGTTTCCGTCCCGAACTTGCCAAGCAGTTGCTTTACATCGGTGTACCGATGGGACTGCAATTCTCCATTACTGCCATCGGCAGCATTATGCTTCAAAGTGCCAACAATGCGCTGGGAACGGCTTGTGTGGCAGCTTTTACGGCAGCCATGCGTATCAAAATGGTATTTATGTGTGCCCTCGACAGTTTGGGAATGGCGATGGCGACCTATAGCGGACAAAACTATGGAGCCGGCAAGCCCGACCGCATTTGGCAAGGTATCAAGTCGGCTGTAGGCATGATGATGCTTTACATCGTAGTGGTGAACGTCATCATTTGGGGCTGGGCGGACAAGATAGCCCTTTTGTTTGTCGACCCCAGCGAGACCGAGATAATTAAAGATACGGCATTGTTTGTACATATCAATGCTTCTTTCTTCCCCTTATTGGGCTTGCTCAGCGTGTTGCGCTATAGCATCCAGGGAGCAGGATATACTAAATTGGCAATGTTTTCAGGCGTGTCCGAAATGATTGCCCGTATTCTGGTGAGTGTGATAGCCGTGCCGCTTTGGGGATTTTGGGGCGTATGTTTCGGCGACCCTACCGCCTGGCTTTTCGCTTGCCTCTTCCTGGTTCCGGCATTCTCGTATGTTTACCGTCGGCTGCGTACCATTATGGCAAAAGAAAAACTGGCTATCGGCTGAGTCAGAAGATTAAGTCAGAAATGCCTGCGTTTCATAAAGCGTTTCGTAAATTGCCAATTCTCACTTATGTTTTTACGAGTGCTCGGTATGTCACTTTTTTGTATTATCTTTGTACCCAAAATGCTGTAATCAAGTAAACTATATGAAACATATCCGAAATTTCTGTATCATAGCTCATATCGACCACGGAAAGTCTACGCTTGCCGACCGCTTGCTGGAATATACACAGACCATTAAAATCACGGAGGGGCAGATGCTCGACGACATGGACCTGGAAAGGGAACGTGGAATCACCATTAAGAGCCATGCCATCCAGATGGAATATACGTACGGAGGCGAGAAATACATTCTCAACCTGATTGACACTCCGGGGCATGTGGACTTTTCATACGAAGTGTCGCGCTCGATAGCCGCTTGCGAAGGCGCGCTGTTGGTGGTCGATGCCTCGCAAGGCGTACAGGCTCAGACCATTTCGAATCTTTATATGGCACTGGAACATGACCTGGAGATTATTCCGGTGATGAACAAATGTGATATGGACAGCGCCATGCCCGAGGAAGTGGAAGACGAAATCATCGACCTGCTGGGATGCAAACGCGAAGAAATCATCCGTGCTTCCGGCAAGACCGGCATGGGAGTGGAAGACATACTGAAAGCGGTCATCGAGCGGATACCTTGCCCGAAAGGAGACGAGGAAGCACCGTTGCAGGCTTTGATATTCGACTCGGTGTTCAATTCGTTCCGAGGCATCATCGCTTATTTCAAGGTGGAAAACGGCATTATCCGTACAGGCGACAAGGTGAAATTCTTCAATACGGGAAAAGAATACGATGCCGACGAGGTAGGTGTGCTGAAGATGGATCTGGTGCCGCGCAAAGAGTTGCGGACAGGGGATGTGGGTTATATCATTTCGGGTATCAAGACTTCGCGCGAAGTGAAAGTGGGTGATACCATTACCCACGTAGACCGTCCTTGCGAGAAAGCCATCGATGGTTTCGAGGAAGTGAAGCCGATGGTCTTTGCCGGCGTTTATCCCATCGAGGCGGAAGATTACGAGAACCTGCGCTCTTCGTTGGAAAAACTTCAGTTGAACGATGCTTCGCTCACCTTCCAGCCAGAGTCGTCTCTGGCATTGGGCTTCGGTTTCCGTTGCGGTTTCTTGGGCTTGCTCCACATGGAAATCGTGCAGGAGCGTCTGGACCGCGAGTTTAACATGAATGTCATTACCACCGTGCCCAACGTATCTTATATGGTATATGACAAGCAGGGAGGCGTGCAGGAGGTGCACAATCCTGGCGGTATGCCCGACCCTACCCTCATCGACCACATCGAAGAACCTTATATCGACGCGTCCATCATTACCGCTACCGATTACATCGGTCCGATTATGACCTTGTGTCTGGGTAAACGCGGCGAGCTGGTACGTCAGGATTATATTTCCGGCAACCGGGTGGAACTGCATTACAAGATGCCGTTGGGCGAAATCGTCATCGACTTCTACGACAAACTGAAAAGCATCTCGAAAGGATATGCTTCCTTCGATTACCATGCCGCAGGTTTCCGTCCGTCGAAGCTGGTAAAGCTGGATATCCTGCTCAACGGCGAGCCGGTAGACGCTCTTTCCACGCTTACCCACGTAGACAATGCGTACGATTTGGGCAGGCGCATGTGCGAAAAACTGAAAGAACTGATTCCACGCCAGCAATTTGAAATTGCCATTCAGGCAGCCATCGGTTCGAAAATCATAGCCCGTGAAACCATCAAGGCGGTACGTAAGGACGTAACAGCCAAATGTTACGGAGGCGACGTGAGCCGTAAGCGCAAGCTGCTTGAAAAGCAGAAGCGCGGCAAGAAACGTATGAAACAGATTGGAACGGTAGAAGTGCCGCAAAAAGCCTTCCTGGCTGTACTGAAACTGGATTAACCTCCAACGGGCTTCAAACCTTTATACCTGTCGGGAGTGAAAAGCCAACGCCTTATTAATATAAAGGTATATATATAATAAGGTGTTGTCTCTCATTCCTTTCTCACCCATCTACCTTTACCCACACTTTCCCTGCGAACAGGCAATCGCAAAAGATGATTTTATTGTGAGCCGTGCCCTCGTGTTCCGTAACCTCCTTCACCCTGTTATGCCCCACCACCTGCGTGAATCCGTGAAGCGGATCGTCCAGCTCGGCAATGTCTGCCCAGAATATGCCTCCGCGTGCCCCCCTTCGTCCGCCCCGCTTCTCGCCTACGCGGAACAAAGCAGGCAGCTGTTCTTCGGAAGAAGCGTTCAACTGGTCGGCTATCGGACGGGTAATATCTCCTTGAAAATCTTCCTCAAACCAAGCCTGCGAAATGCCCGCGTGCGTGAAAACCGTCTTCCCCTCCTGGTAAGCGTTCTGAAACAGGGCGGCGTTCTCGCGGAACAAACGCGAGGCGGCATCGGCTATCTGCCAATCGTAACGCGAACAGAAGGGCACGTCGTCACGCAGGTAGTGCAAGTCATGATTTCCCAACAGCAGCACCACATCATCCGGTTGTAGTTTTTTCAACAATATAATCTCGAACAGGTTTCGGAGCAGCTCCTTGCGGGGTATGTATCCGTACGGGTCGAGATAATCGCCCAAGAACACATAGCGGCACCCAGGATGCTCCTCCACCACGGTCTTCCAGTACGTCAGGCCATGCACATCGCCCAAAGCTACAATCGGTTTCATACGCGTCACAAAAATACACATACGACATACGCCCAACGCCTATGTCTTGAATCTAAAATAAAAAAATAAAGGATTATTGTCTAAAAGAAGTGGGCGTTGACGGATTCGAACCGCCGACCCTCTGCTTGTAAGGCAGATGCTC
>UQVZ01000050.1 GCA_900544675.1 uncultured Bacteroides sp.
ATAATAGAGCATTCTAACTAATTTTTAAGCATTTTTCTTATCCAAAACTCAGGTTTTTAATAATCGGGAAAAATAATCACGATATGAACGAGGCTCTTTAGAATGTTCAGATGAGCCGACAACATACGGAGAAGCAGAAACTTTCTTGACCGTTTTCAAACATTGAAATAAGTGTTTTGAAATTGGTATATCCCGATATGAGTTTCTTGTCTTTGGCGATGAGTGTATCTTCTCTGTGACCTTCAATTCGCAATTGTAAACTCTCCCTACAGTATGCCTTACTGTGATAATTCGTTGTCTAAAATCCACATCTTGCCATTGTAATGCACATACTTCTCCTATTCTCATGCCTGTACAGAGAGCTAATAGTACCCCTATATTCTGTGCTGTCGGTTTTTCAATCAAATACCGCATCAGTATGCGTTGATGCTTTATTGTCAAGGTAGGCAATCGGGGCACTTCCGTATTTGTAGGATATTCTATTTCCCAATCTTCAAATGGGAAAATTTTATGTTTTCTCCCGTATTTGGCTACTGATTTTAATACGGCTACCATATCCCTTATGGTTTTACGTGCAAGTCCGCAAGAAAGTTTGTGAATGACAAATTGTTGGACATCATCTTCCGTAATGAATGTCTTTGTGCCAAAATAAGGCAGCAAATGGGTTTGAAGTGTCAGCAAATAAGCACACATGGTAGAGTGCTTTACAATTGGGCGTTTTGTTTCACACCAGCTTTTTGAAATTTCTTGAAATGTTTTCTGCATATACAATTTTGAGAGAATTAATAATGTCATAACTCTCTCAAAATACGTATATTCTGTAATATATCACATTATTTGTTACCTTTTGAACGGTTATGCGTCTTACACAGCATTTCGCAATTCTCAATAGAAGTAGCACCGCCTTTGCTCCATGCGGTCACATGGTCGGCATCCATTTCGTTAAGCTTGTAAATCCGTGTCTTGTTAGCATTGTCACCAATGGCACATAGCGGACAGTTGGATATACCTTTTTCTTTCGCCACCTCGGTTTGGCGAGTATATGCCGCACGTTTCGTTGATTCTTCAAACAAACGGATTTGAAGCAAACTTTTATCTTGTTCGCCTCCTAATATATACTCATAGATATTGCGTGGGCATTTGATGCTCTCATCAGCTTGTAGAGCAAACACACGTTCCGTCACATGATTAATGCTGTAAGGGGTCTTATGATAAGTTTCGTAAAGTCGTCCCCATTCCAGACCACACATATCCCGTTCCACCATAGTGAATGTAGTGGAAACCCAATCTATCACGGAACGGAAATAGTTTTCCAGTTCGCCTATGGATGTATCGCGGCGATGCAGACTCATATAGGTATCTATAGTCATTCCCTTGCTGGAACATACCCATTTTAGAGCCTCTGCCAAGTATTCCTGACGTTTGACATCCCCCTTTATGTAATGGCTCCATTTTTGGACTTCTGCATTTTGCGAATTGCTGAACACGCGTTTCGCCGCCGTAACGAACTCGCCCGAATAAATGGCGTTACGCAATTCCTGTTCGTTAAGTGGTATGCCCACAATGTTGATGGTCTTGAACCATTCCTTTATTTCCTTTTCTTCGCCCTCACACTCATAAATAAGCAATGAGGACTGCATTATCTTTTCTTGTAATTCGTTGGGCAGACTCGAAAAATACTGTATATTTCCATCCGCATCCTTTATGGCAAATTTCCCCGTGACGAACCTGCCGAAAGAAGTGATGCGCTGCTGTCCGTCAAGCACCTCATACCGTCCGTCACTTGTACGGTTGAAGTATATCACCCCGATGGGATAACCTTTCAACAGCGATTCGATGACGGCTACGTCACGTTTGCCGTCATTGTAGATGTAATGCCGCTGGTATTCCGGCTGGATGGTAAGTCGCCCATCAAGCCCGAATAATCCCTTACCTTCCAATTCATTGTATGTAAAACCTTTGCAGACATCTGCAACTGTCCATTCTGTATGTAATGTTGTCTTCATATATTTTTTTATTTTTAAGTTGAAATCTTAGGTCAGACACAAGGTGATTCTGGCAAAGAGCTTGGATTACGTCCGTATCCTCGTGAATTGAAGAAACTAAATCCCAGTCTGCGAGATGGTCAGCTCTATTATATGGAAAATGGAATACCTCAAAAACCATACGCACGTGTACTAATTAGGAGAATTACTAAGTTATGAAGTTCTTTGAAATCTTAGGGATAACAAAGACATGGTTTGGAAGTGCTTCTAAAATTTATCCCGAACAAATCCAAGTTGACCGTCAAGGGAAAAAATCCAAAGTAACAAAACTCAATGACGGAGCAGTATTGTTTCACTCCGAAGTTCCTCAGAATGAAACTTATTACATAGTTGATGGGGAGTATTACACTCAAGTATATGCAAGAGTTCTTATCAGACATATCAAATTATAATTTACGGATGAGAATCCTTTGATAGACTTTTTCTTGAATACCGTTTCTTGTAATTACTCCACTTGCATTTAAGTCGTAAGTACCTGCTTTTCCGAACTTTTTCAAATAGGCAGTTTTACATTCGTAAGTGGTATAAACACGGGTTTTAAGCGAATATAGATCCTCATTCTCACACATCCCTAAGATTTCAAATTGCTCCGGACAATACTTGTCCAAAAAGGAGATAGGAACACCCATAACGCCTTCATAATCCGAGGGAATGGCATCCGTAAAAGGAACTTCAATGGCATCATAATTGTCATAATGGTCATAGGCTACTTTCCCTTTTATCTCTTTGTGCTTGGAAAAACGAAGATTGTCAGCCATGGTCATTAAAGGGAGCGGTTCGTGACGACGACCGTGCTCGATACTCGTGTACCAGCATACACCTGGAACTCTATTAACAGCTCTACCATCCATTTCACGCTGAAACTTATACGTATCTTTATATACAAATCCTTCAGGGACGAAAAAATACATCCCTACATTAAAATTAGTTGCACCGAGCCAAATACGGTTTGACTTTATCAGAGGAAAAACTTCTTTATAGGTTATGGCATTCATGTTTCCTATTACGGCAAACTTCTTTCCTCCATCCATTATCCACGCCAAGAACTCCCTGAAAAGAGAAAAAGGTGGATTCGTGATGATAAAATCTGCCTCATCCCGCAACTTTGTAACTTCTTTGCTGCGGAAATCTCCATCGCCATCCAAATATTTCCATTCAAGGTCATCTATATTTATGCGTCCATCCCCACTTTTGTCTTTCTCCAAAATGAATATCTTTCCTTTGACAGAAGTCTTGGTCTTATCAAATTGCGGAGCATCTTGCTCGAACAAAGATGGCTGATATGGTGTCTTGTATTTCTTGCTATCCGGTGCATAGCTTGTAGAAATCAACTTTTTCAATCCAAGTTCATCGAACTTAGCAGCGAAATAACGGGTAAAGTTACTCCATTCGGGGTCATCGCAGGGTAATAGAACAGTTTTTCCCCTGAACACGTTTGAGTCATATTCAAGGTATGCATTCATTTCCACCTCAATATCGTGGAATTGAGTATAGAATTCATCGTTTTTAGCTGCCTTCGCTTCCTTCAAATTACTATTTGCCATCGTTTCTTCTTTTCGTTGTTTACTAAGCTATCTACTAATCTTGTTGGGTATTAACAAGTCTCTGACATCAACATTCAGAATGTCTGCAATTTGATACAAAACAGGAATGGGAGGTTGCACCTTGTTCGTAGCATATAGATTGACCATATTGAAAGTCTTTCCAAGCCTGTTTGCCAATTCTGTTTGACTAATGCCTTTAGCATCTAATACCTCTTTTATTCGGTTCATATATGCCGTTTTTGTCTGAATGTGACAAAGGTACAAAATTTTATTTGGTAATGTTGGCTTAGTATTGAAAATTGTATTATTTTTGTGAGATAAGAGTTATCAATACGTAAAGTAAAGCAGAACACAGCAATTAAGACGGTTGCCAAATCGAGCACCCAAAAAGCAAGATTGCAACAAACAACGTAACTCACTGAATCACACGTAATAACTTCCCCATTCCTTACTTCGTTGCCAAGTGGCAAAAATGCAAAATATAGCGGATATATGCAGAGTTTCCGTTACGAATGCATTACCTGTTTTTTAGCTGGTGGGATATTTCGATACCTCCGGCAGACTGCTGCCAGACAGCGGTTTGGAGGACATAAACAGGGATTGTCGGCATGACGGCTTAAAATAGTTGACTGACGGATTCTTTTGCACTTGTCCGCAGTGTTTTGCAAACGGATGATTGGCTCTATACAGTGTAACTTTGCAAACAAAATGGAGCTGATTATGGAAGAATTGAAAGTAACCTTTTACCTCAAGAAAAGCGAGGAGAGAGCCGATGGAAAAGTTCCCGTATTGGGAAGAATCCGCATCGGCAGGTCGATGGCGCAGTTTTCCGCCAGAGTATATGTTGTTCCGTCCCTTTGGGACGTGAAGTCAGGACGGGCGGCAGGCAAAAGCAAGCAGGCCGCTTTGGTCAACAGGGAACTTGACAGGATAGCCGTGGACATACGTTCCGCCTGCAAGGAATTGTCGGCGAAAAAAGGAAACGTATCGGCAGAGGAGGTCAAGAATGCATTCCAAGGCAACGCTTCAGGACAGGAAACACTCATTTCGTTCAGTGAGGAATGCAACGAGGCTTTCTTCCGGAAAGTCGGGGTGAACCGCGCAATCGGCACATACAAACGCTATTGTGTGGCGTTGAACCACCTGAAGGCATTCCTGCGTGAAAAGTATAATGTCCGCGACATCCCGTTCAAAGCCATCACGCCGTCATTCGTTACTTCTTACGACCTTTATCTCCGTGCAGACCTGAAAATGGGGAAGACCACGGTGGCGAACATCATGGGACGGCTGCACCGCACGGTCAAGTCCGCCATTGACAGGGGCTACCTGAAACATGACCCGTTTACGGGGTACACATTTGAATACGCCCCCATTGTACCGAAATTCCTGTCCGAGGAAGAACTGGACAGGCTGATTGCCACCCCTTTGCCCAAAGCCAACCTTAACCTCGTAAGGGACGTGTTCCTCTTTTCGGCGTTCACCGGTATCTCGTTCAGTGACCTGCGCAACCTGACGGAAAAGAACCTTGCGCAGGCGGAGGACGGCACTTGGTGGATTCACAGTGCAAGACAGAAGACGGGCACTCCGTTCCATGTTCCGCTGTTGGAACTGCCTCTGGAACTTGTGGAAAAATACAGGGGCATAGCTGAAAACGGCAGGCTGTTCCCGATGCTGAGTTGCAGCAAAACGAACATCAACCTGAAAAAGATAGCGGCTGCGTGCGGCATCGGGCGCAGGGTGACCTTCCATCAGGCACGCCACACCTATGCTTCGGTAGTTACTCTTTCCCAGGGAGTTCCGCTTGATACAGTACGTGAGCTTATGGGACACCGCGACTGGCGTGCGACCCGAATCTACGCGCACCTCACCTATGACAAGGTTAGCGAGGACATGGGAAAGCTACAAGAACGCATCGGCGGCAAGTTCGCACTAGCGGACAGCAAGCCGACTACGGCAACAAGGGAATGTGTGGAACTTCATAATGCTGTGATGCCATGAAAAAGACAACCTACAATACTTTCGCCGTGTTGTTCTACATCAACCGTCAGAAAACAAAGAAGAACGGCAAGTGTCCGCTCATGGGCAGGGTATCCATAAACACGGAGGTGGCACAGTTTTCCACGAAAATGGAAGTGCCACCCGACCTGTGGGATGCCAAGAAATACCGCCTTAAAGGAAAAAGCCGTGAAGCAAAGGAAACCAACGCCAAGATAGATGCGCTGGAGGATGAAATACGCAGCCATTACAGGGAGATACTTGACGAGCAAGGGTACATTACCGCCGAACTTGTCAAGAATGCGGTAAACGGTGTCGGGCAGCACAAGCGGAACCTCTTGGAGCTATACCGCGAGTACATGGACGACTATGCCAAGCGAGTGGGCGTAAACCGCGCTCCCGGCTCTTTGAAAAACCATCAGACATCATACAAGCACTTGCAGCAGTTCGTCAGCAAATGCTACGGATTGGACGACATCCCTTTGAAACGTCTTGACGGCTCTTTCATTGAAAAATACGACAGCTATCTCCGCACTGAAAGGAAATTTGCAACTGTCACCATAGAAAACCATGTCATCATGCTGAAAACATTGGCAAGGACGGCAATGGCACAGGGCACTATCCAATGCAACCCGTTTGCCTCGTTCTTTCCTGAAAAAGCGCAACGGAAGCACCGCCACCTTACAATGGACGAGCTGCAAAGGATTATGTCAACGCCGATAGAGGAGGATTTCACCCGTTATGTCCGCGACCTTTTCATCTTCAGCACAATGACGGGAATCGCCTATGCGGACATGTGCAATCTGGAATACGGCAACCTGAGTACTGACAGTGACGGGAACCTGTGGATAAAGTTCAAACGGCAGAAAACCAAGAGCGAGTGCGTGATACGTGTCCTCGACATTCCACGCCGGATAATGGAGAAATACAAGACAGACGGTGAATACGGCAGGATATTCAATATGCCTTGCCGTTCAGCTCTTACCAACAACTTGCGGAAAATAGCCGGGTTGTGCGGCATAAACCGTCGGCTCACCTACCATATGGCAAGGCATAATTTCGGCACCCTAATCACTCTTTCACAGGGAGTTCCGCTGGAAACCGTATGCCAGATGATGGGGCACAGGAACATGAGTACCACACAAATCTATGCCCGTCTGACCCGTCAGAAAGTGGACGAAGACATGAAGAAACTGACACAGCGCATAGGCAACAAATTCCGTATGCCTGAATGGAACAAGGATAAGGAAAACATCAAAAACATACATTATGGACAGGGGAATCATTACAATCAGTGAGAATGGGACAGTCACTATTCCGACCGCCCCAGTATGGATGACGCAGCAGGAGATGTCCGATGCGTTCAACGTGTTCGGCTGTTACATACGCAAGGCTATTGCTGCCATATACAAGAACAATGAATTGGCGGAAGAGGAAACGGTGCGGCACGTCAGGCAGTACGACAGGATTAGCTATGATGTTTACAGCCTTGAAATGGTCATAGCCGTGGCGTTCAGGTTGCGTAGCCGAGAGGCAATGGCTTTTCGAAAGTTCATCATGGAAAGGCTATGCACAGCAAGCCGTGGAAAGTCAGTCCATTTGCTCTTTTCGCTGTCCGTAGCCAATCCACGGTGTATGTGTTAGCGGTCAGGATATGACATTACGCAAGGAAAGCCGATGGCGGCAAGTTTGCCCATCGGCTTTCTTTGTTTTTGCACGTTCAGTTTTACGTTTCCATGCGGTAGGCATTCCGATAGCCACTCATCAACAGATTTTCGATGTCAGACTCCTTGTACAGGATTTTCCGCCCAACTGATAGTAGGATACCATCCCGTTGTTGCGGTAGTCCTGCAATGTGCGGCGGCTCACCTTGAGCCATGCAGACACCTCTTTGTCTGTCAGGAATTGTTCGTTACCCAGCGAAGTCTTATGGCTTGCGTCCATTTTTTCGATGCCTTCAAACAGGGCATCCAGCTTTCCGATGAAGCCGACTTCCAGTTCACGGTCGGCAAGAATCAGGTCATTCATGATTTACAGTATTTACAATGGATTTAGTGGTATTCTTATCTTCAAGCTAAATAGTCCTGCCACGCCAAGCGGCATCCTTTCGCCTGTCCTCCACAAGTAGGACGATGCGCTGCACATCCTCCGGCTTGTAGAAAATCTTGTGCCCGATTTGCGAGTAAGCCAGCGTGCCGTTGTCGCGGAGCGTCTGCAAGGTATGCGGACTGATGCGCAGTTGTTGGCAGACCTCTTGGTTGTCCATCCAACGGTTGAGCCGTTTCTCTTCCTTCTTTCGGAGGATTTCATTTACCCGGTCGGACAGGCGGTTGAGCTTGCCGACCATTTCCTCATACTTTTCTTTCGAGATAATTACTACATTCATTTCTTATACTGATTTTAGTGTTAATAATCCGATTTGCCTGCAAAGTAAATCCGTTGTCCGCTTGAAACAATGGATTTGCAATGAGGTGGCAGCTTGTGGCAGCAAATGGTCGGGAGTGGCGTTATCCGCCGAACCTGTGACGGCTGTTCCAAGCCTCCGTGGTGCAAAGAAAAGCGAAGTCCGGCATAATCCAACCGTTTCGCACTTGCGTGGCTGCATTTGGCGTTGGTGTGGTAGCCAATGGCGTTCTTCGGATTCCTATACCGCCCGAAAATATGTCCTTCGGGTTTCCTAAAAGCCATATCCTTAAATCCGTCCTGACCGTTCCATTTAAGCCCTTAAAATTTCCAATGCCCGTTTCTGCACTATGGCAAAACGGCGCAGCCTGAACCGTTCCAGCAATGCGCAAAGTGCAAAACCATACATTGTTGCCTCACTCAATCCAATCCTTTGACTGTCTGTTTTATAGCCATTTCCTTTGCAACCGATAATCGGTCAAATGTGCGCACAGTGACCACTATTGTTAAACATTTAATTCAAACAAGTATGAAGAAGAATTTAAGCAGCCAGGGTATGGATGCAGCGTTACAGGATTTTTTAGGCAACAAGCCGAGTATGGAAATACCGAAGCCCGACACCCAACCTGCCGACACGCAGGAGCAGCAGGGAAAGTCAAATGAAACTGTGCAGGAAAAAGTAGGTGAAGCCGTGCCGGAACAGGCGGACGGAACTCCGCAGATGGTACGCCGCATCAGCGGCAAGCAGCGACGGGCATCATTGGAAGAATACAAGGAAGCCTTCCTCACCGTTCCGACCATCGAAGACCGCAAGCCCGTGTTCCTAAGCCGATGCACGCGCGATGCCCTTGACCGCATCGTCCGCATGTTCGGCGGGCGCAGGATGAGCGTGTCGGGACTGGTGGAGAACATCGCCCGGCAGCATCTTGCCACCTACGGGGAGGACATCGAGGCATGGCGTAAACTCTGAGAATTAAGGAGTAGATTGACGGGGCGCAATTCGGAGCTACCCTGAACCAATCCAACGGAGTTTTGAGGGGAGCAAGTTTGTGTTTCGGGCATACCGAAACCGCCTGCTCCCACTCATGAACTCCGTGAAGAGCCGCATCCCGTTGGTCTAACAGGTAATCACATTTTAGTCAGTAGAAATCAATTAAAAACAATGGAACAGAAACGGATATTTGACAGAAGGAACAAGGGAGGTCGCCCCAAGAAGGGAGCGGCAGACAAGCTGAAATACCGCCTCACGGTGAAGATGGCGACATCGGACTACTATACGCTGAAAGGCAAGGCGCGAAGTGCAGGCATATCCGCAGGTGAGTTCCTACGCCGTTGCATGAGGGACGTGCAGGTGAAGGAACGGCTCACGCCGGAGCATACGGGTTACGTCCGCAAGCTCTGCGGCATGGCGAACAACCTGAACCAGCTTGCGCACAAGGCAAACGCTTCGGGCTTCGTCACGGTGAAGATGGAGTGCCGCATACTCGTGGCACGGATTGAGGAACTGCTGAATTTAATCCTCTTATGACAGCCGGATATGATAGCTAAAATCGTAAAGGGAAGCAGTTTCAAGGGTGTGGTAAGCTACATCCTTGACAAGGAAAAGGGCGCTAAAATCCTCGTCTGTGACGGTCTGTTTGCCGAGGACAAGGACACGATAGCCATGAGCTTCGAGGCACAATCGAAGATAAATCCAAAGGTTACGAAGCCCGTCGGACACATCTCTTTGGCTTTCCATAAGGAGGATGAACACCGTCTGACCGACCGTGCAATGGCAGGGATAGCGTTGGAATACCTGAGGAAAATGGGGATAACCGACACGCAAATACTCATCGTGCGCCACTTCGACAAGGAGCATCCGCATGTGCATATAACGTTCAACCGAATCGCCAATAATGGTAGGACAATCACAGACCGCAACGAGCGGATACGCAGTGCACGCATCTGCAAGGAACTGACGAAGAAGTACAACCTTTATTTTGCCAGCGGCAAGGAGCGGGTGAAGCGGCACCGCCTGAAAGAGCCGAACAAGACCAGGTACGGGCTTTACTCCATCCTTAAATCGGAGGTTTCAAGGTGCGGGAACTGGAACATACTCATTGCTAATCTGAAGAAACAAGGCGTGGAAGTACGGTTCAAGTACAAGGGCAAGTCGGACGAGGTACAGGGTGTGGTTTTCACCATGAATGGCTATTTGTTCAGCGGTTCCAAAATTGACAGGCGGTTCAGTTTCTCCAAAATTAACGCAGCACTGGACAATAACAGACGCAATGAACGGCAGGGAATCATAGCATCGCCGTACCGTGAAGAACAGTCCATGCTCCCATCCGAATCAAGGGGCAACAATGACTTGTTCAGCGGTTCAATAGGTCTTTTTACATCGGACAACACGGACGGACAGGCTGAGGAAAACCGTTTCGAGGAAGAATTAAAACGCAGGAACAAGAAAAAGAAACAACGTAAAATAGGATTTTAAATATGGACAATAATGAAGTTTACACGCTCTTCGAGGACATCAAGAATGCCCTCAAGGGTATCAACGGGAAGTTGGAGAACACTCCAAAAGCAACCAACAATCAATCAGACGGACAATCACCGACGGTGGATTTGACACCCATAAAGGAGCTGTTCGAGAGTTCCGCAAAGGAACATCAGGCACAGACCAAAGCCATGCTGACCAAGTTCGGGGAGGCGGAAGTTAACACATCGAACAGGATACTGGGTCTGTTGCGTGATTTGAAAGAGTCGTTTATTACCAACTCGGAAGAACGACTGGATGAACCGCAAGAACATATCCATCGCCACAGCTTTGACATCCGGTCGAGCAAGGTGTTTTCTCTCTTGGTCGGTATGGGTATCGTGTGTACCCTCTCAGTTTGGGGTAATATCGAGCTTTGGAAAGCTAAACGCCAATATGCGGACGATGCGTTGAAGTTCCGTGTCATCCGCTCATGGGGAGGCTGCAACGCCAATCACATCCTTTGGCTGAACGAGGTGTTCGACATCCACCGCAACGAGGAGGCCATCGAATGGGTACGGCAGGAGGCTGACGGCTACGACAAAGGGTTAAAGACCTTGTCCGACAGCCTGATGCAGGAGAAATTGAAAGTGAAACAAATGAAGAATAACTAAAAGTAAAGTGAATGGCATCGGTAAAAGTGAAATTCCGTCCTTCTTCCATAGACGGCAAGGAGGGCAGCATCTACTATCAGGTGATATACAACCGCGCGGTCCGCCAGATTGCAGCTGACCTGCATATATACGAGAGTGAGTGGGACGTTGAAACGTCATCCGTAATAATTCCTTCCTGGGCTGATGCGGACAGGAAGTGCTATCTTCATATTGTTCAGAAATATATCAGCCGTGACGTATTGCGACTGGAGAACATTATCCACGACCAGATGTTTAAAGGTGTCTGCTCGGCAGATGCTATCGTGAACGGCTATCGGAAACAGACGAGTCTGCAATCGTTCTTCAATTTCATGGATTCCGTCATTGGGCAACTGAAACGCCTGAACAGGGAACGCACCTCAGAAACCTATGCGTCTGCTTTGTCCAGCTTCATGCGTTTCAGGCGGAACAAGGATATACAGTTGGACGATATGGATGAGGACTTGATAATGGAATACGAGGCATGGCTGAAAACAAATGGCGCATCCCTGAATACCGTATCTTTCTATATGCGCATCCTGCGCGCCACCTACAACCGTGCCGTGGAAAAAGGGCTGACCGCACAGAGACATCCCTTCAAGCATGTTTATATAGGAATGGACAAGACCGTGAAACGCGCCATATCCCTGAAGGACATCCGGCGTATCAAGGAGCTTGACCTGACGGGAAAGCCGCATTGGGAACTGGCAAGGGATATGTTCCTCTTTTCGTTTTACACCCGTGGCATGTCGTTCATTGACATGGCTTATTTGAAGAAATCCGACCTGAAGAACGGCATATTGAGTTACCGGAGGCACAAGACCGGGCAGCAACTCCACATCAGGTGGGAAAGCTGCATGGAGGAAACCGTGATGAAATATGCCGCAGGATGTTCCGGTGATTACCTGCTCCCTATCCTGAAACTGCCTTCCAAGAAACTACGCAGCCAATACAAAAGCACGCTGTTCCGCATCAACAAGTACCTGAAAGAGATTGCCAGCCTATGCGGTATTGCCGCGCCGCTTACCATGTACGTGAGCCGCCACTCTTGGGCAAGTATTGCCAAGAGCAAGAACATCCCCATTTCAGTCATCAGCGAGGGCATGGGACATGATTCGGAGGAAACCACGCGCATCTATCTTGCGTCATTGGACGGCTCTGTGATAGACAAGGCGAACTTGCTTATTCTGAAAGACTTGTAATCGGAAGTTGTTTGGGAACAATGACGGTACTTCTGTCGGGAGATACACTATCGGATGCAAATTTACACATTTTTGTGAAAAACGGGCAATTTGCACTCCATAAAAATGCATCAGGCAAGCATTAAAGCAGTATTGAAACGGCTGTTGTTTTACAAGTGACAAATAAACAGCTTGATTATCAGGTATTATGTTCTCCCGACAGGAGATACACCTTAACCAAAGTGTATCAACGTGCCTGAAACAGCCGACATATTGGAGAACAGCATCTTGCAGGCTTCCATCGGATTGCTGTCCACCCTGCTCAAAGACCATACGACGAGCAGGGGCGATGCCGTGTGCAACATATTCTGGGCGACTTCCGACTATGAACACCTTGGCAAAGGGTATTACTACCGTGACCCGATATTGCCCGAACTCATCATGGGTGCCAACGGTCAGGTCATCATGCCCCGTGTCCTGAAGCACAAGGACACCCAGTCGGCGCGTGTCCGCGACATGGCTGAGGTGTTCACCCCTGCATGGGTATGCAACGCACAGAACAACCTGATTGACGAGGCATGGTTTGGCAGGAAAGACGTGTTCAATACGGAATACACTTCAGAGGACGGCACACACGGCTGGAAAGCGAATCCCGAAAGAATCTCTTTCCCCGAAGGAAAGACATGGAAGGATTATGTCCGTGACACACGTCTTGAAATCACCTGCGGCGAGGCACCCTATATAGTCAGCCGCTATGACACCACCACAGGCGCGGTCATTCCGCTTTCTGACCGTATCGGACTGCTTGACCGCAAACTGCGTGTTGTCAGTGAGAACACCAAGACTTCCGGTGAATGGCTGGAAGCCGCGCAGGAAGCCTACAAGAGCCTCTATGCCTACGAATGGCAGGGCGACAGTTTGCTCATTGCCCGTGAATCCATGCTTGCTTCTTTTGTCGAATACTACCGTGCCAAGTTCGGGAAAGACCCGTTGGCGAAGTCCGTAAACTACATCGCCTACATCATTTCATGGAACGTGTGGCAGATGGATGGGCTGAAAGGAGTCGTGCCTAACAGTTGCCACGAAAGGGTGGAAATGTCCACAGACCTTTTCGGGGAAACCACACGGACTGTGACCACCTGTGAGGGATGCCGCACGGACAACATTTTCAGGCATAACGGCACTTACTGCCTCATAAAGGACTGGCGCGCCAAAGACCCACAGACGGGGCGCAAAGGCAAGCGAATCCGATACATTGACCTCCTAAAATGAATGCCTATGAAATACTTTTCTTCCCTTAAACTGAAGCTGATATACGTATTCCGCATCAACGATGCCGTACACGAAGGTTGCCTGAAAATCGGCGAGGCTACCTGTGACGATGAGAGCGTCATCGGGCTGGCACCGAACAGCAAGCCGCTGAACGAGGCGGCAAAGAAGCGCATCAACCAATATACACAGACCGCAGGCATACGCTACGAACTGTTGCACACCGAACTGACGTTGTACAACCATGGCGGCTTGCGCTCGTTCAATGATAAAGAGGTCCATGCCGTGCTGGAACGTTCCGGCGTGAAGAGAAAGGTGTTTGACAAGGAGAACAAGGCAAACGAATGGTTCATCACCACGCTTGATGTCGTGAAGCGTGCCATTGTAGCCGTCAAGGAGGGTAAGGAATCCCTATTGCCGGGAGAGGTGGCACACGGGCGCAGCCCCATTGCGTTCCGCCCCGAACAGCGCGAGGCCATTGAGAAAACGGAAAAGCAGTTCAAGAAAGGCAACCAGATGCTCTGGAATGCCAAGATGCGTTTCGGAAAGACGTTATCCGCCTTGCAGGTGGTCAAGGACATGGATTTCAGGCGGACGCTCATCCTGACCCACCGCCCCGTGGTGGACAGCGGATGGTTCGAGGACTTCGGTAAGATATTCTATGACCGTAACAACTTTGCCTACGGCTCCAAGAACAACGGGGAAAACCATGAAAATCTTGAACGCAGGGCAAAGGCTGGCGGACTGCATTATGTCTATTTCGCCTCCATGCAGGACTTGCGTGGGTCAGAAGTCGTAGGCGGCAACTTCGACAAAAACAATGAGGTGTTCGCCACGCCTTGGAATTTGATTATCGTGGACGAGGCGCACGAGGGAACGCAGACTGAACTCGGCAAGGCGGTGATGGCGGAGTTGGTCAAGGAGGATACAAAAGTTTTGCGGTTGTCTGGTACGCCGTTCAATCTCTTAGACGATTTCAAGGAGAATGAAATCTACACATGGGACTACGTGATGGAGCAGCGTGCCAAACTGGAATGGGACAAGACCCACTTCGGCGACCCTAACCCGTATGCGGCATTGCCTGCCATGAACATCTATACCTACGACCTCGGGCGTTTGCTGAAAGAATTTGTCGATGAGGATGTGGCTTTCAATTTCCGCGAGTTCTTCCGTGTGGACAAGGACGGCGGCTTTATCCATGAACGTGACGTTTCCGCTTTTCTCAACCTACTAACCAAGGAGGACAAGGACAGTTGTTATCCTTTCGCCAACGAGGAATACAGAAACGTGTTCCGCCATACGCTGTGGATGGTGCCGGGCGTGAAGGAAGCAAAGGCGTTGAGCGCGTTGTTGCAACGACATCCCGTATTCCAGCATTTCCATATCGTCAACGTGGCGGGCGACGGTGACGAGGATGAGGAAAACCGAGACGCGCTTGAGATGGTGAATGAGGCCATCGGGAAAGACCCGGACCAGACGCGCACCATCACTCTGTCCTGCGGACGACTGACCACGGGCGTAAGCGTTCCGGCATGGACAGCCGTGTTCATGCTCTCCGGCTCATACAATACGGCGGCATCCAGCTATATGCAGACCATCTTCCGCGTGCAGACGCCTGCCACCATCAACGGACGGGTAAAGGAGCAGTGCTACGTATTCGACTTCGCGCCCGACCGCACGCTGAAAGTACTTGCCGAGACCGCCAAGATTTCCGCCAAGGCTGGCAAGACCTCGCAGACCGACCGCAAGATTATGGGCGACTTCCTCAATTTCTGCCCTGTCATCTCCATTGAAGGCTCTCGCATGGACAAGTTCGATGTGCCGCGTATGCTTGAACAGTTGAAGAAGGTATATGTGGAGCGTGTGGTTCGCAACGGATTCGAGGACAACAGCCTCTATAATGACGAGTTATTGAAACTGGGCGATTTGGAGTTGAAGGAGTTTGACGACCTGAAACGCATCATCGGTCAGACCAAGGCTATGCCCAAGACCAACCAAGTGGACATTAACAACCAAGGGTTGAACAATGAGGAATACGAGGAAAAGGAGAAGCTGGAGAAAAAGCCCAAGAAGGAACTGACCGAGGAGGAGAAGCGCAGACTGGAGGAACTGAAAAAGAAGACGAAGAACCGCGAGGCGGCTATCTCCATTCTCCGTGGCATATCCATCCGTATGCCCCTGCTCATATACGGTGCGGAACTGGACAACGAGGACGAGGAAATCACCATCGATAATTTCGCCGAGAAGATAGACCCGCGCTCATGGGAGGAGTTCATGCCAAAAGGGGTGAGCAAGCAGAAATTCAATGCTTTCAAGAAATACTACGACCCGGACATCTTCCGTGCCGCTGGCAAGCGCATCCGTGCGATGGCGAAAGCGGCTGACAAACTGAGTGTGGAGGAACGCATCGGGCGCATCACGGACATTTTCAGCACATTCCGCAATCCTGACAAGGAAACGGTGCTTACCCCGTGGCGTGTGGTGAACATGCACTTGGGCGACTGTTTGGGAGGCTACTGTTTCTTTGACAAGGATTATGAGCATGCCATCGACGAGCCGCGCTTCATCGACCACGGCAAAGTGACGGAAAAAGTGTTCACGCCTGACAGCCACATCCTTGAAATCAATTCCAAGTCCGGCTTGTATCCGCTCTATATGGCTTACAGCATTTTCCGCACACGCCTAAAGGACAGTACCATTTCCGCCGACACGCTCGAAGAACAGCAGGCGGTGTGGGACAAAACCGTTGCTGAAAACATTTTCGTGGTCTGCAAGACGCCGATGGCGAAAAGCATTACCAAACGGACGCTTGTGGGATTCCGCAAGTCTAAAGTAAACACTCGTTATTTCGAGGATTTAATCAACCAAATCAAGAACAAGCCCCAGAACTTCATTGAGAAGATGGCGAAGGGACGCTCGTTCTGGAAAGCTAATGATGATGACAAAATGAAATTCAATGCGATAGTAGGCAATCCGCCGTATCAAGAAGTTGATGGTGGGGGAACAGGAGACAGTGCTAAGCCTATTTATAATCTTTTTGTAGATGCAGCTAAACGCATAAATCCTAAGGTTGTATCTATGATTATGCCGTCTCGATGGCTGAAAGGAGGCAAAGGGTTGAATTCTTTCAGGGAAGCAATGATGAATGATGAATGTCTTACACACATCTCAGATTATGCTGATGCAAGGCAATGTTTTCCTACAGTTCACATAGACGGTGGTATCTGTTATTTCCGTTGGGAGTCTGACAGAAAGGGAGACAGACAAAATGTTGAATACAAATATTATTCTCTAAATGGCGAAGTCATTTGTTCACAACGAACATTGAAAAGCGAAGATGCGAGAACCGTTATCAGAGATGCCCGTCAACAATCTATTATCAAAAAGTCTGCTGCAAGTGCCTTTAAAAGTTTTTCAGCAATAGTTTCACCGAGGAATCCATTTGGCTTTAATGCAGATTTGTTCAATAAAAGCTATAATTATGGTCATATAGACTTAGTTTGGGATTATCGCGATGAATATACAAAAATCTATGGAGTAAAAGGCATAAAAGGTGGTGCAAAACGTGTCTCTGCTTACCTGCCGACATCGCAAATACGCAAGTCTATTGAATCGATTGACAAATACAAGATTTTCTTTTCCAAAGCATACATGACAACATCTACTGTTCCGCCTGAAATGATTTTAGGTAGCCCGAATGAAATATGTACGGAAACTTTTCTCAAGATAGGAGACTTCGACACAAAAGAGGAAATGCTTAATTGTTTTTCATACATAAAAAGCAAGTTTTTCAGAGCATTGTTGTTCTTTAATAGAAGTTCCTTGAACATTTCAAAGTCAACATTTGATTTAATTCCCATACAAGACTTCACGTCCTACAGTGACATCAACTGGAGCAAATCAACTCCTGAAATAGACCAACAACTCTATACAAAATATCATCTAACCGATGAAGAAATAGCTTTCATTGAAAAGATGATAAAACCAATGTAAAACAGAAAGTGGAGGTTTGGGCTGCCTTAACCTCCACTTTCAGCTAAGAAATCATTTTTCTTTCCTTACGCCCTTGAATGGCGTACCATCTTTTTTAACATCCATAAAACGACCCGTTTCGGAATCCCGTTTTACCCATTGTTCTGTTTTGGGATTGAAAGTTTGAGAACGTCCTTTCACTGCCCCATTACGATGTCCGTCGCCGGACGGTGGATTCGTTGCCATGTTTTTTAACCTCCTATATTTTGCTCTTAAATGTTGAATTTTATTCCATTTCCGGAATTTTATAGTATTTATTGCTTGCAGAATGTTGTCTCATGCCATTAACATAAATAATCTCAGGTATGTATTCTCCTTTATCTTTCATATCTGTCTGCACTTCCGCAATTTTCCGTTTAATAGTATCAATATTATCTTTTTCCATGATTATCATAAAAATGCCAGATTTCGCTCGTTCTGCTTTCATGTAGGCAGGCAACTGAGTACGATATCCGTGAACAAGATTCTCATTAGTTGAGCGTTTAATTTCAATAACAGTATTAGCCTTTGAACCTTTCGTTATATGAAAATCAATCTCACCTACACCGGGATTGTCCTCACGTGTTATAGCTAAATCTAGATTACCTGCTATTTTATATGTATCTGCCACAGTATATAGTAGAAGTTGCCAGTCTGTTTCATCTGGAGTCCGATCATTTCGATAGAATAACTCCGAAAGTCTATTGTGCTCAACTAAATGTTTGAACTGATAACACATTGCCAACGTAAACTTATAAATCTCTTCTTCTTCGTTCGCAGACTCGGTTGGTTTTTGGAATGGAATTTCGTCTAAAAGTTCTTGGAGCAATATATTTCTGTATTGATTTTTGTTATCTGAGGCGAAATCATACGGCACTGCATTGAGATTTTTGTAAAAACTAATTACAGCTTCATAACAATCCTTATTGCCTATAATAAGATTCTTCCAATCTTTCTTTTTATAGTCCTTATAATCAGACCAATTAATTCCAATCAGTTCTGCAATTTTTCTTTTGAGTCGATTATTGTAGTTACATACAGAGTCTATTTCTTCAAAATCATGAGCTACAGGAAGGTCTGCTAAAAATGATTCGGGAATAAAATGAATGGGGCTTCCGTTGTAATAAGGAACTTGAAATATAAGCCCATACTCGAATGTGTAAGGATGAGTTATTAGCCCCATTTCCTGTGCTATCCTTTGTGTATACTTTAAGAAATTCTTTTGCAAAATGGCTATAGTCATGTCGCTGATTCTATCAGCCGCCATATTATCCTCTATTAACTGCATTAAACCAAATATCTCAGGATCCTCAAGACCTGCATTTATGATGGTGTATGCACTATGGGCAAGTTGTATGGCGAGAGCACCACTAATACCTCTTCCTTTTGTATTACCTTTCGAAAACCCTAATCCTGTGTTCGGTATTTCTTTGAAAGTGAACCTATCTACCATTTTTTTGAAAAAAGGGTCTTGAAGATTATCTGCTTTCGAAGCCTTTACCAGAGGAATAAATAATCTAAAGTAGTTGAAGAACTCTGTATATGCATCCGTAAACTCGGGTATCTCACTTCCTTTCAAAAGAAGTGGATCAATATGAAGTAAAGAGTCCTGATCCAAAAAAGCATTATATACTCCTTTCCGAAGAAAATCTTGGTGCTTTACCTTAAAAAATCTACTATACGTCAATGCCATACTTTTTGTTAATTATCGGTTCCTTATTTATAGTAAATAGATATATACTGCAAAAAAAATAAAACCACTATTCATTTTTTAAGGACTATCTTACAATGAGGGTGTTAAGTAATTCTATGACTTTATGAATTTCAGAATATGCTTTCAAATCTTCCGGTGACTCTTGGCAAAATTGGCAGAGCTTTTCCGAATTTGACATTGCCCGTTCCAAATCACCATTCTCAGTCAAGTACTTATAAAGGTTGGTGCGTATGAAATATCTTTTGGTTTTCTCATACCCTGGCATGTATTTTTGCAATTCGGGGAGCAGTTGCTCGTAACTTTCATATCGTCTGCAAACCACATTTGGCAAGAAGTGGAGCAGAAACCAAAATTCCGTGCAGGGATTCGTTTCTACAAACATCACCTTCCCTGTATACTTTTTCTTACTATACTCCTTCTTTGCTCTATGATATAATTGCATTTCAGATGGAAACTGCAACAATCTGTCCATATCAAACAAGCATACGATAAAATCGTATTGCTTGTTCAGATAGGACTCGACCAGTTTCAGCATGTGATTGATGTCGCTATGCTGAGGAAAATCAGGTGCGACCTTGAAAGGATAGCGACACGCAATCCTCAAAGAGTCAAAATAGAACCACTCCGTTTCCCCTTCGCCTATGATGGCAATACTTTTCGTCACAGTCCTTTTCATGTCATTCTTCGTTTAGGTCAATATATTGACTGCCAAGGAACGGCAACTTTACTAATTTTCCTTGCTTGTAGGCATTATAAGGGGAGAGATTTTTATGCAATCCCAAAGAAGAGAGGCGTACGATTTGGGTCTCGCCAAGTTCGTCTTTATCCGTAAACCATATCGTGTCGCGGCGAATGAAATCCTCATTAAGTAGATTGATGTCATGCGTTGTCAGGAGCATTTGGGACGGCCTATTGCTGTTCGCTAAAAATACTTTTAGGAAATAAGCCAACAGTTCGTAATGGATACTTGTTTCTACCTCATCAATAGGTACAAACCGATTTGTCTTTAACAAGAAATTCAGAATCACAGCCATTCCCAAGAATCTCATAGTGCCATTGGATTCGTATTCCTCAGACAAATCATATACTTTATCGCCTGCCTTATGCTTGAAAGTCAACTCTGCGTTTGTGATTTTACCCCTTCTTAACATTTCGGCTTTTGCCTCTTTGTCAATAGGCGCATTCTGGATGAGTTGTTCCAATTCAGGGGTAATCAACTCTTCTTCTTCGTGCAACACCACATCTTCTATGTTGAAATCGGATGCTTTCAGGAAATTTAAAATGAACTTCTTCAAATCCCCAGTTTCGTCTTTATCCAATCGTGATTTGACATACCCAGAAAGCAACATGCCAGGAGCTAATACATCCTTTACATGGTTGGCAAAGTAATCGTACACATCATTTAACTTTGTCCGTTCCACATTGCTTTTGCCAAACGCGGCAAGCACACTGCAATTATTGATTGTATTCCCAGAAATTACTTCTTGGCTTTTCCGTGACATTTTCAGGCTTGAACCAAACTCAATGGATGTGGAATCTGTCGCGGCATCATAACTGCGATTATATAGTTTGGTAGGACGAATGGAATCATAAACGACTAATGTCTCGGAATAAATATACTTCGTATCCAATTCAAAACTAAGGATATACTTTGATTGATTGATATAGAATACCATCGACATCTTCGTCGTTTCATTTCTTGAAGTGTTGTCCAACATGAAAGGAACAACTCCTGTTTTTTCATTTCGGTCTTTAGGCATTCTTAAAACCAACATTCTGAAGAACTCAATGGCATTTAATACATTAGTTTTACCGGAAGCGTTGGCACCATAGATGATGCCTACCTTCAGCAATCTGACTCCCTCTTTAACTTCATACGAATATTCATCAGACATAAAAGTATCTGATGTGGGTTCAAAACTAATTTTTTGAGCCGATTTAATGGAGAAAAAGTTTTCAACTGAGAAGTTTGCTATCATACTTGTTGTATTTATCTTATTCGTGGAGCAAAGATACAAATAAAATATTATATCACAAAATATAATTCGCAATATCGTAATAAAATTACGAATGTATCATTTTAAATAACGGTTTTATGCCTTATATTTTACTAACCTATATTGAGTGATTATTGATAGAAGACTATACGAAAGATTGTCAAATTTGCGCATGATGTTTGAGTTTTCCAAGAAAAATTTCTATATTTGCATCAGCTAATCATCCCACTTCAAAGCGATGAAGAATACAGAAGTTAGCACGTTACAAATCCATTACCTATTGCCTACACAACGCATCATAACTAATTAAAAGATAATGGATTACATTTAGAAAGAATAGTTGTTACCAAATCATTACCCCAAAACAAGGTAATTCTTCTAAATCGCTTAATTTCAAATAACTATATTCCTTATACAGATTTACACAAAATCTCCGGAATAACCGAAGGAAACTGAAGAAATGACGCCAAGCAACAGCATTGGAAATACAAGGCAGAGTCTGTTCATATTTAGGCTATCAGCTACTGTTCATATTCAGAGAAGAAAATCACAGAATATTTTGGTATTCTATATTCTGATAACCGTTTTCCGATGAAGGCGTCTTCATCGGCCTCCGAAGGCACCTTCATCGGCTCACGAAAGCGTCTTCATCGCCCCACGAAGGCGTCTTCATAAAAACAGAGGATAAATTGGACGCTAACTTGAAACTTACTAACATTAAAACTGAGAAAAATTCTTTGATTACGACAGACACGTAAAATGATGAAGTTAACAGAACTGATACCAATACAGGTTCCCGGCAGAACTTTCTGAATAGTTTTACTACTATTGTTGCAAATGCAAAGCAAAAGCACCACAACGCGATTGCTGTGAGGCTCAAATAATATTGTTGAAAAATTCAAATAGACAGACTTTGACCTTTAAAGAACAGCAACCGACTTGCGTATGTTCTCCAGAATGGCAGAAAGTTTGTTGTCCCGCCGGGCGGTCTGCATATTGTAATCAGTCTGCAAGCCAATCCACATCGTAGCGGAGATTCCCGTAGCAGCTTCGATTTTTAGTGCCGTATCAGTGGTTATCGGGCGTTTGCCGTTAATTATCTCGTTGAATGCCGTATAGGGCATACCGATTATTTTTGCAAATTTCCTTTGCGATATTCCACGTGCTTGCAATTCATCCCTCAGCATTTCTCCCGGATGTATAGCCTCCGCACAAATCAACTCGTTAGGAGTATAGATTTCACGCAAACAGTCTTTATCAAACTCTATATACATATATCCGTTTTTATTGTGCTACAAAGATAATGGTTTTCCGCAGAATATCTACAAAAATAGTGAATATTTATCCTTAATAACATACAATGGTGGCAACTGCCGTCGGTGCAATTCCAGATTATTTCTTGAACAAAAACACAATGAACCGCACGGATAAGACCAATTGCGTTGCCCGACGCATATAACTGCCCCGCCGTGAAGATTATTAATCTTACACGTGGAAGATTATTAATCTTCAAGCCGTAAGTTACTATGTTTGCCAACATTGACAGCGGTTAATCCGCCCAAAGAATAAAA
>UQVZ01000051.1 GCA_900544675.1 uncultured Bacteroides sp.
CCTGATTATCGCATTTCGTTTTTTATACCGCTCGCATTTCGTTTTGCCGATTATACACGGGCGGATTTTCAGAACCTGCAAAATGATTTTTTACAGGATAAACATTGTCCGTTATTTTTTCAAAATAGTAAACAATTCGAATAGGGCTTGCTTTTAACAAAAGAATTTGTAATATTTTTCTTTTGTTAAGCAAGGATTATATGTCTGTTATAGTTTGATTGTTTGGGGGACATTTATTTTGTCTTTGGGTATATTATGCTTTGATGTTGGAGTACATTTATTGCGGAAAACAGCAAAAAAGGTTGTATGCATACAACCATATTGAAAACATTTTGTATATTTACATTGTGTGATGATATAAATATGGTACCATTATGAAATATCTTACTATAAAGAAGGCTTTGGCCGCATGGCAAAAACTACAGCCATTATCTGAAAAGGATATGGAAAGGCTTAGCCGTCGTTTCACTGTTGACTTCAACTATAACAGCAACCATCTCGAGGGCAATACGCTGACTTATGGTCAGACGGAAATTTTATTGCTTTTCGGTAAGGTGATTGGAGAGGCTGATGTACGCGATGTGCAAGAAATGACAGCAAGCAACGTAGGCTTGCGTATGATGACGGAAGAGGCGAGGGTAAAAGAAACTCCTCTAACTCAAAACTTTATTCGGACATTGCATAAAACATTGTTGCGTGAGGATTATACAGTATATCACAATCTTCCCGGTGGGTTACAGACAAGTTATGTAATACATGCAGGACAGTATAAGACTAGACCGAATAATGTCATTACCCGATATGGTGACCGATTTGAATATGCTTCACCGGAAGAAACTCCCGGTCTGATGACAGACTTGGTGGATTGGTATAACGAGGCAGAGCAAGAAGGGAAACTATCTCCTGTGGAGCTAGCAGCGCTATTCCATTACCGGTATATACGAATTCACCCCTTCGAGGATGGGAATGGCCGTATTGCCCGACTGATGGTGAACTTTATTCTGACTCGCCATAATTATCCGATGGTTGTGGTACGTAGTCGTAAGAAGAGTGAATATCTGGAGGCTTTGCATCAAGCAGACCTTGAAGTAGGTCCCATACCTAGCGATGGTGCCCATGCGGATATGAAAGACATCCGTCCGTTCTTGAAGTATTTCAATGATTTGGTTGCTACTGAAATATATAATGATGTCTTGTTTGTAAGCGAAAAGAATGAAAATGTGTGGTGGTATGATGGAGAACGAATCGCATTTCGAACCCCCAATTACACGAAAATACTTCATGCCATGCGGACACAACCTACACTGACGCTCGCAGACATGAAAGAAATTACAGGCATAAGTATCGCCGCCATTCAAAAATTGCTCGACCAACTCATTCGGAATGGATATGTTGATCGAGGTGAAAAGGAGGGCAGTTGGAGAGTGTTTGTAACACAGTGATATCCCATGTGTTACCAATCATCCGTATCCTTTTCTCTTGCCGTTGAACCGTTTTTATCAATGTCGATATAAATACCTCCGCCTTCCCGTTTCCATTTATTGTTTCTCTTCTTCAATCAAGTGCTCGCGGTATTGCTTGGGCGAGAGTCCGGTATACCGTTTCACGTACTTGCCGAAGAACGAGAGATTGGGGAAGTCCAGTTCGTTGGCGATTTCCTTGATGCTTTTATCCGATTTCTTCAGCAGGTAGAGCACGTCTTTGATGACATATTTATTGATGATTCCCGAAGCTGTGTTCCCGCTGATATCCTTGCACACAGCCGACAGGTATTTGGGTGTGACACATAGCTTTTCGGCATAGGCTGCCACCATCCGTTCTTTGGGGTAGGACGAGGTGAGCAGTTCCAGAAATCCTTTGAACAGGCGTTCGTATGATGAGTAGGTAGGCGGATTGAGTTGCACGAACCGTTCCATGGCATCATGAAATTCGTAAATGAAAGCCTGTAATAATGAATCGACTACTTCTTTTTGGTGGCGGTAGGGAGTGCCGGTCAGTTTGGAACGGATAAGGTCGTGGTATTGGCAGAACAGTTTGGCTTCTTCGGGATAAAGGTGAATGACAGGTGATTTCTCGAGGAATCTCACTACATCCCATGTATTGTTGGCAATGGTGGATAATTGGCGGATATAATTGGGCGACATGGCAATGCAGCAGACCTGAATGTCGGGAGAAGTCGTACTTTTTCCGATGATAACATTCGGGCGGCAAATCAGCAAGTCGTTTTCCTGTACGAGGTGTGTCTGGTTGTCCAGTTCTATTTTGATTTCTCCTTTCAGGCAAAGCACAGCCATAACGATTTCCATTCGTACGTTATCTTTTAGTTCTTCTATTTTGTCGATTTGGTCGATGATTGCAATGCGGTCGTCACAATAAGCAGCTATCCCTTTAGCTGCAATTCCGTCCATATTCCCTTGTAAGATTTTTTGTTCCATAGGCTAACGTCTTTATTTCCGTTGGCAAAATAAGCCATTATTTGGAGAATGAAAGTAATCCGGAAAGGTGAATAAGTGTCCGATTCCTCTTATTTCTGTTTCGGTCTGGAAATATGGAACAGTTTAGGCGAAGCTGAACTGGAAAACCTTGTTAGGGAAAGCATTTTCTTTGTGGCAAAGTTTAAACAAGCATGAATATGAAGAAATTGTATTTTGTATCAATCGGTTTTATCGCTTTCGCTTTGTCTGCTTGCCGGGGCGATGGGAAACCGTCGCAGGAAGTGATGCCTGTCAAAGTGAAAACCATGCAAGTAACCTTAGTCCCGGCATCCGGGTCACACCGTTTTTCGGGTACGGTAGAAGAGGCGAACGGCACACCGCTTAGCTTTTCGGTGATGGGAACTATCCGTAGTATGAATGTGCGCTTGGGCGACCGTGTGGCGAAAGGACAGCTTGTCGGTACATTGGATGATACTTCGGCACGGAGCAGTTACGTTGGTGCGCAAGCTACGCTGGCGCAAGCCGAAGATGCTTACCGCCGTATGAAGGAATTGCACGACAAGGGAAGTCTGCCTGAAATCAAGTGGGTAGAAGTGCAAAGCAAGCTGGAACAGGCGCGCGCCATGGAGCAGATAGCCCGGAAGGCTTTGGACGATTGCCGGCTTACGGCTCCCTTTGGCGGTGTCATCGCAAGCAAGACGGGCGAGGTGGGGCAGAACGTTGTGCCCGGTATGGAAGTGGCTCAACTGGTCACTACAGCCGGACAACAAGTATGCATCGCTGTGCCCGAAGCCGAAATAGGAAACATTGTCAACGGGCAGAAGGCTGCCGTCAGTGTGCCTGCCTTAGGCGGGAAGCAATATGCTGCTATTGTTACAGAACGTGGAGTAACAGCTCACGCCCTGTCTCGTTCCTACGAAGTGAAGCTGCGTGTAGAGGATGCCGATGCCGGTCTTTTGCCCGGCATGGTGACAGAGGTATCACTCTTGACTCCCGATGAGGCGACTGCCATTGTGTTGCCTGTCCGCATCGTGCAGCTGGACGAGAAGAACCGTCAGTTCGTATGGACGGATAACAGCGGCAAGGCAGAGAAACGTTTCATCACTTGCGGCGGCTTTGTAGGCGATGGAGTTGTCGTGACTCTGGGGCTGAAGGCAGGCGACCTCGTTATTGTTGAGGGTCAGCAAAAAGTGTGTAACGGAACAAGTATCGTAAATGCAGACAGCCATGAAGACAGAGAATAAGAAACGTAATTTCGTAGAATGGGCGATGCATTACCGCCAGATAGTCATTCTGGTAGTAACGTGTCTGGTAGCCTTCGGCATCTATTCGTTGCCGCAGATGCGGAAAAACGAGTTCCCTGACTTCACGGTGCGCCAAGGCATTGTCGTGGCGGTAGCACCCGGCAATACAGCGCAGGAGATGATAGACCAGGTGACCAAGCCGTTGGAAGAGTATATCTTTACCTATAAAGAGGTAAAGAAGAACAAGACTTTCTCGAAAAGCCGCGACGGCATTGTCTACATACAGGTGGAGCTGAATGACGACCTGAACAATAAGGACGAGTTCTGGAGCAAGTTCAAGCATGGCGTGTCGCAATTCAAAAGTCAGCTTCCGAGTAATGTGCTCGCACTGATGGTGATGGACGATTTCGGCGATACCTCGGCACTGCTGATTACGATGGAGAGCGAGGATAAGACCTATCGGGAATTGGACGATTACATGGACCGTTTGCAAGACCGTTTGCGTCCCATAGCTTCTGTGGGGCGTATGTCGGTCAGCGGGATGCAATATGAGCAACTGTCTGTTTATCTTGATAATGAACGTCTCTCGAAGTACGGGCTGAACGAACAGACACTGGCTTTGTCGCTGCTTCAGAAGGGATTTGTAACCAGTGGCGGACGGGTGAAAGACGGTACTACGGTGCAGCCCATCTATGTCAGCCGTTCGCTCAACACCGTGCGCGATGTGCAGGAACAGATTGTGTATGCCGACCCGCAAGGCAACATCGTCCGGCTGAAAGACGTGGCACGGGTGGTGCGTGAGTATCCCGACCCCGACAGTTACATTACCAACAATGGGCATAAATGCCTGTTGCTCTCGGTAGAAATGAAGAAAGGGCAGAACATCGTACAGATGGGCGAGGAAATAAATAAGGTGTTGGATGAGTTCCGTAGTGAGTTGCCGGAGGATGTGACCTTGTTCCGCATTACCGACCAGCCTCAGGTAGTGGGCGACAGTGTTAACAATTTCTTGCACGAACTTCTCATTGCCATTGTGGCAGTAGTCATCGTGGTGATGCTGTTATTGCCTCTGCGTGTAGCGTTGGTGGCAGCGTCTACGATACCTATTACTATCTTTATCTCTTTGGGACTGTTTTATGCTTTCGGCATCGAACTGAATACGGTGACCTTGGCAGGGCTTATCGTGACCTTAGGCATGATAGTGGATAACAGCATTGTCATTATCGACAGTTATTTGGAAAAATTGGGCGAAGGCACTTCGCGCTGGCACGCTTCCATTGAGAGTACTACGCATTTCCTGAAGTCTATTTTCTCTGCCACGCTGGCTATCAGTATTACTTTTTTCCCTTTCTTGGCTACCTGTACGGGTATGATTCGCGACTTCCTGCTTCATTTTCCGTGGGGCATTACGATAGTCTTGGCGGTGTCATTGTTGGTAGCTACGTTGCTGGTGCCTTTCATGCAGTTCTGGTTCATCCGCAAACCGATGGAACAGAAGGCGGGAGCGGACGGAAAGAAACCTTTCTCTTTCCTCGATTTGTTGCAGAAGCATTACAACCGTCTGTTCGGTTGCTGTTTCCGTCATCCCATTGTGACAGTCAGTGTCGGCATAGCTTCTATTATAATAGGTGTCGTATTGATGAGATGTCTTCCTCAACAGTTGTTGCCTGCTGCCGACCGCAACCAGTTTGCCGTGGAAATATATCTTCCTACGGGTACCGACCTTGACCGTACTGCCGCGGTTGCTGACAGCATGGAGCATATTTTGCGGCAAGATTCGCGCGTTGTTAGTGTGGCTTCTTTTAAGGGATGTGCTTCGCCCCGTTTCCAGACCAGTTATGCACCACAGATAGCAGGAACGAACTTTGCTCAGTTTATTGTGAACACTACCGGTCCGGAAGCTACAGTGCAACTGCTGGATGAGTATGCCGGCCGTTACAGCGATTATTTCCCCGATGCTTATGTGCGTTTCAAGCAACTCAGTTACAGTGATGCCGTTTATCCCATCGAGGTGCGTCTGTCCGGCGAAGATTCGGAAATCTTGAAGCATGATGCCTTGTTGGTGGAGGAACGTTTGCGGCAAATGTCCGGACTTATCCATGTACAAACTGACTTGAATGAACCGTTGCCTGCTGTTTCTGTTGCCTTGAAGGAAGACGAAGCTACGCGTTTAGGAGTAAGCAACTTAGGTTTGGAGTCTACTCTTGCCATGCGTTATGGAAGCGGTTTATCTGTAGCCCAGGTATGGGAAGGAGATTACAGCCTGCCTGTAGTCTTGAAGAGTACGAAAGCTGACCATGCTTTGCCTGTTGACTTAAAGGATGAAAGGATTTCTGCTTCGGCAGGTTTGGCGAATGTGCCTTTGCGGCAGGTAGCCGACATCGAACCTGTGTGGAAGGAAGGGCAGTTGGTTCGCCGCAACGGAGTACGTACCGTTACCGTACAAGCCGATTTGGGAAGGGGCGAGAATGCTATGCAGATGACTGCGCGCGTGCAGAAAATGATGGGAGAGATGCAGCTAAGCCCTGGCGTAACGGTAAGTTATGGAGGAGAACAAGAATCGAGTGATGAGAAAATGCCTATGATTATGAGCGGATTGGCACTGGCTGCCGCTATCATCTTCTTCATTCTGCTGGCACATTTCCGCAAGGTCAGTCTGTCGTTGCTTACCTTTGCCAGCTTGTTGCTTTGTCTCTTTGGCACAGCTGTGGGTATACTGATACAAGGCATAAATTTCGGTGTGACTTGTACGCTGGGTATCATTGCACTGATGGGTATCATCGTTCGTAATGGTATCATCATGTTCGACTATGCCGAAGAGCTTCGCGCTACCGAACACCTGACTGCTTCCGATGCCATCTATCACTCTGCCATCCGACGGATGCGTCCTATTTTCCTTACCTCGGCAGCCGCTTCCATGGGTGTTATACCTATGATATTAGGCGGTTCGGGCTTGTGGATGCCGATGGGAACAGTCATCTGCTACGGTACGCTCATCACAATGGTTTTCCTGCTGACCGTCCTGCCTTGTGCCTACTTGCTTATCTTCCGTGGAAGCACGAAACGCCGTGCCCGTCAGGAAGCATTGGAGGAACAATGATTTTCAGTAGTTAAGGAGTTAAGAAGTTAAAGGAGTTAAAGAAGTTAGAGAAGTTAAAGAAGTTAAAGAAGTTAGAGTAGTTAAAGTAGTTAAAGTAGTTTAGTTAGAGGAATTAAGAAGTTAAAGGAGGCGCAGGAAAGCTAAAGGATTTAGCAACTATTTTACTTTAACTTCTAACGAGCGAAGCGAAGTGATAACTTCTTTAACTCCTCTAACTCCTTATAAAAAAACATTTATGAAAAAGACAAAAACTTATATCGCAACCGCACTCGTGGCATTGGCTTGGGGCACATTGCCTGCCCAGCAAGTCTATACGCTGGACGAGTGCATCGAACAGGCTTTGCAGAACAATGCCCGTATGAAGAACGCAGCCAACGACTTGCAGGCTGCACAGCATCAGCGTAAAGAAGCTTTTACGAAGTATTTCCCGGCTATCAGTGCTACGGGTACAGGTTTTCTGAGCAGTACACCTCTGATGGGGATGGAACTTGCTCCCGGTATGGGATTGGACTTGATGAAGAACGGTATGCTGGGTGGCATTACCGCTTCGATGCCGCTCTTTACCGGTGGACAAATCGTAAACGGCAACAAGCTGGCTGAAGTGAATGTGGAGAAATACCGCCTGCAGCAAAGGCAGGGCGAGAATGAAGTACGCCTTACAGCCGAACAATATTTTTGGCAAGTGGCGATGCTGAAGGAAAAGCTGAAGACCTTGGGCGTGGTAGAGGCACAACTGGCAGAGATAGCCAAGGATGTGGATGCAGCCGTCAGTGCGGGCGTTACCAACCGTAACGACCTGTTGCAGGTGCAGCTCAAGCGGAATGATACCCGCAGCTCGCGTATCAATGTGGAGAATGCCCTTGCCTTGTCGCGTCGCTTGCTGGCGCAATACATCGGACAGGACACGTTGGATGTAGACGTGGCGTTTCATATAGCCGATTCATTGCCTCCTTCTCCCGAAGCACTTTATCAGTCGCCTGAATCATCGCTTTCGCTTACGCCCGAATATAACTTGTTGCAGGCAAAGCTGAAAGCCACACGCATCAATCATAAGGTGTCGGTCGGCAAGAATCTGCCTACTATCGCCATAGGCGGAGGCTATATCTACGATAACCTGCTCGACCGTGACCGTACATACTGGGCAGGTTTTGCTACAGTCAGTGTTCCGCTGAGCGGATGGTGGGAAGGCTCGCACAGCATGAAGCGCAGCCGCCTGGCAGTACGTACGGAGGAAAACAACCTGCGCGATGGAAGCGAGTTGTTGGTCATCCGTATGCAAAACGCATGGAATAACGTGACTGATGCTTACAAGCAGGTACAGATAGCCATTGAGTCTATCGGGCAATCGGCAGAGAACTTACGCTTGCAGACCGACTATTACCATGCAGGGACCTGTACCATGAGCGACCTGCTCGAAGCGCAGACACTTTATCAGCAAAGCCGGGACAAATATGTGGAAAGCTATGCACAGTATGAAGTGAAGAAACGTGAATATTTGCAGGCGACAGGGCGCTGACAGAGGAGAAGAAGGGCATTCTCGGTTTTTTAACAGAAATTCGGGGGAATGGGACATTGCTTTTTCAGAAAGAAAGACTAACTTTGGGAGCGAGTTAACTAACCTATTGGAAACAATTAAATGATAGTATTATGGACAAAGCGACAATTGGCACAAATGCAGGTATTGTCTGGCGCACGATTTTCAATAGCGGCAGACCGTGGAGATACGAAGACCTGAAACGGGAAACGAAACTTTCCGATCACGACTTGAACGCAGCTATCGGCTGGTTGGCACGTGAGAATAAGATTGAGTTTGATACCGCATTGCCTGACGGAGAAGAGGTGATGCATGTAGAAATGAATGTGTATTTTTGAAATTCTTCCACTACGGGTTGCATCGGTTGATGTCCGTACATGAATCGGTCGGCAATCTGTAGTGGAAGTTTTGGTTTGCTTTGTCTGTATTATTTAGTTTGTGTATAGCCTTCGGCTCGCAAGGTTTCGATAACTCGTTGTTTCATATCGCCCTGTATCAGGATTTCTCCTTCTTTTACAGAGCCTCCGGTACCGCATTTGGTTTTGAGCAGCTTGCCTAAAGCGTTCAGGTCAGATTCGGTGCCGGTGAACCCTTTGATAACAGTAACGGTTTTTCCTCCTCTTCCTTTCCGTTCGATGTTTACGCGCAGAGGCTGTCGGTCCTTTTCGAGTGTGGGAGTCTCTTCCTCAGTTTCCTGTTCGTAGGCAAAATCAGGATTCGTTGAATATACAATGTTCAGCCGGTCTTTCCAGTCATTCTTTTTCATATCGGTTGGTTTAGAATATGTCCAAAGTTAAGCACATTTTTCAGTATTCGTGCAAATATAACAAATAAATCGCTTATTTTTGCGGAAAGAGAACAAATGATTGATTAAACAGGATGGCAATACGAACGCGTAAAAATACGGACAAGATTCCGGAGCCTACGTTGAGGCGGCTTCCGTGGTATCTTTCGTGTGCGAAACTTATGCGCGAGAAGGGGGAGAAGTTTGTTTCGTCCACCCAAATCTCGAAGCAAATCAACATCGACGCTTCGCAGATAGCGAAAGACCTGTCGTATGTAGACATTAGCGGACGCACACGGGTGGGATATGAGATTGACGTGTTGGTGCAAGTGCTGGAAGACTTTTTGGGTTTCACCAATTTGCACCGTGCCTATTTGTTCGGTGTGGGAAGTCTGGGAGGCGCGCTTTTGCGCGATTCCGGTCTGGCACATTTCGGCTTGCAGATAGTAGGGGCATTCGATATCAATCCCCATCTGGTAGGGACCGAAATCAATGGCATCCCTATTTACCATTCAGACGAATTTGAGGAGCGTATGCTTGCCGACCGGGTGAATATCGGTGTGCTTACCGTACCTATCTCCATCGCTCAAGAGATAACCGAGAAGATGGTGGCAGGTGGTATCAAGGCGGTATGGAACTTTACGCCTTTTCGTATCCGGGTGCCCGAATCTATCGTGGTGCAGAACACCTCGTTGTATGCACATCTGGCGGTCATGTTCAATCGGTTGAGTGAAAATCAGTTGAAAGTTGGTAGTTGACAAGGTATCAGTTAACAAGTTGACAAGGTTCTGAATAGTTAAGTATACAGTGTTTTTGAAAACCTTGTCAACTCGTCAACTTGTCACCTTGTCAACTAAAACTAAAATATAACAAAGAACAATGAAAATAATAGCAGTAGGAATGAATTATCCTTTGCATTGCAAGGAGTTGCACGCAACGGAACCTTTACCCGAAGAACCGGTGATATTTATGAAGCCTGATTCGGCACTTTTGAAGGACAGCAAGCCTTTTTTTATCCCTGACTTCTGCAAGCAGGTGGATTACGAAACCGAACTGGTGGTACGTATCTGCCGGTTAGGGAAGAATATCGCCGAGCGTTTTGCCTGTCGGTATTACGATGCGGTGACGGTAGGCATCGACTTTACGGCACGCGATTTGCAACGCCGTTTCCGTTCCGAAGGCAAGCCTTGGGAATTGTGTAAGGGATTCGATAATTCGGCAGCTATCGGCGATTGGGTCTCGGTAGAGCAATTTGCCAATATCCAGAACATCCGTTTCCATCTGGATATAGACGGACAGACGGTGCAGGAAGGGAATACGTGCGATATGCTCTTTACGGTAGACCGGATTATCGCTTACGTCAGTCAGTTTTGTACCCTGAAGATAGGCGACCTTTTATACACAGGCACTTCTGTAGGGGTAGGTCCCGTGGCGATAGGGAATCATTTGGAGGGATATTTGGAAGACAGAAAAGTGCTTGATTTTAATATACGATGAAGATACGTACAGGATTTGGATTTGATGTCCACCGTCTGGTAGAAGGACGTGATTTGTGGTTGGGCGGAATCAAGGTTCCGCATACCTTGGGATTATTGGGACACTCGGATGCCGATGTGCTGATACATGCCATCTGTGATGCTTTGCTGGGCGCAGCCAATATGCGTGATATCGGCTATCATTTTCCCGATACGGCAAGCGAGTTCGAGAATATCGACAGCAAGGTATTGCTGAAAAAGACCGTTGCCCTGATTGCAACAAAAGGTTATACGATAGGAAACATCGATGCTACGGTATGTGCCGAACGCCCCAAGTTGAAGAATTACATTCCGCACATGCAGGAAGTGCTTGCGGAAGTGATGGGCATCGATGTGGAAGATATTTCTATTAAAGCCACTACGACCGAGAAGTTAGGATTTACAGGCCGCGAAGAAGGCATTTCGGCATACGCTGTAGTATTGATATCGAAAGTTTGATTTTGCTTTTTCACCACAGAATCCATAGATAGATATCTCTGTGTCTTTGTGTCTCTGTGTTCAATGAAATAATTGAATCTGTGCATTCTGTGGTGAACTGCATTCAGAGCAGTAAGCCGGCGGATAGCAGGATACCGAAGAGAAACATGTTTCTTGAAGTTTCTCCCAAAATGACGTTCAGTGCCTTCCCTTTGCCGATACGTGCCATGCGGACAGTGGTCAGGATGTGTATCAGCAGGTAGATTTGAGGCAGGATGCTTGCCCACAGTTTCCCTTCTCCGATGAAATAGAAACAAAGCCAGCAGGCTATCAAGCCCAGCAGGAAATAAAGGATAAGTCCCGCTTTGGCTCCGAAGCGGACCACCAAAGTGCGCTTTACGCTGATGGCGTCTTGCTCTCGGTCGCGGAAATTGTTCAGTGTCAAAAGGGTGTCTATGACCAGTCCGCAAGCCAGCGAGGCGATGATTACAGCCCCGTTCCACGTATGCGCCATGACATAATAGGTACATCCTACGGGCACCAGTCCGAAGAATACCAGCACCAGGATATCTCCCCATCCTTTGTATGCCAGGGTGGTATAGAGGTAGGCGAAGATGAGGCAGGCAATGCCTACCGGAATCATTTCCCATCCGCTATAGAATAGAAGCCCGATTCCGCAGAGTGCGGCGAGCAGGGTAGTGAGGATGATTCCTTTCTTCATATCCTTGGGGGTAATCCATCCTTGAGCACAGGCGCGTTCCGGACCCAGCCGGTCTTCGCGGTCACTTCCTTTCAGGTAATCGTATAAATCATTGATGAAGTTGGCGTCTATCTGCATCAGAAAGGCGAACAGAAAGCACAGAATAGCCGGGATGAGTTGGAAATGCCCGTGGGCTTCGGCCAAGGCACATCCGATCATGACGGGAATGGAAGCCGCCGTCAGTGTCTTGGGGCGCGCCGCCAGTATCCAGGCTTGAAAGGTATCGGGTTTTAAGTTTTCGTTCATGGCGTTTCAATCAATCTTGTCGGTAAAGTTGTTTTTCGCGGATGATGCGGTACACTTCGGGATGTACGAAATAGCGCACGTCTTTTCCTTCGCCGATGGCGTTGCGGATAAAGGTGGAGCTGATTTCGAGCAGAGGGGTCTGCACTTCTTTTACACGGGTGTACGAGGCAGGTATCTTTATCTCGTATCCGGGACGCGGATAGACCATCACTGCACATTGGCGTAGGATTTCTTCGGGCGACTTCCAATCGTCGAACTTCACCCAGTTGTCCGCTCCGATGATGAGGGTGAACTCACGTTCGGGATAAGCCCCGGCAAGGCGGTGAAGGGTGTCTACCGTGTACGAAGGACGAGGCAGGCGGAATTCGAAATCCGACGCATGAAAGCGCGGATAGCCTGCAATGGCAGCTTCTGTCATTTCCAACCGGATACGGTCGTCGAGCAAATGCACGTCTTTCTTGAACGGGTTTTGCGGTGTAACGAGGAACCATATCTCGTCGAGGTCTTCGTATTCGCACAGGTAGTTGGCAAGTGCCAGATGCCCGATGTGAATCGGGTTGAATGTCCCTCCGAAGAGTCCGGTCTTCTTTATAAGAGTTTTTTCCATTTGAAGAAGTTTACGACTTGCCAGCCGGCTACGAGGAGCATGGCTGCGGCGATGATATATTCCTGTTTGGCAAGTGCCACGATTCCTACAGAGAGGGCAGCCAGTGCTATCACGATAGCAACAATCATCAGGATACGCAGGAGTTTTTTCGGGTCTTTAGGCATGGTTGTCTTGATTTTTTCACCACGGATTACACAGATAGAATCATGGGTTCTTGGCGCACGTTTCCGTTCTTTGCAATCTGCGGGGAAGATAAATAATTAATGTGTCAGGAAATTCCGGATAGCTTCTAGAGCTTGGGCTTCGGCGGTCTCCAAGTTATCGTTTACGATGACGAGGTCGAACTTCGGGGCAAAGCCCAGCTCGAAGTTGGCTTTCGCAATCCGGCTTTCGATGGTCTCGGGCGAATCGGTACCGCGTCCTTCCAGCCGTTTGCGCAACTCTTCTATCGAAGGTGGCTGGATAAAGACAGACAAGGCACGTTCGCCATAAAAGCGTTTGATGTTGCATCCGCCTACTACATCCACGTCGAAGATGATGTTTTGTCCTTCGGTAAGCTGTTTTTCCACTTGCGATTTCAGGGTGCCGTAAAAGCGGTCGGGATATACTTCTTCGTATTCTACAAACTCATCGTTGGCGATGCGTTGCTTGAACTCTTCCGGGGTGAGGAAGAAATATTCCACTCCGTTCTGCTCCGTTCCGCGGGGAGGGCGGCTGGTAGCGGAGATGGAGAATTGCAGGTTCAGGTTCTGTTTCAACAGGTAGTTGATAATGGTTGATTTGCCCGAACCCGAAGGCGCAGAAAATATGATAAGTTTTCCGTTCATGGGATTTTTAGTTTTTTAGTTTGTGAGTTTTTAAGTTCTTAAGTTTTTTAGTTTGTGAGTTTGTGAGTTTTGAAACGCAGATTAACGCAGATTTTCACAGATTATTTTTTTCACCACAGATTCATTAAATGAAGAATGAAGAACGAAGAATGAAGAATTAAAACTCTGTGTCTTTGTGTCTCTGTGTTCAAATAAAAAAACTCCGTGCGCTTTGCTTTCTCAAAAAAATAAAAACTTTGCGTCTTTGCGTCTCTGCGTTCGATTTTATAAAACCACAGAACTTACAAACTCAAAAACTTAAGAACTTACATTACGTTTAACACTTGTTCCTTGATTTGTTCCAGCTCGTCTTTCATCTGCACCACGATGTTCTGCATCTGCGCGTGGTTCGACTTGCTTCCTGTGGTATTGATTTCGCGTCCCATTTCCTGGGCGATGAATCCCAGCTTCTTGCCCTGTCCGTGTCCTTCTGCCAAGGTCTTGCGGAAATAGTCCAGGTGGTTGGCAAGGCGTTGCTTCTCTTCGTTGATGTCCAGCTTTTCGATGTAGTAAATCAGTTCCTGTTCCAGCCGGTTCTTGTCGTAGTCCACTTGCAACAGCTTCCCGAGGGCGTCGGTGATGCGCTCGCGTATCTTTGTTACCCGTTCTTTTTCGAAATTCTCCAGCGAGTGGAGCAGGCGTTCGATGTTGTCGACTTTCTCGGTGAATTTCTTCTCCAGTGCGGCTCCTTCCTGTTTGCGGAACTCTACCAGATGCTCCAGCGCTTCATCGATGGCTTGGCTTGCCGCTGCCCATTCCTCGTCCGAAAGTTCCTGTACCTCTACCTTGGTCAGCACGTCAGGCATTCTGAGCAGGGTGGCAAACCAGTCGGCAGGCACCGGGATATGGTATGTCTCGGCGATGGCGTTTATCTGGTTGTAGTAGTTTTCTATCAGTGCGGCGTTGATGGGAGTCGCGTTTTCGCCCGCATCTTTCTCTATCCAGATGGAGAAATCCACTTTCCCGCGTTCCAGTGCTTTCGCAATCCGGTTGCGTATTTCCATTTCTTTTTCGCGGTAAAGAGGCGCAATGCGTGTCGACAGGTCGAGCGCTTTGCTATTGAGAGACTTGATTTCGACGTTTATCTTTTTTTCTCCGAATGTTACGGTCGATTTGCCGTATCCGGTCATTGATTGTATCATACAGTTCGGTTTTATTAAGTCTCGCAAAGATAGGAAATCTTTGCCAACCAGCCAAATGTCTTCATCTGTCTAAGTGTTAAAATTGGCAAGGCATTTTAGGCATTCCTTTTGGTGGTTTGCCTTTGCTGTGTTATCTTTGCTTTCCGTAAAAAATATAAATGATTATGGAAATGATTTATTTGATAATCGGTCTTCTTGTAGGAGGTGTGGCTGGCTGGTTGTTCGCCTCACGGAAGGGAGCGGCACTGGAAGCGCAACTGAAAATGCAAGAGGCACATGCCCATGAGATGATGGAGGCTGAACGCCAGCGGATGGAAGAGAAGCTGGCGGAACAGAGACGTGAGGTAGAAGAACTGCATAAACGTTCGGCACTGGAGTTTGAAACGCTTGCCGACAAGATTTTCCGTCAGCGGGCAGAGGCATTCAACCGTCAGAGTGCCGAAAGCCTGGGGGCTTTGCTGAAACCTTTCGGTGATAATCTGAAGGAATTCAAGCACCGGGTGGAAGAGGTGTACGACAAGGAGTCGAAACAGCGTTTCTCGTTGGAAGACCGTATCAAGGAGCTGGTCCAACTGAATAAGCAAATCAGCGATGATGCCAATAACCTGACCCGTGCGCTGAAAGGCGACTCGAAGATGCAGGGAAACTGGGGCGAAATGGTATTGGAAACGATTCTGGAGAACTCGGGTCTGCACGAGGGGGAAGAGTATTTCCGCCAGACATTCTTAAAGGATGAGCAAGGAAATCCCGTATGCAATGAAGAAGGGAAACGTCTGCAGCCCGATGTGTTGGTGATGTATCCCGATAACCGCAGGGTGATTATCGACTCGAAGGTGTCGCTTACCGCCTATGCCGCTTACGTGGCAAGCGAGGACCGTGAAGAGCAGGAGCGTCTGCTCAAAGCGCACCTGGCGTCGGTACGTGCCCATATTGACGAACTGAGCCGCAAGGATTATTCGCGTTATGACATTGCTTCGCTGGACTTCGTGATGATGTTCATCCCCAACGAACCAGCGTATGTACTTGCCCTGCAGGCAGACCCCGACTTGTGGAATTATGCCTACCGCAAGAAGGTCGTATTGATGAGTCCTACCAACTTGATAGCCGCGCTCCGTTTGGCGCTCGACTTATGGAAACGGGAGTATCAGGAGAAAAACATTCAGGAGATTGTGCGCCGGGGTACAGCATTGTATGAAAAGCTGGTGGGATTTACCGAAACTTTCGAGCGGATAGGAGATACACTGAAAGCCGCTTCTTCGGCTTACGATACGGCATTGGGTCAGCTTGCTGAGGGAAAAGGCAATGTCATCCGTCAGGCAGAAATGTTGAAGGAATTAGGCATTACGCCGAAAAAACAATTAAGAATGAAGAATGAAGAATGAGGAATTACGTCTATATCCATTCTTCATTCTTCATTCTTAATTGTTTAGTCATTCTTTAGCTGCGCTATCAGTTCTTCCGGTGTAACCAGGGTTTGCTCGCCGGTTGCCATATTCTTGATTGTCAGCTTGCCTTCCTGCATTTCGTTTTCGCCTGCGATGGCGACAAAGGGGACGGCTTTAGCGTTGGCGTAGCTCATTTGTTTCTTCATCTTCGAGCTGTCGGGATAGATTTCGGCGGCAATGCCTGCGGCACGCACTTGGGCAAGGATGGGAAGCACATAGGCAGCTTCCGCTTCACCGAAGTTGACAAAGAGGAGTTGGGTACTTGCCGACGCGTCTTTCGGATACAGGTCGAGTTGGTTCAATACATCGTAGATGCGGTCGGCACCGAAGGAGATACCTACGCCCGATACGCCTTCCAGTCCGAATACACCTGTCAAGTTGTCATATCTTCCACCTCCGCTGATGCTTCCTATTTGTACGTCGAGGGCTTTCACTTCGAAGATGGCTCCGGTGTAATAGTTCAGTCCGCGTGCCAGGGTCAGGTCGAGTTCCACCGTCGAACAGATGTCCAGTCCGTTTAGCGTATTCAGGATAAATTCACTTTCTTCCACACCTTTCATGCCGGTTTCGCTGGCTGCAAGCACTTGTTTCAGGGTATCCAGCTTCTCTTGGTTGCTTCCGCTCAACATAATGATGGGTTGCAGCTTGTCAATGGCTTCTTGCGGAATGCCTTTCGAGGCAAGTTCGGCATTGACGTTATCCAGCCCGATTTTGTCCAGCTTGTCAATCGCCACGGTGATGTCGACTATCTTGTCCGCCTCACCGATAATTTCGGCAATGCCGCTCAGGATTTTCCGGTTGTTTATCTTGATGGCCACACGGATGCCGAACTGGGTAAATACAGTGTCAATCATCTGCACCAGTTCCACTTCATTTAATAGCGAGTTGCTTCCTACCACATCGGCGTCACATTGGTAAAATTCACGGTAACGTCCCTTTTGGGGTCGGTCGGCACGCCATACGGGTTGGATTTGAAATCGTTTGAAGGGGAAAGTGATTTCGTCGCGGTGCATCACCACATAGCGGGCGAAAGGTACGGTAAGGTCGTATCGCAATCCTTTCTCGCAAAACTTGCTTGCCAGCTTGGCGGCATTCCGGCTCAGCAGTTCTTCATCGGTCAGCCCGGCGAAATAGTCGCCCGAGTTCTGTATTTTGAAAAGCAGCTTGTCGCCTTCTTCTCCGTATTTGCCCATCAGCGTCGACAGGTTTTCCATGGCAGGTGTTTCTATCTGTTGGAATCCGTAGCTTCGGAATGCTTGGCGGATGGTGTCGAATATATAGTTGCGTTTCGCCATTTCGACGGGCGAAAAGTCTCTGGTTCCTTTCGGAATGCCTGGTTTTGTTGCCATAATAGAATCGGTTTAAAATTTATTGGACACAAAAATACGGGATTTTTTGAATACGGAAGCATAAAGGCACAGGGTTTTTTATGCCTTTATGCTTCCGTACAAGGTGAAGTGGATACGTATGTCTTAGAAAAAATAGCTGATTATCAAGCGGATGAAATGCTGCGCCTTTGTGCCTCTGCGTTCGAACAATAGCCTGATTACTCGCGTCGGTTGGTGAAAATCAGGATGTAGTAAACCAGTGTGGCAAGCGAGCCGAGTGCGGCTACTACATAGGTATAGGCGGCTGATTTCAACGCGTCGAAGGCTTGCGGTTGGTTGTAAGCGTTGGTTACGCCGGCTCCTCTTAACCAGACCAGTGCTCTGCGGCTGGCGTCAATCTCTACCGGAAGGGTGATAAAGCTGAACAGGGTCGTCATCGCAAAGAGACAGATGCCGATAAGCATCAGCTGAGGGAATGTGTTGATGAGGAACATACCTGCCAGCAATACCCATTGTACGATAGAAGAGGAGAACTGCACTACGGGAACCAATGCCGAACGCATCTGCAAGGGGGCATAGGCACGGGCGTGCTGAACGGCGTGCCCGCATTCGTGAGCGGCTACGGCCGCTGCGGCTATGCTGCATGTGTTATAGACTCCCTCGCTCAGATTGACGGTCTTGTTGGCAGGGTTATAATGGTCGGTAAGCATACCCGGCGTGCTGGTTACGCGCACATCATAGATACCATTGTCGCGTAGCATCTTTTCGGCGATGTCCTTTCCGGTCATCCCGTTGGAGAGTGCTATACGCGAATACTTGTCGAACTTTCTTTTCAGGTTGGCTTGCACCCAGTAACTGACTAGGGCGATGCCGATAAACAAAATCCAATACATCATAATTCAAGTAACTGTTTTCTTTTAATACAAGGTTATTATCGGATAATCTGCAAATACTTTGCCAAATGTAAGGAAAAAACCAAAAACAATCAATCTGTCAGGCGTTTATTGAGGATTATTAAGGCTGGTAAGAAAGATATTTGTACTTTTTTTAAAGAATCCTTTGCAGATTCGGAAAAAACATCTACTTTTGCACTCGCAATCAGGAAATGATGGCGATACAGGTTTGATTCGCTAGCTCAGCAGGTAGAGCACAACACTTTTAATGTTGGGGTCTTGGGTTCGAGCCCCAAGCGGATCACTGAGGAGAAAAGACAAGCTCCTGACAAACAAAGACAAAGCTCTCTAATCCAACAGATTAGGGGGCTTTTTTCTTACCCTGTGGCGACAGGGAAATGACCTTAAAAAGCCACCCTATGAAGATTATTCGTTACTAAATCGTTACGGTTTTCCGTTACGATAAAAACCGTAACGATTTTGATGCTAAGTCATTCATTTGTCGAATATTGGCACTCGAATGTCGCCGTAATTTTGGATGTGGAAAATTACTTTTGCAAACTAAAAACGTTACGGTTATGAAATCGACATTCAAGATTCTCTTTTATCTAAAGAAGAACGAACCGAAGAAAAACGGTCATGTGGTTATTATGGTACGCATCACGGTGGATGGCGACCAAGTGCAGTTCAGCAGCAAGCTGGATGTTCATCCCGACAATTGGGATACGAAACTCGGACGGGCAGTTGTCAATAAACAGAGTGCGGAGAAAAAAGAAAACCTCAGGGTATCCTCACTGAACAAGACTCTCGATGAAATCCGGGCGGCTATCACCATGCACTACACACGCATGATGAATACCGATGGCTATGCCCTGCCCGAAAGAATCCGCAATGCCTTTTTGGGGTTGGAGGAAAAGGACAAGACGCTGATAAGCTACTTCACCCAACACAATGAGCAGTATGCCAAAAAGGTTGGCAAGACCGCCACGCAAAAGACCTACTCGCGTTATGAGCTGACCAAGCAGCGGATGATAGAGTTCCTGAAAAGCGAATATAACATTTCGGATATTCCTATCAAGGAAATCACGGTTACCCACATTGAGAATTTCTACCTTTATTTAAGGGAACAATGCGAGGTGAGCAACAATACGGCCATGAAGTTCGTGCAGCGTTTCCATACGATTCTGTTGTTCGCGCAGAAAAGCGGCCTGTCTTTTCTTGACCCGTTCAACAATTTCCGCTTCAACTTCGACAAGACCGACCGGGGCTATCTGACGCAGGAGGAAATAGATACGATTTACCACAAGGAGTTCCAATCGAAACGCTTGGAACAGGTACGCGACGCCTTCATCTTCAGTTGTTATACCGGTTTGCCATATTGCGACATCTATACGCTGACCGCTGAAGACATCCAAATCGGGGTGGACGGCAAGAAGTGGATTATGAAGGACAGGGGAAAGACCGGAGTGGAATCGCTTATCCCCTTGCTGCCTATCCCGTTGGAAATACTTGCCAAATACGAAGGCAAGACAAAAAACGGCAAACTTCTGCCGGTCATCAGCAACCAGAAGATGAACGAATATTTGGCGGAAATTGCAGCTATCTGTCAGATAAACAAGCGGATAACCTACCATCTTGCGCGACATTCGTTCGCGACCGAAATTTGCCTTACCAAAGGTGTGCCCATTGAAAGCGTATCAAAAATGCTTGGCCATACCAATATCCAGACCACGCAAATCTATGCCCGTGTTGTGGACCGGAAATTGAGCCATGATATGAACGTGCTGGAACGCAAATTAAGGACAGCTCAGAATGGTTCTTCGCAGAAAGCCGGTTAAAATTAGTACATTTGTCCCACCAATTAAACCGATACCCCTATGCTACACAGAGGAAACATCACCATCACCGGGTTGGAGGACATCAACCGCCACCCCACGGTCAGCGTCAGGCTGGAGAACGGAAACGTATGGCTCACCAAACACGAGCTTGCCCGCCTGTTCGGAGTGTTCATCCAGACGATAGACGCCAATATGCGCTCCATCTTCAAGTCGCGCATCCTGAACGAGGGCGAGGCGACCATCACGGAAAAGCAAGATAAGCGATACGTTACTTACTACAATCTGGAGGCAGTCATCTTCCTCAGCTTCCGCATCAACACCTATTGCACGAAGCTGTTCCGCGAATGGGTGCTCAACTCCCTGTGCGAGTACAAGCGGCTGAAGGAGAAACAGCCCGAAGTCCTTGTCGTGTTCAACGCTTCGGACAACCAGACCTTTATCTCGTATAACTGAAATCCCCTGAATCCCGCAAAAAACGAGCCTTGTCCATAAAATAAGCCGGGCAAGGCTCGTTTCGTATTCTCCAAATCCTTATCTTTGGGCAGAAAAAGCCCCAAAGATGATAGAAGACCTCCACATATCCGTTCCCCTCAATGAAGTACCCGAAGCCCAGGTTGGCAACTACTTCATCCTCTCCGAGATGCCCGGCGAGTTCCTGATAATCCAGAAGCCCGACAACATGTTTTATTTTCTGTGCAGCCGGGAGTGCGACATCGTGCGGATATGCGAGTCCTTCGACTGGTACATCGTATCGAAGGACGCTTTCAACGACCGCCTGAGCATCGGCATCGGTCTGGCCGACAAGGAGAGCATCGACGGCGAGGTCTATCGCGTGCAGGACGAAGCCACGCTTTCCCTTTGGCGCGACATCCTCCGCTTCACCTTCGACAGCGATTTCGTGCGCCAGTTCTTCCCCTACAACACCCGTTTCAAGGGCAAGATGCGCATCGACGGCGCATTGTGCTTCTACATCCATGACTATTACCCCACGCGCTGCAAGGGCATTGCCGTGGAAGACCGCAAGACCAGCAATTTGGTCTTCCGCTTCAAGGAAGGACAGCAGGCGGCTCTCGTCGCCAAAATCTTCTCCCTCTGCATCGCCCGTATGCCTTTCTACAAGGAAAAGGCGGCCAATGCCGTGCTTATCCCCATCCCGGCAGCCACCCGTGAGCGCAACGCCGCCCGTTTCGCCCGGTTTTGCAGCCTCCTTTCGCATCGCCTGAAAATCACCGATGGCTTCCGTGCCACATGGATAAGGGAAGACCGTGAGCAGATGAAAGGTACTCACGGCCTCGATAAGCTCTCCAACCTTATTTTCCATCCCGTCTATTTTCAGGGACGCGATGTCTTTCTTGTGGATGACATCGTGTCCACCGGCGAGAACTTCACGCAGATGAAACGTAGGCTGATGCAGCTTGGAGCCAACTCCGTTACCGGCCTGTTCTTGGGACGGACGGTGAAAACGGGGAAAGAATAAAAGGAACATTTCACAGAGTCGGACAACCCAAAGTTCTGAGTTGGGCAACTCACGGAAACGGGTTGGGCGACTTGCGTGGGATAATCCCGCCCCGCCCGTTATTGCACGTTGCCGCCTTCGAGGGCGGAGTCGAAAGCACTATAATGGTCATCGTCATGCACGCTCAATGCCGCCACGAGGCTGTTCAACGTGCGCACGGCATCCAGCCGTTGTTCTGGCGAGCATTCCTCCGGATGGCTCAATACATCAATGGCGCAGGTCAGATGCGCCTTTGTCTGCTGCAAGGTGGACACATCTTGAATGGGAAACAGGTAGAAAAGTCCTTCATCGGAAGAACGGACGATGCCCTTCAGGGCGGTAGCTTGTAATTCCATATCTTTCGGGTATTAACAAATGACGTAACGCTGCCGGCCACCACGTTCGAGGTATCGCCAAATAACCCAACACAAAGTGAACCGGCAGGTTACGTCAAGGTATAACCTACCCGGTTCATTTACCTTTGTGTTTTTGAAATTGGCGATTTCCGAACGTCAGTAAATGAACAACATTACCACGATGCTATTTGCACCGCTGGCACAAAGGTAAGAA
>UQVZ01000052.1 GCA_900544675.1 uncultured Bacteroides sp.
TACATTGGGAATTAAACTTAAACATAATGCTGCTTAATTTTGATTAGTTACTTACTATCAATTAAATAAGACCGTTGAGAAAAGTATGAATCTCTCGTCTAAATCCTTATTCTAATGGAATGCTTACTATCACAAATGACTTTGGTATTACAAGCACCTAAAGATGTGTCTAAATCCTTATTCTAATGGAATGCTTACTATCATAGTATGGAACGAGGGTTCTGTAGTAGAGGAAATCGGTCTAAATCCTTATTCTAATGGAATGCTTACTATCAAAGAACGTACGTTCTATGGTAAAATCAGATTGTTTATGTCTAAATCCTTATTCTAATGGAATGCTTACTATCCAAAAAATCGACCAAACCAATATTGAAAAAGCAAAACGTCTAAATCCTTATTCTAATGGAATGCTTACTATCAAAAAAACGGTTTTTCTAAAACCAAAACATTGCAAGTCTAAATCCTTATTCTAATGGAATGCTTACTATCAGATGAATGGGCTGTTTTTTTCCAGGGTTCTTTTTAGTCTAAATCCTTATTCTAATGGAATGCTTACTATCTGAAAAAGCGTTATGCGCCTTTCAAGACGCTGAAGTCTAAATCCTTATTCTAATGGAATGCTTACTATCCGATGACGGATTTGAGACTGAAACGAATTCCCTTTCGTCTAAATCCTTATTCTAATGGAATGCTTACTATCATTATTAACCAAAAAATAGATAACAAAAATGAAGTCTAAATCCTTATTCTAATGGAATGCTTACTATCGGGACTTTCTACGTTCTGTGGCACAATGGCTGCGTCTAAATCCTTATTCTAATGGAATGCTTACTATCTCCAATTGAACCCAGTGATGTTTACGGTATATCCGAGTCTAAATCCTTATTCTAATGGAATGCTTACTATCATATTTTTTTGCGGCCTTCGACCGCTGATGCGATGTCTAAATCCTTATTCTAATGGAATGCTTACTATCACCAATTAAAACAAGAAATATGAGAACAATTAATGTGTCTAAATCCTTATTCTAATGGAATGCTTACTATCATATGGCAATGAAGCCACATATCGTATGTAGAAAGGATGTCTAAATCCTTATTCTAATGGAATGCTTACTATCCATATAGCAACTTATCAGAGGTCGCTTATTATCGCCAAAGTCTAAATCCTTATTCTAATGGAATGCTTACTATCCCAAAGAAGTTGAAGAAATAAGAGAAACTTGGTCAGGTCTAAATCCTTATTCTAATGGAATGCTTACTATCTGGGAAATCCGCCTCTCACTCTTTTATCTCCGTACGGTGTCTAAATCCTTATTCTAATGGAATGCTTACTATCACCCAGCTCTAATCCTTGACCTCTCCAAGCTTTTCACTGTCTAAATCCTTATTCTAATGGAATGCTTACTATCGGTACTTTTACCGACGAACGTCTGGGTGAAATCCAATGTCTAAATCCTTATTCTAATGGAATGCTTACTATCTTATTTGTATAGTACTGGTTGCCGGCTATTGGTTTGTTGTCTAAATCCTTATTCTAATGGAATGCTTACTATCGCTGGTTCAGGCTCGCGCCCATTGACCAATATTGTCTAAATCCTTATTCTAATGGAATGCTTACTATCGAAGTGTTAAAGAACAAAGGTCTTATCAGACCTGAGTGTCTAAATCCTTATTCTAATGGAATGCTTACTATCGAGAGTAGTTAACGGTATTTCAACAAGCGACGCAAAAGTCTAAATCCTTATTCTAATGGAATGCTTACTATCGCGACTCAACTGAGAGCCGCGCTTGCCCGCTCGAAGCGTCTAAATCCTTATTCTAATGGAATGCTTACTATCTGTTTATTCTTGTGATGTTATTATTACCTGTCATGTCTAAATCCTTATTCTAATGGAATGCTTACTATCACATTCAAGCTTGGTGACGAGCTTATTGTGAAAGTGTCTAAATCCTTATTCTAATGGAATGCTTACTATCTGACACAGATTGTCCGTCGAGGGAACGGACTTAATTGTCTAAATCCTTATTCTAATGGAATGCTTACTATCTATGCTCACCAGAAGAGTGACTCCGATCAAGCGGAGTTGTCTAAATCCTTATTCTAATGGAATGCTTACTATCACCTTCCGCAGTACAATTGTACGGTTTGGGGTGGTGTCTAAATCCTTATTCTAATGGAATGCTTACTATCATCAGAACAAAGAGTATTTTTTCCGTTTAGTAGAGTCGTCTAAATCCTTATTCTAATGGAATGCTTACTATCTCAAGGATGAAGAGCACTATACTTCATACTATCCCATGTCTAAATCCTTATTCTAATGGAATGCTTACTATCTATATTAGATTGATTACTAGGGAAACTCAAATCGTCTAAATCCTTATTCTAATGGAATGCTTACTATCACTCTAATTTTCAATATGTTATAAAAACTGTTCAAAAAGACTGTTTGTAACCCATTCATACAGAGAGGGATACATGAGCACTTAATTTTTCGCAAATATACAGCGTTAAATTGGAATATTCAAGCTAATAAATGTGAAAGAATCGGCTATTGCCTTGATTGATAAGCTGATGCAAGCCGCTTGTTTTTCGAAAGTCTTTTTAATTTGCTAACGAAAAGGTCATTTTCGAAAAACGGGTAAAAGGCAGTTTGATGTATGTGTCTGATAATGATGGAAATAAGTCAAAGAACGATGAGGTGAAAAAGAGCCGATTTTCGCAAATGATTCCTTCAGGAAGCGAATAGCCTACATTTGCGAAAGATTTTCGAGCTTCTTTTTCTTGCCTGAAATTGTTAACTGTCATCTAATCAGTTACTTAATGAAATATCGTTTTTTCGCAAATGATTGGTGGCTGATTGCATTCGCTGGAATGAAAAAACGCTGCCTGTCGTCAATGTTATAACGCAGTTGATGACAGGCAGACCACATTTTGTCGGTTCAAAAATCCTCTATGGAATCCAATTTACCGTAGCCAACATTGGTTTTGGCACCGATGCCGCTATCTTGCAAGATAGGGATGAAAAGGAAGAACTTTTCTTCGCGAGTCAAAACCGCCGAATTCATTAAACGGAAACGGAACTCCAGTGTACATCCCGGAGCAATCTTGATGAAAGGAAGAGGCACAGGGTCGCGTAACACATTCTTGTAATGGGGAGTGATGCTGTCCGAACAAATCACACGTCCTTTTGAATCCGCTTTGGTAATTACCGCATCGAAAAAGATGTCACGTTTATAGATAGACTTGGGAGTGTACGACTCGTCTTTCCACGGGTCACAGCCGGGTTTCAGCTCTTCCCCTTCGAAAATGTCGCGCCGCATTACCTCAATGTCGTCTTCGATGACGGAACGTTTTAAGTGTTCTTGGCAGAGTTTCCGTATGTAAGCGTAATCCCGGAAAGCCGAGCAGAGGATGCCTTTTACGGTGGAGCCGTATACAACGGGCATCCCTGTCAGATAGTCCAAGTGAATGCCTAATTTGAATTCGCCTTCGATATTGGCTTCGTGATTGATGCCGACACCGGTAAGCAGACCCGGATAAAGCACACGGTATGCCCATCCGACATTGGCTTTCGTCTGCTTGATAGGCGGAGGAAGCACAAGCTTTGTACTTAGGATTTCCCGGTTGACCGCCTCCAGGGAACTTTTGTTCTTTTCTTTGAGGTTTTGTGTGTTTCTGTCATTCTCCTTGTTCAATAAGACGGAGAAGTCCACACCACGGAAATAGTCCTTATAATATAGTTTGTAGAGATTCTTCATTTTATTCAAGATTATAAGTTCTTACCACCTGCTTCAGGGCAATGGCGCAGTCTATGACTTCTTGCCGTAAGGCTCGGCTCAGGCTTGGGTTATCAGACCACTCCACGGCTTTACGGAGCAACTGCTCGGCATTGCCGATTTGTTTCAGTTCGCTGCCCGGCACATCCTTATCGGTATGAATCATGGTAGCGATGATTTCGAGGATAGGCTTGCGGTTGACGGCGCGTGTGTCGTTGTTGGATGCTTTGTAATAGCTTGCCAGAGTGGGACACAGTCCACTCATCGATATGGCTACGGCGAAAGCGGCGATTTGCCCGTTGTAAGAGTCCGGAATGTTGCCTTGTTTGTTGAAAATGGATTTTTCTTCTTTGTTGTTACGCAGGGCCTCGTCTGCCAGCTTCATCATGTAATTGTTTCGCTTGCTGTTATTTGCCATGGTCGTCTGTTTTAGCGAGTTGAATGAATTTGCAATAGCCATAACCCACTGTCGCATTGGCGCCTATCTGCACGATGCGATTGTTCAGGGCGTTGTTCAGAGTGTCATCGGCAGAGAGAATCAGGGTGCCGAATACGGTTTCACGCGGAAGCACTTGTTCATACCACAGGTTGGTGCTCTTGCCGTTATCCAAGTGGTTACGGGCAATGATGGGAAGTTCGTAGTCGCTGCAATATTCGGCGAACTCTTTGTTGTCGGTATAGACCTTCAATTCAGGTTTGCAGCCACTGATTTGTGTTTGGTCTTGTAAAAGAGATGCCAGTTTTTCTTTCAGTTGGTCGAGGGTCAGGTTGAAGCCGAATGCGTTCAGCCGTTCGCAGTAGTGGGAAAGTACGGCATGGCTGGTCGCCAGTTCGTAAAGGGTAGTGTCGTTGGGACGTGGCAGAGCCAGTATGTTTGCGTCGAAGAAAGAAGTGTTGCCTTTGCAGGTCTCGCTTTTCTTGTCCATTTTGTCTACCCCGAAAATCGCCTTGCGCTGCTGGTCGGTCAAGGGATGTACCATACCCTGGCTGACATATTCGTTGATAGCTCCTTTCAGCGAACTGGAATTGATGCAAGGCAATCCGGTGACGGTGTCGCGTTGCACGGCCTTGTCGATAAGACCGAAATTGGAAGTGTTTTCATTGCCAACGTGAAGGTTGGTTTTGGCTACAATGAGCCAAGCTGTTGTAATGCTCATAGTTATTCGTAGATATTGGTTATTGTATTCAGTTGAAATAGTTGGAAATAGTTGTAACCGATTTGGCGGAAGCACGGGACAGATGCCAACGCCGTTGTCAGTTTCTCTTTTTCGGCTTCATCCTTGCAGAAGAAAACACTGCCTTTGGTGTAAAGGTAATATTTCTTCTTGCTTCGCAGGATGACAGGAGAACGGAATGTGTAATTATCCGTATTGACATTTGTGCAAAGGAAACGGAACGGGATGATGGAAGAGACGGCATAACTCCACAACCTGATTCCGGAGAATACGGGTGGAAGATAGGCATCCGACAATAATACCACTTTATAGGGTATGTTCTGTCTGACGGCTTCTTTCTCCTCGAAACTATGGTTGTAGTCTGAAGCGTATGTGGCCGCTTTTTCGTTTCCTTCGGAAAGGGTCGCTTCGAAGAGGAACTTGGAATCATCTCCTCCTACATTGACAAGAGAGCCGTTGAATTGGGTCAGGTCGACGTTTTCCGTATCGGCATAGAACGCGAAACGGACCTTGCCTTCGTATTTTTCATTGCCCAGCCGGTAGAAAATCTGCTTATACAGTGCGGAGTTGTCGGCCTGTTTAATTCCTTGGTAATCTTTCTCGATTCCGATGCGAGGGTCTTCTATGAAAAGCTCACTCTCCGGGATGCACTTGTCCGCATACAGGTAGCAGGACTTGGGCGGTTCCTTGGGATTGTAACCGGGAATATGGGGCAATGGAGAATATTGTCCGTTGACTGATACGGAATAACCGGAATTGAATTCCACTTTGTGCCCGTAATCGCAAGGGGAAACCAATAACGGATGGGCTCCGGAGTCATCTTTCAGTTCCAGAAAACAGGGATACAGCTGCCGGATGCAACGGAAATCGTTTTCCCGATAGTCATCGTTGACGGTAAAGCTGCTTGCCCCGATAAGCTCTTGGGCACGTTGCGGGTCTGTTATCTTGTTTTTCGTGCGGCTGAAAGCCGTAGCGTCGTGGGAAAGGATAAGGAAGCGGAGCATGCCGAGCAGTGATGTCTGTTGCGGGAAACGGTTCGACCGGATGATATAACTGCCGTATTGTTCGCTGTACTTCTCCTGTCCTTCTACCTTGAAAGTCATATCGCCGCCGAAGAAATAGCGGCTTACAGGGGTAAGTGTTATTTTGTAAGTGTTCATAGTTTTTCCTCCTCTCCTATAAAGAATTTGGCAGTGCGGAGCATGCCGTAGACTGTACTCACCAAGCGGGCGGCAGGTGTTTCGTCCGGTTGGGATGAAGACTGTTTTTTATGCTTCAGGCTTTTCCTTGTTTCTTTCAATAAGTTCTTTACCTGTTCCAAATAGAGCAAGGCTGTATCGTCTTTGCCTTCGATGTCGATTACTTCCTTGAAGAAAGCGTCCAGCCGTTTGCTATATTCGGCGTCTGTCTTGTCTTCGAGCAAAGCCAGCAAGCCTTCGTTGGCACGCAATTTATGAGCCACGGCAGATACGATTCTTTCGGGAGCGGGAATGCAAAGCAGTTCCTTGAATGCCTTATATAGCTCCGCGTCTTCGCGTGTAAGGTCGCCTTCGAATCCGGAGCCTGAATGTTTTTGCAGTTTCCAGGCAAGGGCGTGTTTCTGTTCCCAATTGCGTTTGGCTTTGCCGAACAATTGGTCGGCGGCATATTGCCAAGCCTCGTACAGCGGGAATTTGGCATAGGTGACAGACAGGCCGAAAGACATGTTGGTAACGATTGCTTTCTCTTTATCATTTTTCATGCCAAGCGCTTCCACCGGCTTGCTTACCGTATTTATATAATAGGTGTCCAGCGTATCCATTAAGTCGAAGATGGACCGGCGTTGTTCTTTTTCTCCCCATACCGGTGCTATGAACAGAAGGTCGTCGCCTCCGGCATAGATAGGCATGCCTCCGTATTCGGCAATCGTCTGGCATGCCTGCCTGCCAAAACTTGCCAACTGACCGGATATTTTCGTCAGTTCCCCGTCGGGAAGATGCGTAACCACTTCTCCCATTCCGTCACCGTCCGCCTGGACAATGCATATATATTTATGGTAAGTTTTCGGGAAAGCTCCTAAAGCTTTTATTTCGTATTCCGCTATGTTTTCCAAGGTTTCCACATCAAAACGTTTTTCACCAAAAGCCAGGCGGAATAGAGGTGAATCGAACTTCTTTTGCAGCAATTGAGAAATCTCGTCTACCGTTCCCGGCTGCGGCGCATGAACGGACAGCTCCAGACCGTTCAGCCAGTTGTTCAGTTGGCTTACGGCTTCCCGGTCGGTGCCGGAATCGCAAGACGCAGTCATGACATGGAAGTAATCACGGACAATCTTTTTTGTATACTCGATGCCTTGGGGAAAACAGATGTCTTCGGCAAACTTATCGAGTCCCTTCGTTATCCTTTGGCTGACAATTTCATCGGCAATCGGCGTGGCGGATTTGAAAAAAGCCCGGTCGGGATAAATGCCGGCTTTGACTTTACAGGAAGAAGTTGAAACCTCTTTATTGTCTTCTTCCTTTATCTGAGGAGAAAGAAGCGTCAACTGACTTTCTTGCGAAAAGCTGTCCAACAAACACTTCATCAGGTGCGAAAACAGGTAACTGGCTTGCCAGAATTCCCGCGGCTTGCGAGCCATGGAAAGGGTCAAGCCGATAGGTCCTATATTGATTGCTAAATAATATGACATAATGAGAGCGGGTTTAAGTCGGATTTTGTTTAAGTTGGTTGAAAATATCGTTAAGTATGTCGGTGTAGGGATGGCCTGTATACTCATCTTCTACATACGCAGGCAAACTAAGGATGTACTTGAAGAAATCTTCCAAGCGGAACGAATGCGGCAAGGTTAAGTCGACATATTTACGGTTTCGTTTTGCCTGGGCACGTACTGTACGGTATGACAGAAATTCGTCTAGCTTTACTTCTTCTTCTTTGAATATAAGATAGACGGTAAAAACTTTATCGTTTGCAATCGGCTTGAACAATAAGGGAGATTGCATGCGGGTAGGCAAGTTGTTGCCTTGACCTACAATCTTTTTTAAGATGGAATCTTGTTGTTGACGCCAATTTTCATTCGTGGAAAATCCCAGTGTGTCTTTGATGTCACAATATCCCTTCGGATTGGGATTTGAACTTTCGAACACCACTTTCTTGATGCCTTGTTTATCCCATACAGCTTTAAGCACATCATTGCAATAGCGGTGCGCTAAAGAGTCGAATTTATAACCATTTTTTCCGTATTCAACGATGCCGCTGCGCAAAGCTTTATAAAACAATTCTATTACACGAAACAAAGTTTTGTATTTATAGATGCCTTGATTATTTTCGGTGTCTACTCTAAAAGCATAGCCATCGGTATGTAAACGATGTGGCGAGATATAGAATGATGGGTTTTCTTCTTCGTCATTGCATAAATAATAGGAACCGAAACCTTTGGAAGCCCTCGTACCGAAATTGGTGCGGAAAAAGAATTGAGCCAAAGCATCCCGGTGTTCGGTCCGCAGGAATTCTGCCAACGAAGGACCTTCAATAGCCGGAAAAGTCAGCGTGACCTCTAAAGGGTCAGGATAAAACGTAAACCTTTTGTATTTTTCATCATCAGCTGAATCAATTTTCATATTGCCAAAGAAGTTAGGAAAACTGTCTAACTTCTTTTTTAATAAGTCGGAGTCGCGTTCGCCTGTAGGGAGAATGTTCATTCGATAATTCAAGGCTGTACTGTCTTTGGCATCGGAGCGTGCCAGCCAATTGTTTCTTTCGGCAATCTCTCTTCCTCCCATCAGATTGATCAGAAATCTGTCCAACTGGGGCTTTACAGCTGAGGCACGTAGCGTGGATCCGTCCTGATAGTGCTGGAAATCTATCAAAGGCGTATGCTGCTGCAGATAAAATGTCAGTGTGTCCATAGTATGTTATATTTATTATCGGTGCTAAATGTAGTAATAATTATTTAAACTCACAACTTTTTTTTGCGATTAAAGATGACAATCAATGCAGCGAAGACACCAACCAGCAGAATGCATATTTTCCAATAAATGCCTTCCGTCGGGCTGTCTTCGAAGATGTCGTCCCATTTGTTCATGCCGAAAAAGCCTGTAACCACCGTGATGGGCAGCAACAGGGTGGCGATATCGTTGAGGAAACTTGCCTTTTCATTGCGGCTGCGGTCTTCTTTGAGGGATATGTATTCGTGCAGTTCTCCGATTTCTCCATCCAGGTCTTTGATGTATTCTTCCAGCTTGAGGCTGGATTGAAGCAAATCGTATAACTCGGTGCCTTGGTCTTGCGCTGTGATTTCGCGGAAATAGATTTGGTTCATGAACCGGATGTATTCTTTATAAAGCGAGCTGATGCGTTTGGATACCTGTTCTACATTTTGGTGGGAGAGGTTGCTGACCAAGGTCACTTCGCCGGAAAAGCGCAGCATAGAGGCACGCTGAACCAACACCAGCTCTGTCATACGGGCATAGATGGTTTGAAAATAACGAAGCAAGTAATCGGGGGCTCCCGGATTGGTCAGGTAGACTAACGAATAGCGGCTTACTCCGTAAAGCGAACTCCACTTTTGCCAACGGAGATAGGTGTGCTTTTTCAGAAGTTCTGTTTTCATTTCGTTGTTCTGGCAAGTTTCATCAGAACTGTCTATATAGAGAAACTTATACCAGAAAGAGGAGAATGAGTCGGCTGGGTCGCAGTATGCTTGCGGATTTTCGGTAAATTTATTGGCTAACTCTTGGTTTTTGTACCAGCACGCCACAAATAAGCGGTCGTCGATGATAGGGTTTACGGTGATATTGTCTGCCAGTTCATAAATCAATGTGGTGATAAATGAGGCGGGCTTCCAATTGTCGGTCGGTTTATAGTCGGCGAATGTTTCTTTATAGTCGTTGCCGGGAGTTAATCCTTGGAGGTCTATGTATTCGCTTATTTCGCTTCTGCGAATGATGTCGGCATAGAAAGGAGGCATAACCCGGCGTCCGTACTGATTGATGGCTAAAATGTCGTCAGGCTCTTTTTGGTCATCCCTGTCGTTCTTGAGGTAGAACGATAGAAAGCCTACCCCCGTGGAATAGAGATTGATATTGATGGCATCTACCGTCAGAACGTAAGGATGTGGACGTCCTTTTACCTTGATAAGGTATTTGACATTATCGGATTGTTGAGGCTCCTGGCGTTCGTAGTGCCGGATAAGATTCAGTGGATTGCCGGCTTCATCGTAAAGAATGTTATGTACGAAGCGGTAATAATAATTCTTTTCGTTGTATAGGTCGGTCGCCTCTTCTTCTGTTACCGGATTTTGTATGTGCAGCCATTCGGAATGTGCTTTATAATGGATGCCGGTTAGGTTAATTCGTTGAGACAGTATACGCGATTGAGTGCCTGTTATCTCCCAACTGAACGGGAAATAAAAAATGTGATAACTGTGTGTGGTCATGATGTCGTGAGCTTTTGGATGAGTTGTATGATTGCTTTTAATTCTTCTGGAGAATAATAATCGGCCGCTGTTCCGAAGTAACCGTTTGAACCGCCGCCATGATACATGTGTCCTGCCTGTATCGCTTTTGCGAAATAGTTAGACAAGACATTTATCCCAGCACCGTAATAGGCTATTTCGTGATGGTTATGGATAAGTAGCCGCTTGTAAGGATAAAGGCGGTCGCAGATAGGGGCAAAGCATGAGGTTTGCGCTTCTATCAGCAAAAGATTTCCTTCGTGCGTCATTCCTTGGGCAATGGATGCTTCTGCCAGAATTTCGTCTTCGGGCGTTATCCCTTGAGCTTTGCGGTCGGCAAGGCGGATACGTCTTATTTCATCGGAAGTTGCACCCATCGCTTGCAAAGCCGGTATATAGCCCGAATCATTGGCAGCCACCAATTGAAGGTGTCTGTCCATCGGTATATGTAATAGCGTGGCTACTTGTTCGAGCGAAGAGGGGCGATGTGCATAATCATTGTGATGATCAATGCGGGTGTAGTTGGATGGAGCAGGTATGTCTTCACGAAGTTCAATGCCGTATAATTCCCATTCCGGTTGTTCTCCGTAAGTTTGCACTTCTTGTTGATAATGACTTAGTAATGCATTGTTCCAATGTAAAGACGCGTCGCGATAAGGAATGCCTTGTTTACGTAGAAGACTGGTGATGGTTTGCATTTCCAAATCCATTCCGCCAATCAAGAATAAGCGTTGTTTTTTCATTCTGCTTTCTGTTTTGTCGGTAGTATTATTCCGTGACCGATACTGGCTCCTTTCCCTATCCCTATATAGGGAGGCAGAGGCATGTTTATACGGAAAGTCAAATCCATACTTTGCAAACGGACTCCTTTATATTGGGAAATGCGTTGGGTATGGATGGAAACAATGTTGCAACAGATTTTTTCGTTGATAAAGAATTTTAATCCGCTTGCCAACGAAATGATGTTGCCTGTCAGTATATTTTCCAACATTTTTATCCGCTCAAGCAGGCTTGTTTCTTTGTGATACTTGAGGTAATTGGCTTGGTTTAGCGGCAGCCAATCCTTTAGCTTATAGTAACGGAAACAAGATGAGGCATTTTCCTCATCTTGTTTATATACATCGAGTGTAAAAGCAGCAGACTGTATGGAGGTTGTTCTCAACTCTTTTCTCTTTTCATGGAGTTGGAACGGGATAGAGGGGCTCTCGGTTAAAGCCTTCAGAGCCTTTGCTCCTTCGTTGATTCCCATGATACAGGCATGCTTGTTTATCCGTTTATATTGCACTAAAGGATAGGCATAATGAAACCCTGTGCCAATGTGATTGTGAAACAATGGTTGAGTGGGAAACGCATTCAATATGGCTCCCCGGAAAGCAATGATTTCATCGGGTGAAATTACTGTATCAAACTGGACAAGGGTGTATGTGTGTCTTTGCATATCGGTTTATACTTTATGGCAAAGTTGATTTAATAATGTAGCATCTGTTTCGAGTTGTTTGTTGATTTCGATGTGGATACATGCTTCGTCACGGAGCAGCTTGGCGGTAGATGTTCCTTTGTCGGACGAAACATCCCAAGTGAGCAGGATGACATTAATCTTTAATGCCTTTAGCTTTTTTACCAACATTTCATGATCGGCATCGCCTGTGATAAGGACTACATAGTCGAATTTACGGATCAAGGATAATTCGTAGGCTTCAAGGGCAAACCATACATCAATGCCTTTTTCGATGACCGTGATGTCTCCTTCTTTTTGAATTTCACGTAAGTGCTTGTAATGGAAGATTACATCATTCTCAATGAGGGAATCCTCGAATTTGCGTTCACGGAATAAGAGGTGTTTGCTATTGGCGTCGTTTACGCGATAACGTCCGCGAAAATAATGGCTTTCGGTAATCTGGCAATCTCTTAACGGACTCTTCTCGATGGTAGAGATTTGTTGGCGGATGAAATTCATTAAAGCGGCGACATTGATGTTGTACGAACAACTGTCTTCCAGCGCTTCATTGACTTTGGCGTAATAGCCTCCGTCGATGAACAGACCGATTGATTTATAAGAATCATTCATAAGATGATAGGGTTATTTATAAGTTAAACGTTCATTTATTTTTTCAAGGTATTCGGCTTTTGCTTTTAAGGCTTTCAGTTCAGCTTCAGTTATGGATAATTTGTTTGCCAATTCCTGATTGGTCGTTTGAGGGTCTTTCAGTTTGTCTTCTATGGCTTGGATGCGTTGTGTCAAGTTTTCCAAACTGTCGGATTCATTCTTCTTTTGTCTGATGGCTAATTTTTGTTCTTCTACGAAAAGGGTTTCATAAGTGTTTTGAAGTGACTTGAAACTTTGTGCATACAGGTTGATTAGCTTTAGGATGATTATGACAAAACAGGCTACAATGAGTATGGAGAAAAGGGAATATAAAGTCAGAATATAAGTTTTGTCTGCAGCGTTTTTCACAACGGAAGGCATATAAAAATACATAATGAGGCAAACTGCTGTAATGAATAAAAAGCAGACGATAGGAATATAGAACATTTTCCGGCTTAGGGGAGGGATAGGGTATTGGGTTTCTGTCATAGGTAAAAGATTTTAAATTTAAATTGTGTTTTCTAAGATGCAATATTAAGCAATTGATTTGAAACAAACAATCAATTTTTGTATTTTCAGCAGGGTTGGTTATAAAAATGTTTGTAGCTCCTTTGATAGAGAAAGATATAACCGAATTTTTTGGTAATTGTATATAAGTCTGTGTATGAAAGTGTATCTTTGCTGAAAAGAAATTTGTAAGTTTGTGCCGCAAATAGAAAAATGGAAATGCAAATGAAAAAGATGATTATGTTTATGGTTGCGATGTGGGCTTGTCATGCCATGCATGCGCAATACTTTTGTACGGTAGAGGGTACGGAACTTCAGTATGTCAATTATGATGAGGCTGGGCAGAGCGTTTCGAATGAAACGGCTACGGTTCAGTTTGTCGGTAAGGGAGACGGGAAAGTGACGGCTACGTACATCAATAAGATTGTGACCAACAAGTTGAAAAACAATACCAGCTATACGCGTTTCGATTGGAGTTACGATGGAAGCCAGACGGTGTGTGCCGAGGATTTGGCGTATGGTCCTTATATCGATTCGGATTCAGACCCTGACAAGTATGATACGGCAGCCCGTTCAGCCATGCGGGAAGAATTGAAGTATAAAGGCGAGAATGCGTTTGTGCTGAAGAACAATGCACCGGCAGGAGAAAGCATGCCCAATCGTTCTTATTCGCTCATCGTGAATATGCTGAAAAATGAAATCAATATTTCGGGAGCCGCCTATATGGGAGAAGAACAAGTCAGCACCACGGCAGGAAAGTTCGATTGCATGAAAATCACGTACCTGAAGCGTACCAAGGTGTTGCTGAAAACCACCACACATCGTGTCACCGAATGGTATGCCGAAGGCATCGGACTGATAAAGTCGGAGTCGTTTGACATGAAAGGCAAATCGGCAGGCAAGACTTTGCTGGTGAAAATAGTGAAGTAAATTTTAGTTGACAAGGCTTCAGTTGACAAGGTATCAGTTGACAAGGTTTTGTTTGAAATGCAGATTCACGCAGATTTCCGCGGATTATTATTTTTTTGATTATCAATTTTAAAACTTTGTTACCTTGTCAATTCGTTAACTATTAAACTTTAACTTCTAACTCTTTGATTCTTGTCTGTCGGAGAAAGTGAAAAAGACGCTGTGAATGATAGTTGTTCTATCTTCTCAGCGTTTTTTTATAAGTTTATTGGAAAAGTGATTGTGAAGCAGCTTCCTTTGTCGGGTTGCGATGTTACGGCAATCAGTCCGCCGTGCAGCCTGACGATTTGTTTGCATAGAGCCAGTCCGATGCCTGAACCTTTAGGCTTGGTGGTAAAGAAAGGGACGAATATCCTTTCGGTCACTTCGGGCAACATGCCTTCTCCGTTATCGGTTACGGTGAATTTCCATTGTCCGTCAGTGGTTTCTGCATGAACGCTGATGTATGCTGACGGGCGTTCCCTACAGGCTTCCTGGGCGTTTTTAAGCAAGTTGATGAATACTTGTTCCATTTGTCCCCGGTCGGCTTTCCAAGGCTGTGCGGTGTCCGGGCAATCGAATGTGATACGTGGGTCCGCAAAGAGTTGTTTCAGTTCGTCGAAGAAATCTTTCACCTGTATATCGTTTTTTACAGGCAGGGCGATACGGGTCAGTTTCCGGTAGTTTTCCACAAATTCCAGCAATCCTTTGCTTCTTCGGCGGATGATTTGCAGTCCTTGTTGCAGTTGGTTGTGGGTATAAGCGTCGTTTCCATCAGTCTTTTCGCTGCGTTCGCTCAGCGTGTCTGCCAGTGAGATAATGGGAGTGATAGAGTTCATGATTTCGTGTGTCAGCACACGAATCAGTTTTTGCCAGGCTTCCATTTCGGTGTGTTCCAGTGCGGTGTGGATATTTTTCAGGCTGACCAGCCGGTAAGATTTCCCCTTTAGTTCGATGCGGGTAGCCGATAGAGCGAACTCGGTCGGCATCGGAGAGTGCGGCAGCCGGACGACCGCTTGTTTCTCTTTCAGTGCCGTATAGAGGGGCTCGGGCAGTTTGTTGCAGTTGCCCAGCCAGTGTTGTGCCGGTTTGTTCATCCATGCTATGCGTCTGTCCGGGTAGCAGACCAGTACGGCAGTGTCTACCTGGTTCAGCAGGTTTTCGTAATACTGGTGTTTGGTCTCTTCTTCGTTCAGGTGCGAACGGATGTTTTTCAGGGCTTCCGATGTGTCGGCAGCCAGTTGCTGCATGTCCTTATCCTTAAAAGGGGCGCATGCCAGTTGCGACAGATCGTTGCTTTTCATACATTCTACAATCCGCCGCATCATGCTTGTCTGCCTGATTTGCATCCGGTAGAGGCTGATGCCTATACCGGTAAGAATGGCGGCGCAGGCGGTTGCGCAGAACCATAAGTGATATACTATGGCGAAAGCGCCGCCGATAGCCGATGCGACGAGGCATACGATATGCAGGGGCAGGGTGTATGTATAGTTTTTCATAAGCCGAATTTTTCCAGTTTCCGGTATAAGGTGAATCGGGTGATGCCCAGTAGTTCGGCAGCCCGGCTTACGTTTCCGTTGCTGCTCCGCAATGCCTGTTCGATGGCTTTGCGTTCCAGTTTTTCCAGATTCAGTTCCGGCATATCGTTGTTTTCTTCTCTCTCTGCAGCCGTAGGAAACAGGAAATCATGCGGGCGGAGCAGGTTGTTTTCGCTTAGGATGACTGCCCGTTCCAGGGTGTGTTGCAACTCGCGTACATTGCCGGGCCAGTGGTATTTCAGCAGTTTGTTCTTGGCTTCCCGTGTCAGTCCCTTGGCTTCCTTATGGTATTTCCGGTTGTATCTGACAAGGAAGTGTTCTGCCAGCAGCAGGATGTCTTCCCCTCTTTCCCGCAGAGGGGGAATGCGCAGTTCGATGGTGTTGATGCGGTAAAGCAGGTCTTGCCGGAAGCTCCCTTCCGCTACCCGTTTATGCAGGTCGGCGTTGGTGGCGCATATCAGCCGCACATCAATCTGTATGGGTTCGATGGCACCCAGCCGTACGATGCGTTTCTTTTCAATGGCGGTCAGCAACCGGGCTTGCATGGGGAGGGAGAGGTTGCCTATTTCGTCCAGGAAGAGTGTGCCGCCCGATGCGATTTCCATTCGTCCGGGTTTGGCTTTCCGTGCGTCGGTGAAAGCTCCTTTCTCGTATCCGAATAGCTCGCTTTCGAACAGTTGTTCGGGGATGCTTCCCAAGTCGATGGTTACGAATGCCGCTTCTTTTCGGGGTGAAAAATGTTTCAGCATCCGGGCTGCCAGGTCTTTCCCGGTTCCGTTCTCGCCTAATATCAGGATGTTGGCATCGGTGTCCGACAGCTTGAAAATGGTTTCTTTCACCTTTTGCATGGCAGGTGAGTTGCCGATAAGCTCCGGCAGGTCGTCATCTCCTTTCAGGGCAAGCACCTGCTCTTGCAACCTTCCTACTTCCTTGCGCGACCGGCTGAGTTTGATGGCAGACGAAAGGGTGGCGAGCAGTTTTTCTTTTTCCCACGGCTTCGAGATAAAGTCGGTGGCTCCTGCCTTGATAGCCCGCACGGCTTTGTCGGTATCGGCATACGCTGTCATGAAGACCACTACGGCTTGCGGGTCGATGTGCAGGATTTGTTCCAGGCAGTCGAAACCTTCTTGTCCGCTGATGGCATCCCGCCGGAAGTTCATGTCGAGCAGGATGACATCGGGATGCAGCGTGGTCATGAAGTGTTCGATGCGTGCCGGTTGCGTCGTTACTTTTATTTTCTCCATATAAGGTTCTAACAGCAGGTTCAGCGCGAAGAGTACATCTTCGTTATCATCGATAATCAGTATTTTCCCTTTTTGTTCCATCGTTTCCGTTTTGCTTCTTTGCGCAAAGATAAACATTTTCAGGATGTGCTGTATGTGCGCTTTCGCACGAAATATGTGTGTTTCCGCACAGTCTCAAGATAGCCGTCTGTTTGTTAAGTGTTTCATAATTAACCGATTGTTATTGTGGCACGGATTTTGACCTTGATTAGCGAATCATTATGTAGAAAGGTATGAAACGGTTTATCGGAATGATATGTCTTGTCGGGCTGATAACGGTACAGGCGGCAGCCGAGCGGTTGACCCTTGCCGATGCTATCAGGATAGCGCAAGCCCATTCGCCCGAAGCACAGGCTGCGCGGCATACTTACCGTGCGGCTTATTGGAGTTACCGTTCTTTCCGTGCCGATTACCTGCCGGAGGTCAGTCTGACAGCAACGCCTTATCTGAACCGGCAAATCAACCGGGTGACCCAGCCCGACGGAACCGGACAGTTTCTCCGTCAGAATCAGTTGAATACCGATTTAAGTCTGTCGGTGAGTCAGAACATCTGGTTTACGGGAGGTAACCTGTTCTTGCAGACTTCGGCACAACGGATGGACGAGTTCGGCAGCTCTGCCGAGGCATACAGCACTCAGCCGTTTACCGTCGGTTACCAACAGGCTCTTTTCGGTTATAATTCCTTGAAGTGGAACCGCCGTATCGAGCCGGTACGTTTCCGCGAAGCGAAGAAGGCATACGCCGAAACCTTGGAACTGATTGCCTCGAAGGCTTGCGAACTGTTCTTCGACCTGGCTACGGCACAGGCTAATCTGGACATCGCACGTGCCAATTACGCTTCGGCGGATACTCTTTACCGTTATGCCCGCGGACGATACAACATCGGTAACATCACCGAGAACGAGATGCTTCAGTTGGAAGTGAACAAGCTGACCGAAGAAGCCGACATGATACAGGCTGGCATTGAGGTGGAGGATGCGATGCTGACGTTCTGTTCTTTTTTGGGCATTCGCCGGGAGGAGCCGATAGAGATAGAGACGGCAGACAGCGTGACGGCTTTCGAGGTGCCGCTCGACAAGGCATTGGAAAGGGCGTTTGCCCATAGTCCTGACATCGAGATGTACAGAAGGCTGAAGCTGGAAAGCCGTAGCCGGCTGGCTGCTGCCCGCGCCGATAGAGGGCTGAAAGCTGACCTGTATGTGCAGTTCGGGCTTTCGCAGACTGCTGATAACCTGCGGGCATCCTATCGCCATCTGCTGGACCAGCAATACGTCAGTCTTTCGATAGCAGTGCCTATCCTCGACTGGGGAAGAGGAAAAGGAAAGGTGCGTGTAGCCAAATCGAATATCGAACTGGTAGATACGCAGGTAGCGCAAGGGATGACCGACTTCGAGCTGAATGTACGGAAAATGGTACGGCAATTCAATCTGCAGGCACGTCAGGTAGCTGTGGCGGCGAAAACAGACGAAACGGCACGCAGGCGTTACGAAGTGGCTCTCCGTCTGTATCTGATGGGGAAGTCGACCATACTTGACCTGAATGCCGCGATAACGGAGAAAGATACGGCAAGACGAAACCGCATCGAAACGCTGAAAACATATTGGACGCTCTACTACGGATTGCGCAGCATGACACAATATGACTTCGAGCACGATTGTCCGTTGAGTGAGTCGTTGAGTTTTTAAGTTTTGAGTTTTTAAGTTTTTGAGGTGACTAGTTGACCAGGTACTAGTTGACTAGACTTTAAATAGTCTGACTGATGTGTTCAGAACTGTTTGCAAGTATCCTTATCTGCTGTAAAAAAACTAGTCACCTAGTCACTAGTTACCTCGTTACCTAATAGAAGAAAGACAATGGATATAAAATTGGAAAAGAAACCTTGGTATGTGCGCTACCGTTATCGTTTGGTGGCGGGAGTGGTTGTCATAGCCGGACTGGTCTGTGTGACAGTGCTTGCCTCCGGTCCGCGCAGGCTACGTATAGATAACAGCTTGGTGCAGATGGCTGAGGTGAAAAGCGATGACTTTTTGGAATATGTTGATGTGGAAGGAGTGGTTCACCCCATGCTGACCTTGTTGGTCAACACCCGTGAGGCAGGCAATGTGGAGCGCATTGTGGCGGAAGAAGGCAGCCTGTTGAAGCAAGGCGATACTATCCTGATATTGGAGAACCCCGACTTGATGCGCGACATCGAAGACCAACGGGATGAATGGGAGAAGCAGCGCATTTCTTATGAAGAGAAAGCCTTGGAGATGGAACAGAAGACGCTGACTCTGAAACAACAGGCTTTGGAGGCTGCTTACGAACTAGACAAAATCCGCAAAAGTTTTGCCCTTGAGGAAGAGGAATACAAAATGGGAATCCGCAGCAAGGCGCAGCTGGAAGTGTCTGCCGACGAATACCGGTATAAGACCGAGTCGACCCGGCTGAAGCTGCAAAGCCTGCAAAGCGATTCTGCCATGACGGTCATCCGTAAAGCCTTGCTCCACAACGACCGCGAACGGGAACGGAAGAAATGGGAGCGTTCGTTGAGGCGGAAGAATAACCTCACGGTGTGTGCGCCTGCTGACGGGCAACTGAGCTTCGTCAAAGTCACTTCCGGGCAACAGGTGGCTTCGGGCGAAAACATTGCCGAGATAAAAGTGATGGACCGGTTCAAGATACGCACGGCAGTGAACGAGTATTACATCGACCGTATCACTACCGGATTGCCCGCTTCGGTTACGTACCAAGGCAAGCGTTATCCGCTTCGGGTGTCGAAAGTTGTGCCCGAAGTGAAAGAGCGTACTTTCGATGTAGACCTGGTGTTTACCGGCGCGATGCCCGACAATATGCGGCTCGGCAAAAGTTATCGGGTGCAGATAGAACTGGGACAATCCGAAAAGGCAATCGTGATTCCGTGCGGCGATTTCTATCAGTACACGGGCGGCGACTGGATATTCAAATTGGATGCCCGGCATAAGAAGGCGGTGAAAGTGCCGATACACATCAGCCGGCAAAATCCCGGGCAATACGAAATAACCGAAGGTTTGCAGCCCGGAGATTGGGTTATTATCACAGGATATGATAACTTTGGGGATGCCGAAGAACTGGTATTGAAAGAATAAATTTAATAAGCAGACAGCAAACGACAGTTTATGAGAACATTGAATTCTACATTACGCTTTTTGGCACGGGCACGTGTCTATACCCTTATCAACTTGCTGGGACTAGCTTTCAGCCTGGCTTGCAGCATCATCCTGTTGCGTTACATCCATCGCGACCTGACGATAGATGCCAATTGCATCCGTCCGGAAACCATGGTGGTGCCCTTGATAGATTTTCAAGGCAATAAGACGCCGAGTGACAGGCGGTATATGGATTCGGTTTATATCGGCGACGGGCAGATAGCCGAACGTTGCCGGATAGTGCCTAACGAGCGTACCAACATCTTGTATGAAAACCGCAATTATCATGTCGATATGCTGGCGGTAGAGCCTGCCTTTTTCCGTTTTTTCGCTTATCCGGTAGTGAAAGGGACAGCAACGATGCACGACGGACGTTCGGCTGTACTTACCCGTAGGTTTGCCGAACGGCTTTTCGGGAAAGAGAATCCGGTAGGTAAGGTATTGGTTTACGACGGTTATCCGGTGGTGGTAGAAGGAGTGATTGATTCCCCTGCCTGTAAAACCACCTGGAAGTTCGACTTGCTGCTTCCGTACGGATTGCAGCAGTGGAACCGGATGAGTATCGAAGTGCTTCGCGTATTGCCTGGTACCGATTTGGATGCGGTGAACAAGGTGAGTAATGTTTATCGTAAAAACGATTCCTATCTCGAGCGTTATCAGTTTGTGCCTTGGCGGCAGCTTTATTTCGACCGCTCCCTCATTGTCGAAGGCTCCTTGATGAGGCACGGCGATAAGTCCTATCTGTTTATTTTGTCGGGAGTGATTGTGCTTCTGTTGGCGGTAGGCATCCTGAACTTCATCAATCTTTATATGGTGATGATGTTGAAACGTTCGCGCGGATACGCCGTCAAGCAAGTCTTGGGGCTGGGACGTGCCGCGCTCTTTAAGGAAATCTGGTTGGAGAACTTTCTGCTGGTCTTGATGTCCCTCTTCCTTGCGTGGCTGCTCATCGAGGTGACAGCCGTTCCGGTAGAGCGTCTGTTGGGCGAACCGATAGGCTATACCTTTTTCGACGGTTGGCTTTCGTTGGGCATCCTTGCCGTGTTGCCTTTGCTGACGTCGGTCTATCCCTATATCAAATATGGATACGGTTCGCCTGTCACCTCGATGCGTCCGGTGCCGGTGCGCTATTCCGTTGCGCCGCGTGTGGTGTTGCTGGGCATTCAGTATGTCTTTACAGTGGTGCTTGTGGTCTTGTCGGTTTATTTCAGCCGTCATTTCTATTTCCTTACTCATACTCCTCCGGGTTTCCGCACGGAAGGAATATTGGAGGTAGACCTGCAACTGGAGAACCGGAACTATGGAAACGAAACAGACGAACGGAGAAGGGCACGCGCCAAGCGTATGGAAAGCATTCGGAAAGCGTTGGACGAGTGTCCTTATATCGAATCGTGGATAAACAGTTCGTACGATGAAATCAATTCCGAATATCTGACGAAAATCATGAATGACAAAGATGAGGGTGTGTTGATGAATACCTTGTTCGTTCCTTCCGATTTCTTTGATTTTTACGGATTGGAAGTGCTTGAAGGCAGTTTGCCGGATAAAGTGGATGGTCTCGCTCAGAGTAAGATGGTGCTGAACGAAGCTGCGATGCGGACATTCGGCTATACCCGTAGGGAAGATGCTTTTGTCAGAGCGGAATCGCCCTTGTGGGTTATAGGGTATGACGACGGGACCGTGATTAAAGGAGGAATGGAGCTGATGCCCGTAACGGCGGTGATAAAGGATTGCTATTTCGGCAAGCTGACCGATGGGGTAAAGCCGCTTCTTTATGTTGTGTCAAACAATGAATACTTTATAATAGGAAAAGTCTCCATTGCCGTGCAGAAGGGTAAGGAGCAGGATGTGCTG
>UQVZ01000053.1 GCA_900544675.1 uncultured Bacteroides sp.
GACTGTCGAAAATTTATGCGTAATTTGAGAATCCCTCAGGTTTTTACGTTGATCCCAGATAACTGTATGTTTAAGATTGCCACAGGAGCATAAAGAGCGCAAAAAGAAAAGCGTTAACTGCTTGATTTCGTGCAATTAACGCTTTGTTTTCGAGTGGACCAGCCAGGGCTTGAACCTGGGACCTCCAGATTATGAGTCTGTTGCTCTAACCAACTGAGCTACAAGTCCTATTAGAAGTATTCCTTAAAAACTGGTGCAAAAGTAATGGATTCGTAGGACATTTGCAACATTTGGACATATTTTTTCAAAAAAAAAACTAATCCATAGCTGTGCTTCCAATATATATTGTATTTTTGCGACACTTAAAATTAACTAATAAACAGGCATTATGTCACAGAACACTAATGAACCACGCCTGAACGGACTTACCGAACAGGAAGTTCTCGCCAGTCGTGAGAAATATGGAGTCAACCTGCTGACTCCTCCCAAGCGGCCTTCGATGTGGAAACTCTATCTGGAAAAATTCCAGGACCCTGTTATCCGGGTTTTACTGGTCGCAGCAGTTTTTTCCTTAATCATTTCCATTATCGAGAACGAATATGCCGAAACCATCGGTATCTTCTTCGCCATCTTCCTTGCCACGGGCATTGGATTCTACTTCGAATACGACGCGAACAAGAAGTTTGACTTGCTGAATGCGGTGGGCGAAGAAACCCCTGTCACCGTTATCCGCAACGGGAAAGTGCATGAGATTCCACGTAAGGATGTAGTGGTGGGAGATATCGTCATCCTCAATACCGGTGAGGAAATACCTGCCGACGGCACCTTGGTGGAAGCGGTTTCGCTGCAAGTCAACGAATCGAGCCTGACAGGAGAATTGATGGTGAACAAGACTACCGTAGAAGCCGACTTTGACGAAGAAGCCACCTATCCTTCGAACAGCGTAATGCGCGGCACGACCATTACCGACGGTCATGGCATCATGCGTGTGGAACGGGTGGGCGACGCTACCGAAATCGGCAAGGTGGCACGTCAGGCTACCGAGCAAAGCCAGGAGCAAACGCCGCTGAACATCCAGTTGTCCAAACTTGCCAACCTGATTGGGAAAGCGGGATTCACCATTGCCGCCCTTACCTTTATCATCTTCACTTCGAAAGACTTGTATGCTTACCTGCAGGTAAATACCGTGAGCGACTGGCATCAATGGCTGGATATCGCCCGCATCGTGTTGAAATATTTCATGATGGCGGTGACCTTGATTGTCGTAGCCGTCCCCGAAGGATTGCCGATGAGCGTCACGCTCAGCCTGGCACTGAATATGCGCCGTATGCTGAAGACCAACAACTTGGTGCGTAAAATGCATGCTTGCGAAACAATGGGTGCCATTACCGTCATCTGTACCGATAAGACCGGCACGCTGACGCAGAACCTAATGCAGGTATATGATGCCAAACTGGACGAAAGCCAACCAGACCTGATAGCCGAAGGCATTGCCGCCAACTCGACAGCCTTTTTGGAAGAAAAGGTCGAAGGTGAGAAGCCGTCAGGAGTAGGAAATCCGACCGAAGTGGCATTGCTGCTCTGGCTGAACGGCAAAGGAAAAAATTACGAGACATTGCGCGAGAATGCGAAGGTAGTCAACCAGCTGACCTTCTCTACCGAACGCAAATACATGGCTACGCTGGTCGATTCGCCCATCCAACAGAAGCGGATACTTTATATGAAGGGTGCGCCCGAAATTGTGATGGGCAAATGCAACCTGAGCGATGAGCAGATAGCTGCCAACAACAAGCAACTGTTGGACTATCAGAATAAGGCAATGCGTACACTGGGACTTGCCTATAAGGTAGTGCCCGAAAATGCTTCCACCGATTGTGCCGAGCTGGTAAACGAAGGCGGACTGACCTTCCTGGGCATCTTTGCCATCAGTGACCCGATTCGTCCCGATGTGCCTGATGCAGTCAAGAAATGCCAGTCGGCAGGCATCAGCGTAAAGATTGTCACCGGCGACACACCGGGTACCGCTACCGAAATTGCCCGTCAGATAGGCTTGTGGAAACCTGAAGATACAGAGCGCAACCGCATTACGGGTGTCGAGTTTGCCGCATTGAGCGATGAAGAAGCGCTCGACCGCGTGCTCGACTTAAAAGTGATGAGCCGTGCGCGTCCGATGGACAAACAACGCTTGGTACAGCTCTTGCAACAGAAAGGTGCCGTAGTGGCCGTAACCGGAGACGGCACCAACGATGCCCCGGCATTGAATCATGCACAGGTAGGACTTTCGATGGGTACAGGAACTTCGGTAGCCAAAGAGGCGAGCGATATTACCTTGCTCGACGACTCTTTCCACAGCATCGCTACCGCCGTCATGTGGGGACGTTCGCTATATAAGAACATCCAACGCTTCATCGTATTTCAGTTGACCATCAATGTTGTGGCTCTGCTGAGCGTATTGCTGGGCGCGTTCTTCGGCACTTCCCTCCCGCTTACGGTGACACAGATGCTTTGGGTAAACCTGATTATGGATACTTTTGCCGCTATGGCACTGGCTTCCATCTCGCCCAGCATGGACGTGATGAACGAGAAACCGCGCAAGCGCACCGACTTCATCATCACTCCGGCGATGCGTAACAACATCTTCGGTGTAGCTATTGCCTTCCTCGTCATCCTGATGGGAGCATTGGCTTACTTCAAGGGATTGCCCGACGGGCTGCTGCCGAACGGTGAAATGAACGTACATTACCTGACTATCTTCTTCACGATATTTGTGATGCTGCAATTCTGGAATCTGTTCAATGCCAGCGTATTCGGCACTAACCATTCTATTTTCCGTGATGCCAGCCATGCGTTGGGCATGCTGAGTGTGGCATTGATTATCCTGGTCGGACAACTTATCATTGTCACCTTCGGCGGGAAAGTATTCCGCACCGAACCGCTCTCGCTGACCGAATGGCTGTACATCATCGGCGGCACATCGTTCGTATTATGGATTGGTGAAATCTGGAGAGGCATCAAACGTCTGTCGAAGAACTAATCGGAGAGCGGGATATGGAGATAATCACTGCCGGAGACCACAGCGCTCTTCCTCCTTGCGTAGCCACCATCGGATGTTTCGATGGTGTACACCGTGGGCATCGTTATCTGATTGCCCAGGTGCTGGATGAGGCACGGAGGCAAGGGTTGCATAGTGCATTGATTACTTTCCCGGTACATCCCCGGCAGGTGATGCAGAGCGACTATCTTCCGCAATGGCTCACCTGCCTGCCTCAAAAAGAAGATTTATTGAAAGAACAGGGTGCAGACTATTGCATCCTGTTGCCTTTTACCCGCGAACTCTCTCTCTTGTCTGCCCGCCGGTTTATGGAGTTGCTGCACAATGAGTTTCATGTGCAGATACTGGTTATCGGTTATGACCATCGGTTCGGACACAACCGGAGCGAAGGATTCGATGACTATTGCCGGTACGGAAAGGACTTGGGCATGGAAGTGATTCATGCTTCCGCGCTGGTAGAAGACGGTGTATCCATCAGTTCCAGCCTCATCCGGAAGTTGTTGAAAGAAGGCGACACAGTGCGTGCCAATCATTATTTAGGATATCGCTATTACCTGGACGGACAGGTGGTAGGCGGTTATCAGATGGGGCGCAAGCTGGGTTTCCCTACCGCCAACCTGCAACCTTCGTGCGCCGACAAGCTGGTCCCCAAGGAAGGAGTATATGCCGTTTATGCTTATGTGGAAGGCAAACGCTATGCCGGTATGCTGAATATCGGGCATCGTCCTACTTTGGATAACGGAAGTGAGCGGAGTATCGAGGTGCATATCATCGGTTTTGAGGCGAACATTTATCAACACTATCTTCGCATCGAGTTTGTGCAATATCTCCGCGATGAACGGAAGTTTGAAAACACGGAAGCACTCATCGCCCAATTGCAACACGATAAGGAAGCAATCATCCGACTCTTGAGTTGAGATTATTTATTGAACACAGAGACACAAAGACACAGAGTATATATTTTCATTAAGAATAAAAACTCTGTGTCTTTGTGTCTCTGTGTTCATAAAAAGCAATTGCACTTCAACGGCGTTCCGCCTATAATTCTTTGATGCTGATAGCCACTCCGCCACTCGGGGCAAGACGCTGTTTCAGCACGGTCTTGCTGCTGACTTTTTTCTTGCTGATGACATAGTCTTGTGGGTTCGTGCGCCAGTCGGCTTTCTTTCCGTCGGCATAAATTGTCGCCTCATATTTTTTCCCTTCGGGCAAGAAGCTGAAATCAATGACAGCTTCCCGTTCGTTTTCATCGGTGATGCCGCCTACGTACCATTCGTTTTTACCTTTTGCCTTACGGGCTATCGTGATGTAGTCGCCCGGCTCGGCTTCCAGGATGTAAGTATTATCCCAGTCTACCGCCACGTCTTTGATGAACTGGAAAGCATCCAGGTGCTTTTCATAGTTCGGATACAAGTCTGCCGCCATCTGGAGCGGGCTGTACATCGTAATGTAGAGGGCAAGCTGCTTGACCAGCGTCGTACTCAGCTTCGCCTTGTTCGAGCCATATTGCGAGAGGTCACCTTCGAATATACCCGGCGTATAATCCATCGGACCGCCCATCAGGCGGGTAAAAGGCAGGATGGTTGTATGGTCCGGACGGTTGCCGTTGAACGATTCAAACTCGGTGCCACGACCCGATTCTTGCGCTATCCAGTTGGGATACGTGCGGCACATACCCGTAGGACGGACCGCCTCGTGCGAATTGACCATAATCTTGTATTGGGCAGCCGTGGCTGCTACACGGTTATAATGGTTCACCATCCATTGCCCGTCGTGGTGCTCACTACGCGGAATGATGGCGCCCACATAGCCTGTCTTTACCGCATCATAGCCATATTTGTTCATAAAGCGGAAGGCATCGTGCATCTGGCGTTCGTAATCGGCTACCGACGAAGTCGTCTCATGGTGCATGATGATTTTCACGCCTTTCTCCTGCGCATAGCGTTGCAGCTCTGCCACATCGAAATCGGGATACGGCGTAGTGAAGCTGTAAATGAACTCCTTACTGTAAGCATAATTGTCTTCCCAGCCTTCGTTCCAGCCTTCCACCAGCACGGCGTCGAATCCATGGCGAGCCGCGAAGTCGATGTATTCCTTTACATGCGCGGTGTTGGCACCGTGATGTCCGTTCGGTTTCAGTTTCGTATAGTCCGTCTTGCCGATTACAATGTCCTGCGTGTCGGTATAAGCCCACGTAGAACCCTGTCCCGTGAAGTATTCCCACCATACACCTACGTATTTTGTCGGATGAATCCAGGACGTATCTGCCAGTTTGCAAGGCTCGTTCAAGTTCAATATCAGGTTCGAGGCCAGAATGTCGCGGGCATCGTCACTGACGATAATGGTACGCCACGGCGTAGTGCTTCCGGTCTGTACATACGCCTTCGTACCGTTCTTGTCAGGAGTAAGGTGGGTACTCAACACAAAGTTTTTGTCGTCCAGGTTCAGCTGCATGGCAGGATAGTTCACCAAGGCGGCTTCGTGGATATTGATATACAGTCCTTCATCAGATTTCAGCATCAGCGGCGATTGCACGGCAAGGTTCGGTGTGAAAGACTTGATGGCAAGCGCTTCCCGACGTACGCTGTCAATCAGACCGGCTACTTCCGAGAGCTTCGAGGTCGTAGTGGGATATTCGTTGGTATCATAATCGCCCGGCAACCAAAAGGCTTTGTGGTCACCCGTCAGGCGGAATTCGGTTTCTTCTTCATTTACCGTAAAATGACGAAGCTCCTTCTGCACCGGAAACTCGTAGCGGAAACCCAGTCCGTCGTCGAACAAACGGAAGCGGAGGTTCAGCAGCCAGCCCGTTGTCTGCTGGCGCATGGCGACAAACAGCTCATTATGCCGGTCGCGAATCTCCCGATATTGTCCCCATACGGGTTCCCATGTCGTATCGCTTTCCGAAGTCTTTGTCTCGGTTATCTCGAAGTGCTTGTCAAACTGGTAATCGGGGCGTACCGTAAATCCCAGTTTGCTTTCCTTTATCACGTCTTTCCCTTTATACTGAAGGGAATAAACCGGTGTACCTTCTGCCGAAAGATGGAAATCCAGTTTCAAGTTTCCGTCCGGCGATTGCAATGTCTGTGCCGGAAGCAGCCCTATCGCGGCAAACAGAAACAGGCAAATAATGTTCAGTCGTTTCATAAATATGATGTGTTTTTAAGATAAAGATTACTCCTTATTATATATTATAAAAACAACCGAAACGGCAGTTACACTTAAAGCCGGTCCTCATTTTATTTTCGCTCGGCTTAAACATGACTGCCCATAAAATCCACTCTTCCCGCATTTCTAATTGAACATTTAGCCTTCCATTCATATCCGCAGGTCGGACATAACCGACACGCCTTTTCTCCATGATGGGGTGAAATTTTATCTGAATCTAATGTGTTTTTATTATAACTCCATTGTGCTGCAAGTTTCGGGAAGAACTGCGATAATTTTCTTTCATGTTGTTTTTTTAAAAGCAATATACGTCCTTATACCAACGCATCCATTTATACAAGTCATGATTTTGTGTGCTTACCGCGTTCAGCACGTCATAGTTAGTGAAGGAACTGAACATTCTGTCTCCGCATGTCAATGCTTTATATCTATTGATCGACTTATCCAACATAGTGTTTTTTGCATGATGACATACAGAGAAAGTCACTGTATTATACGTCCCTGTTTCCTGCAACGCAAAGGCAAGCATCTGATTACGCCACAGTTGATTGAGTCCACCTTTGAACGGACAACCTATAATTTCAATAGAGCCTTGAAATTTATTCAGATTCTTCTTCAGGATATCCCAGTATTTATATCCTATTATATGATAATAGCATTTCTTTGGGTTATTCGCAATGTCTACAAGTGTACATAAAGTGCAATTCTCTTTACATGTGTTTGCTTCACTTTTGTATGCTCCGCAATCGGTAAACTCTTTCTCGCTAAGCTTATGTTCAATCAGCCACAGACATAATTTGTCTTCCTTATTATAATAAGCAATGGCCACATCCGCATCAGTCCCGGCACGTTTGGAGTGGTCATTTAAGAGACCTGCTCCTTGTTTAATGTCTTGTCCCCAATATTCAAAACAGAATCCGTGGAATAGTTTGTCTCTTGCCATTTTACTAAAATCTGAAGGACATCCGGGAATCATGGGTAATATACGGTCAGCGTCTTCAGAAAGAAGTAGTGGCATGAAGAGGTTTATGCAGGCGGTCTGAGAGCTTACGGCATGACAGGCAAACTTATGAGGTTTATAGGCGAAATCACCACGTTGCATTTCCTCCAGCAATGGAACGATTGTTTTATACATCATCGGAGGAATAATTGTCTCTTTTGTGAAAACAGCATCGTATTCATGCCCTCTGTATAAACCCCTTTCCCGAGTGACGTATTTACGTTTCCAGTTTATAATATGGACATAAATTGCTTCTTGCTCCGAAGTTAATTTACTCGGAAGATAGTACTTCACTCCATTTATTGTCTTCTCCATCTACTATTTCTTTATATTCCATGTAACACCATCGGTCATAACCGCATTATCAACCACATAGTACAACATTACAATTACTATATCAATCTCTCGATATTGTATGCCTAACGCGTTAGCGGAATTAAATTGATAAAAGATTTATGTATAAAAGTTTGCATATTGTTGATATTTAACAAATTAAAGGTAACCAAACTTCTAATGGACAAATATCGTATGCACAACCTATATGCAATATTCGCAAAATTTCTAAACATTTGCAAGCAAGTAGCCGACAATTTAGTCAATGAATCCGGAAATACTTCAAAAAAGGCGTTGTTCCCAAATTCTTAGGAAGATTAACTCACTTACAATCCGGCAATACATTAACTACAAAAGCAACAAACAATACAGCAAGAGAAAGCCGACCGACAATTGTGGCATTACAAAACCATACGATTTTCTTCTTTCAGAAGCCCCTACAACCGTATTTCATCAAAAAATTATCGTTTTTCGATAAATTTTTCTTGTTTTTCTTTGGTAGATAAAAAAATAATGCCTACATTTGCATATCGAAAAACGATAAATAATTATTGAAATAGATAATAAACAAGCTTATTAAAAACATTAAAAAACATACGATTATGAAAAAGACATTTGTTACCAAAGCCATCACCGCTATCTTCGCAACCACTATGATGAGCTTCACTACCGCAACCGAAGCCAATGCGCAAAACACGTTTGTTTACGGACAAGACGGCAATACCTTGACCGTTTCTACCCTGAATGCCGACGGGTTCTCGATTACCCCGAAACTGAAATACGAATACCAATACGATACCGACGGTAATCTGGCGGAAAAGAAAGCCTACCGCTGGAATCGTGACAGCCGCACCTGGCAGCCCGCTTACCTGCTCAACTTCGTCCTTGGCGACGGCATTTACCTGATTGATTATGCCGAATACGACCGGACTACGGGAGCCTTCACGCAGAACCTGCAGACCAGCATCTATTACCAACAAGCCGACAGCGACCTGCTGCTGACCGATGTACAGAGATAATCCACCGAATCGTTCACTTATAATATAGGATACAACTATGGGACGCGCTATCAAACTGATTCTTTATTACTTCGCTTATACTTTCGGAATAGGGATATTGTTCATGGCAGGCTATGCCATCGCACTCCAAACCACCGACATTGATTCGTTTTCATCCGACCCGGGCTATACTTCCATGACAATGCTTGCCCAAGTGCTTGGCACAGTGGCGGTCTGCTGCCACCTGCTATGCTGGAAATATGTGAAGCGTGACCAGCTGACACTGAACTTCCCGAAGGCAAACAAAGTCATGCTGGCAGCTGTCGTCCTCATCGTCGGAATGGGGTTCTGGACCAACTACCTGACCGAACTGACCGAACTTCCCGATATACTGGAAGAAACTTTCCGGAAAGCGATGAACGACCCGTTTGGGATTATATCGGTGGTCATCATGGCTCCCCTCATGGAAGAACTGCTGTTCCGTGGTGCCATACAGGAATACCTGATGCGCAAGTGGAAGAATCCGGCAATAGCCATCGTGGTCGCTTCCCTGATTTTCGGAGTCATACATGGCAATCCGATACAAATCTTCTTTGCCTTCCTTACGGGGCTGGCATTGGGCTGGATATATTACCGCACCGGCAGTCTGCTCCCTGCCATGCTGATGCACTTCATCAACAACGGAGCCTCCGTAGTGCTCTTTCACTTATCGGGCGGAACGGATGAGACCATGACCGAAGCCTTGGGCAATACCGGAGCCGTTTGCCTTGCGCTGGCAGGAGCGGTGCTGACCGTAGTAAGCATCTGGTATATCAAGAACCGTCTGATTCCTACTCCAATCGTATGGAGGGAAGAGCCGGTGCAGACCGAAGAAATCAAATCTACAGACAACATTTAACCGACAAACTTATGAAAACCGTACGCATTTTAGGAATCATCCTGATACTTGCCTTGATAGTCAGTGTATTCAGAAACTTCGCACCCGGATTTATAGACGGCTGGAACGATGCCGAAGCCGACCTACAATTGACATTACCCACCGATTTCAGCTCGGTATCCTTATCGGTAAAAGGATATAAGGACGGGACGACACCCGACAGCCTGTTCAACCGGGCCATGCAGAGCAACGTCCCCTGCGAGACAAACGAAATCTCCACCTATGTTGTCCACTCCTCGTGGTCGCACATTGTGAACATCTTTATCTTTCCCATGGCATTGCTCTGCCTCTACGGTTTCTATTGCCTGGTCCGCCTGCTGATAGCCGTGAGCCGGGGCGATATCCTGACCCGGAAGAACATACGCCGCCTGCGTTTCTTTATCTATCCGGCCGTAGCATTTTCCGCCCTGTTCGAGCTGAACCGGTACATCCTTTACCGCAGTGCCCTGCACGAGTTGGTTTCGGCAGATTACGTTTTTGCCGACTTCCACCTGAAATATTCCTGGACATTTATGCTCATCATTGCCTTGCTGGTAGAAATCTTCGCCCAAGCGGTACGCATTAAAGAAGAAAACGATTTAACCATTTAATATTCCCCAAAGCCTATGCCGATAATCGTGAATCTTGATGTGATGATGGCGAAACGGAAGATTTCGCTGGGAGAGCTTGCCGAACGGATTGACCTGACACCGGCAAACCTCTCTATCCTGAAAACAGGAAAAGCCAAAGCGGTGCGCTTCTCTACCCTGGAAGCCATCTGCAAAGAGCTGAACTGTCAGCCCGGCGACATACTGGAATACCGTCCGGAATAGTGTCATAGGATACTTGGCAAAGCATTATATAATAATCGGCAATTTATTATATAATACTTTGTCATTTATCATAGAATACTTTGCCGTTTATAATAGAAGCAGAAGAACGTCCCGCCGGATGAAGGCAGACTATTTCTCGAAAAAAAGCCATGCCTCTTGCTTCATCTAAGTTTTTTGACGTTTTGCGCAAAATTATCCCGATTTTACCCCACGTCAATCCCTAATAGTTAGTAAAAAAGCAAGAGAAAGCGCCTATATCTCGTTAATTGTCTGTATCTTTGCAGCCGAATTAGACAGTAAACGATAAATGAAGACATTTGAAGAACTTGGCGTAGCACCTGAAATACGCAAAGCGATTGAAGAAATGGGATACGAGAATCCCATGCCTGTACAAGAAGAAGTGATTCCCTATCTGTTGGGAAACGGAAACGACGTAGTGGCTCTGGCACAAACCGGAACCGGAAAAACAGCCGCATTTGGTCTGCCGCTGATACAAAAGATTGATGTAAACAACCGCCTACCTCAAGCATTGATACTTTGCCCCACACGTGAACTTTGCTTGCAGATAGCCGGAGACTTGAACGACTATTCGAAATACATCACCGACCTGAAGATATTGCCCGTTTATGGCGGCTCTTCCATCGAGAGCCAAATACGCAGCCTGAAAAAAGGCGTACACATCATCGTTGCCACACCGGGACGCCTCATCGACCTCATCGAACGCCGGGTAGCAAAGCTGGAAACTATCCGCGATGTGGTGATGGACGAAGCCGACGAAATGCTGAACATGGGATTTACCGACAGCATCAACGCCATCCTGGAAAACGTACCCCAGGACCGTAATACGCTGATGTTTTCCGCTACGATGAGCCCGGAAATATCACGCATCGCCAAAACTTATCTGCACGATGCCAAGGAAATCACCATCGGCACGAAGAACGAAGGCACGAAGAACGTGCACCACGTGGCATACATCGTGCATGCCAAGGACAAGTACCTGGCACTGAAACGTGTGGTAGACTTCTACCCGATGATATACGGCATCATCTTCTGCCGTACGCGTCTGGAGACGCAGGAGATTGCCGACAAGCTGATACAAGACGGATATAACGCCGACTCACTGCACGGCGAGCTGAGCCAGGCGCAACGCGACCTGGTGATGCAGAAGTTCCGCCAGCGTCATCTGCAATTGCTGGTAGCTACCGATGTGGCTGCTCGCGGACTGGACGTGAACGACCTGACCCACGTCATCAACTACGGTCTGCCCGATGATACCGAAAGCTATACGCACCGGAGCGGACGTACCGGACGTGCAGGCAAGACGGGTATCTCTATCGCCATCATGAACCTGCGCGAGAAGGGCAAGATGAAGCAGATAGAACGCATCCTCAACAAGAAGTTCAGCGTAGAGACGTTGCCTACGGGACAAGCCATCTGCGAGCAGCAACTCATCAAGCTGATAGACGACATCGAGAAAGTGAAGGTGGACGAAGAGGAAATCGACGCTTTCCTGCCGAACATCTACCGCAAACTGGAATGGCTGAGCAAGGAAGACCTTATCAAGCGCGTGGTGTCGATGGAGTTCAACCGCTTCCTTGATTACTACAAGAACGCGCCCGAAATAGACCAGCCCAGCGCCAACGAAAAAGAAAAGAAGGAGAAGAAAAAAGAAAAGAAAGAGCGTCCCGAACGCCGCGAGCGTTCGCGCAAAGCAGAGAAGGGCTACACGCGGCTCTTCATCAACCTGGGCAAGACCGACGGTTTCTTCCCCAATCAGGTAATCGAACTTATCAACCGCAACCTGAAGAAGGAACGCATCGAAGTGGGACGCATCGACCTGATGCAGAACTTCTCGTTCTTTGAAGTCATCGAGGCACAGGCACCGAAAGTAGTAAGGGCACTGAACAAAGTGACTTACAACGGACGGAAAGTCGTAGTGGAAGTGGCAGAAGAAAACGAAGGTAACAGCGACAAGAGCGGAAAGAAACGCTCGAAAGAAACGAAAAAATCGAAAGTCGGACGCCAGGAGCCGGAATATGAACCGGCAAACCGCTCGAAACGGAAAGACGACTGGAAGCAATTCTTCCAACACGATGATGACTTTGCAGGTCCTGACTTCGGAGCAGAAGCCGGATGGGCGAAAAAGAAGAAAAAGAGAAAATAAGCATAAGAGGGTGTTAACATAGGTCTTTTTGAACACAGAGACACAAAGACACAGAGTTTCATTTTTCAAATCAGATGCTCTGTGACTTTGTGTCTCTGCGTTTAATTGTCTCTGGTGTTCTTTTGCTTTTATAGTAAAATCACGAATATATCTTTGTTATTATTCCTGTTTTTACTATATTTGTAACGTAATAAAGTCAGAAAACGCTATGAGTTACAAATCAGTCAAAGAGGTTGTAACGATGTTGCTTGACAACGGCTTTGTTCTAAAGAGCCAGAAGGGCAGCCACATGAAGTTTGAAAAAAACGGAATAACGGTAGTCGTTCCGAATCATGGAAAGAAAGGCGTTGAAAGAGGCACTTATTACAGCATTTTGAGGCAAGCGGGGCTGAAATAGCCCCCGCCTCTTTTGTTTAATGATAAAAATGGAGGTCAACATGAGAACTGTGGAGGTAATTGTCGAACACGCCGGGAACAACCTAAGTGCTTATATTGAAGGTGCTCCTGTTATTACAGTCGGTAATAACATAAGGGAGATTGAAGAAAATATGAAGGAAGCCATTGATTTATATTTGGAAGACAATCCCAATCCATGTGAAATCCTCAGCGGAGAGTTCACCTTGAAGTTTAAAATAGATGCCGCTACCTTCATCAACTATTACAGCAATATCTTTACAAAGGCAGCTTTAAGCCGGATAACTGGAATCAATGAACGCCAGTTGTGGCACTATGCAGCAGGAGTACATAAGCCTCGTAAACAACAATTGGAGAAGATTCAGAAAGGCATCAATGCGCTTACAGAGGAACTGGCTGCCATAAATTTATTATGATGTGACAGGTCTTTTTGAACACAGAGACACAAAGACACAGAGTTTCATTTTTCAAATCAGATGCTCCGTGACTTTGTGTCGCTGCGTTTAATTGCCTGTGATTTTTTATTTAGCGCGTCTGCGTATAACGGTCAGCAGGTCTTTCTTCAGAATGTATCCGGCAAAGCACAACAGCAACAACGTATGGAATGCCAGCCGTGCGAAGAGGTTTTCTATCGTCACTTCCCCGGCTATGAGATACAATACAGCCGCCAGCACCAGATAAACCGCCATATCCTTCAACGGATAAGCCACTGGATATTTCTTCTGCCCTATCACATAAGACAATAAGGTGATAAGCCCATAACCGGCAACCGACGCCCAGGCTGAAGCCACATAACCATAGCGCGGCACCAGCCAGATGTTCAGTACCAGGATGACGGCACAGCCTATCAGCGAGAAATAGGCTCCCCACTTGGTCTCGTCGGTCAGCTTGTACCAGAACGACAGGTTAAAATAAATGCCCTTGAAGATTTCCGCTCCCATCACGATAGCTACTACCCCCAGGCCTTCCCAATAGTCGGGAGCGATAAGGTAGCGCAGGAGGTCCATGTAGAACATCACAGCCAAAAAAGCCAACAGCGAGAAGATAAAGAAGTATTTCATCGCCGCGGCATACATCTTGCGGTTATCCCCTTCCTTATTCTTACCGAAGACAAAAGGCTCGTAAGCATAGCGGAAGGCCTGCGTAAACATCGCCATCACCATCGCCACTTTGCTTGTCGCGCTGTAGATGCCCAGTTGCACCAATCCTTCCTGACGGTCCTCGAAAAGAAAGGGATAAATCATTTTATCCACGGTCTGATTCAGGATACCTACCAAACCGAATATCAGGATAGGGAATGAATAGGTAACCATCTGCCGCATCAACGGGCGGTCAATCCGGTACGAAAGTCCCCGCAACTCGGGAATAAAGAAAAACATCTGTACCGCCGACATAATAAGATTCGACACAAAGATATACCCCACCAGGTAATCGGGACGGTAAAACCAGTCGATGGTTTCGGGTGACACCTTATATATATAGGGGCACAGCAGCAGGAAAAACAGGTTCAGCACGATGTTTCCCACGATGTTCAGCATCTTGATGGCTGCAAACTTTATCGGTTTCTTTTGGTAGCGCAGGTAAGCGAAGGGAATACACTGGAACGAGTCGAGTGCCACCACCAGCACCATCATGGCAATGTAGTCGGGATGGTCGGGATATTCGAGGAAAGCCGAAAGCGGATGCAGGAAGGTGAGGCAAAGCAAAACAAATGCCAGCGAAAGTCCTCCTACGAACAGCAAGGCGTTGGCATATACCCGTTTGGGGTCGGCATCGGTCTTGTTGGCAAAGCGGAAAAATCCCGTCTCCATACCGAAGGTGAGCAGCACCAGTATCAAAGCCGTGTAGGCATATACGTTCGACACTACGCCGTAGCCTCCCGTAGCAGCCGGGATGACTGCCGTATAGAGAGGCACCAGTAAATAATTCAAGAATCGTCCGACGATGCTGCTCAATCCGTAAATCGCCGTATCTTTAGCCAAAGATTTCAATCCAGCCATAAGTCTAATCGAATAATGTTTTCTGTTCATTCCACCGGCTTCTGCCCAGATGGCGGTAAGCCAGTTCGGTCACTTCGCGTCCGCGGGGCGTACGTTTTATGAAACCTTCCTTGATAAGAAACGGTTCGTACACCTCTTCTATCGTCCCGGGGTCTTCGCCCAGTGCCGTAGCAATGGTAGTCAATCCTACCGGACCGCCCCTGAACTTGTCGATGATGGTGCAAAGCAGCTTGTTGTCTATCTGGTCCAGACCGTAACGGTCGATATTCAATGCTTCCAGCGCAAACCGGGCTATCTCCATATCAATCCGTCCGGAACCTTTCACTTGGGCGAAGTCGCGCACACGGCGCAACAAGGCATTGGCAATACGGGGCGTTCCCCGGCTGCGTGAGGCAATCTCTCCGGCAGCTTCCACATCGCAAGGCACGCCCAGGATGTTTGCCGAACGGAGGATAATTTTCGTCAGCGTATCGTCTTCGTAATATTCCAAATGCAAGTTGATGCCGAAACGTGCCCGCAAAGGAGCCGTCAGCAAGCCGCTGCGCGTGGTGGCACCCACTAAAGTAAAGGGATTCAAGTCAAGCTGGATACTGCGTGCCGAGGGACCTTTGTCTATCATGATATCGATACGGTAGTCTTCCATAGCCGAGTAAAGATATTCTTCCACTACCGGACTCAACCGATGTATTTCATCGATAAACAACACGTCGTTGGGCTCCAGACTGGTCAATACACCTGCCAAGTCGCCCGGCTTGTCCAGTACCGGTCCCGATGTCACACGGAATCCCACACCCAATTCGTTGGCAATGATGTTGCTCAATGTGGTTTTACCCAATCCGGGAGGGCCGTGCAGCAAAACATGGTCTAATGCTTCGGCACGAAGCCGAGCCGCCTTGACAAAAATACGCAAGTTATCCACTACCTTGTCCTGACCACTGAAGTCTTCGAAGCGGAGCGGACGGAGCGCATTCTCGAAATCCCGTTCCTTGCCGGTAGGTTTATAATCGCGTATATCAAACTGTTCTTCCATAATTTCTTTCTGAATACCTTGCAAAGGTAGTGAATAATCTGAGTTATTTTACTACTTTTGTATTATTTCAGTCGGCAGACTATAAGCTTTTAAGTTGACAAGGAAACAAGTTGACAAGTTGACAAGGCTTTTTAAATGCATCAGTAAAACCATTCAAACCTTGTCAACTTGTCAACTGATACCTTGTCAACTTCAAGACCTTATCAACTAATAACTAACCAATATGACTACATTCAAAACTACACACATCGTTTATTTTTCTCCTACCCACACGACGGAGAAGATTGCCCGTGCCATCGGAGAAGGTATCGGGATGGGAAGACGTATTGAAACCGACTTGACACTGGATGAATCGGACGCCCCGATTGAAATCAATGATTCGCTGACGATACTTGCCGCCCCTGTTTATGGAGGACGTGTGGCTCCTGTCGCCATCCAACGGATGAAACGCCTGAAAGGACATCATGCGCCGGTAATATTGGTCGCCGTTTACGGCAACCGCGATTACGAAGACGCTTTGGTAGAGTTGCGCGATACGGCAATCAGGTTGGGCTTTACGCCCTTATCGGCAGGCGCATTCATCGGAGAACACAGCTACAGCACTTCACAATATCCGATAGCGATGGGCAGACCCGATGAAGCAGACCTCGATACAGCCCGCCGGTTCGGGAAAGAAAGCTTATCGAAACTGGAGCGAACAAATCTGCCTGTTCCTGCGTTCTTTATCAAAGGCAATGTTCCTTACAAACCGGCAATGGCTGGCAAGCCTTCAGCACCGGTCTGCACGGAGAACTGTTTCGTATGTGGCGAATGCATGGAAGTGTGTCCTACGCATGCCATCCGGCTCAGTGCCGACAACAGTTGCATTGAAACGGACGTAAACCGTTGCATCCGCTGTTGTGCCTGTGTAAAAGCTTGTCCAAACGGGGCACGCCGATACGATAATCCGTTCGCCGCTTTCCTTCACGCGAACTTCAGCAACAGGAAAGAGCCGGAATGGTTTATGTGATTTTTTTAAGGAGTTAAAGGAGTTAGAGAAGTTAGAGGAGTTAAAGAAGTTAGAGAAGTTAGAGGAGTTAAAGAAGTTAAGGAGTTAAGAAGTTAAGGAGTTAAGCCAATAGCGCTGCTGACAGTATCTAAAACCTAGTTCCTAGTACCTAGTCAACTAGTCATCTAAGAGAAAAGCCTTGTCAACTCGTCAACTGATACCTCGTCAACTATCTAAAATTCTCTGTATTTTAAATAACCATTTTATGACCAAAGACAAACGAGTATTAGTAGGAATGAGCGGAGGCATCGACAGCTCTGCCACATGTATAATGCTGCAAGAGCAAGGCTATGAGGTGGTAGGGGTAACCATGCGCACATGGGACATTCCCTCACATTTTTCCTCTCCCGACCAGGAGCAACCCGATGAGGTATTGGAAGCACAGGCTGTAGCCGCGAAATTAGGCATTGAACACCATGTAGCTGATGTACGCGAAGAATTCCGGAAAGTCATCGTGCAATATTTCATTGATGAATATATGCGCGGACGTACTCCCAACCCGTGTGTGCTCTGCAATCCTTTATTTAAGGAGCGCATCTTGTGCGAATGGGCAGACCGTACCGGCTGCCAATGGATTGCTACCGGACATTATTGCCGGCTGGAAGACCGGAACGGTTTACGTTATATCGTTACGGGAGACGACCCGATAAAGGACCAGTCGTATTTTCTCTGGAAACTTCCCCAAAGCATACTGAAGCGTATGCTCTTCCCTTTAGGCGGAATGACCAAAGAAGAAGTGCGCGATTACCTGGCAGGAAAAGGTTTCGAAGCCAAAGCACGTGGCGGAGAGAGCATGGAAATCTGCTTCATCGACAAAGATTACCGCGACTTTCTGCGCGAGCATTGTCCCGATATCGACCAAAAGATAGGTCCGGGATGGTTTGTCGACAGCAAAGGGTTGAAACTGGGACAGCATCAGGGCTTTGCTTATTATACTGTCGGCCAGCGCAGAGGTCTGGGCATCGCATTGGGCGAGCCTGCTTACGTATTGAAAATCAATGCGGAGAAGAATACCGTCATGCTGGGCAGCGTTGACCAATTGAAAACCCAATACATGCTGGTAGAACCCCCCGAAGCCCCCGACCTGCAAGAACTGCTTGCCTCTCCTCATCTTTCGGTACGCATACGTTACCGCAGCCGCCCCATTCCTTGCCGTGCCATCCAATTGGACAACGGCTGTCTGCTGGTAAAGTTTGAAACGGAAGCCTCTGCCATTACGCCAGGGCAATCGGCTGTGTTTTATGACGGCAACCGTGTGTTGGGCGGAGGATTCATCGCCTCGCAACAAGGCATCCATAAGATAGTTGCCGAAAAAAGTATGGAATTTGATAAAAAAGTGTGACAAGTGACCAAAAATCAGATGCTTTTTAATGCTATCTAAGAAGAAAAAAAGAAGATTAGAATAGCGAAAATGTGATAAAAAAGAAGCAAAGTATGTATTTTTTTTATAACTTTACTTTCGGTAAGCAATATCTGTATAACGTATAAACAAAAAAGATTATGAAACTGAGAAGAAACCTTACCGCACTCGTATTTGGATTAAGTACGATTGCAGTGTTTGCCCAAACCGGCAACACAGAGACACGACAGATTAAGGAAGAGGGAAAAACCGTGTTTAACCCACATTGGTTTATGCAAGTTCAGGCTGGAGCCTCTCATACTGTAGGAGAAGCTAAATTCGGAGACTTGATTTCGCCAGCTGCTGCATTGAATGTCGGCTATCAATTCACTCCTTTATGGGGATTGCGTGCCGGATTGAGCGGCTGGGAAGCCAAAGGTGCATGGACAAGTCCTAAAACCATCTACAAATATAACTATTTACAAGGAAATGTAGATGCAACACTTGACTTAGGTAACCTATTCTGTGGCTACTATCCGAAACGCTTCTTCAATGCCTACTTATTTGCCGGTATCGGTGTGAATGGAGCCTTTAATAACGACGATGCCATTGCTTTGAATGATGCGGGTCATAAATTGGAGTATTTGTGGCGCGACAATAAAGTAAATGTAGTAGGCCGTTTCGGATTGGGAACCAACTTACGCCTGTGCGACAATGTATTCTTCAATATTGAAGTGAATGCCAATACCATGTCAGATAAATACAATTCGAAGAAAGCTGGCAACTCTGATTGGCAATTCAACCTCTTGGGAGGATTTACATTCAAATTTGGAAAAACTTATACAAAGACAGAACCTGTTTACTACGAACCGACTCCAGCTCCTGCTCCGGAACCTGTCGTAGAAGAAAAGAAAGAAGAACCGGCTCCTGAACCTGTTGTAGAAGTACAACCGATGAAGCAGAACATCTATTTCGTTATCAATTCGTCTGAAATCCGTAGCTCGGAACAAAGCAAAGTCAGTGCCCTCATCGCTTACCTGAAGGAACACACCGATGCAAAAGTTTCATTGTGCGGATATGCTGATAAAAACACTGGTAACGCACGTATCAATAAGAAATTGTCGAAAGAACGTGCCGAAGCTGTAGCAGAAGCATTGAAAGCTCAAGGTATTGCAGCAGACCGTATTACTGTTGACTATAAGGGCGACACTATACAGCCATTCTCTACCATGGAAGAAAACCGCGTAACAGTTTGTATCGCTGAATAAAAAACTATTCTTTTCCTTAGAAACTGTTTTGAATTGATTCAAGAATAATGTTACAGTCTCCTTAAAATTTG
>UQVZ01000054.1 GCA_900544675.1 uncultured Bacteroides sp.
TATACACCCAATAATTGAAATAGCAAAAGGTATTTAATGATATTTAGTAATATAGCCGATTTATAATAACTTGATTATTATCAGTATATTGCAGTTTTATGAGATTTCTTGATTGTGTAAGTTAAAGTCCCGTACGCACCGCAACTCGAAAAAGCAAAATTAGGAAAAGCTCTGATTCCCAACGGAATTAGGGCTTTTTTATTGGTTTTTGAGGCGGCAAAAAATAGCGTTTTGAAGAAGTTATGGCTCAACGTAAAAACCTGAGGGATTCTCAAATTACGCATAAATTACAAGCCCCAAAACATTTTGTGATGTAAATCCAAATCGATTTGTGTTGTATTAAGATTCATTAGCACAAATCAAAATGTGATTATTTTATTGCTTATTTCTTACTTGTAACATTCAACTTATCTTTAATACAAGAGACAAGTGAATGTGATTTTCATACATTCAACTCGAACCTTACTCCTTCTTCACCGTCCAATAACCTACGTGTCCTCTCTATATTGTTTTCGTAGATATGTATATTGCCCAAATTAAGCGTGATGGATTTCAGTGGCAAATCTATCTGTCGGGCTATCAGGTAAAGGTGGTACAGGTCTGCGGGTAGTCCCAAATTGGCATCAGAACTACGCTGATAGGCAGATAGCACAAGTTCTCCGTCATCTATTTGAAACTGCACCAGGCTAAGGCATGGCGTTTGGTTGCTTTCCGCATCTGTAGCACCCAAAAAAAGAACATAATTCTTGCTGCTACGCTTTTCTGCATTAATTCTTGCTATCAGCGGCGGAAGTTTCTCGAAATAGGTCGGGTAACTGTTAACCAAGATTGCCCCGCAGTAATCCCACCAAGTTATTCCGGCTTCCCGGTATTTTTCTATGTTACGTTCGCCTTGCATAAACAGGCCAAGTTCTGCCTTCAGCTTCTTGCGGGCTATCCCGTGGGTCTCAAAGATGTCGAGCAAATCGGAAGGCGTAAGATGGAGACGTTCGTCCAGCAGGTATTTGATACTGCCTTTCTTGTTCTGTTGTATCTTCCCCGAATCAAGGATTTTATTCAAAATCCGATGGTATTTGTTTGTCTTTTCCATAACCTCAAATGATGTTAAAATGGTGTTTAAACGGCGATAAAACATTGTGTAAACCGTTCTTATTCAAATAAAAATGCGTATATTTGTATATATTAAGTGGTCTTTTGAAGTTGGCCGTTCCTTGTCGGTTTGTACAGCATAATATCCGTGTAGGACGACGAGTAGTTGACGTGTGCATTAAACTCCACTTTTCGTGTATCCTTGAAGGGGTTTCCTATGTCCGGATGCTTGCCCATCCAGTCGCACAATTCGATAATGGACGATTTGTTGGACGTGAAATAAATGAAGGTGGCATCCGCAAGGACGGTAAGCACGTCCAAGTAATCCGACAGCCCCCACCTCATTTGGTAGGTGCCATCCTCCGTTGACAGATAAGGCGGGTCAACCAGGAACACGACACCGGGTATGTCCTTGTACATTTCAAACAGTTCCCTGTAATCGCAGGAAGTGATTTCAATTCCTTGCAGGTAATCATTACAGATGGGGTAATCTGTGGTCCGGATATTGTTATAGAAACTCTCTTTGCGCAGTTTGTCAAGGCTGGTGCAATACTTCATGAAAAACAGCAACGAGGAAGAAAGGGTAATATAGTCCACGAAACCTTTGGTTCTTCAAGTTCCAATCGGTCCAGAATGGATTCCCGTATGTCTCTTGGTATGCGCCTGTGACGCTCACAGCCTACCGTAAGCCGCCGCAGTTCAGCCAGCAGCGCATTGGTTCGTGGTATATTGGCCAAACGCCTGCGGTAATTGTCAAAATCGTTATATATGACTTTTGCATCCGGTTTCTCGCGCTTGGTGATATGCGACAACAGTCCGGACCCGCCGAACAAATCTACATAAGCCGTATCGTCCGGATACAGCTTCAGTATCTTCTTGAACTCGCTTGCAAACATTCTTTTTTGCCCCTGAAACGGCAAGGGGCTGACAGGTATTCTTTCCGCATAGTAACTTTTCATATAGTCCAATTAAAAGGAATCTCGGACTTTGAGTTCAATTTACGTAAAAGTGTTTCAATACCATATAGTCCAATTAAAAGATTGCCGAAAGGGACGCGTTGAAAGAGATGTTCAGGGTTTCAATACCTTATAGTCCAATTAAAAGGGACAAAGACAAGGTTCTTGTCGTTCCACGGGCTGTGTTTCAATACCTTATAGTCCAATTAAAAGAGAACGGTGACGAGAAACAGATACGTCCGGAAATCGGGTTTCAATACCTTATAATCCAATTAAAAGGGAGCTTGTATGGATGCGTGACCTAATACGTACGATAGTTTCAATACCTTATAGTCCAATTAAAAGGATGGAGTAGAAGCCGAAGTTCTATCCCTGTCTTGAGTTTCAATACCTTATAGTCCAATTAAAAGAAAACCGCAGAACTTAATGAAGTGAAGGATAAACCTGTTTCAATACCATATAGTCCAATTAAAAGGAAGTTGCGCGACTTCACCCCATTAACACTCTTCGGTTTCAATACCATATAGTCCAATTAAAAGCTCCAGCGACGTATACATCTCCCGGCGTGTCAGACGTTTCAATACCATATAGTCCAATTAAAAGCCGGATGGGTGTGCATCAGCAAAGGTATTATCAGGGGGTTTCAATACCATATAGTCCAATTAAAAGATACAGCGGTTCGCGCGTTGCGCGAACGGGTGAAAAGTTTCAATACCATATAGTCCAATTAAAAGCAAAACAGCAGAACTCAACGAGGTAAAAGATAAACCCGTTTCAATACCATATAGTCCAATTAAAAGCTTGTAAAGGCTGATATACATATGTACACCTGTGTGGTTTCAATACCATATAGTCCAATTAAAAGGATTTTTTCTGTCGCGTTTGATTGACCCCATATGAAGTTTCAATACCATATAGTCCAATTAAAAGAATAGCCCCTTCCAAATAAGCGGCTTCCTCCGCGTAGTTTCAATACCATATAGTCCAATTAAAAGCGTCACCGTCCGACCATTGCCAAGAATGCTTGTCCGGTTTCAATACCATATAGTCCAATTAAAAGTTCTCCGTGCCAACCGTCACGTTTACCGAAGGGAGTTTCAATACCATATAGTCCAATTAAAAGATGCCTGATACAGTTCTTTCCCGTACACTAGTCCGGTTTCAATACCATATAGTCCAATTAAAAGTTCGCGCCTTGCGCGAACCGCTGTATAGTATTACAGGTTTCAATACCATATAGTCCAATTAAAAGAAGGCGAATTCGTTAGGAAGTCCGTAGGGGTTTCCGTGTTTCAATACCATATAGTCCAATTAAAAGTCTTTCTGCATACCAAACAATAGTGGTTGATACTATGTTTCAATACCATATAGTCCAATTAAAAGTCTTTCTGCATACCAAACAATAGTGGTTGATACTATGTTTCAATACCATATAGTCCAATTAAAAGGCACTACGGCGGTCAGGGGGTAGCAGGTATCAGGGTTTCAATACCATATAGTCCAATTAAAAGTTCGACAGGTGATTCCACGCTTGATGACCCATTTATTGTTTCAATACCATATAGTCCAATTAAAAGAAAACGGCAGAACTAAATGAAGTCAAAGATAAACCGGTTTCAATACCATATAGTCCAATTAAAAGTCCATCGTAACAGAACTTGACCTGCTTGGGTATCGTTTCAATACCATATAGTCCAATTAAAAGTTCAGCGAGAATCCCCCACATACCCCCGAAGAGTTCGTTTCAATACCATATAGTCCAATTAAAAGGTAGAACTCGTTACGTTAGGTTAACTCGTATATATAGTTTCAATACCATATAGTCCAATTAAAAGGTATGCGCTGTTGCTGGACTTGCGTCCGAAAAGCGTTTCAATACCATATAGTCCAATTAAAAGATAGCCGCCGATTGAAAACACCAGCAGAACTATTGTGTTTCAATACCATATAGTCCAATTAAAAGTAAGACTGATACCCACCTTTTCATATTATACGAGCGTTTCAATACCATATAGTCCAATTAAAAGCCTTGAAAACATAAAATCAAGGTGCTTGATTTCAAGCATTTTATACATCGCAAATATAGGAAAAAATATTCAAAGATATGTCGATTACCAATAATATAAAATTGCCTGATCATCGACATATCTTTAAATAACTGTGTTACAGGACGTCAAAGAACAATGCTTACCGGCTTTTCTAAAAACAACCGCCTGCCTATATGAGAACGACAACCGACGGTTCTTCTTGCGTCACAAGAAAGTATCAATGGAAGAACGCTCCTTCCCTACTATCCGTTTTTCCATTGAATACTGCGAAGGACCACTGAAAATAATTATACTGTCTTCATCTTTATTCATAAACTTCCCACTTTGCATCAGCAGTTCCTTTAGCTTGGCTTCAGAAATCTCACCTTCAAAAACCGAATTCTGAATCCAATTCAAATATCTTCTACACAATTTCAACATCTTACTGACGCGACGCTCGCCGAAATCATAAACCAAAATCACATACATCACCAATACATTTTAAACGGTTTATATTCTTCTATCGACAACAAATGCTTAGCCAGTTTGTAGCACTCTAACTTTATCAAATGACGATAGCTCACAGAGCGGTTCAACGAGCGATGCTTAATCGTCTCGTTCAGCCTTTCTTCAATCGCTTTTACAAAAATCTTCTTTCCCGCGGTATTAAGCAGACATTTATTCAACTTCTTATCAAAATGCCTTTCCTGTATCTCCTTCCGGTTAAGCACCTTAAATATCACCCGGTCGACAAGAATCGGCTTAAAAATCTCCGCAATGTCCAATGCCAACGAATAACGCCGCTCGCCGGGCTTATGCAAATAACTGATAACAGGATTCAACTGGGTCTGATGAATGGCTCTCAAACAAAGTGTATAACATACCATATTGCCAAACGATATCAAAGCATTCACCTCATTCCGTGGAGGCTTCTTCGTCCTGTTTCCCATTTCAAAATCATTGATTATCAAACTAAATGCTTCGTAATAGCATTGTCTGATCTGCCCTTCTACACCCATCAGCTCTTCCGTGGTTTGCGCTTCGGGAATCTGTGCGACCTGCTTTTCCATCACGGCCATTATGTCTTCCATGTCTTTCCCACGGCGGTTATAATACTGAAGATTCTTAAGCATATTATATGCAGCACCTTCAATGAATTTACGGGCAATCACCATACGCTTCTTCTGATTCTGATAGCTGGAAGTCTGTGCCAGCAGCATCTTGCCCGAAAGCAAACTGTCGCGTGGCATGAACGACCCTGTATAGTTTTCATAATAGTCGAAGAAGTGCATGGCAATATCCTTCTGCCCCAGGAAATTAAAGAGTGCACTGTTTGCCCTCAGCGACCCGAATACATAAAACTCGCTGATATCTTCTACAGGCAAGTAACGCGACTGTGCATTTACGTCCGGCATCTCTTCACCTTCGGCACACGGCGTAAACTTCAGCGTGTTGTCTTTTCTTTCCAGGACTCCCGGATTAAACAGATAAAATGTCTTTTTCATAGTTCCTCTTCCTCCTTAATATAACAGAACTCAAAATAACTACAATTCTTGCAAATCCCTTTCTTTTGAAGCGGAGGACAGTTGTCATCAGAAAGAATATGCTGTATATCGTCCATCATCTCCTTAATCTCTCTCCGGTCGACATCACTCAATACAACTTCTTTTGTTTTACGTAACACTGGATACTCCAGTACTCCGGTCACTCCAGTTATCCCATTCTGTTCGAAAACATAGATATAATATTTCAACTGCCATTCATGGGCAGTTTCTACCTTATTAGATTTTTTAATCTCATGGATTACTTTCCGTTTCGCATCGTAATAATCCACTTTGATTCCATCCAATTCGATTTCTTCATAACTGGACGAACGTTGCGGATAGGAATCTTCATGAATCAGCTTTCCCTCGAAAACCAAGTCGGAAGTATGCTCCATATTGATTCCGTTAGCGAACAACCATAGTTTCCGCTTGCATACCTGATAATAATTGAAATGTGTTCCTGTTATTTGCATCATTATACTTTATATAAACTGAGACTCTACAAATTGATCTCTTTCATTAATTCTAAGTCCTAAATCTTCATCATATTTTCTCAATATTATTTTAACATTTTTATTGTATAGAGCTTCTGTTTCACTTCCATAATAAAAAGTATCAGTATCAACTGAATTATCATATAACAAACTCCATAGACGGCTCTCATTGATTGAAACTAAAAGCCCGTCAGCTTTAATGAACAATTTCTTGTCCAAATATTCTTGATATCGAGATTTCAAGGAAACAGGTAGAACCTTGATTCCTTGGAATTGTTTATAAAAATCTTCTTCAGATTTTGGATCATAAACCAATGGAGAAAGACTATGTGCAACAGAATACGACAAAGTTTTATAGGTAGTTTCAAAGTCTTCCAATGCTTTTTTATTCCAATCCGGATATACAGAATCTACCATCCCTTGCACATCTTTCTCAAAGACCAGACCTTGATTCTTTTCGACAATTTCTGAAAGAACAAATAAGGTTCTTCGGACAAATTCATCCGGGTAGATAAATTTATCTTTTTCATTCCGTTCTTCAAAAACATGACATAAACAAATACCCTTCTTCCTCTTCCTATTGACACGCCCAAATCGCTGTATCAACGCATCTATCGGAGCCGGTTCTGTATAAATCGTGTCATAATCTATATCCAAACTGACTTCAATGGCCTGTGTGCCGACCAATAAATTCACATTTCCCTGCTGCAATCTCAATTCTTTCTTAGCTCTATCCTCTGCATTGAAAGCTCCATGAAGCAACAGCTTGTTGGAAGCAAACAACCTCACATAAATATCCTGGGCCTGTTCGACCGTGTTACATACCACCAATATGGACTTACCTGCATCCAACTCATTCTGTATCTTGTACAAAGAGTCTTGTATCTTACCTTTTTCTATACAAACACGATGCCTATTGAACTTATCATAAAGTGCCGTATTTGCCATAATATGTCCATACTGTTTCAGACTTTTTGACAGCATCAACAACATAAATGAAGGCAATGTAGCTGTCATAATAAAAACATGGGCATTCATATAACCCACAATGAATTCCAAAAGGACGATTATTTGGGCAAAAGTCCGACTGTCGTATGCATGGATTTCATCAAAAATAAAATATCCGCCGCACCATTCAGCTATTCCTTTTTCAAAACCCTTCAACCCAAACAAATATTTCAAAAGTTGAAAAGGAGTAACTATTTTCATAGGAGTTACCAACGATTTAAAATCCTCCAACAATGTTTTGCGGGTTTCAGAAACAGAAGAGTTATCACTCAAGTACATCTTGTTCTCGATATACTGAAGTAATTTTCCATGCAACATTCCAACATATAGTTCATCTTTGCCAAAACATTTGCTTAATCTTTCATACATAGCATTAATGGAAGCTGTAAAAGGCAATATATAGAAAATACGCCCATCCCCAAAATCTCCTATCTGCTTTTTAAGCCATAAGATTGCAGTTTCAGTCTTTCCGGAACCTGTCGGAGAAGACAATATAACATTTCCATTTGAATGATATGCCTGCTGTTGATGTTCATAAAGAGTATGTTCAAACAAAAAAGAGAAATCAGCATCCGATAATCTGTACAACTTTTTAATGCCTGCCGAAGCCAAATGATCAGCATGTTTCATAAAGCCTATCAACAACAATTTCTCAAAAAAGTCCGGATCGGAAATGGTTGAAGTGTGTTTATATAATTCCGGAACAGCCTTACAGATATCCATCACATCTGTTTGCTGACACCTAAATCCATATTTATCAAGTATTTTCCATACTTTATTTTTCCACAGACCGTTTACGCATTCCTGTTCATAAGATAAGCAACCATCTGCTTCCTTGTCGTAAGTATGTTGCACAAAATAACATAAATCTACCGCACTTTTGTGATGACCACCTACGACGTAAGATATTTTCCGTTTCTCTTCTTGAGATAAGTTAGCTTGATGAACAAAATACAGCGAAAACAATTCATGACGCTGATTATACCATTTCCCCTTTCCCTGTACTTTACCATAAAGGATACGTTGAAATTCCACATGGGATTTTCCTGTATCATGAAATATCACACTATCAGACAGTAATTTCCAGAATACATCACGATTTGTTATCGGTATCTGTGGAAAGCATATCAAAATTTGCTCCACTATATGCAAGCAATCCCTGATATGTTCCTCCAAAGTTGTTTCAGGTTCCGACTTCGCCAGAACTTGAAACAACTTATTATCCTTAGCAGGTTTTCCCATATCCTTCGTCAAAATTCAGTCTATGAATATAAATATCTATCAACTTACCATTTATACTATCCCGAAATGTAGGTATATTTACTTGACGTTCGGCTACATCATACGATATGACAGAATAAGGCTCAGTCCCCCAATTCTGGCGTGGAATCGTGTTGGAAAAATATTTCGGAAGAGCTTGTATAATTCCTGGCAGACGATAGTCGTTGAAAGGAATCACCTGCCCCTTCACAAAATATGATACATCCGAACTGGACAATTCCAGTTCTTTAATTTCTTCCACTGTAGCCAAATCGGAACTGCGTCCCAACAGCAATTGATAATAGGGCTTCCTGAATAAATCAGCCAAACTGGAATCCAATAAATAGATGTATAGACATACGTCTGACAGAATTTCTCTTCGTACTATATTAGATTTCATCTGATTCTTCGGAATGTTCCGGCTATCCAATTCAACCTGATAAATGGTTTCTATATCTGAAGCCTTGCCCGCATATTCAAAATAATAACCGATATCAAGCTTATCATAAACCAAATATTTTCCTGCACATGCATTCAGGATTCCCAATACCGTACTGATAGGAGGAACCGTCAATGTCGGTTGATATCCGGAAATGATATTAGGATACCGGAAACTTGCAGTCCAGGAAGTCAGCTTTATACGATAAACTTTCATATTATTGTTTCATTTGCGCAGCAATCTGCTCACAATATTTATCAATTATTGTATTAACGGGACCATAAACGACCACATCAGCAAACTGTTGTTGCAGCTCTGTCAATTCATGTTCCATACTATCTAAAAAACCAGACCTTCTTCCGATAAAGACTTTCCCCACAAAATTGTCCTTATATTCTGTCAGCACTTCGTGCAAGGCCTTTACATTCAATTTTGCCATCTCATCACGTTCCCCATAACTGGAAGCCACATGCGAAAACGGATGATTTCCAGAATTGGTTGTTGCCAATATAATGAATTTAGGCGTAACATCTCCCATATTATTGGTCTGCATAGCACCACCAGTTATATTTTTTAATGCTTTTATTGTATCCACAGCACGAGATACCCGTTTGTCCAACGGCATCCTTATCAGCTTGTTGCCCGGTACATACCTGTCATCCAATTCTTCACACCCTTCTGCCAAAGCCTCATCCCTTAACTTTTGAGACAGATTCAGATAACCCGTTTTATTATAATTGGAAAAAGTCCCCACCATATCCAAATCCAAACTGAACATACCTTTCATTATAGCACTATATTCCTGCTTGGAATATGGAACAGAATCTCCTTCACCACGTGCCATACTTGACCAATTTTCTACCGGTCGAACCGAACAGACAGAAATCAAAGCAGAATTTTTCAATGGTGAAACACGGGTAACGGTTATGTTGACTTTCTTCTTTTTTCCTTTTTCATCTTCACTGATTTCTGATGCCGCTTTCATGTAACCGAACACATCATCATCCGGATATCTTAACGGATCTGCCTGCGTATAAGAGACTTTCTCCTCACGAGTAACCGGAGAAAGTTTCCATCCCATATTCTTCTGAAGAGAATCACGCCACCAAAAGCGGACAGCTTGTCCGGACACATAAGGATATGTAAGGCCGTTCTTATATATCACTTTGGTGGCTATTGCATTGTCAAAATTTGACGTTACGCTTTTCCCTGCATTATTCAATGCGACCACATCTACATCAATCAAACAAAAACCTTGTACTTTTAAATTTTCATTCATAATCAAGTCATATTTAAAGTTTATTCAACATCGTCTCCAAAAGCATCATCATCTCCGATTTCCACTTTCAAATGTTTCTCATGCAACCGTTGATAGATGGCTATCAACAACACATCACGGACTTCCATCCAAGAACTTGTGTCGGGGAATAAATAATTCACATAATCCTCTACAGAGACCAAAATATCATTTCCAAGCAAATAATTCTTTTCGATTACTTTTCTCAGCATGAAACGTCTCAAGGAATATGGATTCTTAACACCATCAAGACCACGGATAATATTCTTCATATCTGTTTCATCGTATGCACTCATGATAAAATCTGCTATCTGATAGATTTTTTCTACAGTTTCCCTTTTCATATTACGTATGTTTATTAGATAATTTCTTAACAGATCAAGATTAAAAGAAAACTTCCTGCTATATTGTAAAATCATGTGCAGAATACTGCCGCCTGACAACAACCTGTCATATACCAGATTTTTCCAATACTTGTAATCCTTTTCTTCAATGACAACATTCCCCGACTTGCCATCCAAACCCACATAATTATTGGAAGAAGAGTCAAAAAAAATGTTTTTATGATTAACCGACTTATAATAATGGCCGACAAAGTCTTTCCATTCAGTTTTATAAAGAGCATTATTACAGATTCTATAAAACAGAAAGACTTGCGAAGGTAAGGTATATATCTGTATTTCCGGTGAAGCCCCAAAGTTTGAAAAATGATACAAAACGATAGAATCCCCTTTGCAATCATCTCTATAAACTGTACAAACATCATCCAGGAAACGGAATACTGCAGTGCCGACAGAATGGGATTGGCTCCTTAATATCCCTAATGACTGGTTCTGCCCTACATCAGACAGAATACGGGCACAGCATTTCCTCGCATACAGTTCTGCCACAACGGCATTGTTACTGCTTATTACGGCAATCTTATCCTGCACGATTTCACTACCCAACGGCAAAAAGTAATATCTGATCAGTGCTTCTTTTGACAACATCATTCCGCTTGCAAAAGCATGATGAAAGTTTACAAACTTTCCTGACCCAGATAATACGGTATTATCCCTGCCTCCCGGATATAAGTCAGTATATTGGCCTGTAATCCTACAATAACCTTTTTGAGAAGGCATTGTTCCATTCAGTATATCCCTGAAATATTTTTCTGTTTCACTCTTTTTCTTTTCTGCATCAAAGGCCGGTTGGGTAATCTTGGAATTCAAAAAATAGGGATTGATTTTCGCTTCCCATTTGTCTACATAAATTTGAGCAACAAACATAATCAATTCCATTATATCCTTATCTGGGAATTGAGCCATTAGCTCTTTCAGTGCAAATCCACCTGCATCAACAAACGGATCACCCGTTACACAGAACAAAGCATCTTCATTTATTTTATAAGTGTTTTTCATTGACTCTCCTTTCTCAAAGCCTGTTATCTCTACTTAATTTTTATCTATGATGCAAATATAGTAAAAAATTAATCCAATAGTAGTTTATAATATATTTTTTCTTTATTTTTTAATTGTATATTTCCTACGTATTGTTTTTTACCTATTATTCGCTATCTTTGTCGCAAAGAAAGTGGTTTTGAAATATAGTGTTTTAAAATACCTAATTGTACCATTCTCCCCAATTATTTAAATTGGGGAGTTCTTTTTTTATTCTACTCCCAAACACCCGAAACCTTGGGCATTCAATGCACCTACACCACCCTCATACATCAATCGGATTAGCTCGACAGGGGCTTCTACTTGCATCTTACACAGAAAGCCGCGCACTCTTGTCTCTTCACGGGTATCGGCTTTCAACTTGATAACAACCGATTTAGGCTCATTCAATACAGTCAGCTTACATTCGGATAAGGAGTAGGGACAGTCTTTCCCATAGAATAACCGATAGCGATCGAACACCCCATTAAACAATAAGAAGGGAGCGCGCGCATCGGCAGGCGACAAATAATCGGTCTTGTTATCCGAACGATGGAATTTCAAGCAAAGCGGTGACAGGGTAACGAAAGTCATCTTGTCTGAATAGTCAGGTTCCGGCAATGCTTCTATACTGCGGACTACAAACTGCACGGCAGACTTCCTATCGCCAATCTCGAAAATCTGATCCCGGAATATGCCTTTGATAAAATTCTCCGTACTCTTTTCGGGCAAGAAACCGATTTGCCATTCGACGGTATCCGAAAGTATCTGCAGGCGCTCCGACTCGGGATATATCCGCCGTTTCTCAATCTTAAAGCGTGAAAAGGTAAACAGTTTAAATGTTTTTCCATTTTCCAACCGAAATCCATTATCGTGTAGCCATGCCGCGTAATTTTCATCGGCTTTCGACAGAAGCCTATAAACAGCTGCCGACTGTTCGTACTGATAGTTGATAGGCAATTTATTCCCAAATGCCTTTTTGTTGACGTCTAATAATATTCTGAAACGCATACCTCACTTTATTTTGATATCCACTAAAACTGATTCATAAAAATAAGAATAATAATCGAATAAATCAATTCTAAAAGGAAGCAGCAGAGTAGCAAAGAGACAAAAGCCAGGGCAAGGCTTATAAAAGCACGACACGGGACCGAGGGGTAAAATCCATGGCGGAAAGACTGAAGGAAGTAAGCCAATAGGCACGGCAGAGGGAGTGTCCGTCACAGGATGCCGCTTGCCGCTTCAGGCGTCGCATGAAATCAGCGAAAGGTTCGTCAGGAGTTCTTTCTACCGGAAAAGGAGATAGGAGAATCACGCCGGGAAGCCATTCTGTATGGCTGATTTCTCCCTGCAAAGGATACATCCGGCTGACATATCCCCTTTCGTCCAACTCGATGACCGAAACCGGCAACCATTCACCGGTTATCACATCGCCTATCCGATGGGTCGCCACACGCCTCATTTGCGGTTCTCCATTTTCCGCATAGGTTGAATTTCACTACGCTTCACTATGCCTTTAAGTTGCTCCGATTTTAGCGTGTCGATAGCTGGTACCGTATCTTGTTGCGACAAAATATCCTCTTCTTCCGTATGATAACGGGTCAGATGAATGTCGTTGACTAGCAAGGACGCGCCTCTCTCTTCTTCTCCCATGAAATAGATAAACCCGCCGACGCTCTGTATGGCGAATGCCGAATCGGGACGAAGATACAAACGCTGGATGCCCGAACGGGTCACCATACGGGTCAATCCCTGCACGCTGTCGTTGTCGAAATAGAAATTGAGCGCCATCACGGCTTTAGCCGACTTCGCGCCGGAAGGGATGAAACGAAAATCTGCTTTCAGCTCCATGGCGTCGCGGGGCTTGAAAGTGGTATCGGTTTTCAAATCGAATGTCACCTTGTTGGTCAACGGGGAGGCGGAAAGCCAATACAGCGGACGGTCTTGCCACACATCGACCGTATCGCCCGACATCGAAACGTCTATCTGGTTATCCCGTTTCGCCACCAGCTCTTTCATCTGCTTTTCCTCTTTCTCCAGCCGTTCCTGAAGGTTGCGGTAAATCGTCGCCAGCTCTTCGGCATGACGGGTGTACCATACCATCGACGAGTCGAACTCGGCTTCGGTCACCTGATGTTTCCGGAAGACATAATCCATATAGGCGTCTTTCTGATACGACTCGTCATACGGCAACGAGGCACTCATCGTAGAAGCCAGGTGATAGTCATACAGCAGGCTCTCCATTGCGTCGGGCTGGATGATGTCATCGGGAATCTTCTTCCCGCACCCTGCCAGCAACGCCAAAGCAATCCATACGCACAGTCCTTTCTTCTTCATGGCTTAACGGTTTTCCTGGGGTTCTTCGCTCCGCTGGAATTCTTTCCCCAACGTGTGACTGTAAAAAATCAGCAAGGCAATCATGCCGCAACTGATGGAGGCATCGGCAAAATTGAATATCGGGCTGAAGAAGATGAAACGCTCTCCGCCACAAAAGGGCATCCATTCGGGCCAATACGTGTCGATGATGGGGAAATAGAACATATCGACCACCTTGCCGTGCAGCCACGAGCCGTAGCCTTCGCCTACCGGCACCCAATGTGCCAGCGTATAGGAAGTGCTCTCGCTGAAAACCTCGCCGTAGAACACACAGTCGATGATGTTTCCTACAGCGCCCGCCAGGATGAACGCCAGACAGACCACATAGCCTGTCTTCAGCTTTTCCGTCCGCCGGGTAATGCGGTACAGATACCACGTAATGAAAGCCACCGCCACGATGCGGAACAAGGTGAGGAGCAGTTTAGGCAAGAACTCCATGCCGAAAGCCATCCCGTTGTTTTCCGTGAAATAGATGTAAAACCAATCGGCGATGTGGATGTGCTCGTGCAAGTACATGCCGGTTTTCACACAAATCTTGATTACCTGATCGATTGCCAATACCACGAAAACAATCAAAGCCGCCAGGCGTCCCTGCGTCAGAATCTTCTTCATTTATCCCAATTTACTGATTTAATTCCACCACAGGCTACACGGATAACCACCTTACCCGTGCAACCTGTGGCGAAATAGCCTTATTTATTTTTTACCGTGCTGTTTCGCTTCAATGCTTAATGTGGCATGAGGCACGGCACGCAATCTTTCTTTCGGAATCAGCTTCCCGGTCTCGCGGCAAATGCCATACGTCTTGTTCTCGATGCGCACCAAAGCCGCACGCAAGTTCTGGATGAACTTCAGCTGGCGGGCAGCCAGACGGGTAGTCTCTTCCTTCGACAACGTGTTGGCTCCTTCCTCAAGCACCTTGTAGGTAGGCGAAGTGTCGTCCGTATCGTTGCCGTCTGTATTCATGATACTGCTTTTCAATTTTTCATAGTCGCGTTCCGCGAGCTGAAGTTTATCCATGATAATAGCGCGGAATTCCTCAAGTTCTGCGTCTGAGTATCTTGTTTTTTCAGCCATAAGATAAATGTTTTTAAAGTTAATAATTAGAGTTTTGATACCTTCACATACAATGTAAAATCATCAAAGTTCAGTTCAACACCACCCGGCACCTCGTCGGCCAGTTCCAACGAGTTTGCCAACACTTGGTTGCAAATATACGTATTATATTCTTTTACCGCATCATCCGTGTTCGGATTTTTCAATAATACCAAATGAATCTTGTCGGTTATTTCAAATCCGCTGCTCTTACGGATGTTCTGGATGCGGTTCACCAGTTCGCGGGCAATGCCTTCGCGGCGCAAAGCTTCGGTAATCGTCACTTCGAGCGCGACGGTCAGCTTGCCTTCGTTGGCCACCAGCCAGCCCGGAATGTCCTCGCTGTAGATTTCCACATCGCCGGCTTCGATAACCGCTTCCCCGTCTGCCAACCGGAGCGCGTATTGTCCGTTGCGTTCCAGTTCGGCAATGGCTTCCTGCGACATTTCGCCCACAGCGGCTGCCACCGCCTTCATCCGCTTGCCGAATTTCGGTCCCAGCTTCTTGAAGTCGCACTTCACTTTCTTCACCAGTACGCCGGCTTCTTCCACGAACTGCAGTTCCTTCACATTCACTTCGTTCAATATCAAGTCTTTCACCGCTTCCACGTGGCGCTTCTGTTCCTCATCGGTCACCGGTATCATGATGCACTGCAGCGGCTGGCGCACCTTGATGTTCACCTTGCGGCGCAGAGCCAATACCATCGAGGTGACATCTTGTGCCATCTGCATGCGGGCTTCCAGTTCCTTGTCGATCAGGCTTTCGTCGGCTACGGGGAAGTTCGCCAGGTGGACAGACACCACATGGTCGCGCTCGGTCACCTTGATCAAGTCCATATACAGGCGGTCGGCATAGAACGGGGCAATCGGCGCCATCAGCTTGGCTATCGTTTCCAGGCAGACATACAAGGTCTGGTAGGCCGACAACTTATCTTGCGACATCGCGCTGCCCCAGAAGCGTTTCCGGTTCAGGCGTACGTACCAGTTGCTCAGGTTATCGTTCACGAAGTCGGTTATCAGGCGTCCCGCCTTGGTCGGTTCATAATCGGCAAGGCAAGCGTCGACATCCTTTATCAACGAATTGAGCAATGAAAGAATCCAGCGGTCGATTTCCGGGCGTTCCGCTACCGGCACGTCTTTCTCGGCATAAGTAAAGCCGTCCACATTGGCGTAAAGGGCAAAGAACGAATATGTATTATATAAGGTACCGAAGAACTTGCGGCGCACCTCGTCCACTCCGTCCGCGTCAAACTTCAGATTGTCCCACGGAGCCGAATTGGTTATCATATACCAGCGCAAGGGGTCGGAACCGTATTTCTCTATCGTGCTGAACGGGTCGACGGCATTGCCCAGGCGTTTCGACATCTTGTTGCCGTTCTTGTCGAGCACCAGCCCGTTCGAAATGACATTCTTGTAAGCCACGCTATCGAATACCATGGTGGCGATGGCGTGCAGCGTGAAGAACCATCCGCGGGTCTGGTCCACCCCTTCGGCGATGAAGTCGGCGGGATAATACGAACGGTTGTCAATCAGTTCCTTGTTCTCGAACGGATAATGCAGCTGCGCGTAGGGCATCGAGCCCGAATCGAACCAGACGTCAATCAGGTCGGCCTCACGCTTCATCGGCTTGCCCGCGGGAGACACCAGAATGATGTCGTCCACGTAAGGACGGTGCAAATCAATCTTGCCGTAATTCTCCTTGGTATATTTACCCGGCACGAAGCCCATTTTCTTGTACGGATTCTCCGCCATGAAACCTGCCGCTACCGATTTCTCGATTTCATCGTACAGTTCTTCTACCGAGCCGATGCAGATTTCGGCACCATCCTCGTCGCGCCAGATAGGAAGCGGAGTTCCCCAGTAGCGCGAACGGCTCAAGTTCCAGTCGTTCAAGTTTTCCAGCCACTTACCGAAACGTCCCGAACCGGTCGACTCCGGTTTCCAGTTGATGGTCTTGTTCAGTTCCATCATCCGTTCCTTGCAGGCCGTAGAGCGGATAAACCAGCTGTCCAGCGGATAGTAAAGCACCGGTTTGTCGGTACGCCAGCAGTGCGGATAGTTGTGCACGTGCTTTTCTATCTTGAATGCCCGGTTTGTCTGTTTCAGTTTCATGCAGATATAGATGTCGAGCGATTCGGCTGCCTGAGCGGCTTTCTCGTCATACTTGCCGTCTACGGTGAACTGCGGGTCATAAGCGTTTTTCACCCATCTGCCCTGGTATTCCCGGTATTTCTCCACATCCACACAGGCGGCCACGAACTTCTCGTCCAGTTCGTCCAGCAGGTAGAATTTACCTGTCAGGTCCACCATCGGGCGTGTCTCGCCTTTCTTGTTAATCATAAAGAGCGAAGGGATACCGGCGGCTTTCGCCACATTCGCGTCGTCCGCACCGAAGGTAGGAGCGATGTGTACGATACCCGTACCGTCTTCGGTAGTCACATAGTCGCCCGGAATGACGCGGAAAGCCTTGTCGGCCGCTTCTTTCCAGCCTCCGTCTTCGGTCGTTTCCACGGGTTTCACCCACGGGATGAGTTGTTCATACTCCATGCCTACCAGGTCGGTTCCCTTATATTCGCCTACCACCTTAAAGGGTATCAGCTTGTCGCCCGGCTTGTAATCTTCCAGCGCGATGCCCTCCGCCTTCTTGTTGAAATGGGCATAGAGCAACGGTTTGGCAAGCACTACGGTAATCTTCTCGCCCGTATAGCCGTTGTAGCTCTGTACAGCCACATAGTCGATTTTCGGCCCTACGCAGAGCGCGGTATTCGAAGGAAGGGTCCACGGAGTCGTGGTCCATGCGATAAAATAAGGTGTGCCCCATGCCGCCATTTCCGGTCTTGGGTTCTTCATCTTGAACTGAGCCACCACGGTCGTATCCTTCACGTCACGGTAGCAGCCCGGCTGGTTCAGCTCGTGTGAGCTAAGTCCGGTTCCCGCAGCCGGCGAATAAGGCTGGATGGTATATCCTTTATACAGCAGACCCTTGCCGTAAAGCTGCTTCAAGAGCCACCACAAGGTCTCGATGTAACGGTTGTCGTAAGTGATATACGGGTCGTCCAGGTCTACCCAGTAACCCATCTTATGAGTCAGGTCGGTCCATTCCTTGGTGAATTTCATCACGTCGGTACGGCAATGCCGGTTATAGTCGGCCACCGAAATCGTCTTCCCGATGTCTTCCTTGGTGATGCCCAAAGCCTTTTCCACACCCAGTTCCACCGGCAATCCGTGCGTATCCCAGCCTGCCTTACGCTTTACCTGAAAGCCCTTCATGGTCTTGTAGCGGCAGAAAGTATCCTTAATCGTACGCGCCATCACGTGATGAATGCCCGGCATTCCGTTCGCCGAAGGAGGGCCTTCGTAAAACACAAAAGAAGGATGCCCTTCACGTTCTGTCATACTACGGGAGAACACATCGTTTTCATCCCATTTCTTCAGCACTTCCTTATTTACGTCGGAAAGGTTGAGTTGCGCATATTCGGTAAATTTCTTACTCATATAGATTTTCTGTTTATCTTATCTTTTTGCTGTTTTTCATCCGGAGAGATACCCTCCCCGAATTTAGGCTGCAAATTTATAAGAAAAAAGCATATCCGGAAAACTTTTCAGCTAATATTCACATAAACAAGGGTTAAATTGCGGAGAAAAGCGGATGCGGAAGGGATTTACGGAGAATACAGCTTGAGCGGCAAGGGCAATCAGGTGCATCGTATGGAAGATTAATAATCTTGCACGCGGAAGATTAATAATCTTACGGCTTGAAGATTAATAATCTTCTATGTTGCTATCCAAATAATTGGATAATATTTGTTTTA
>UQVZ01000055.1 GCA_900544675.1 uncultured Bacteroides sp.
GCTATGTTCCTATTTTTCAAAGGAATAATTTCATTCCTTATATCGAACTCACGTTATCTTTAACATCAACATCGTAGGCAACGACTTTACTTTACAAATGGAAAGCGACGGTCGATGGGAAGACGGAGGCGACAGCGATATCGTATTTGAATAGCAACAAGTAAATAGGTTAAGCACCATGAATAAACGAAATATATTAAAAAGCCTTGCCTTAGGAGCAATCGTCCTATTAGGCACAAGCTGTACAAAAGAATTGGAAGAACAACAATTAGCTTTTCCGCTACATGAAGGCGAGGTAGCTCTGCAATGTCTGCCAGCCAATATGGCAATACAGCATGTGAAATCCCGTGCCACCGACACGAAGACAGGCGAAGAGCAACAAATAAACAACATACATGTATTTGTCTTTACAGCAGAAGGCAATTACCTGAAAGCGGACGACAACGATGCGTTCCAAGGTTACCGCTATGTAGAAGGAGGACGTACCATGGTGCTGCAAAGCGATATGTTTGCCAACCAAACAGAAGCAGAAAACGCTACCGTAGTGGTAGTAGCCAACGTACCTCGTAACACGTTCGGAGACGTAACAGCAACAGGAGCACCCTCACAGATAACAGACCTCAGCAGCTTCGAAAGCTTCGTCTACAACCTGCCTACCTTCACCGCTACTTTGCCCGAAGATGGTCTGCCTATGTATGGTCAAAAAACAGGAGTGAACCTCAGTACAGGGGCTACCGAAAAAATCATCCAATTACAACTGAAATCCATGATGGCACGCATCGATTTGGACTTCACAATGAACCCATACCAGTCATCGGACGACAGAAGAAATCCTGCCCTGCGATTCGATAAAGTACGGATAGGCAACTTTCCTACGGGAGGAACCATCAAACCGCAATTGGATACTAAAGACATAACCGATAACATATCTTTACAAGAAGAGACAACCGTACAAGTAGACGGCTTCAGCGGTCGTACCCTACGTGAAGGCGAACCGCAGGAGCTGACCCTCTATATGTTCGAACATGCACGGGCAGCAAAAGAATTAAGTGAAATCACTTTAGAAGACGGAAGCAAACCTTTCCCGAACAATAGTTATCCTGAAGGAATAACCCCATCAGAAGAGCAACGTTATAAAAATTATTTGGCTGACGATGAAGCTGCCTACATCGAATTGGAAGGCGTATACACCAACCACAACGACTACAAGTATGCCGTAACCTATCGCATCTATCCCGGTGCCAACGCCACGGATGACTTCACCATCAAAGCCAACCGACAATATAAGCACAACATCACGGTAAAAGGCATCACGGTAAACAATATGGGAACAGAAGCCTTGCTGGATACCCGTGTAGACATAGACAGCGAAGATAACCCTTACTTCATCGAGATGTTACGTGAACGGGAATTTGATTCACATTTTAATGTCACCCCGATGGATGTATTTATATATGCAGCAGGAGGAAGTGTAAAAATAGAAATAGTAGACCCAACAACAACCAACTGGATACGGATGGAACCTTTAGAACGTGCCGCCACGGAAGCCGGTGATGGCAAACGGGATTATTTTACAGTAGGTTTGATAAGTGAATTAGATCAAGAAGAAAGCAGTAAAGTTTACACCGTAGACAGCAAGAAGAACAACAATTCTTCCAAGCCCTATGAAGAGCGCATCTATTTCTACATTGATGAAAATGTACCTCAGACTTCCGAAGACAATGGAAAAGATGTAAACCCACGAAATGCAACTTTAAAGATAACTTATACTCATCCTGACAATCGGGTGTGGGAACGATACATTACATTACGCCAAGCCGGTATGCGTTCTGTTTTCTTCAATAAATATTCTAGCGGAGGAGGAACTTTTGGTTATGCAAAACGTGAAAGTTACTATTTTTATATTGAAGAATATGAAGAATATTTGGAGCATTATGATGGTAAAAACAAATACAATGACACCTATGAAGGATTCAAATGGGGACTTGAAGGATTAGAAAGCGGATTAGGAGTCGGTCAGGACGAACCTTTTTACCAATACATGAGTTGGGGTTGGTCTAATACAATCCAAATCATGAACAGATATCGTAGTAGCAACCAATGGAGAGGGCACGAAATGACATTGAACGAATCACCCAGCGGTGCTGCAGAATACTGCTATAATAAAAACAAGCGTGATGAAAATGGTAATGTAATAGAAGCACGTTGGTATCTTCCAACCATCTCCGAATTGGAATATGCTTTAGAAAAATATTATGGCATATTCGATGTTTTTCAAGATAAGTGGTATTGGTCTTCCAACCCTGGTGCAGCTGGATATAATGGAGATAGTGGAGAAAATACCCTATATGCACGAGGCACACGCATCAAATATGATCCATCAAATTCAGAAGCCAATGAGGAAGGTTACGTACATTACATGAGTAATCCAGACCGGCCATACCCGGATGAAGGTGGACATGCTTTACGTAGTATCGAATTCCGCATTCGTGCTGCCTATATTTTCCAAGAGCCAAGTGATGCATTCATAAATGTTAAAGGCTATTAGAAATAAAAACATTTTATATCTCTATCAAAACCGCGGAAAAGCGTTTCCGCACACATTTTACTTAAAATTAGTAATCCAAGAAACCGGTGCGCAGGGATGCGCGCCGGTTTCGCTTTTACAACAAAATTTCAGTGCCCTACACAACACTATGCCATCCCACAAACGCTTCGCGGATATGCTTTTTATTTTTACCTTTACTTGGAAATACTGACTCTATAAGTAAAAACCAAAGATTATTCTAAAAAACATACAAAAACACGGAGACTCAAAAGGCTTTTAAAACCAACTTTGTATCTCCGTGTTTCTTTGTCCAGCTTCTAAAAGAAGCGGAACCTTTATTCTATTGAATAATTCTTATTTACAACCGGTTAGTCTACCAGCATCACCCATCCGTATGGGTCGGGTTCGTCGCCATACTGGATGGCACGCAACTTGTTGTACAGCTTTTCGCTGATGGGTCCCGGCTTGCCGTCTTTCGAAATGACATACGACTTATGGTTTTCCAGGTCGTCGATACGCTCTATCGGGCTGATGACCGCAGCCGTACCGCATGCGCCGGCTTCTTCGAAGGTTTCCAGCTCTTCTTCGGGGATGGGGCGGCGTTCCACCTTCAAGCCCATATCTTCTGCCAGCTGCATCAGGCTCCGGTTGGTGATGGAGGGCAGAATGGAAGTGGAGAGCGGAGTGACATAGGTGTTGTTCTTGATGCCGAAGAAATTGGCGGCACCACACTCGTCGATGTATTTCTTTTCCTTGGCGTCGAGGTAAAACTCGCTGGCATATCCGGCGTCGTGCGCCATCTTGTTGGCACGCAGGCTGGCCGCATAGTTTCCGCCTACCTTAAACGTACCGGTGCCCAGCGGAGCCGCACGGTCGAACTCGCGGATAATCACGTAAGGATTGGTGGCGAAACCGCCTTTGAAGTACGGTCCTACCGGAGTGACGAACACCACAAACAGGTATTCCTTGGCAGGATGAACGCCCACCTGCGCACCCGTACCGATGAGCAACGGACGGATATAAAGAGAAGCGCCGCTCTCGTAAGGCGGAATGAAACGTTCGTTCGCCTTCACTACCTTGCGCACGGCTTCGCAAAACATTTCGGTAGAAAACTCGGGCATCAGGATGCCGCGGCACGTGCTTTGCAGGCGTTCGGCATTGGCTTGCGGACGGAACACGCGGATTTTGCCGTCCTTGCCCCGGTAGGCCTTCAAGCCCTCGAAGGCTTCCTGACCGTAATGCAGGCAGGTGGCAGCCATGTGGATGTTTAATGTCTCTTCCGAACAAAGTTCCAGTTCTCCCCATTTGCCGTCGCGGTAATAGCAACGTACATTATAATCTGTCTTCATATATCCGAACGACAGATTAGACCAATCAATTTCTTTCATCTAATTTATGTTTTAAAGTTACATTTCGTTACAAATATTGAGGCAAAAGTACAGTTTATATTTACAAAATCCAATTTAATTACTACTTTTTTCCTCTTCCGTTCCTTCATCGAGCATCTTTTTGATTTCCGTGTCTGCCTTATAGAGCTTTTCCCTGCAATATTTTATCAGGCGCTGCGCTTCCTTGAGCCGGTCTGCCAGTTCGTCGATGTCCAGCTCGTTGCTCTCTATCTGTGCCACAATCGCTTCCAGACGCTTCATCGCTTCGGTGTATGTTTCTTTTTTTGCTGCCATATATCTTTTTCGGTTTACTTGATTACTTTACTCCGGAATTCTCCCTTTGCCACCCGTGTCACCACCTCATCGCCCGGCGAAAGCAGGGACGGGTCGGTTACCGCCTTGCCGTTTTTCAACGTAATGCTATAGCCTCTCTGCAGCAACAGGTCGGGAGAAGCCGACTTCACCTGTTGCCCGAACAATTGCAGGCGTTGGGCTTCGCGCTGCAACCGCGCCTGCAACGCCACGCCCAGCCGCGGTTCTACCTGCAAGCGGTAAGTCTCCCGCATCAGACGGGTCTGCCAAGCCAGGTGGATGCGTTTCAATAAACGTTCCTGACGGAAATCTTCGTTCTGCAGACGCATCTGCACACGGACAGGAATGCGCGTCACCCAGCGCTCCAGCCGCTCTTTGTGCCGGCTCAGAAGCCCGGGCACTTCCTGACGGAAGAACGACGCATATTGCTCCAGGCGGTCGGCGGTGGCGCGCAGATGGTTTATCAGAAACTCGGCGGCCGCCGTAGGGGTCTTGACACGTGTGTGCGAAACCAGGTCGATGACCGTATCGTCGCGCTCGTGGCCGATGCCGGTAATAATAGGTAAAGGAAACTGGGCACAATTGGCAGCCAACCCGTAGGTATCGAAACCCGACAAATCGGACACAGCCCCTCCGCCCCGGATAATCACGACCACATCCCACCGGTCTGCCTCGGCATAAATGCGGTTCAGGGCACGGATAACGGAAGCCTCTACCTGGTCGCCCTGCATCACGGCGGGGAACAGCTTCGTATAGAACACGAACCCGAAGGCGTTCTGCCGCAACTGGCCGCAAAAGTCGCCGTATCCCGCCGCCGTGGGCGAAGATATCACGGCAATGCGCTGCGCCAGCTCGGGCAGCTCCAGCTCTTTATTCATCGTAAGCACGCCCTCGGCATCCAGGCGTTGCAGGATTTCCTTCCTGCGGCGCGCCATGTCGCCCAGGGTATAGGTAGGGTCGATATCGGACACGGTGAGCGAATAGCCATACAGCTCGTGGAAATCGACCGTCACCTTTACCAGCACTTTCAGCCCGGCGGCAAACGCCTGTCCGGTCTCCTGCTCGAAGTAAGGCCTCAGCCTGCCGAACACATTGCTCCAGATGATGCCCCGTGCCTTGGCAAGCAAGGCATTGCCGCGCGGGTCTTTCTGCACGAACTCCAGGTAGCAGTGTCCCGAATAATTGGTGCGCACGTCGCTCAGCTCGGCCTGCACCCAATAGGCATCGGGCATGCACAGGCGGACGCTTTGGCGCACCAGCGCATTCAGCTCGTAGAGGGATAAAGGGGTATGTTCCATGATGCATCTGATTTATTGATGCAAATATAAAGAAAGTTTTCTTCATGAAAGAAAAATTAAGTACCTTTGCGCCCGAATGTAAAAAAGGTAAAAGAGTTTTTTATGTCGCAAACAGGAACAGCCGCCGAACTGGGCACACAGCCCATCGGCAAACTTTTGATGCAATATGCCATCCCTGCCATCATCGCCATGACGGCATCTTCGCTTTACAACATGATAGACAGTATCTTCATCGGCCACGGTGTGGGCGCAATGGCCATATCGGGCCTTGCCATCACCTTCCCGCTGATGAACCTTGCCGCCGCCTTCGGCTCGCTGGTGGGCGTGGGCGCCTCTACACTGGTGTCGGTCAAGTTGGGGCAAAAAGATTACGCCACCGCCCAGCTCATCCTGGGCAATGTGGTGTCGCTGAACGTCCTTATCGGCATCGGATTCACCATCCTTGCCCTCTTGTTTCTCGACCCTATCCTGTACTTCTTCGGAGCCAGTGAAGCTACCTTGCCTTACGCGCGCGACTATATGGTGGTCATCCTGCTGGGCAACGTGGTGACCCACATGTATCTGGGACTGAACTCCGTGCTCCGCTCGGCAGGCTATCCGCAAAAAGCGATGTTCGCCACCATCATGACCGTGGTAATCAACACCATCCTTGCCCCGGTATTCATCTATGTGTTCCACCTGGGCATCCGGGGAGTGGCTATGGCCACCGTACTGGCGCAAATCATCGCCCTGGCATGGCTCATCAAGCTTTTTTGCCGCAAAGACGAGCTGCTCCACCTGAAGAAGGGCATCTACCGCCTGCGCAGCCACCTGGTGCAGAACATCATCGGCATCGGGCTGGCACCGTTCTTTATGAACATCGCCGCCTGCATGATTGTCATCCTCATCAACAAGGGGCTGAAGCTGTACGACGGCGACCTTGCCATCGGTGCCTTCGGCATCGTGAACCGTATCAGCTTCCTCTTCGTGATGATTGTAATGGGGCTGAACCAAGGAATGCAGCCCATCGCCGGATACAATTACGGCGCACGGCAATACCAGCGCGTGAACCAAGTGATGAAAATCACGGTCATCGCCGCCACCATCGTCACCACCACGGGTTTCCTGGTAGGCGAGCTGATACCTGACCTGGTGGCTAAGGTGTTCACCACCGACCGGACGCTGATAGACCTCTCGGCACGCGGCTTGCGCATCATCGTGATGTTTTTCCCCATCATCGGCTTCCAGATGGTGACGTCGAACTTCTTCCAGAGCATCGGCATGGCGAAGAAGGCCATCATCCTTTCACTGAGCCGCCAGGTATTGATTCTGATTCCGCTCTTGCTGATACTCCCCCTCTTTTGGGGAGTAGACGGCATCTGGTTCAGCATGCCTATATCCGACCTGGCAGCCAGCATCATCGCCGCCGTCATGCTCTACAAGCAATTCCAGCAATTCAAGCGGAAAGCGGCATAAGGCGGATCGAATAAATCAACGGGAAAAAGAGGATTATCTGATATGGAAAAGAGGATAATCCTCTTTTAAAAAGAAGACCATCCTCTTTCGCGGAGAGGATAATCCTCTCTGAAGCAATCGTACATTCACTGTCTTTTCCTGATTTCACCAGACACTTTTTTGTTTTATAAACGGAGTCAGTAGACACTTCCCGGATAGTCGTACCATACAAGTAGACACTCCATAAAGAGTCGTACTGTTTCAGTAGTCAGATACTGCGGACACGTAGAACCCGGCTCTGTTGTCCGGCTTTGCAATGATACGTCATTTATTTTCATTTGGGACACATATTAACTCGGCTTTGCCTGCAAAGAAAACACATGTTACACATAAATCAATGGGATAACAGTTTGGTGGAAGCATTTGACAGCAATTGGCGTTATTAACAGATTTGTAGAATGTAAGTTCGGTAGATTTCAACATTCACCCCGTTGAGCCACTGAACAAAACAATTTGAGCCTTATCACAAAGTATTTTTCTTATTTATTCGTTAATTTTGTGACATTCAAAAGTAATGCCGTATGGAAGAATTGAAAGTTCTTGATTATTCGAATGTGTTTATCGCCAGTTATTTCACTGACAACCGCGAATGTACGCATGCCAACAGGGAACATACGCTGATCTATCTCTGTTCCGGAGAACTGGAAATCACGGAAGAGGGGAAGAAACACATCCTTCGTGCCGGGGAATGCGCTTTCATGCGCCGCGACCACCGGATGACATTGCAGAAGCATATCCGAGGTGGCGTACCGTACCGTTCCATTGTACTCAAATTTTCCCGTAAGTTCCTGCGCGAGTTTTACCAGAACGTAGCAAGAAAAGAATTGCCCGAGCAGTCGAAGCGGGATAAACGGAGTTTCATGCGTCTGCCGGCTGACCGTCCTGACATCAAGAGCCTGTTCGGGTCGATTCTTCCATTCTTCGATTCCGGGGTTCACCCTTCCGAAGAATTGCTGAAGCTGAAGATGGTGGAAGGGTTGTATGTCCTGCTCCACACAGATACGAGCCTGTATGCCTCACTCTTCGACTTCACCGAACCCTGGAAAATCGACCTGCTGGAATACATGAACGAGAACTACATGTATGACCTTTCCCTGGAAGAGATGGCCGCCTACACAGGCCGCAGCCTCGCATCCTTCAAACGCGATTTCAAGAAGATTAGTGACCTTTCGCCGCAAAAATGGATTATCAACCGCCGTCTGGAAGCCGCTCACGAAATGATTACATCCGGCAGGCACGACAAAGTGACGGACATCTGTTATCAGGTCGGATTCAAGAATCTGTCACACTTTTCCAAAATTTACAAAGAGATGTATGGCTGTTCTCCGACAGCAAACGGCTGAGAAAATAGGCAAGCGTCGGTTATCGTTAATTTGAGCCTGCGAACAAAATAATTTGAGCCTTGCGGCAAATTCTTCTTTCATGTTTCCTTGTACATTTGCATCAGTAAACCCAATTACAGGAGAAAACTATGAAGGATATTATTGAAAAAGACTTGAGCGGGGAGATGGTCTCCCCCAACGAACCGGGATATGAAACGCTGATTACGGCTATCTTCGACACGATGAAGACCGCTACTGAAATGAATACCGGCTATCGTACCCCCGATGAAGTGCATACATACATGGAACGTATCCTGGGGAAGCCTGTGGATGCAAGTACTACGATAATCCCTCCTTTATATATAGACTATGGGCAGCCGGTTACTATCGGGCAGCGATGCTTCATCCAGCAGTGCTGCACATTCTTCGGACGAGGCGGAATCAGCATAGGGAATGATGTGTTCATCGGTCCGAAGGTGAATATCATCACCATCAATCACGACCCTGATCCTGATAACCGGAGCGCTACCTACGGACGGAAAATCATCATCGAAGACAAGGTATGGATTGGCATCGGAGCCACTATCCTGCCTGGCGTACGTTTGGGTTACGGCTGCATCGTAGGGGCAGGCAGTGTGGTGACTAAAGACGTACCTCCTCTGACAATCGTAGCTGGTAACCCAGCAAGAATCATCAAACAAATAGAACTTTCAAAGAAATAGGTATGACAGACAAAAAAGAACATATTAGCCGCCGCGGATTTCTGAAAACGACGGCTGCGGCAGGTGCGGCGTTGGCTATATCCCCGGCATTGGACAAAGTACAGGCGGCTACCCGTGCCGTATCCGGAAGCAAACCGGCATCAGACGGAGCTGCCAAAGCCGCCACCGTTACGGCACACCGCACATTGGGTACGGGGCAGGCAGCCTTTGAGGTATCGGCATTGGGATTCGGCGTGATGGGAATGACGTACAACCGGAGCTGGCATCCGGACAAGGCGCAGTGCATCCGCCTGCTGCATGAGGCGATGGACCGGGGTGTGACCTTGTTCGACACCGCCATTATCTACGGACCGTTGAACAACGAAATGCTGGCAGGCGAAGCCCTTGGCGAATTTCACGGCAAGGTGAATGTAACTACCAAATTCGGTCACGAAGTCATCGACGGCAAGGCTACCGGAAGACAGGACAGCAGCCCTGCTACCATCCGACGTTATTGCGAGGAATCCCTGAAACGCCTGCGCACGGATGTCATACCGATGTTCTACCAGCACCGTTTCGACCCGAACACGCCGGTGGAGGAGGTGGCAGGAACCATCAGCGACTTGATAAAGGAAGGCAAGGTGCTGCACTGGGGAATGTGCGAGGTCAGTGCCGCCACCATCCGCAAGGCACACGCCATCTGTCCGCTGACTGCCATCCAAAGCGAATATCACCTGATGCACCGCGAGGTGGAGAAGAACGGCGTGCTGGATGTCTGCCGTGAATTGGGCATCGGCTTTGTGCCTTACAGCCCGATGAACCGTGGATTTCTGGGCGGTGACTTGAATGAATACACCCAGTTTGACCCGAATAACGACAACCGCAACACATTGCCCCGCTTCACACCGGAGGCCATGCGTGCCAATTACCGCATCGTGAATGTGCTGCAACGCTTCGGACGGGAACGTGGTATGACGGCTGCCCAACTTGCCCTCGGCTGGCTTTTGCAGAAAGGACCGTGGATTGTCCCCATCCCCGGTACGACGAAACTGTCGCACCTGGAAGAAAACCTGCGGACCCTGGATTTCACGCTGAGTGCCGAAGAGTGGAAACAACTGGAAGATGAAGTCTCCGCCATCCCGATAACCGGTGACCGGTATAATGCCGAGCAGCAAAAACAGGTCGGGTTCTGATGGTTATCGTTGGACTAGGTATTGTTTTTATATTACTGCATGAACGGGAACGGGTAAATGAGATTGATGCAGAAACAAAGGAAATCAATCAAGTGTGCGAAGGCATCCACGCCGCCCACCACCACATTGCCCGCCTCGCCATGCTGGGCGAGAGCGTCATCGGATGGAAGGCGGCGGAAACACCCTGCACACGGATAGCCTACTGCAAACGCTAAAACTTCGCTACACGGGCTACGTCCGCCCCAGACAGATTGAAAATTTCTCTTAACTCAGCTCTTCGCACTCCTGAAGCCACAACGCCGCACTGGCATCGCTCGGCATACGCCAGTCGCCACGCGGACTTAGGGAAACGGAGCCTACCTTCGGCCCGTCGGGCAGGCAGGAACGCTTGAACTGCTGGCTGAAGAAACGGCGGAAGAAGTTAGACAGCCACTTTTTGAGGGTATCGTCATCGTAAACGCCACGGAACGCCAGTTTCGCCAGGAAATAGATTTTGGCAGGGCGGAAGCCGAAGCGCAGGAAATGATAAAGGAAGAAGTCGTGAAGCTCGTAAGGACCTACCAGGTCTTCGGTCTTCTGGCTGATATTGCCTTCTTCGTCGGCAGGTATCAACTCGGGGCTGATAGGCGTGTCGATGATGTCGAGCAACGTGGCGCGCGAACCGGCATCTACCGTCTCTGCCACCCACGTGACCAGGTAGCGCACCAAGGTCTTGGGTATGCCTGCATTGACTCCGTACATCGACATGTGGTCGGCATTGTAAGTGCACCAGCCCAGCGCCAGTTCGGAAAGGTCGCCCGTACCGATTACCAGACCGCCTACCTTATTGGCATAGTCCATCAGGATTTGCGTACGCTCGCGCGCCTGGACATTCTCGTAAGTCACATCGTGCACATCGATGCTATGGCCGATGTCCTTGAAATGCTGGATGCAGGCTTCGCGGATGCTGATTTCGCGCGAAGTGACTCCCAGCGAATCCATCAAAGCCACGGCATTGCGGTGGGTGCGTCCCGTAGTGCCGAAACCGGGCATCGTGATGCCCACAATCCCCTTACGCGACATGCCCAGCTTGTCGAAAGTCTTGACACACACCAGCAGGGCCAGCGTGGAATCGAGGCCGCCCGATATGCCGACCACTACCGTCTTGCATCCGGTATGCACCAGGCGCTTTGCCAAAGCCGCCACCTGGATGGAAAATATCTCTTCGCAACGCTCCGCCAGAATCTGACCTCCTGCCGGCACAAACGGATGCGGGTCAATCTTACGGGTAAGCGTCAGTTCTTTTTCGGGCACACGCTCGGCCTGAATGACCTTCACCGTACAATCACTATACCTGCCGACACTGGATGCGAACGTGGTGTTGACCAAGCGTTCACTCTGCAGACGCTCTACGTCGATTTCGCTCACCACCAGTTGCTTGTCGAAAGAAAAACGGTCGGAAGCAGCCAACAGCACTCCGTTCTCGTATATCAAAGCATTGCCGGCAAACACGACATCGGTGGTTGACTCGCCGAAACCGCACGAGGCAAACACATATCCCGCCAGGCACCGTGCCGACTGCTGAGCAAGCAACGAGCGCAAATACTGGTGCTTGCAGATATTCTCGGTATCGGCGGAAAGATTGAAAATAATCTCCGCTCCCTTCAGCGCCAGCATCGAGCTGGGCGGAACGGGTGCCCATACGTCTTCGCATAACTCGATGCCGAAGCGCACCTCCGCCGTCTCGAACAGCAAGCCGGCACCTACCGGCACGGTCTGTCCGAACATACGGAGCATCACCTCGCCCGAAAGAGAAGTGGCAGGGGAAAACCAGCGGTGCTCGTAAAACTCCTTGTAATTGGGCAAATAGGTTTTGGGAACAATGCCCAGAATCTTTCCTTTCTGAATCACCACCGCACAATTCATCAACATCGACTCTATCCGGAGCGGCACGCCGAGGATGGAAATAATATCCAATTGGCGCGTGTTGTTCAGCACACGCATCAATGCCATCTCTGCCTGTTCGAGCAACAAAGCCTGTCCGAACAAATCGCCACACGAATATCCGGTAAGGTTCAACTCGGGGAAAACAAGTATCTGCACACCGCTTCCTTCTGCCTTTGCTATCAGGCTCTCCGCCTGTTCGGCATTATACCGGCAATCGGCTATCCTGACCGGAGGAACCGCGGCCGCCACTTTTACAAAACCAAATTTCATAAAGGGTATTCTTTTTTTAGTATCCAACTTACACCGACAAAGATAATATAAAAGATGATATAAAATAAGGTGTATCCCCCATCCATATTGAAAAAAAGCAAAAAAAGAGAGTTTGATTTTGTACATAAGAAAAATATTTCTACCTTTGCCAATGATTTAAAGTTGTAACAATTACAAACAAGGAATAAGAAGATGAACGTTTACGAATATCTGCTCAGTTATCAAATCAAGCCGTCCGTACAACGCATTGCCATTATGGATTACTTGCTGAAGCACCATACTCATCCGTCCATCGATGAGATTTATATGGCTTTATGCCAAGATATTCCTACTTTGTCGAAGACAACTGTCTACAACACGCTCAAGCTGTTTGTAGAACATGGGGCGGCACGTATGCTTACCATTGACGAACGGAATGCCTGCTTTGACGGGGACGTTTCCATCCATGCCCATTTCCAGTGTAAAGTATGCGGGAAAATAACGGATGTACCCCTATCGGCGGAAGAACCCGAGGAAATGAAACGCCTCAAGGCGCAAGGATTCCAAATAGAGGAAATGCACCGTTACTATAAAGGCGTATGCCCGGACTGCTTGAAAACAAACAAGAATTAAACCAATGGCCTACGGACCATTGAACCAAAAACAACTAAATAACTAACAACTTAAAACATTTTGACATTATGAAAAAATTTATCTGTACTGTATGTGGTTACATCTACGAAGGTGAAACAGCTCCCGAAAAATGCCCGCTCTGCAAGGCTCCGGCTTCGAAATTCAAAGAAATGGAAGAAGACAACAACGGCTTGACTTTCGTTGACGAACACGTAATCGGCGTAGCTAAAGGTTGCGACGAAGAAATGATTAAAGACCTGAACAACCACTTCATGGGCGAATGCACCGAAGTAGGTATGTACTTGGCTATGAGCCGTCAGGCTGACCGCGAAGGCTATCCCGAAGTAGCTGAAGCTTTCAAACGCTACGCATGGGAAGAAGCTGAACACGCTTCGAAATTCGCCGAATTGCTGGGCGACTGCGTATGGGATACCAAAACAAACCTGGAAAAACGTATGAACGCTGAAGCAGGCGCATGCGAAGACAAGAAACGCATCGCTACCCGCGCTAAACAACTGAACTTGGACGCTATCCACGACACAGTTCACGAAATGGCTAAAGACGAAGCTCGCCACGGTAAAGGTTTCGAAGGTCTGTACAACAGATATTTCAAGAAATAATCTGATTGATTATACGATAGAAAAAAGAGGTCGGAGCATCTTGCATCTCCGGCCTCTTTTTTTGAATGAAAACGAATCTTAAAAATAAAGAGTGGAAGAACAGAATCCGTTCCCCACTCTTTCATTTCCAATTCTTATCTTTCAAAGAAAATATTATTCATTGAACCAACGCACGTAGCAGAAATCCTGACGGTGAGGCAGGTCGATGTTCTTTGGGAACATACGGTATGCCACCTTGAAGCTTCCGGCATTCGACATGCTGTAATCCAACTTGAAGGTATACAGGTCGCCTTCGCGTTTTACCAGTTCCATCGGAACTACGCTGTAGATGTATTCCTTGCCTTCGGCATTGGTATAAGTAACGACCATTTCCACACCTACGGCATCGTTCAAGCCTTTTTCGTCTATCACGCAAGTGATGGTATAATCCTTACCACTCTCTACATTGCCCTGGCGAAGCTCTTCGCACTTGTCCATAGAAACCACCTGGATGGAATCCCACTTGGCAGCTACTTCTTCCTTCCAAGCCGCCAGGTTTTTCAGCTTCGCATAATTGTTAGCTTCCAAAGCATGGAAACGCTGGGCTTCCTTGCCATAGAACTTAGCGTAATAATCGTCCAGCTGACGTTTCATGGTGTAGTGAGGAGCAATCTGGGCGATAGAGTTCTTGATGGTTCTTACCCAACCTTCGGAATAGCCTTTCTTGTTGCGCGCATAATACAACGGCAGGATTTCGGTTTCCAGCAAGCTATAGATGGTAGCTGCATCCAACTGGTCTTGGTATTCCTGGTTCTGGTAAGTACGCTTTTCGGTCAATGCCCATCCGGCACCTTCGCGATAGCCTTCCAGCCACCATCCGTCGAGTACGGAGAAGTTTACGACACCGTTCATCAATGCCTTTTCACCTGATGTACCCGAAGCTTCCAACGGACGGGTCGGCGTATTCATCCAGATATCCACACCTGATACCAGGCGGCGTGCCAGCTTCATATCGTAATCCTGCAAGAAGATAATCTTGCCCAAGAATTCAGGACGGTTGGAAATTTCAATGATACGCTTGATCAATCCTTGTCCGGCGCCATCGTGCGGGTGTGCCTTGCCGGCAAACAGGAACTGTACCGGATAATCGGGGTTGTTGACAATCTTAGACAAACGGTCCAAATCGCTGAACAACAGGTGTGCACGCTTGTAAGTAGCAAAACGGCGGGCAAAACCAATGGTCAACGCATTCGGGTTGATTTTATCAAGCAAGGATACGACCAATGCCGGATTACCCTGATTCTTCAACCAGTTCTTGCGGAACTGTTCGCGGATGTAATCAATCAGCTTGTTCTTCAATCCCAGACGAGTCTTCCAGATTTCTTCATCGGGCACATTGTAAATGGCTTCCCAAATCTTCGGGTTCGACTGGTCGTGCAAGAAGTTCGGGTCAAAATATTTGTTATAGAGTTTCTTCCATTCAGAAGCGCACCAGGTGGGGAAGTGTACGCCGTTGGTCACATAACCTACGTGGTTTTCTTCGGGGAAATATCCTTTCCAGATGCCTGAGAACATTTCCTGAGACACTTTTCCGTGCAACCAGCTCACACCATTCACTTCCTGACAAGTGTTGCAAGCGAAGGTAGACATACAGAAACGTTCGTTATGGTCGCCTGGATTGATACGGCCCAAGTCCATCAGTTCGTCCCACGAAATGCCCATGCGCTGGGGATAACCGCCCATGTATTTGCCGAACAAGCCTTCATCGAAATAATCGTGACCGGCAGGCACCGGAGTGTGAACCGTATAAAGAGAAGAAGCGCGCACGATTTCCAAAGCTTCGTCAAAGCTCATTCCGCTTTCTACATAATCGCACAAACGCTGTACGTTGCACAAGGCTGCATGTCCTTCATTGCAATGGTATACGTCTTTCTTGATGCCCAGTCTCTTCAGCAACAGCACACCGCCGATACCCAAGAGGATTTCCTGTTTCAGACGGTTTTCCCAATCGCCTCCATACAACTGGTAAGTAATCGGACGGTCGTACTCGCTATTCATTTCGTTATCCGTATCCAAGAGATACAAAGGCACACGGCCTACATTCACTCTCCATACGTAAGCGTGCACATAATAGTTGAGATACGGCACATCCAGCACCAAAGGTTTCCCTTCTTCATCGTTCACACGTTCCAAAGGCAGGCTTCCGAAGTTTTGTGCTTCGTAGTTGGCAATCTGCTGGCCGTCCATAGACAGGCTTTGCTTGAAATAGCCGTAACGGTACAGGAAACCTACACCACACATATCCACGTTGCTGTCTGAAGCCTCTTTCAGATAGTCTCCGGCAAGGATACCCAAACCTCCCGAATAGATTTTCAGGACATGGGTCAAACCATATTCCATACAGAAGTAAGCAACCGAAGGGCGTGAAGCGTCCGGCTTCACATTTATATAAGCTTCGAATTTGGCATATACATCATTGATTTTCTTAAGCATCGTTTTGTCATTGGACAGGTCTTCCAATTTTTCATAGCTCAAGCGTTCCAACAATGCAACCGGATTCTGACCAACAGCTTGCCACAATTCCGGATCCAATTCTTTAAACATCTCTGTCGCTTCATCATTCCAAGCCCACCAAATGTTACGGGCCATTTTATCCAACATCTTCAAAGGTTCCGGGATACGAGATTTTACATTAACCTCTCTCCAGGCTGGAGTGTTAGCATAATTAGTCTTGACTTTCATATTGTTTAATTTTAGTGTAAATGAATTTTAGTTATTGTTGTTGCAGTTGAGAAAGACGTTGTTCTGTTCTACGTAAAGCCACGTCGTAAGCTTCATAATAGTATTGGATGAAATGTTTCCATAAGGCCTTTTCGGCAATAGCTGCCGCATTTTCACGTATTTCATGGATTTCCTGCTCCGATAAAGCCGAGAATGTGCTTACCGTGTCTTTTATCGTATCAGCCACTTCCGAATAGTTATAATCGGTACGATGGATTACTTTTACCCCGTCCTGCAAAGTCCCTTCGTGTTTTACCACCGAATTGACCCACAAACCGAACCCTGCCAAATCCGTCGTAATCGTAGGCACATGGAAAGCCGTGCTTTCCAGCGGTGTATATCCCCACGGTTCATAATAAGAAGGATATACGCTCAAGTCTGTACCAATTAACAAATCATAATAAGCTTCATTCACGATTCCGTCTCTACCGTCCAGATAGCAAGGAACAAAAAGCACCTTCACTTTCGTATCCGCCGCATTCGACATGTTCAGGTATTTCAGCATGTCCAGCACCTGGTCATGGGTCATGTTGTGCAACCAATGCGTGATGAAAGGCACCTTCAGTGGAGTGGTATATTGCTCATCGCTATGCAAGCGTTCCAACAAATCTTCCCGGGCTTCTCCTACCCATCCCGGCACATTGATAAACGCCAAAACTTCTTTCTTCAGATTTTTATCACGAGTCAAACGGTTCAGCGACTCCAGGTACACATTGATGCCTTTGTTCTTAAATTCGTACCTGCCGCTCGTACCGATAATCATAGTATCATCGCCCAGATTCGTGCCTAAGAGCTTGTTTGCCACATTCAGCATCACCTTGCGGGCATGTTTGCGTTTTTCATCGAAGCTATCCCCTTTCGGGACAAAATCATCTTCGAAGCCATTCATTAAGATTACATCTGCAGGCTTGTCGAGCAATTCGCGGCACTCGTTATTGGTTATCTCGCTTACCGTGGTAAAGCAATCCACATGGTGTGCCGTCTGCTTTTCGATGGAGTGTTTCGACTCCATATTCAACTCCCGCGCCATCTGGTCACCGTTATATGCAAACAAGTAATCATACAAAGGTTTGTTGTTGCCTGCAATCGAGCGCCCTATCGAAGTGGCATGCGTGGTGAAAATCGTCGCTATTTCGGGAATATTTTTGTGGATATACAAAGCTCCCAAACCGGTCATCCATTCGTGCGCCTGATAAATCACCCTATCTTCCGCCGTCAGCTTGTTATACCTATAAAAGCTTTCCACCACTTTCCCTGCTGCGTATGCAAACATCGACGCTTCATCGTAATCGCCATACGCATGAAGAGAGTCTACTTGAAAATCAAGCCACGCTTGCGTGTAAATTTCGTTCTTCTTCTCATAAAATGGAGTAAAATCTATCAAGATCGAGATTGGATGTCCTGGAATATTCCAACGCCCCACACGAACTTTCAATCCTTCATCCACTGCATACTCACGCCACGATTGAAGTGTCTTTTCATCTTCGGTAAACAAAGGATTATCCTTACCTCTCCAAACATCCGGGCCGATAAAGAAAATTCGATCCGGAAATGCAGCTTGCAAGGTTTTAGCCCTTGTTGATAATACGGTGTAAATTCCACCGACCTTGTTACATACCTCCCAACTCGATTCGAAGATGTAACCAGGTTTCAATAGCTGTTTCGTTATCATCTTTAATATTTTCTAAATCAGCGCGAAGATACGAAAAAGAATTAAATCTACGAAGAAATGAAAAGTTTTTTAAATTTGAGATTAAATAGAAAAGAAGAAGAAGGAAAAACATAAAAAAGCAAATTGAAACAATTGAGTCTAAAAAAGTGCGAACCTGACAGAAATCAAAAACATTTGTCAAGACTAATTACTATAAGTCTAGAAATCTGTCTAAACAAAAAATTATCACACAAAAAAAGCCCCCGCCAGTCTTTGTCGACCGGCGGGGACCTCGCTTAAAACGGCGGCTACCTACTCTCCCACTGTT
>UQVZ01000056.1 GCA_900544675.1 uncultured Bacteroides sp.
CAACGAACCTAAGTGCATCTGCCAACGAACCTAAGTGCATCTGCCAACGAACCTATGTTCGTAAAGAATCGAACATAGGTTCGTCAAAATACGCATATCTTCCGGCTTTATTCGCATATCTGAATAAGAATGATTATTTTTGTGCCCACAAACCATAAAACCAGACGATGAAAACTTATTTATTCCTTTTGCTTGCCTTGCTGCTTACCGCTTGCGGTGGCGGCAAACAACAAAAGACCGAACAGAAGCAGACCCTTACCGTCAGCATCGAGCCGTTGCGCTATTTTGCCGAAGCCATTGCCGGCGAACATTTCCGGATAGTCAGCCTGGTGCCCGAAGGCAGCAGCCCGGAGACTTATGACCCTACTCCGCAACAACTGGTCGAACTGAACCGTAGCCGTGCTTTCCTGCGCGCGGGATACATCGGCTATGAACTTGCCTGGGCAGACAAATTGCAGCAAAATGCCAAAAACGTGCCTTTCTTCAACTTGTCGGAAGGCATTACCCTGATACATGAGGAAACAACGGAAGGAGAACACACCCACGCAGGAGGCATCGAACCGCATACCTGGAGTTCGATACAGAATGCTTATACGATTTCGGCCAACATCTGCCGGGTGCTTTGCCAGATAGACCCCGACAACAAGGAATATTACATGACCCGCCTGACCCGCTTCGGCACCTCGCTCAAGCAACTAGACGACGAAATTCTTGCCTATCTGAACGGAGGCGAAAAGACCTTCCTGATTTATCATCCTGCCTTGTCGTATTTCGCCCGCGATTACGGACTGACCCAAATCAGCATCGAGGAAGGGGGCAAAGAGCCTTCGCCTGCCCAGCTGAAAGCCTTGATTAACCAATGCAAGGAAAAGAATATCCGGGTCATCTTCGTACAAAAAGAGTTCGACACCCGTAATGCCGAAACGATAGCACAGGAACTGAAAGTGCCCATCGTCAGCATCAACCCGCTGAGTTACCGGTGGAAAGAAGAGATGCTGCACATAGCCCGTTCCTTGTCTAAACCGACCGAATGATGATGAAAGACTCTCAGCCGCTCATCCGCCTGGAACATATATCGGCAGCATACGACCGTAAACCCGTGCTGGAAGACGTAAGCCTCACCGTTTACGAACGGGACTTCATGGGCATTGTCGGTCCGAACGGAGGAGGGAAAACCACCCTTGTCAAACTCATATTGGGCTTGCTCCATCCCTTGTCGGGCAACATCCGTTTTTACCGGGAAGGCAAGGAAACCGCCGAAATCAGCATGGGATATTTGCCGCAATATACCTCCATCGACAAGAAATTCCCCATCTCGGTCTACGATGTGATACTTTCGGGACTGAACAAGCAGAAATCCCTGTTCCGCTCCTTTACCCCGGAACAGCACGAAAAGACACGTTCCGTCATTGCCCGTATGGGGCTGGAAGGACTGGAGCAACGTCCTATCGGTCAACTGAGCGGCGGACAACTCCAGCGTGCCCTGTTAGGACGTGCTTTAGTTTCAAATCCGCAAGTCTTGATTTTAGACGAGCCGAACACCTATATCGACAAGCGTTTCGAAAAACGGCTTTATGCCTTGCTGGAAGAAATCAACCGTGAACATGCCATCATCCTGGTAAGCCACGACATCGGTACGGTGCTCCGCCACGTCAAAAACATAGCCTGTGTCAACCGTACCCTCGATTATCACCCTGCTACAGAAGTCACCGACGAATGGATAGAACAGCATTTCGGGTGTTGATAATCTAAATAATTGTCCATCCGAAATTAAAAAAAGAAGGATTTTTTTGATAGTACAAAGAATTACCCTTATCTTTGCACGCACAAGGGGTATTAGCTCATCTGGCTAGAGCGCGACACTGGCAGTGTCGAGGTGAGCGGTTCGAGTCCGCTATGCTCCACTCCCTTTCTGATTCAGACCGCCGCTATGCGATAGCTGGCGGTCTTTTTTCTAAAATGGCATAAAAAGAAATTACCTGCCTGAATGTATTCTCCCGATACACCCATTTAGTGATAAAAAAACGAAAAACTATCCGATGCATACCTGCCCTGCGATGAAAATCACTATCTTTGCGCCGATTATGTAATAAGATTATATAAGGATGAAACAGTACAACAAAATCAACAACCTGGTAGGCTGGCTCGCGTTTCTTATTGCGGCATGTACCTATTGCATGACCATCGAGCCTACCGCCAGCTTCTGGGATTGCCCCGAATTTATCACCACCGGATACAAACTGGAAGTCGGTCATCCACCCGGCGCACCGTTCTTTATGCTTACAGCCAACCTGTTCAGCCAGTTTGCCAGCGACCCGTCGCAGGTAGCTTTCATGGTGAATATCATGAGTGCGTTGATGAGCGCGGCATGTATCCTTTTCCTGTTCTGGAGCATTACGCACCTCACCAGGAAACTGATTTGTCCGGAAGGAAAAGAAATGACCACCGGCAAGCTGATTACCATCATGGGCTCCGGACTGGTAGGTGCACTGGCCTATACATGGAGCGACACCTTTTGGTTCAGTGCTGTCGAGGGGGAAGTATATGCGTACTCCAGCCTTTTCACCGCCGTGGTATTCTGGTTGATTTTGAAATGGGAAAACCGGGCTAACGAAGCGCATAGCGACCGCTGGCTGATACTGATTGCCTACCTTACAGGATTGTCCATCGGTGTCCACCTGCTGAATCTGCTTTGTATCCCTGCCATCGTACTGGTATATTATTATAAGAAGAATCCCAATGCCAACCTGAAAGGAAGTCTGAGGGCTCTGATTGGTTCAATGGTATTGATTGCCGTCGTCCTGTATGGCATCGTGCCGGGCATCGTGAAGATAGGCGGCTGGTTCGAACTGCTGTTTGTCAACGGTTTGGGATGCTCGTTCAATACCGGACTCATCATTTATATCATCCTGCTGGCAGCCTGCCTTGTATGGGGCGTGTACGAAACGTATACCGTGCGCAGCCGCAAGCGGATGAATATCGCTTTCCTGACAACTGTAGGTATGCTGGGTATTCCTTTCTACGGACACGGATGGAGCAGCGTGCTTATCGGAGTCATCGTGCTGGCAGCACTGGGCTTGTACCTGTTTGCCAACCTGCCCGAGAAATATAAGGTCAGCGCACGTACGCTGAACACCTCCCTGCTCTGCCTGATGATGATGGTAGTGGGCTATTCTTCGTATGCCGTTATCGTCATCCGTTCTTCCGCCAATACGCCGATGGACCAGAACTCGCCCGAAGATATCTTTACCCTGGGCGAATACCTGGGACGTGAACAATACGGCACGCGCCCCTTGTTCTACGGACAGACGTATGCTTCGAAAATGGCGCTCGAAGAAGTGGACGGAGGCTGTGTGTATGCCATGACCAAAGGTGCTCCCGTCTACCAACGTAAGGAGAAGGAGAATCCGGACGAAAAGGACAGCTATGAAATCGTACGCCACAAAGACGAATACAAGTATGCACAGAATATGCTTTTCCCACGTATGTACAGCGAAACGTATGCTGCGGCTTACGAAAGCTGGCTGGGAGGCGTGGAAGGACGCCAGGTGCCCTACGACCAGTGCGGCGAAATGCTGATGGTGAAGATACCTACCCAGTGGGACAACATCAAGTTCTTCTTTATCTACCAGCTGAACTACATGTACTGGCGTTACTTTATGTGGAATTTTGCCGGACGTCAGAACGACATTCAAGGTCAGGGCGAGATAGAGCACGGAAACTGGATTACCGGCATTTCGTTCATCGACAAGATGCTGGTGGGCGACCAGACCTTGTTGCCCAGCGACCTGAAGAACAACAAGGGACATAATGTATTCTATTGCCTGCCGCTGATACTGGGACTTATCGGACTGTTCTGGCAGGCTTACCGGGGCGAACGGGGCATCCAGCAGTTCTGGATTGTCTTCTTCCTGTTCTTCATGACCGGACTTGCCATCGTGCTTTACTTGAACCAGACCCCGCAACAACCGCGTGAACGTGACTATGCGTACGCGGCTTCGTTCTATGCCTTTACCATCTGGATTGGACTGGGAGTGGCTGCCATTGCCGAATGGCTGCAAAAGAAACTGGGCGAAAAGCCTTCTGCCATTCTTGCCTCTGTCGTATGCCTGTGCGTACCCTTGCAGATGGTAAGCCAGACATGGGACGACCACGACCGCAGCGGGCGTTATACGTGCCGCGACTTCGGACAAAACTACCTGAACTCGGTGCAGGCCGAAGGCAAGCCCATCATCTTTACCAACGGAGATAACGATACGTTCCCCTTGTGGTACAACCAGGAAACGGAAGGTTTCCGTACCGATGTGCGTGTATGCAACCTGAGCTATCTGCAGACCGACTGGTATATTGACCAGATGCGCCGTCCGGCATACGATTCGCCTTCCGTGCCTATCGACTGGGAGCGTATCGACTATGTACAAGGCCATAATGAGGCGGTCTACGTGCGTCCCGAAGCCATGGAAACCATTGTCAACTATTACAAGCAATACCCCGAAGATGCCAAGAAAGAATTCGGCGATAACCCGTATGAGTTGAAAAACATCCTGAAATATTGGGTACGCTCGCCGAAAGAAGGCCTCCAGATGATTCCTACCGACAGCATTGTCATCAAGCTGGATAAGGAAGCCATCCGCCGTTCAGGTATGCTGACACCCGATTCCATCCCCGACTATATGCACATTTCGCTGAAAGGCAAACGTGTATTGTATAAGAGCGAGCTGATGATGCTGGAAATGCTTGCCAACACCAACTGGGAACGTCCGCTCTACATGGCGATAACCGTAGGCGCAGACAAGCACCTGAACCTGACCAACAACTTCTTGCAGGAAGGGCTGGCTTACCGCATCACACCGTTTGACAACGTGAAATTAGGCAGACGCTTGGATTCGGAAAAGATGTACGACAACCTGATGAACAAGTTCAAGTTCGGCGGAATCGATAATCCGGACATCTATCTGGACGAAACGGTGCTGCGCATGTGCGACACACACCGCCGCATGTTCGTACAGCTTGCTACCCAACTGATAAAGGAAGGCAAGAACGACAAGGCACTGAAAGCGCTCGACTATTGTGAAAAGGTGATTCCGAGCACTACCGTCCGCCACGACTACATTTACAGCAGCTCGAAAGAAATGGCTGACGATTATGCCAAACTGGGACAACCCCAGAAAGCAGAGAACATTCTTTGCCAACTGGCACAAAACTCCGCCGAATATGCTGCCTGGTATATGAGCCTGGACGAAACCCATCTGGCAAGCTCGTACGAAGAATGCATGCGTCACTTCTATATCCTGGATGATGTGTGCAAGGCTTTGGAAGGACTGAAGGACAAAGATGGCAAGCCGTTTGAGTCGGCCGCCCTCTACCGTCAGAAGTTCAACCAGTTGTACAGCTTGCTGGAAAGCCGGGTAGGAGGCGCTAACCCGTCGCATGAATAAATGAAATAACGAACACAAAGACACAGAAACACCGGATTTATCGTTAGGGAAATAGCTCATAATGAAGAATTCCAACGGTTCTGTATCTTTGTGTTCTCTATGTTTTTATGCTAAAAAAAACTGCTTATGTTTATCGAACAACCGCCGCAACTGGTCCGCTGGATTTATCCGCGTGCTTTATGGCGTATGGACAAGAATGAGAAATCCGTTTATCTGACTTTCGATGACGGTCCCATCCCCGACATTACGCCGTGGGTGCTCGACCTGTTGGATAAATATGGCATCAAGGCAACCTTCTTTATGGTGGGTGATAACGTCAGGAAGCATCCGAAGGAGTTTCAGATGGTGGTAGAGCGCGGACATCGTATCGGGAACCACACGTTCAATCATATCCGCGGATTCGAATACCTGAGCCAGAATTACCTCGCCAATACGGACAAGGCGAACGAATACCTGCATACCGACTTGTTCCGTCCTCCTCACGGCCACATGCGCTGGGTGCAATATCATGTGCTGAAAAAGAAATACCGCATTGTGATGTGGGACCTTGTCACCCGCGATTATAGCAAGCGACTCAACGGCAAGCAAGTATTGGTAAAAGTAAAGAAATATGTCCGCAACGGCTCGATTATCACCTTCCACGATTCCATTAAATCCGAGCCCCGCTTGAAATATGCATTGCCCCGTGCCATCGAGTGGCTGCTTTCACAAGGCTATACGTTCAAGGTATTCGATTAGTCCCGTCAAAGCGAACTTAACGGGATTTCCCTAAAATGACCTGATTTGCGTTGGAATACCTGGATTCAAACCGAATGTTTCCGCTTCCTTGGATTCTGTTCTGCATTTCTAAAGCAAAATCCAAACAAGCTCTCATAACTTGATTATACCTTTGAATGATTTGAAACCTATTATGATAAAAAATCTTATCTGCAATATTCCCAAACCATTTAATCCAAATCCTAATGACTGGTTTGGGTTGAACAATACGACTTGCCGCGAAGCGTAGCACGAGCGAACGTGCCGCGCTTCACGACAGACCATGATTTGCCTTATTTCCTTACATAATCCAAATAAACACCTTTATAAGGTTGACCTTCACCGCCTTCATTTTCTTCCGTAAACGAGTAAAGACGAAGTGTAGTTTCAGTCAATTCCAGAATGATAAATCCCAAACCCAAGGTTTCTCCATCATATTCAGAATATATCACAAAGCTATTGGGTTGATAATCATCCGTACGATACCACCATCCTGTAGTGGGAGTCACATATTCAATCGGAGTCGAAAACGTCCCGTCTGCCCGTATGATAAAGTCGCCGTAATTCCATCCGGGTGTAGTAGGACTTCCTTCTTCCCTGAAATTCACCAGTTCCCATTCGCCTATAAGCAAATCCTTTGATTCCTCTTCTTCCAGATTAGGGGCAAACGATGCTTCGGCTATAACGTTTCCGTTTTCATCAAAAATCTTTGCAGTCAATATAGCGTTTTTCGACGAAGGAGTCCATAGCACATCTGCATTGCCCAACAGACCTGTCGGTACAAAGTCATGATTACATTTTCCTCCTTCCGATTCAAATTTAACCGACACATCCATTGCAGGAAAACTCATTCCCATCAATTCACGTGTAACATTAAAACGTACCGGAATTTCCTCTCCTACTGTAGCCCCAGAACCAGATGCCGGAGATACTAATTTAATATCGTCCGGTGCATTATAAAACTGCTTATCCAGCAGATTTCCATTATACAATGGGATAGGAGGAGCCTCCCAATCTATAAACTCAAGTCCCAAATCAATACTTAGATCAACGCCTGCAAAAAGCTTCTCCGTCCATGCATAATAATCATCACTAACAGTGCCAAACTGATCGAAAAAGCCAGATCGTAATTCATCACGTACATAGACTTTAGGAGAGATAATCGGTCCCAGGAAATCATACAACTTCAACTTCATCTCCGGATAAAGGGAAGCTTTTGCGTTTAGTTCTGATTTTCCTTTAATTTCTAATGGAATCACATCATAATCATAATTCACACTTGTAACCGGTGACCATTTTGAATTTCCTTCATACTCAACCCCCAAATCGAAACCACCTGTAGCCGTCACCCCTGCTCTTGCTACATTCTCCGACTTTCCGTCTACCGAAATTTGAGCAAACAAGTCACTGGAAAGCGTGAAAACCACAGGTACACCTACCGGAGTGATAAACGTATAAACCTTCGGGTTAAATCCTCCTAATTTCAACGGTTCAGGAGTATATGCAAACTTACCGTTCATATCTGCCCGTATAATCATCTCACTCAACACATTTCCACCGAAAATGAAATGACAATCTTCCAGCTCGCTTACTTTAATTTTAAGATGCTCGTTCAGTTCAACATCACGAATGGGCTTTGTAAACTTAAAATAAGCATCTACATCAAGAAAAATTTGTTGCTTGAATGATTCCCACGAAAGTGCAATATGACCACCAGCACCAATGATTTTCCCTGATAAATCCAGATTGAAAAGGGAAATCTGGCTGCCTACTCCAATATCTACTCGACTTTGCTTTTTTGCATCATAAAGAGTCTGATACGTACCATCTCCATTCAATTCCACAATTTTCACCGGATGTAATACACCATTCCCATCAATAGATGTTATACTTCCTGTCCTGGTTTCTGCCCTTGCTTCAGACGGAGCAAGCGATATCGAAAATTCCGTATCTGAAAAAAGCTCCGTCATTTTAGCTTCTATCGTTTGTAAACGCACTGTATTTCCCTCAACCGTACTTTGCATAATACGGCGTATATAAGCTGATGTGTCCGTTTCAAGCACCATCACAGAAAGCCCGTCCTCAATCTGAGGTACATCATCAGAAAAAGCAAGCATTACTTCGCCTGTCTCTAAGTTAAGCTGCTCTATTTCAGTCTTATCCCAATCAAGCGGAACATACTTTGATGCTTCACCCGTTACTTCCGGCTTTTCTTTGTCCGGTTCTTCAGTATGCCCTGATTCTATCTGTTCATCTTCTGAACACGAAAACAAAACCGTACAACTAACCAGCCATACGAATAAATAAAAAGAAAATCTACAAGTTTTCATTACCTACCTCCTATAATTATAACCTGAAACTAATATAAAAGCGCATAGAACCTGTACGCCATTTGATTTTATCGTTCTTTCCGCGCAACATATCGCCCATGCTGGCATCTTCATCCCAATTTTCTTCTTCTTCCAAATTTCCTAAATCAATGTTATTATACTTTGTGTTGCCCCATTTTCCTTCGATACCCAAGGAAATAAACTTAAACGAAACAGAACCTCCAAGGGTAAAAAATGTGCCATAACCATGATATAATTCATCGTTTGCCTTCAGCATAGAATAAGAAGGCGCTACACGGAAATAACCGCTTACCTTTAAATAACTGACCGGATTGATGGTAACCGACGGACCTACCTGAGTACTGATTTCCATCTGATACATATCTTTCGAGCCTTCCGTTTCTTCTCCTTCTTCGGGAATCGGAGGCAAATAGCCATCTTCATAATAATAGTCACCATAGCCCAGATACGCCGCATCCTCGCCAAACACACCGAAGTTATCTCTATACTTCACGAAATTCATGTCATAAAAAGTCCAGTCAATGCCAAACTTAATCATTCCCAGAATAGGCTTTTTATGCAAATAATACGTACGTCCCTGACCATAAAAAAATCCCCATTCGCCTTTCCATGTTCCGCCTCCGTTTTCCTTCCGTGTCAGACTTTGGCTTACATAACCTATATTCATGTATTTACGGTTCTTGCCCCAAACCCCTTGCTCATGTTCCTGCTTTTTATTCTCCTGCATTTGCTCGGACAACATCCCGACGGTCTGTTTCAATGAATCGATAACCTGTCCCAATGAATCATTGGGTTGCGACGAAAAGGTCACATCATCAACATCTTGTGCCATTACAGGGGATACCCATCCCATGAACATGATTCCTATTATATAAATGTATTTCTTAACCATGATATATTCCTGTTTTATTTATTGAATCCTTACTTGTTTTTCCTTTACTTCGATTTCGCTTACATAATAATCAATACCATAACGGTATAACCAAATCTGACGATGACCATACATATTTTCCGGAATACGGAAAGTCAAAGCATCGCGTGCGGTATCTATCGAAATAATTTCTACCGGTACAGAATCTATAGTAATGACATCTCCTTCTACGAAAAAACCTCCGGTAATTGTAACCTCATCACCCGCATAATAATCGGTATTTTCCGGAAACTGAATGGAATACATCGGCTCTAAATAGATGCTATAAGAGCACGAAATCGTTTCCCCATTGTGTACATAAAGGACATACGTCTCGCCCACCCCCATAGGTTTCACTTTTAAAATATTTTCATCCATAGAGATAATAGGCGCTTCTATCCATTCACCGGTAAGTACCGCTTCGCCCCACTCACTGTATCTTTTAACGTATTGCAAATAGACTTTATCATCGGGCAAAGGCGTGTCTCCCGTAATCATAATCACGAATCCATCTTCCTCCTCATAATAATCCACCGTAAATTCCCTGATGTTATCCAATACATTCAAGACAATCAATTCTCCTCCCCGCTCGTAATAAAGGGTAGCACTGCCCATGTTTGTTCCAGCCGGCAAAATAAAGACCAGTTCATTATCGGTACACTCTGCTATCCGTGCCTCTATACGTTGAAATTCATCTGGAATGCCATCCGCATTCAAATCGGGCAAACCAGCATATTCACCATTTTCTAATTTGTCCAAATCAAAATCCGGACTGATACCTTCGACATACACTTTACTGATTTCCGAAAGATGACTGCCTTTCAACACAACTTCTGATCCGATATAAAACTCTCCATAACCGGGCATCTGTACATAAAATCCGGTTTCTGCTCCTTCGCTGAACGGCGCTTGTTCTTCTTCTACACACGAAACACATATACCAACTACCGCAAACAGCAAAATCAATGCAAACTTTGTTGTCATTTTTATTACATTCATTTGTATAATTTTTATGATGATTTATGATGAAATAATCAAAACAAGAATAGTTGCTGTTTGTCCGGCTTAAACTTGAAAACAAATTTAAACACAATCTTTAATAACTGCTAATTAAACACTTATAAAAATGTCCCATTTCTGAAAATGGGACACTTTTGCAAAATCAGATTATCCTCATTGAAATAAAAATGAACACTGACTAAAAGATTTACTTTACATTGATTGATAAAAAAAACGGGAAGCCTTTCCCCTAAAGGATAAGACTTCCCGCCTTGTTATGAATGAAATGACTTGATTTTATTATTTCGGTTGCTTGCCGATGTAAGCCAAGATGCCTCCGTCTACATACAGGATGTGTCCGTTTACGAAATCGGAAGCGTCGGATGCCAGGAATACAGCCGGACCCATCAGGTCTTCGGGAGTTCCCCAACGTGCTGCCGGAGTCTTCGAAACAATGAATGCGTCGAACGGATGACGTGAACCGTCCGGTTGAGGTTCACGCAACGGAGCGGTTTGCGGAGTGGCGATATAGCCCGGGCCGATACCGTTGCACTGGATGTTGTATTCGCCATATTCGGAAGCGATGTTGCGGGTCAGCATCTTCAAGCCGCCTTTGGCAGAAGCGTATGCCGATACGGTTTCGCGTCCCAGTTCGCTCATCATCGAACAAACGTTGATAATCTTTCCGTGGCCTTTCTTTATCATGCCCGGGATAACGGCTTTCGATACGATGAACGGAGCGGTCAGGTCGATGTCGAGCACTTCGCGGAACTCGTCTACCGACATGTCGCACATCGGGATACGTTTGATGATGCCGGCGTTGTTCACCAGAATGTCGATTACGCCCAAGTCTTTTTCTATCTGAGCTACAAGAGCCTTTACGGCTTCTTCATCGCTTACGTCGCAGATATAACCTTTGGCATCGATACCTTTTGCTTTATAATCGGCAAGAGCCTGGTCAAGATGTTTTTGCGAACGGCAATTGAATGCGATTTTGGCACCTGCCTGTGCAAATGCTTCGGCTATGGCAAAACCGATTCCATAAGCGGCACCTGTTACCAGCGCCACTTTACCCTCTAATGAGAAATTAACCATAATGTTTATGTTTTATAATGTAAATAATCAATTTTCTTCTATTTATTCCATCGTTTGCGAACACGGAATTTCATAAATTTCTACAAATATACAAATTCCCTTCATTATTGTGCAAGTATTTCACAAATCTTATCCTGGAAAAGCCGCGCTTTTCTTCCGCTCATCACGTTTTGGTTGATAATGACAAAAGCCAGCAGGTCGCCGTTCGAAGCACGGACATATCCAGCCAGCGAGCTGACTCCTTTCACCGTACCGGTCTTGGCACGCACGTTGCGGAACGCCTTGCTTTTCCGCATCCGGTAGCGGAGGGTTCCGTCTACACCGGCTATGGGCAATGCTTCGTAGAAAGGTTCGAACACTTCCCGATGGGCATACGCATACTTCAGGTAAGCGAGCATGAGGTCGGGAGATACATAGTTGTACATCGAAACCCCGCTTCCGTCCACGATGCTATAGTCATCGGGGTCTTTCCCGATGTGCCGGCGCATGAAAGACTCAATCCGCTTCTGTGCATCCTCGGCGCCTATTCCTTTGTTGGCTCCGCCTCGGATAGCCAGGTGATAGAACAAGGCTTCCGCCGAAAGGTTATCGCTTTTCTTCAACGCCTGCCTCAATACTTCTTCCAGCGGACGGGACACCTTATATAATAGGGCTACCGTATCGGGACATACACCGTATTTCAACGAGTCGACCGCGATGTGTTCCTGTTCCAGTTGATAACGGAAAGTGCGGATAAAGAAGTCTTGCGAGGCAAACATGTTCAGCGTGCGCCCCGTGGGATGTCCGGCATTGCCCGTAATGTGGATGGTGTTGCCGTTATATAGCCAGTCGCGCGTGATTTTCAAGCTTCCATAATGAGGAATACCGCTCACCGCCCGATTGTCTATCGTGTAATAATCCGATTTCGGAAAAACCTCCACTTCGGGACGTCTTCCTTTTTGCGCAGGCTTGACCGATACGCCTACACATCCCCCGTTCAACATCAACGGAGAGAGATAAGGTTGGAACGAATTGGGAGTATCGTCCCATGCCCAGCCCGTTCCCCAATAGATGGAATCCATCACCGACACATCCGCCACCAGGTTTCCCTTGATGTGATTGATGCCGGCACGGTGTACGGCATCGGTCAGACGGTGCAAATCATCTTCCATGAATTCCGGGTCGAAACCACCTACCACATACAAGTCGCCGTTCAATACACTATCCGCTCCAATCGTGCCTTTATAAGCCAGACGGGTATCGAACGTATAGTCCGTGCCCAGCTCAGCCAAAGCCGTGACCGAAGTGATGACCTTTTCTATGGAAGCGGGGCGGTACAATTTCTCGTCCTGATAGGTATATACAGGCTTGTCTTGGGTCAGGTTGAATACCGTAATGCCCACTTCGGATGTCCTTAGGACAGGAGTGGACGCGACCAGTGCCTCCAATTGCTTTGCCAGGTCTTGCGCGCCGACCCGGCAAAAGACAAGCAACATGCTTAAAAAGAAACCGATTCTTCGCATACGTTATAAGTCTCTAAATAATTCGCCGACCGTAGGATGCGGGAATACGTACCGCCGGAAAGCGTCCAAATTGCGTCCGTCTTCCACCATCATGCCGCCCAGCACGATGAGTTCGGACGCCGGATTGCCCAGCAGATGTACGCCCAGCACCTTGTCGTGCTCGTCCGTCAATACTTTCATCAGTCCGTTCACTCCTTCGTTTTCCGCCACGAACCTGCCCGAATAGGTCATCGGGAATTTCACCACACGGTAAGCCGTGCCTTCTTTTTGCAACGCCTCTTCCGTCTTTCCTACCGAAGCCACTTCGGGATGCGTATAAACCACACCCGGAATAGCATGATAACTCATCCGGTCCGGTTTCCCTAAAATGGCGTTTACGGCCGTTTCGGCTTCCTTTACCGCCGTATGTGCCAAGAGAGAGACTCCGTTCAGGTCGCCGCAGGCATATACCCCCGATACCGAAGTCTGAAGCCGTTCGTCTACCTTGATGCATTTCTTTCCGGTATATTCAAGAGGCAGGTTTTCCAGTCCGAATCCTTGGGTCACCGGACGCCGCCCTACGCTCAAGAGCAATTTTTCCGCCGTGATGCAGGTTTCTCCTTCTTCGCTTTGGCAATAGACCCCGATACCGTTTTCGTCCCGGTCCAGGCGGGTCACTTGGGTCTTCAGCTTGAAGGTGACCCCTCTTTTCGCGTATTCGGCACGAAGCGTCGAAGCGATTTCACGGTCTATCCCGTTCAATATTTCGTCCATCATTTCGATAACGGTCACTTTCACGCCCAGGTCGCTAAAGAACGAGGCAAATTCCATGCCGATGACTCCTCCGCCGATAATAGCAAGCGATTGGGGCACCTCTTTATTGTCGAGTGCTTCGCGATGGGTCCAGTAAGCTACCCGGTCTATTCCCAGAATGGGCGGGATTACCGTCTGGCTTCCCGTGCAAAGTATCAGATGCTCGCACTCGAACATCTCTTCGCCGCACCGTACGGTATGCCGGTCGACGATGGAAGCTTCCCCGTTTATCAGAGTCACATTGGCGGATGTCAGTTTAGCCTTGACTCCCAGCACCAGCTTCCGTACCACCTTGGCTTTGCGTGCTATCATCTTGGGCAAATCGAAGCTGACTTCATCGACGTTTACATTATACTTTCGTGCGTGGGTGCAACTATCATAAAGTTTCGATGCATATAGAAGCGTTTTCGTGGGGATGCATCCTTCGTTCAAGCATACGCCTCCCACGCTGTTCTTTTCAAACAAGACTACACTCAGTCCGGCTTTGCCAGCCATTTCGGCGGCTGTATATCCGGCAGGGCCTCCGCCGATAATCGCTACTTGGTATTTCATGGTATTTCGTTCGTTTTTTAAGGTCTATTCTTCTACATATTCCATCATCGGGTTCGCCTCCTTCAGGCTGGCGATGAATCCCTTACGGTCTTTCGGGTCGACGGCGGCGTGTCCCTTGGTATGGCGCAATATGATTTGCTGGCTCTTCCATGCCTGTTTGCGGTATATCAGTTTCGAGATGCCGTGCAGGCGGGAGATGCCGGTAAATCCGCGCCGTATCCATACGTCTCCGTTATCTCTTATCTGAATGCGTGTCGTCAATTGGTCTATCGCCAATCCCAAGGGAGCCAACAACCCCAATAGCCCCCAATAATTCTTGTTGTCCAGGCAAAGCCAGACAATCGCCAAGGCCAGTACCAGCAGGATAAACATCCACAGGTACGAAACTTGCCTGATTCTAAAAAATTTAGCCATAATCTTTTTCTTATCGTTTATTCATTCTTTCGCTTTTTCTTTCTGTTTCCGTATCCAAGCCATAAATTCCTCCGCCTGCACGGGAGATACCTGTATCCGTCGGATTTCCTTCTCCTCCCGATACCGGATTTCAACCCGTTTCACTGATAAGGCCGGAGCCACCGAATACGATTTTACCCGCTCCATCGATACGATGGAACGCAGGTTTATGGTCCGGTTCGGCACGAAGCGTCCGCTTTCCACCCGCAATGTGCCGTCTGCCGTTACGATGTAACACGTGTGTATCAGCATTTCTATTTCGAAAATCACGCATACCGCCATCACGATTGTAAGAAGCGTATGGTGGAACCAAAAGAAATCGAACAGCAAAAAAGCGCTGATACCCATCAGCAGCCAATATCTCCAGTCTGTTTTCGAATGAAATGTTCGGTTCATCGTCCTTATTCTTATTATTTTAGGGTGAAGATAGTAAATAATTGTAGAAAATCATTACATCCGGGAAAGTTCTTTTGAAAAAAAAGCGATATGCGGTACAGGCATAGCACTTTTTTTGTAGTTTTGCGACAATATATACACATTATTATGATAAAGAAATTCGATTTTCTCGTTATCGGTTCAGGAATTGCCGGAATGAGCTTTGCGCTGAAAGTGGCGCATAAAGGCTCGGTCGCGCTGATTTGCAAAGCCGGGCTGGAAGAAGCCAATACCTATTACGCACAGGGAGGTATCGCTTCTGTAACCAATCTGAAAGTGGATAATTTCGAAAAACACATTCACGATACGATGGTCGCGGGAGACTGGATAAGCGACCGGGCAGCCGTAGAAAAAGTGGTGCGCAACGCGCCTGCCCAGATAGAGGAACTAATCAGATGGGGCGTTCATTTCGACAAGAAGGAAAACGGAGAGTTCGACCTTCACCGCGAGGGCGGGCACTCGGAATTCCGTATCCTGCATCACAAAGACAATACAGGCGCCGAAATCCAGACCAGCCTGATAGAAGAAGTCAAGCGGCATCCCAACATCACCGTCTTCACCAATCACTATGCCGTAGAAATCATCACGCAACATCATTTGGGCATCATCGTCACACGCCATACACCGGGCATCAAATGTTACGGCGCTTACGTGCTGAACGAAGCAACGGGCGAGGTAGACACTTTCCTCTCGAAGGTGACCGTCATGGCTACAGGAGGATGTGAAGCCGTCTACCGGCATACGACCAATCCGCTGGTGGCTACGGGCGACGGCATCGCCATGGTCTATCGTGCGAAGGGTCTCGTAAAAGACATGGAGTTCATCCAATTCCATCCGACCGCCCTGTACCATCCGGGCGACCGTCCCAGCTTCCTGATAACCGAAGCAATGCGTGGTTACGGGGGCGTATTGAGAAACCTGGCGGGCGAGGAGTTCATGCAGAAATACGACCCGCGTTTGTCTTTGGCTCCGAGAGATATTGTGGCGCGCGCCATCGATAAGGAAATGAAGCAACGCGGCGAAGACCATGTTTACCTGGACGTGACTCACAAAGACCCGGAAGAAACCAAACGCCACTTCCCGAACATTTACCAGAAATGCCTCAGCCTGGGTATCGACATCACCAAGGATTATATCCCCGTGGCGCCGGCTGCACATTATCTGTGCGGAGGCATCAAAGTAGACCTCGACGGGCAATCCAGTATCAAGCGTCTGTATGCGTTGGGCGAATGCTCTTGCACCGGCTTGCACGGCGGAAACCGTCTGGCATCCAATTCCTTGATTGAAGCCATCGTTTATGCCGACTCTGCCGCCAAGCATGCCATCAGTGTGCTCGACCGTTACGACTTCAATGAAGATGTTCCGGAATGGAATGCGGAAGGCACGATGAACAACGAAGAGCGCATTCTGATTACCCAAAGCATGAAAGAAGTCAATCAGATTATGGAGTCTTACGTGGGTATCGTGCGCAGCAATCTCCGTCTGGTGCGTGCATGGAACCGCCTGGATATCCTGTACGAAGAGACGGAACGTCTGTTCAAACGCGTCAAGGCTTCCCGTGAGATATGCGAACTGCGTAACATGATAAATGTAGGTTATTTGATTACACGCCAAGCTATGGAACGCAAGGAGAGCCGCGGCTTGCATTACACCATCGATTATCCGCATCCTAAATCCAACGAATCAGAACAAATCTGAATAAATTTATTTCAATAAAAAAGACTCATCATTAATGTATGGAATGATACTTAATGATGAGTCTTTTTTTATATACCCCTAATAATTATCCGATATGCTGAATAAAGATTATCATACAAAAAAAATCCCCGCCAGTCTTTGTCGACCGGCGGGGGCCTCGCTTAAAACGGC
>UQVZ01000057.1 GCA_900544675.1 uncultured Bacteroides sp.
TTAATGCCTCATCGCCCTGTTTGAACAGCGTCTTGCAAAGTTCAATCAATGACGGTTTGGCGGTCAGGATTTCTATCATTTCGTAAAACTTCTGTTGTGTGCGGTCGTCGTATCCGCATGCCTGCAACATACCGATAAGAAGGTCGGCAGCGCGGGCTTTCTCTGTGTCGACGGACAAGCGGTCGCCTTCGGCATTGTGGAGGCGTACTACATGAAGGTCGAACACATTGGGATAGACAACAGTCAGAAGGTTGCCGGACGTGGCATCCAGCACCTGGAACACAAGTCCGCGGTTGCGGTGGAAACGGCAGACATAGCCTTCACGTCCTGCAAGCGGACCGTCGATGACACGTACCAGCTCGTTGGGCTCGTTCGCTTTGGGGTTGAAAGCGTAGTCGGTATAAGGGCGTTCCAATACGACCACCTTGTCGGCGTAATTCTCATTGAACTCTCTGAATGCCCGCATCTGTGCTTCGGGAATGATGCATACCGTTACCCGGTTGTCATTGGCAGACTTGGGAATATAGTGAAAATGGGTATTGGGACATTTCTCACGTAACAGAGCCACCAATGATTTATGTGTAGCAAGCACAAACGCATAGCCGTCAAACAAGGTCCTTTTACGTTCCGTCCCGTCGTGTTGCACCCGCACGGAGGTGGTCGGGCAATAGGTTTCTAAGATGTTACCGTAATTGCCTTTCTCCTTGTCAATGAGGGTACACAAGTTTCTTTCATTACCGGGCTGGGTACGGACAAGAAACCAGTGATAATCAACGTTATTTTGTTTGTCGGACATAGGGTTTTGAGTTTGTGAGTTTTTAAGTTGACGAGGTATCAGTTGACAAGTTGACAAGGTTTTTTCACCACGGATTACACAGATTTTAATTAAATGAAGAATTAAGAATGAAGAATGAAGAATCGATACATCAGCAGAAGTATTGGCTTAACTCCTTAACTTCTTAACTACTTAATTCCTAAGCAAGCAGAAGTATTGGCTTTAACTCCTTTAACTTCTCTAACTTCTTTAACTCCTTCAAAAAACTGATACCTTGTCAACTCGTCAACTTGTCAACTAAATAACTTTAACTCCTAAAAATAAAAACTTTGCGTCTTCGCGTCTCTGCGTTCAATACATTTAAAGCACAGAATTCTTCATTCTTAATTCTTCATTCTTCATTTAAAAAGAGCGTTCCTCATATTACCCTCATGACAATCGCACAAGAGCAACAAGCACCTTATTTCAGGTATAACGGCAGTATTTGGGAAGAATCTCAGCAGCAAATATCCACCGTTGTTATGTTACGAGAAGAGTAAAACGATGTACGCTTTGATAAAATTACCTTCATATCGCAAACATTTTATTATCAGTCCATTAAGTCAATTCGTTTTCGCCGCTTTACTATCGTTTTATAATATGAAACGGCAAAACCGCTGTATTGTATTGGAAATCAATAAGAACACTGTCGCTATTCGCAAGATTAGTCGAACAAATGCAGTTTTGCTGAACTAAAATTTTCCGATCCTGAATATTTTTTTGCTGTAAATACCTCTGTATTAAATCTTTTTTATATCTTTGCCCCCAGATTTGCCGTTTCATATTATACAACGTTGAAATTTGTCGAACATTCTCCGGTTGGCTTTCATCATACCCTCCGTGTCAATGGAGGAAAGGTAAATCTGCGCTAATCTGCGTTTCAAAAAATCCAGTGTAATGGAATAGGGACTGAACTCCTTGACTGAATTACCTGCTATCTCGCTTTTTTATATTATCTTTGCACAGCTTAATAACCTATTTTGACTATTGATTTTATGGATTACAAACTGATTGTACTCGACCTGGACGGTACATTAACCGACTCGAAAAAGAAAATAACCACACATACACACGACACGCTGATAGAAGCCCAAAAGCAGGGCGTAAAAATCGTATTGGCTTCTGGACGACCTACTTACGGGGTAGCCCCACTGGCAAACGCTTTGGAACTTGACAAGTACGAAGGATACATCTTGTCATACAACGGAGGAGAAATCATCGACTGGAAAACCGGGAAACTGATGTACAAGAAATGGCTGGACGACGACGTACTACCTTATTTATATAAATGTGCAAAAGACAATCATTTCGCCATCGTGACCTACGACCACGAATATGTGTTGACAGAATCGCCCGATGATGAATACGTGCTAAAGGAAGCCTTGCTGAACGTGATGAAAATTAAAAAAGTAGACAACTTTCTTGAAGCTATCCCCCGCCCTATCACTAAATGTCTGATTGTGGGAGAACCTACCCGACTGGCTGAACTGGAGAAAGAAATGTATGAGAAACTGAAAGACAAAATGGGTGTATTCCGTTCGGAACCTTATTTTCTGGAACTGGTTCCGAAAGGTATTGACAAAGCACAATCGCTTTCAGTTCTGCTGGATGAAATCGGTATGAAGAAAGAAGAAATGATAGCGATAGGCGACGGGTTCAATGACTTGTCCATGATTAAATATGCTGGCTTAGGCATTGCTATGGCAAATGCACAACCTGTCGTACGTGAAAATGCCGATTTCATTACCCTGTCTAATGATGAAGATGGCGTAGCTTATGCAGTAGAGAAATACGTCTTAAAATGAAGAACTAGAAAATGAAGAATTAGGAATGAAGAATGAAGAATTAGAAAGAGATTACCATTCTTCATTCTTAATTCTTCATTCTTCATTTTATTCAGTTTTGGGTTTACGGTCGAAGAAAGGATTTTTGGATGATGCACTGACAGGAATGGCATATACTTGCTTGCATCCATCCAACCAATCGAGTTGCTGAGCTGCTAAACCTGCTGAGAACATAACACGTGTATCTACCCGATGGTCGGCTGCAACCGAACATGCCGAACCGATAGCGATGCCTACATCTACACTGTTGATGGCACAAGGCACTCCTTCTTTCCGCGAAGCACATGTCTCATAGCCACAATGCCCACAATCCAAACCTTGCGGTTGTTCGCGCGTACCAATCAGAATCACACATTCGGCACTGAGGATATTATCGGCATCGCGCAAGAAAAACTTGAAACCATTTTCTTCGTACATCTGTTTCATCGTATCCGAAAGAATGCGAATGTTACTTTCGGTCACCATAGCGATTTCGATAATGTCGAATCCTTTTCCCTTGGGTGCCGTACGTGCCGCTACCATCATCTGCTGGGCAATTTGCAGCACTTCTTCATGACGGCTGTCTCTTTCATTCAGTATCATAATTACAGTTGACTAGGTTTCAGATACAATTTGACCAGGTTTCAGGTGTGACTGACTTTACTTGCCACATAAAAACCTAAAACCTGGTCACTAGTTAATTTATTTCAAGATGCCCAATTGCTTGAAGCATTTCACGAGTTTATCGATAGCAAAATCAATTTGTTCTTTCGTATGAGTAGCCATCAGTGCAAAGCGTACCAACGTATCCTGCGGAGCACATGCGGGTGGAATAACCGGATTGATGAACACACCCTCGTCGAACGCCAATTTGGTTACTTCGAACGTCTTGTCCGTATCGCGCACATACAGCGGAATAATCGGGCTTGCGGTATCACCTATTTCAAAGCCTGCTTCACGGAAAGACTTCAAGGCATAATTGGTAATCTTCCACAGGTTTTCCTGGCGTTGCGGTTCATTCTGCAAGATATGAAGAGCCTCTATAGCCGCAGCCGTAGCCGACGGTGTGTTGCTTGCCTGGAATATATACGAACGTGCATTATGGCGCAGCCAGTTGATGGTATCTTTATCGGCAGCTACAAATCCGCCAATAGAAGCAAGCGACTTGCTGAATGTACCCATAATCAAATCGATATCTTTTGTCAAGCCAAAATGGTCGCAGACGCCCCGTCCGTTTCTACCAAACACGCCAAGCCCATGCGCTTCATCCACATAAACAGTTGCATTGTATTTTTTCTTCAAACGGACTATTTCAGGCAAATTAGCCAAATCACCTTCCATTGAGAAGACACTGTCTACCACAATCAACTTGATAGCATCGGGTTCGCACTTCTGAAGTTCCCGTTCCAATGCTTCCATATCATTATGTTTATATTTCAGCTGAGTGGCAAAAGAAAGACGACGTCCATCAACTATAGATGCATGGTCACGGTCATCACAGATAATATAATCACCGCGTCCTACCAACTGGGGAATCACGCCTTCGTTTACTGTAAAACCGGTAGAAAAACACAATGCTTCATCTTTCCCGATGAAGGCTGCCAACTCTTTCTCAAGCTTTACATGAATATCGAGCGTACCATTCAACAAACGAGAGCCGGCACACCCCGTACCGTACTTACGTGTAGCCTCAATGGCAGCATTGATAATACGTTCGTCGTGAGTCAACCCCATATACGAATTCGATCCGAACATCAACACCTTCTTTCCGTCCATCAACACCTCCGTGTCCTGAGCACTGTCTATTTCACGGAAATAAGGATACACACCTCTTTCCATATACATCTGAGGTGTTCTGAATTTACTCAATTTGTCTTGTAATAGTCCCATATTGTACTGTTTGGTAAATCTTAAATCTTGGCAGATTTACATTAAATTAAATAATAGCCCGGCAATCTCGCCGGAAGATGTTACATCTGTTACATCTAAAGAACGTGCAAAGATAATAATTTTACTAAACTTAATAGTCTATTGAAACAAAAAATTTGCCTTTATGGGGAATTCTGGAATAAAATGTGGGATTTATAAACAAATTAGTCTTATTTTTGTTTCCTGTTTTAAAGAAACTATCTAGAACTATCATGAACTCGAGGAAACGCATCCAATTTATAGTCAACCCGATATCAGGTACACATGGGAAAGAATTCATCCTGCACCTGATAAACAAATATATCAACCGCGACCTATACGATTACACAATCTGCAAAACCGAATATGCCGGCCATGCCAGCGAACTGGCACAAAAAGCCGTTTCGGAAAAGATAGACATTGTAGTAGCTATAGGCGGCGACGGAACAATCAACGAAATAGGTCGTTCGCTTATCCAGACAGATACGGCGATGGGAATCATCCCTTGCGGCTCAGGGAACGGACTGGCACGGCACCTGCATATTCCGATGCTACCCTACCGCGCCATTGAGACCATCAACCAAGGATTTATAAAAGACATTGATTATGGCATCATCGACCAACATCCTTTCTTCTGTACATGCGGTGTAGGATTTGATGCTTTTGTCAGCTTAAAATTTGCCGATTCCGGAAAACGAGGCTTGCTGACCTACCTGGAGAATGCACTTCACGAAAGCCTGACCTACCAGCCTGAGACGTATGAAATAGAAAACAGCTCGGGTACGGTACGATACAAAGCTTTTTTGATAGCCTGTGCCAATGCTTCACAATATGGAAACAACGCCTATATCGCCCCACAAGCCTCCCTGACCGACGGCATGATGGACATCACGATACTGGAACCTTTTACAATGATTGATGTACCCGCCTTGTCTTTCCAGCTATTTAACAAGACCATTGACCAGAACAGTCACATCAAGACATTAAAGGAGAAAAAAATCACTATCCACCGTCGCCATGAAGGTGTATTCCATTTTGATGGCGACCCGATGATGGGAGGCAAAGACCTGACAGTAGAAGTAATACACAAAGGATTAAAAGTAATCGCTCCTGAAAAAGGACGTTCATATCCTGAACCTTTCAGCGTATTGCAACACTTTACGGATTTTATCGGAACCAGACCGTTGACTTCGACCATCGCGGAAAAACACCGAAAGTTATTGAAACTTAACCAGAACTTGTTGCGCAGGCTGGCAAAGAGATAATTCGGAGCCTCGTCTGCGCCATTACAATGCCAAATAAAAATCTTTTACCAGATGAATAAATTCCGGACTGTAGACTCGTGGCTCTGCCTCAATAACCAGTGTATTTGTTTGGCAAGGTGCAATCGTCCTCCCAAAAGCCAACAATGCCCGTTTAGGAGGCAACGCAGGCTTAGTCTGGACATCGGTACGACGCACTAAATACAGATGCCGTTGTGCTGCCAGCGTAATAAAACGACCGACCGCCTCAGCCGGTAAAATAACAGAAAAGCATCCTTCTTCGGTCAATAGCTTTTTCACTGCATCGAGCAAAGACTCAAAGGTAAGCGCACTGGTATGACGGGCGACATTGCGTTGTCCATCGGGACAATGTACTTTTTCTTGGAAATAGGGCGGATTGGATACGATAACATCATATTTTTCACCATTAAAATCTGTGATATCTGCTTGCTCTATCTTCACCCGATTACCCCATGGAGAAGACTTGACATTCTCAGCTGCCTGTCCTACCGCAACAGCATCAATATCGATGCCGACTATCTCTGCATTGCTGCGCTGGGCAATCATCAAAGCAATCAGCCCACTTCCTGTTCCTATATCGAGTACCTTCCGCGCATGTCCGACCTCTGTCCAGGCTCCTAACAAAACGCCATCTGTCCCCACTTTCATAGCACAACGGTCGTGCCAAACTACAAACTGTTTGAATCGGAAAAAAGGGTTTCTCATAAATGCATCCTTAATTTTTCGTCAAAAATAAATAAAACACATCTTATTTAAGCACAAAACTCCGATTTATTTCATGCATTTACAAGTTTCTGTTTCCAAATTAGAAGCAGATTGTTTAACTTTGTACCCGTTTTGGGATTTATTAATACACAAAGAGTAGACAAACCACAATTATGGTAAGAAGAAAAAAAACTGATAAGCATTTGGAAATGGGAACGGCTTCTGATGAAGTATCTATGGTAGCTGAAATAAGTGCCGAGCCCGAATTGCCATCAACCGAGGAAATAAACGGAGAAATGCCTGTTATGACTTTGCGTAACATGCTTATGTTTACAGGTATTGTCATGCCTGTTACGGTTGGCCGGCAAGCCACACTCAAACTGGTACGTTCTGCTTCAAAAAACAAACAACACATCATCATAGCCACTCAAAAATCGTCTGAAGTAGAAGATCCTGGATTCAACGACTTATACCCTATCGCGGTAATCGGTAGAATTCTGCGTATCTTCGAGCTTCCTGGAGGCGCCACAACTGTTATTTTGCAAGCAAGCAATGTAAAAGTGCGAATGAGCGAAATCACTGCTACCGAACCTTTCTTAAAAGGTAGAATTGTGGTGGAACCCGAAAATATGGACACCGAAAACAATGACGAATTCAACGCTCTGATGGATACCTGCTTGGAACTGGCAAACCAATATGTAGATACCAGCGACCGGCTTAGCCCCGACGTGACATTCGCATTAAAGAACCTGCCTAAAGACCACGTGCTGGTCAACTATATCTGCACCAACTTCCCATTCAGCCTGGATGAGAAGTTCGACCTGATTTGTAAACCCACTTTAAAAGAACGCTTGTATGCATTGATTCAAGTGCTGAACCGGGAAACCAAACTTGCCGAACTGAAACATGATATCCAGATGCGTACGCGCGAAGACCTGGACCGCCAGCAACGTGAATATTTCTTGCAACAGCAAATCAAGAATATCCAGGACGAACTGGGAAATAGCCAGGAAGACGAAATAGACGACTTACGGGCGAAAGGGAAAGCCAAGAAATGGAGCAAGGAAGTAGGCGCGACATTTGAGCGGGAAGTACAAAAACTGGAGCGGATTAACCCTCAATCGCCCGACTACAATGTGCAACTGACTTACCTGCAAACATTGCTGGCACTGCCATGGAATGTATACACAACTGATAATCTGAATATACCCAATGCCGAAAAGGTATTGAACAAAGATCATTACGGACTGGAAAAAGTAAAAGAACGCATTCTGGAACATCTGGCTGTGCTGAAGCTGAAAGGCGACCTGAAATCGCCTATCCTCTGCCTGTATGGTCCTCCGGGTGTGGGAAAGACTTCGCTGGGACGTTCCATCGCTTCGGCACTGAAGCGGAAGTATATCCGTATGTCGCTGGGAGGCGTACACGATGAAGCCGAAATCCGCGGACACCGCAAGACATATATCGGTGCCATGCCGGGGCGTATCATCAAAAGCCTGATGAAGGCTGAATCGTCGAATCCCGTTATCATTCTGGATGAAATAGACAAAATGGGAAACGACCGCCAAGGAGACCCTGCATCTGCCATGTTGGAAGTGCTCGACCCGGAACAGAACAATACTTTCCACGACAATTATGTGGATTTGGATTACGACTTGTCGAAAGTGATGTTCATCGCTACGGCAAACAACCTGAGCACCATCCCTACCCCGCTGCTCGACCGTATGGAGCTGATTGAGGTAAGCGGATACATCACCGAAGAAAAGATAGAAATAGCCCGCCGGCACCTGATACCGAAAGAATTGCTTGCCAACGGACTGACTAAGGAACATGTGAAGTTTACCAAGCCTGCCATCGAATACATCATCGAAAATTATACCCGTGAAAGCGGTGTGCGCGAACTGGAAAAGAAGATTGGCAAAATCATGCGCAAGATTGCACTTGAGATAGCCAGCGACAAGTTCATCAGCCAACATGAGCTGAAACCGGACGACATCAAGCAATATTTAGGCACGCCCGAATATTCACGCGACAAATACCAAGGCAATGAATATGCCGGTGTAGTGACGGGTTTGGCGTGGACAGCCGTAGGAGGCGAGATACTTTTCGTAGAAACCAGCCTGAGCAAAGGCAAAGGCGAGCGCCTTACCTTGACCGGAAACCTGGGAGACGTGATGAAAGAGTCTGCTATGCTGGCACTGGAATACCTGAAATCGCATTCTTACCTGCTCGACTTGCCCGATGGTATCTTCGAAAACTGGAACATCCATATCCATGTACCCGAAGGAGCCATTCCGAAAGACGGACCTTCGGCAGGCATTACGATGGTGACTTCACTGGCTTCGGCGCTGACACAACGGAAAGTAAGAGCCAACCTTGCCATGACGGGAGAAATCACCTTGCGCGGCAAAGTGCTCCCCGTAGGCGGCATACGTGAAAAGATTTTGGCAGCCAAGCGGGCTGGAATCACCAACATCATCTTGTGCGAAGAAAACCGGAAGGACATTGAGGAAATACAGCCTCTCTACCTGAAAGGCGTTACTTTCCATTATGTAAAAGACATCAAGGAAGTGCTGGAACTGGCTTTGACCGATGAGAAAGTAGCCGACGCTATCGACTTCGAGGCCATCATGAAAAAAGATAAGGAAAAAGAAACCGACGCACCGAATCAACTAAAGCTGACGAAATGAAATTCGAACTACAATATACCGACCCCCAATCGAATGCCCGTGCAGGTCTGATAACGACCGACCATGGACAAATAGAGACTCCTATCTTTATGCCCGTAGGGACGGTAGGCAGCGTGAAAGCTGTCCACCTGCGCGAGCTGAAAGAAGATATCCAGGCTCAGATTATTCTGGGAAACACTTACCACCTGTACCTTCGTCCGGGGCTGGATGTGCTGGAAGCAGCCGGCGGTCTGCATAAATTCAACGGGTTCGACCGCCCGATGCTGACCGATAGCGGAGGATTCCAAGTATTCTCTTTATCCGGTATCCGCAAGATGAGAGAAGAAGGTGTGGAGTTCCGTTCGCATATTGACGGCTCGAAACACTTGTTTACGCCAGAGCGGGTAATGGATATCGAGCGTACCATTGGAGCGGATATCATGATGGCTTTCGATGAATGTACGCCCGGTACGGCTGATTATGAATATGCACGTAAATCGATGGAGTTGACTCACCGGTGGCTGGACCGTTGCTTTACACGGTTTAACGAGACCGAACCTAAATACGGCTACAACCAATCACTGTTCCCCATCGTACAAGGATGTGTATATACCGACCTGCGCAAGCGTTCGGCTGAATACATCGCTTCGAAGAATGCCGACGGAAATGCCATCGGCGGACTGGCAGTGGGCGAACCTACCGAAAAGATGTATGAAATGATTGAAGTCGTCAACGAAATCCTGCCGACCGACAAGCCCCGCTACCTGATGGGAGTAGGTACGCCGGTCAATATCCTTGAAGGCATCGAGCGCGGCGTGGACATGTTCGATTGTGTAATGCCTACCCGAAACGGACGCAACGGCATGCTCTTCACCAAAGACGGCATCATGAACATGCGCAACAAGAAATGGGAAAAGGATTTTTCCCCCATCGAAGCTGATGGAGCTTCGTATGTAGACACCATGTATAGCCGTGCCTATCTGCGCCACCTCTTCCATGCACAGGAGCTGTTGGCATTGCAGATTGCTTCCATCCACAACTTAGCCTTTTATTTGTGGCTGGTCAAAGAAGCCCGGAAACACATCATGGCAGGTGATTTCTCTACATGGAAACCTGCGATGGTAAAACGAATTTCTACCCGCTTATAAAAAACTGACATACCGATGAAACTAATCGATAAATTGAAAGGAAGTCTAAAGTTGCCCCAAGGGAAATTGCCGAAAGTAAAAGTACCGGAATCGGATAAGGTCCGGCCTTTTCTGAAACGGATTTTCCAAAAGAAATGGCTGAAACGTCTGGACCGATACATCATTGTCAAGTTCCTGGGAACCTACTTTTTTGCCATAGCCTTGATTATATCCATTGCCGTGGTATTCGACGTCAACGAGAACATCGACCGTTTCATCAACAACAAGGCTCCGCTGGAAGCAATCGTATTCGATTATTACCTGAACTTCATACCTTATTATACCAACCTGTTCAGCCCGTTGTTCGTCTTCATCGCCGTGATATTCTTCACCTCGAAACTGGCAGAGAACTCCGAAATCATTGCTATGTTCTCTACCGGAATGAGTTTCAAGCGGCTGATGGTGCCTTATATGATTTCAGCCGCCATTATCTCGGCTGTTACCTTTGTATTAGGTACCGAAGTCATCCCGACAGGTAGTGTGACCCGGTTGAAGTTTGAGGAACAATACAAGAAGAAAAAATCGGCAGACTACGCACGCAATATCCAACTGGAAGTAGATACGGGTGTAGTGGCTTATATGGAGCGGTACGAAAACTACAACAAAACCGGTTACCGGTTCTCGCTGGACAAGTTCGAAGACCATAAACTGGTATCCCACCTCACGGCACGACGCATAACCTACGATACTGCTTCGTATCATAAGTGGATTATCCGCGACTACATGATTCGGGAAATGCGCGGCATGAAAGAAGTCATCACACGGGGCGAACGCATAGATTCCATCATCAAGATGGAGCCGCAAGACTTCCTGATTACACGCGGACAACAGGAAACCATGACCAGCCCGCAACTGCGCGAGTATATACAGAAGCAGAAACAACGTGGATTTGCCAATATCAAAGAGTTCGAAGTGGAATACCACCGACGGATAGCCATGTCGTTTGCCGCATTCATCCTGACTGCCATCGGGCTTTCGTTGTCTTCAAGGAAAGTAAAAGGCGGCATGGGACTCCACTTAGGTATCGGATTAGCTTTGAGTTTCTCGTATATCCTGTTCCAGACCATCTCGGCTACTTTTGCCATTAGTGGTAATATGGCTCCGGCACTGGCTGTCTGGATTCCAAATATCTTATATCTGTTTATAGCTATTTATCTCTATCACAAGGCGCCTAAATAAAGTCAGTCAATACGAAAAAACGGGTATCGAAAGAGAATACATTTTTCGATACCCGTTTTTTATAAGGCAATAAAAAAGGGAGCTACGTTTATCATAACTCCCTGACTTTCAATAAGAGCGGTAAGCGGGACTCGAACCCGTGACCCTCAGCTTGGGAAGCTGATGCTCTACCAACTGAGCTACTACCGCATGTATACGTAACCTGACGTTACGGGATGCAAAAGTAAACCTTATTTTCGATATTATCAAATAAAACAGAATTAAATTTTATCCCATATCGAAAAAATGTCGGTTTCTCCCCAATACCAATGCGTATAACTTGCAAACAGATTCTTATACCGGAATAAGGGAGTAGCAGTCTCGGTTCCGCGTACCCCATAAAGCTGCGCTACCGATGCTGGAGTTTCAGAAGAAGCGACCAATACCGAAGCATGAGTCTCATAGCCACGAAGTTTAATCGCTCCATATTGCATCATACGATAACCGTTACTGGAATTAGCATCCACCAATGTACAATCGACAGGCAAAATCCCTGCCATCTCATAAGCCGTGCCTCCCTGGCGGACCGTGAACGAACGGGCAAGCAAAGTCAGCCCCTCGCCTTCTGCCAGCACCCTGCCTCCTGCTTCCACATACTCATGCAATTGCTCCATCAGACGCTTCCTACGATGAAGTTGGCGGGCAAACAAATCCGGATAACCACCTGGTATATATACATAGTCGGCTTCCGGCAAATCGCTTCCATACACCGGACTGAAATAAACCAGTTTGCCTCGTTCTGCCAGCCTGTCTATATTCTCTTTATATAAAAAAGAAAAAGCCGGGTCGCGTGCTATGGCAATGCGTATATCAGCCGAAGGACGACGCATCATCTCAACACCAACTTCCGATGTATAAGGCAATGTGTACTGGCAAGGAAATATACGCACACATAAATTCAGCAATTTATCAATGTCGATATGTCTTTCTATCAAGTCTGCTATCCGGTCGGTTATTTCTTCTAATGCCTGCCTGACCGAAAGCGTCAATCCTTGATGGCGTTGCGGCAGATGAATATCGTCTGATACAGGCAGATATCCCAGGCATTCTATTCCGGCATCCATACAGGCTTCACGAAGAGAAACAAGATGAGAAGAAGATGCCACTTGCGTAAAGATTACTCCGGCAATCCGCACCGAAGCATTGAAACGTTTCATGCCATACAAGACAGGAGCAATGGCATAGCCGATAGCACGCGCACTAACGACCAGGATAACCGGAATTCCCAACATCCTTGACAATGCCGCACTACTGTTTTCCATCCGGTTATAGCCGTCGTAAAGTCCCCGGTTACCTTCTACCAGACACACGTCTGCCCCCTCGGCATAATGATTATAAACCGATTGGATATGGGTACGGGAAGCCAGCCACGCATCCAGATTGACCGACTCACGCCCACAAGCAAGTGCATGATATTGTGTATCGATGAAATCGGGACCGCACTTATAAGGCTGCACTACCATGCCTCGCCGGTGCATCACACGCAGCAAGCCTAAAGTAACTGTGGTCTTCCCACATCCCGAAACGGGCGATCCGATTAAAAACTGTGGCTTCATATACGTTCGTCTTTACGAGCGGCAAAGATACGAAAAAAATCAAGACAAGCCTTTATAACAAAGAGGGAAAGCACCCTTTATCTGCTGCTTTCCCTCCTCACTATATACACGGAAATTCCGTACAAACGCTTTAGAGCCTGTTTAAATCAAAGAATAGATTTCACCGTTTCCAGCATGCCTTTTTCCTGAATGCTGTCCAAGTCTGCTTTTACAGCCGCAGTCAAACCCGGAATCTGATTCAGGTCTTCGCCCCAGATGGAAACTGCCCCCAATACACCTTCGGCAATCTGTTTCGTATCGCCGGTTGCCCAAAGTTGTTTCAGCAAGTCCATAATCTCCGGAGCATCATTCGGAACAATTTCAGCGCCGTCTTCACGCACGCCACCTTTATAATAAGTAATGATAGCAGCCAGACCCAATACCAGTCCCTTCGGCAGTTCACCCTTACGTTCCAGATAAACTTTCAGTCCCGGCAGGTCGCGGGTCTGGTATTTCGGGAACGAGTTCAGCATGATGGAAGTCACCTGATGATCGACAAACGGATTATTGAAACGCTCCAATACATCGCTGGCAAACTGTTCCAGCTCGGCTTTCGGCAAATTCAGGGTTTCCATCAGTTCATCAAACATCACCTTATGGATGAACTTGCCTACTACAGGATGTTGGCAAGCGTCACGCACGATATTGATGCCCGACAGATAAGCCACCGGCGACAATACGGTATGAGGACCGTTCAGCAACGTAACTTTTCTTTCATGATAAGGAGCCTCGGACGGGACGAACAACACATTCAGCCCCGCCTTGTCTGCAGGGAATTCTTTCTCCACTTCCTGCGGAGCCTCGATTACCCACAAATGGAAAATCTCACCCTGCACCACCATATTGTCATCGTATTGCAGCTTTTCCTTGATGGCATCGATTTCCTTGCGCGGGAATCCCGGCACAATGCGGTCTACCAGGGTAGCATAAACCCCGCAAGCCTTCTCGAACCAGTTTTTAAACTCATCGCCTAAGTTCCACAATTCGATATACTGATAAATGGTTTCTTTCAGCTTATGTCCGTTCAGGAAAATCAATTCACAGGGGAAAATAATCAAACCTTTTGACATATCGCCCTTGAAAGTCTTGAAGCGGTGATACAACAATTGGGTCAGTTTGCCCGGATAAGAAGAGGCAGGCGCATCATCCAGTTTGCAAGCCGGGTCGAAAGCAATGCCGGCTTCGGTCGTATTGGAAATCACGAAACGCATTTCAGGCTGTTCTGCCAACTTCATGAATTCATCAAATTGATGATAAGGATTCAAGGCACGGCTCACTACGTCAATCAATGTCAGGCTGTTTACCACTTGACCCTTGTCAAGTCCCTGCAAATTAACATGATACAGACAATCCTGATTGTTCAGGGTATCAATCATTCCCTTCCCCAAAGGTTGTACAATAACCACACTGCTATTAAAATCGGTCTTCTGGTCCATGTTGTAGATAATCCAGTCTACAAATGCACGCAAGAAATTACCTTCACCAAATTGAATAATTCTTTCAGGACGAACAGGCTTGTTCGCTGTTTCTTTGTTTAACGGTCTCATACTTATATTAATTTTTAAGTTCAATGTCACATGAATGTTCTCTTCTACAAAGGCACTCATTTAGTAAAATATATTGATAAATAGAAATTATCCCATCCTCGTCAAGAATTTAATTTTACTAAATAATCACTGCAAATATACGAAATATTTTGTTATTCCAAATAAAATTTCTACTTTCGTGTTCGATAACGAAAAATAAAACGATATATGTGTTCTTTAGCATAAAAATTGTTTTCATTAACCGTTTTGTTTGAAAATACCTAACAAAAACATAAACCAAAAAGAAAGCTTTATGAAAAAATTCATGGATGAGAATTTCCTGTTAAAGACAGAAACCGCACAGGAATTGTACCACAACCACGCAGCCAAAATGCCGATTATCGACTATCACTGCCATCTAAGTCCTAAAATGGTAGCCGAAGATTATCAGTTTAAGTCAATCACTGAAATCTGGCTGGGAGGCGACCACTATAAATGGCGTGCCATGCGCAGCAACGGTGTAGAAGAACGTTATTGCACAGGCACAGATACTACAGACTGGGAAAAATTTGAAAAATGGGCAGAAACGGTTCCTTATACCTTCCGCAATCCGCTGTACCATTGGACTCACCTGGAACTGAAGACCGCTTTCGGCATCGAAAAAATCCTGAATCCATCTACAGCCCGGGAAATATTCGATGAATGTAATGCCAAATTGGCTACGCCCGAATATTCGGCACGGAACCTGATGCGCCGTTACCATGTAGAAACCGTATGCACGACGGATGACCCGGTCGATTCGCTGGAGTATCATAAAGCTACACGCGAAAGCGGATTCGAAATCAAGATGCTTCCGGCTTGGCGTCCCGACAAGGCAATGGCCGTTGAAGTGCCGGCAGACTTCCGCGCTTACGTAGAAAAGTTGTCAGAAGTAAGTGGCGTTACCATCAATGCTTTCGATGATATGATTGACGCCTTGCGCAAGCGTCATGCTTTCTTTGCCGAACAAGGATGTAAACTGTCCGACCACGGTATCGAAGAATTCTATGCCGAAGACTATACCGACGAGGAAATCAAAGCCATCTTCAATAAAGTATATGGAGGAAACGAACTGACACAAGAAGAAATCCTGAAATTCAAGTCAGCTATGCTGGTTATCTTTGCCGAAATGGACTACGAGACCGGCTGGGTACAGCAATATCACTACGGTGCTATCCGCAACAACAACACCAAGATGTTCAAGTTGCTGGGTCCCGATACAGGATTCGACTCTATCGGCGAGTTCAATACAGCCAAAGCCCTGTCGAAATTCTTGGACCGCCTGAACACAGAAGGCAAACTCACCAAGACCATTCTTTACAACCTGAACCCATGCGCCAACGAAGTGATTGCCACCATGCTGGGCAACTTCCAGGACGGTTCCGTACCAGGCAAAATCCAATGGGGTTCAGGCTGGTGGTTCCTCGACCAGAAGGATGGCATGGAGAAACAGATGAACGCCCTTTCCTTGCTGGGCTTGCTGAGCCGCTTTGTAGGGATGCTCACCGACTCTCGTTCATTCTTGTCTTATCCGCGTCACGAATATTTCCGCCGCACGCTGTGCAACTTGTTGGGTAACGATGTAGAAAACGGTGAACTGCCTGAATCTGAAATGCCACGCATCCAGCAAATGGTAGAAGACATCTGCTACAACAACGCAAAGAATTACTTCAATTTCTAATCCGTTCTTTATAAATTAGGTTAATCGGGCAGGAGGAGAACCCATATCCAATGTGTTCTCTCCTACCCGATTTTTTTCATGAGAATATTTCTTCCTTTTAAAAGGCACATATCCCGTTTGCAGCCCATTCAGATTTACCATGCAAGCGTTTCCATTCTACGTCCTCCATACGAGAGACGTACGTCCTCCAATCGGGGGATATACGTTTCCCATACCGAGAACGTACGTCTTCCAATTGGAGGACATAGAATGCAACCAATTGAAAAGACATTTTATACGACTAGAATCCGAGAACAATAAGCACCTTATCTATCTTTTGTAAAAAGAAAAGCGTTCTGTATACAAAAATTCACGAACTTATACTATCTTTGTAATGCCAAACTTCAGAGAAACTTAAGGGGACTTCTATAAATTAAATCCCTGATTATAAGTTGCATAAGCGGATAAA
>UQVZ01000058.1 GCA_900544675.1 uncultured Bacteroides sp.
CCAAGTTCACCAAAAAGCAATACGACGAATACGAAGACAGCCTGAAGGTTTACCGTGACTGGAAGAACGTGCTTGAAACGGCAGAGATGAAAGCTGTAGCCAAAGGCAAAGCAGAAGGTATGGCAGAAGGAATGGCGAAAGGCATGGCACAAGGCAGGGCTGAAGGAATGGCTCAAGGCAGAGCGGAAGGTAAAGCTGAAGGAATAGCTGAAGGTTTGGAGAAAGGAAAACTGGAAGAGAAGATTGGGAACGCACGCAGACTGAAGGAGCTGGGCGTTCCGGCGAATATCATTCGGCAAGCCACCGGACTGACGGAAGAAGAGATAAACAGTTTGTAACTGACAGGAAACGGATGCTTGTGTTATCCGTGAAGAACCGGAAAAGGACAACTTCTCGCGAGGCTGTCCTTTTTTGATTATAATCCGATATTGAAGAGAGAATTTTGTCTTACATACGGCTCTTCTGGCTTTCTCCGGCACCGGTACCTTTGTACTTGCTCTTGGTGGCGTTGAACTTGTAGCGGACGGTTACAGAAAACTCCTGTCTGTCCCAAACGTTTTTCTGATAAAGATAATAATCACCACTATACAGACTATATCCTATCTTGTATGTATTGAAAAGGTCGTTTCCCCTCAATTCCATACTTAACGCATCTTTCAGGAAACTTTTCCTGACAGACAGATTGACGTATCCGTAAGGTTTTTCAGTATAAATATTCTGCGATGCACCTGCACTCTGAATATAAGAATCAAGACCTATCATAAAACCAAGAGGCAATTCCCATGTATTATTGAAAGAGGCTGTAAATATAGGCTTGTTCAATGTTTTCGATTCCTTAAAATAATCGACAGTCAGCCACTGCTTCTGCATACCTACACTCAACATAGGCGACCAACAGCCGATTTTAGGCGTAGCAGACAGAAAGGCGGTAAACATAGGAATGGATTTGTCCCAGTTGCGGTTGCTCAGCATGGTCAGTGAAGCATCTTCATTCATCAGTTCGCCCCAAAACAAAATCCGGTCCTTTGTCTGTGAATACGACAAGGACATCTGCAAGAATCTCCAGGTACCTGATAATGTCAAGTCATGTATGATTGTCGGACGAAGGGTGGGATTTCCTTTTTGAAGGGTAAAACGGTCTGAATAAAATACATTGTTACTCAGTTCGCTATACGACGGTCTTTGTGTCTTTGCCGTATAGCTCAACTGTGCCTGTACAGGCCCTAAGCGCGTTGAAAACGATACATTCGGGAAAAAGTTATCAAATGTACGGCTCTGCTCGTCAATATGCCTGTCATCTTCGTAATAGTCAAATTTGACATGCTCATACCTAAGTCCAAGTGCCCAGTCACCCCACGGGAAACTGCGGTTGTATTCCGCATAGCCTGTTGCGTTGATTTCCTTTATTTTACTGTAAGAAGAGGGCACATAGTTTTCCTCATTAAAATAATCGTCGTTCCTGTGAGTATAGGTTACTTCACTTCCCACTGCAAAAGTCCCTCCACCTAAAGGGAATGACAAAGTCAGCTTTCCGGCAGCAAGACGGTTTTTCACGCTGTTGACAGAATGGACATCACGGTTCTCAGAGGTCTGACTGACTTCATGGGAAAAAGCATAATAACGGTTTCCGTTTTGCAGATAATCCACATCGAAATCAATATTTATCTTTCCGGCCTGACCACTATAGTATGCGTTTACTTCATGTCCAAGGTCATGGTCCCGGTGTTCTTCTCCAATGATTTTTATATTGTCATAAAAGACATCATCCACTGTTATATCCGTTTCCTTGGATTGTGGATTCTCTTCTTTCAGTTTCTTTCCGGTCTTATATTGGGCACCGAAAGTATGGTTCTCGTTTATCTGATAATTAAATCCGATGGTTCCATTGAGGTCTTCTGTAAGGACATTCCAATGGTTTACCATGTGGTGGTTCCAGGTCTTTGTTCCTTTTTCGTTCAATATCATGGTGGCTTCCTGCCAACTATCCATCCGGTTGTAATTGACAGAACCGAAAACATCGAGATTATTGTGACGGTAGTTGAAATTCGCCTGTTCAATCAAATCTGTGTTATCCGACTGATAATAGCTGGAGCGCAGGTTGAAACCGAAGCCGTCACCCTGACGTTTGATCGTCTGAATACGGACCACAGCTTTTACGGTTGCATCGTATCTTGACCCCGGATTGCGTATAACCTCCACGTTCTTGATTTCATCGGAGTTCAGTTGTTCCAATTCAGATAAATCGTGCAGTTTCCTGCCGTTGATGTATATGAGGGGAGTTCCCTTGCCGAATACCTCAAGCGCATCTTGTTTCTTGGTAATGCCGGGTATTTTAGTCAGTACATCATTGGCTGAACCCACCTTGCTTAATACGGTGTTCTCGACACTGGTAACCATCGCATCCCCTTTCATGCGTGTCACAGGCAAGTTTGCTTTCACCACCACTTCCCCCAGCATGTGTGCGTCGGGCAGAAGTTGCAGGGTACCCAGCTCCGCTTGCTCCACCTTATTATATAGGGTGACATAGCCGACGGAAGATACCCGGAGCAACAGATTGGGCAGCTCGGCTTGCAGGGTAAATATTCCGTCTTCATCGCTGATTGTTCCCGTGACAAAAGTAGAATCGGGCAGAGACAGCAACACTACATTGGCGTAGGGTAAGGGTTGGCTGTTCTCGTCAATCAGTTTTCCATTGATAGCTTGTGCAGATACTTCTAATGAAGAAAAAGTACACACCAACATAAATAAACTCCCAATACTTTTCATTTTTATAGTTTTAATTGTTTTACATACGGTTGCTTGTGCATCGCTTGATTGTAAATGTTATAATCTTCTTTTGGCTTCCGTGCCGGAAGTCTTTCGCTCTTGTGTGCCGTTCACTTTCTTGTTCCCAAAAGTATAATTGAAGCGGAGGCCTATGCCGACGGGTTCACCTTTAATCAGGCTGATGCGTTGTATGTTGTCTGTCTCGTATTTATTCCGCCATCGGGTTGTCATCTTCCCGTCATACCTATATAGGTTGCAGAAACCATACAGAGACAACTGGCACGCCTTGAAGCGTTTCTTCAATTGTCCGTACAGGTAGAGTTTTTCCGGCGTTTCGGTATAGAAAGAAATGTCCTTGGTGTTGTATGACACGTTTATGTCAAAAGAGAGCTTATGCTTTTCCGAAAGGGTGAAGTTATTGTTCAAATCCACTTGAAAGACTCCGTTGTGATAGCCTCCGGCATGCACGCCTTCATATTCGATTGCACTCATGCGTTGCCACAAATAGGAGACGGTTATATTCAAGTCGGCGTAGTTTTTCAGGTAAGAAGTATTGGTGTTCAATGCCAGCAGGGCATACTCGAAAATTCCGGCGTTCACGGGCGTGGTCACTTGCATGTCGTCGTCCGTGGCAAAGGTCAGTTCGTAGATTTGGTTCTTCACACGCTGGTAGGTAGCCTGAAAGATGTACCGCTTGAAAAACTGGTACTGAAAGGTTTGCCCGTACATGATTTCCGGTTTCAGTTTCGCATTGCCGGTGGTATAGCTTGTTGCGGATGTATAAACCTTGAACGGATTGAACAGAGAAAACACCGGCCGCTCCATCCGGTTGGAAAAGATGTAGGAGAACACATGGTCGGGCGACAGGTGGTAAGTGATGTAGAGGTTGGGCAGCACTCTGACAAAATCAGTCTCGGTTTTCTCTCCCAGCGTATATTGCCGGGTGGCATAGTCGGTGTACTCCAACCGGCTGCCCAAGCGGGTGGAAAAGCGGGAGTTCCATTCCCTTTTCCAACTGACAAAAAAGGCGGATGTCCATTCTTGCAACGCAAAGTGGTTGCTCTGTTCCTCATCGTTCACATAGCCGTCGTCCGTGCCCTGCATAAAAGTGTCTTTGTTGTCAATCTTGGAGTAATAGCTGTCCACTCCTGCTGTCCATTGGTTTTTTCCTACGTTTTGCCCATATTCTATTTTGCCCGACCATACATGGCTGTTTTGAGGCACGTTCTCCTGATAATAATTGTAAGGTGAAAGATATTGCAGGTCGTCGTCCAGATTGTCCATGCGGTTCCATACGAACTGTTTGTTCCGGCTATGGGTGTAATCGAAATCGATATTCAACACTTGCCCCGGTTGGTTGAAGCGGCGTTGATAGAACAAGTTGATGCCCGCGTCTGTCCTGTCGCGTTCCAAGTCATTGTCATGCCGCACGTTCAATGTCTCTTCTTTGTCAGCACCTGCCTGTTTCAGCCTTCCTTTGTCCGTCCAGTCCAGTTTGGAATAAGAGAAATTGATGTTGCCTCCCAGCTCGTCCTTGTCCGAGAGTTGGTATTCCCAGTCGATGGCTCCGTTCGCACGCCGGGTAAATCCTGTTATTTTGCTTTCCTGCCATGTCGTGACGGCACTTTCTTTCAGGAAACTTTCCGTTTCGTCCTTCTTCCAGTCGCTTTGGTTGGCAAAGCCTGCCGTGCCATTCAGGGTCAGTCTGTTTTTATGGTATGTCAAGTTCAAGTTGCCACGCTCTTTCATATAGTGCGTCCGCCAGACCTGTGCGGACAAGGAACCTTGCAATCCTTCATCTTCCTTTTGCTTCAATTGAATGTTGATGATACCGAAGTTCCCTTCTCCACGGAATGTACTGTTGGGGGAATGGATTACTTCTATGCTTTTTATCCGGTCGGCGGGTAACCCTTTCAAATAATCATTCACTGCATCGGGAGCCAGCTTCTTTTCCCTTCCGTTCACATAAATCTTCGTTTCTCTCTTGCCTATAATGGAAAAGTGTTCTCCGTCCGAAGCTATGAAAGGGACATACTTGAAGGCTTCCAGTGCATTATCGTTGTTGAAAGGATTGGTGTCCATGTCATACACCAGCCTGTCGTTTTCCACTTTGGTACGTTGTCTTACCCCCTTCACTACCACTTCATCCAGACTGAAGTTGCCGTCTTTTTCAAGTGTAATCCGCATACGACTTGTTTTCAGCGAAAAAGGAAGAAATACAGGCTTATATTCCAAACGGCTAATAAACAGTTGATTTGCACGTTCGTCAGGGTTTCCCATAAAGAATTTTCCCAAACTGTCCGAATAAGCAATATGGTATGCCGTTGCGTGATTCAAAGAATCTTTGAGAACAACGACTGCATCGGCTATGGGAAAACCGTCCGTAGTATAAATCTCTCCAATTAGTTTAGATTGAGCCTGTGCTAAATTTGTAAATACCTATCCAAGTACTATTACAGAAAATAAGCGTTTAATATCCATAATCATTTCCTTAATTTCATATTGAATCTAAATAGATTGTGTAAATATATATTTTTGCAAATGTATATACTTACAGCCACACGACTCTCAAACAAGTTTGAGAGTTGCAGGCAGAATTATATTTCACCTTTTTCAGAGGGATAACTGCCAAGCATGACCATACGACTCATATTTCGATTATACGTTAATTTTTGGAATGCGAAGTACGGGATAATAAATAAAAAAGGCCTTGAAATATTTCAAGACCTTTCTCTCTAAATGTTAAAAGATACGGTTACTTTCTCAATTTCCTGCGTATGTGGCTGACAGTTTCGGGAGTAACGCCCAAGAATGAAGCAATGTTTTTCAAAGGAACTGCTTCTTTCAAGTCGGGACAACGCTCCATCAGTCTTTTGTATCGTATTTCAGGGCTGCAATACGAATCGAGTAGTCGTCCGTATACCATTTCATATAGATTTTCGGCTACATGTCTTCCAAACCGTTGGGTTTCCATATTTGTTTCCCAACATGCAATAAGTTCATGGTGTGATATTTCATAAACGGTGCAATCGGTTATAGCTTGAATGCTTACCAATGACAAACTGCCTTTTATGAGTGAGGAATAGTCACACACATATTCATTTGTAAAAGAATACCCAACAATGTGCTCTTCTCCCTCTTCGTCAATGTGGGTATATTGAAAGGTACCATCTTCCACCCATCCCGCAAAACGTTTTCTCTCGTGCTGGCGAATAAAAAAATCTCCTTTACGATAAGTATGCAGTTTTCCTTTCCTTTCACATAAATCTTTAATAAAAGAATAGTCTAAGTTATTGAGGTATGTATTGAACTCGTTCATCTGATAAAATCATTTACTCTCAAAAGTAATTTCCTTACGGATACGGCTGAGATAGGTTGGTGTAACATTCAAATAAGAAGCAACTTCTCCAATCGTGATATTTTGAAGAATATCAGGACATCTTTTCAATAAAGCAATATAGCGTTCCTTGGGTGAAAAACGGTGCATATCCAAGTATTGTTTATAAACATGATGGAACAGTAAATCTGAAAGCTGCTGATGAAGCTCTCTATCCTCATCGAATACTTTATTAAGTACTTCACAGTCACATACCAGAACCTCCGCATTTGTTGCAGCAACAAGACTGGTCATACAAGGTGTTTTGTGTGTGGTACTTAAATAGTCACCAACAAATGCTCCTGGCAGCGCCAAACCAGTTATATGTTCATCACCCTTTGAATCTGTTACGACATATTTAAAATATCCCTCTCGCACGATTCCCATATACCGTATAACATCTCCCTGTCGCACAAAGGATTCTCCCTTTTTGTAATGGCATAGTTTACCGTTCTTGGCACAAATTTCTTGCCAGAATTCCATGTCTAATTTATCAATGAAAGAATTAAAATTGCCCATTCGTCAATATTATAATTACGTGCAAAGTTAGATATTATTATTCAATAAACATAGCAGACAATTAATGGGAGAGGAAATAATTAAATTAAGAATTAAGAATGAAGAATCTGTTGGCGTTTTCTTTCACCACAGATTTTCTCTGTGTTTTTGTGTTCAATAAAAACTCACCTATTCCCCGAACACATACCGGTAATACTGCTCTTTGGAACGACAATCTTTCAGCATCTCTATACCTTCCGGCAATGTTTCATACACCCCGTTATACAAATTCAACTCATAGCGCAGGAGCGTAAAGTCGTTATACAACAAAGAAAGATTCAAGGATTTCATCAGACGCAATACAGTATATTGGGTTGTGTCGGCTTTTGTCTCCATGGCCTCCTGCAGTTGCATTCCATATATCGAGTCCGCTTTCAGGAAATCATGACGCGCCGTATCGTGCCATCCTGCCCTATCCTCCAGCATGGCTTTCAGGTTCCACATATCTGCAGCCATCGAATCGGGCACATTCGCTCCCATTGTACGCAAGAGCTGTAGCATTTCATCCAGCTTCCAGCTACGTATCAGGTAAACATATTTCGTCAGATAAGCCTTCTTCAACGACGGACACATCAGTAGCGCATCGTCCAGTTTCTGTCTGACCAATGAATCATACCGACACATCACTGGCTCTTCCCGATTGACAGGATGAAGCCAAAAGGCAGAATCTGCACGCATCAGACTGTCTGCCTCTCTCAGCAAACGTTCTGCCATCTCCTGCCGAGGCAACTCAACCGGCTTTTTACGTCCACATGCCAAAATGGAAAATAGCATAAACAAAACTAACCAATTACGAAATCCTTTCATATAATCTTTGTTTTCTAAAACAAATGTAAGTAAAAACACCTACCTTTGCAACGAAAAGACAAAAAAATATCAAACGACAAGATGATACGTAAAGTTACTCTGGAAGATACCCGTGCCATTGCCGGCATTTACAACCATTACATCGAGCATACTACCGCCACCTTCGAGCTGGAACCGGTCAGCGAAGAAGAAATGCGCCGGCGCATTCTCTCCATTTCTGCCCGTTATCCTTATTTCGTAGAAGAAACCGACGGTCGGATTACAGGCTACTGCTATGCACATACGTGGAAAGAGAAAGCCGCTTACAACCGCACGTTGGAATCTACCGTCTATGTAGCCCCCGGCGAAGAACGAAAGGGCATCGGCACACGCCTGATGAACCGACTCATCACCGCTTCCCGCGAAGCCGGCATCCATTCGCTCATTGCCTGCATCACCGCAGACAACCGTCCCAGTATCCTGATGCACGAACGGTTGGGCTTCGTACAGGTTTCCCATTTCAAAGAAGCCGGATTCAAGTTCGGCAAATGGCTGGGGATAGTCGACCTTCAGTTACTGCTTACAGCTCTCTAAAAAACGAACAGGCAGAAGCAAGCGTTCGTCACTCGCAAAAACAGTTTGAAATAGTTGTCCGTTTAAACAGATTGGTTTACCTTTGGAATATATTTTGAGAAAGATTTACCAATTGAATTATGAAGACAACCGTCCGAACCGTTTTGACAGGTGCGCTTGCTCTCCTGTTTTATATAAGCAGCCCTTTTGCCGGATATGCCGGACAGGACACCCTTACCCATCGTCTCCCGATACATCACCAATTGGGATTCGATATCCGAACGGGGTACGTCATGCCTACAAAAGGCTTCTTCAAGGGGGAGAATGCGCACGGGAAAGCCATCAACACTTCCCTTTCGGCACATCTGAAATATGCCTTCCGGTTTCATCCGGATTCCTATTGGGGACAATTATACCCCTACGCTTACCAAGGCATCGGCGTGGCATACACTTCTTTCTTCAACGCTTCGGAACTGGGTAATCCCGTCAACGTATATGTATTCCAAGGTTCACAGATAGCCCGCCTGTCTCCTCGCCTGACACTGGACTACGAATGGAACTTCGGCGCCTCGTTCGGCTGGAAGAAATACAATGCGGAGAACAATCCGTATAACGATGTGGTAGGCTCGAAAATCAATGCTTACCTCAACATCGGGGTCTACCTGAACTGGCGACTTGCCTCACAATGGCATCTGACCGCAGGCATCGAAGCCACACACTATTCTAACGGAAACAGCAATTACCCCAACTCGGGAGTAAACACTGTAGGGGGACGCATCGGACTGATACGGACATTCGATGCCGGAGAGAAGAACACGAACAACCATAAACCGGCTGACATCCGACCGAAAAGTTCTCCTTTCAGTTATGACCTTATTCTATATGGAGCCACAAGGCGCAGAGGCATCATCACGCCTACTGAAAGATACCTGATACCCGGTTCGTTCGGAATAATCGGCTTGAACTTCAATCCGCTTTATCGGATAAACAAATACTTCCGTGCAGGCATTTCGCTAGACGCGCAATACGATGAAAGTGCGAACCTGAAAAACCATGTCGCAGAAACCGACCCGGTCAGCAATGAAAAAAGATTCTATCGCCCGCCTTTCCGCGAACAGTTTGCCGCAGGGCTTTCCCTGCGTGCCGAACTGACCATGCCTATCTTCAGCATCAACTTAGGTATCGGGAAAAACCTCTTTTATAAAGGAGAAGACACGGAAGGCTATTATCAGATTCTGGCCTTGAAAACCTTCATCACGCGTCGCGCCTTCCTGCACGTAGGCTACCAGCTCAGCAAATTCCGTGACCCGAACAACCTGATGCTGGGATTGGGATACCGGTTTTAGAATAGTTGACAAGGTTTTGTAACTAGGAGTTAAAGAAGTTAAAGCCAATAGCTTTTCTTTTTAGGAGTTAAGGAGTTAAAGAAGTTAAGGAGTTAAGCCAATAGTTTTGCTGAACTATCTAAAACCTAGTCTCCTAGTACCTAGTTCCTAGTCCCCTAAAAGAAAAACCTTGTCAACTATTTAAAACCTAGTTCTCTAACAAATCTCTGTGCCTCTGTGTCTCTGTGTTCGATTTTAATTCCTTAACACCCGATTACAAAAAACTTCCGTCATGTCGGATTTACAATTCAATCACCTTTTGTGAGCTTTCTTACGGTCTTCAATGATAGCGTCCTTATTCTCCAATGCCCACTCGATCAAAGCATTGAAATGAGGTATCAGGGAATGGGCACGAGGAGTCAACGCATATTCAACCCGCGGAGGAATTTCGGGATATACAGTACGGGTGACATAACCGTCATCTTCCAGTGTACGCAGGGTAACAGTCAGCATCTTCTGTGAAATATCAGGTATTTCACGCTGCAATTCCTTGAACCGCATGGTTTCCTTATCAGCCTTGTTCATCGTATAGATAATCAATAGCGACCATTTATCGCACAAACGTGCCAGAATATTCCTTATCGGACAATCGAGGAACATGGCATTTTCAATTGTTTTTCTATCCATAATACATTGGTATTCATAATCACTCTACAAAGGTAAGTAAATTCCCTTCAAAAAGCAATAAACTTTTTTTTAGAAAAAAAACTTCATAAATAAGTCTCTCATTTCCAACAATGGTTACCAAAACGTAAGTATCTGATGTTCAAGTTCCTACTTGCAGGATAAATATAGTTTTCCTACTTTTGCAACACAACGGAAACAAAGTTTCTTTTAGTAACTAATAATAAAACATGATGAGTATGAAAAATGTAGTCTTAATCGGAGCAAGCGGATTTGTCGGTTCCGCTATCTTGAACGAAGCATTGCGTCGCGGTCACAAAGTAACGGTCATCGCACCGCATCCTGAAAAAATCACGGTCAAGAATGAGAATCTTACCGTTGTAAAAGGAGATGCGACCCATCCTGATACACTGGCTGAAGTGGCAAAAGGAAAAGACGCTGTTATCAGTGCCTATAATCCCGGCTGGGGAAATCCACGCCAATACGAAGAAACACTGGAGAACTATCCGAAGATTGTAGAAGGCACCAAACGTGCAGGTGTACATCGGCTGCTTATCGTAGGCGGAGCCGGTACGCTGTTTGTAAAACCCGGCTTGCGCCTGGTCGATACAGGAAACCTGCCCGCAGAATGGTTGCCCGGAGTAAAGTCAATGGGAGAATTCTACCTGAATTATCTGATGAAAGAAGACGGTGTAGACTGGGTATTCTTCTCTCCTGCCGGCAATCTGGGCAATATGGGACAGAACGGTCCGGGAAAACGTACAGGCAAATTCCGTCTCGGCAAAGATGATATGATATTCGACGAGAACGGCGAAAGCTTCATCTCTGTAGAAGATTACGCATACGCCATGATTGACGAACTGGAACAAGAAAATCACCACAAAGAACGTTTCACTATCGGATACTGATGACAATACAAAAAAAACAGGCAACAATGAAAAATATATTATTCGCATTAATCGGTATGCTGATTGCCACTACGGCGACAGCTCAAGAGAAAGGCAGTTTTAACGTATATGACTTTGGCAACTTCAAGCTTCATGCTTACTACACCCATGATGTAATGAGCGATGCAAGCTTCATCATCGAAGGTGAAGACGCACTTGTTACCCTCGAAGAGCCACTGTTTAAAGACAATGCAGCGGAATTCGACACATACGTTACCCGACTGGGAAAACCTGTTGAACGACGCATTGCCGACTACCACCTTGGAGGTACGAGCAACGATACCTTGACAATGGTAAAAGGTATGCCCGATTTTACCAAAGGTGACATATACGGCGGCATGATGAAGGGATTCGCCCAGCAATTCGGAGATGCCATTGTCTCCATGCCTACCGGCGAAACCGTTGAAGTGGAATTAGGCAGTACACCGGTATATGCAGGTATACCCTTCTCTTTTGTCGCAGGTCCGTCCAACGACTTTCCTGCAGCAAGCATCCTCATCGGCGGCAAGGTGTTCTATTCACATTGGGCTCCTGCCAAAGCGCATGTCAATTCTCTTCAGATAGCTTCCCGTGCTGCTATTGATGACCAGATTGCCGCACTTGAAGAGTCACTGCAAACCGGTGCCGAACTATTCATCGGAAGCCACGGAGAAGCAGCCGAAGCAGATACGGTAAAATTCATGATTGAGTATCTGAAGACGATGAAGGAAACCGTACAGGAAAACCAAACGGCACAAGCTTTTACAGAGGCTATGAAAAAAGCCTATCCCGGACTTCCCGGAGAAGCCGGACTTGAAGAACTGGGCAAGGCTCTTTACAAATAACAAACAGATGCTTCGGGCAGTGTGGAACCGAAACCATGCTGCTCAAAGCATTCCTCACATTCAATTAAACACACAAATTACGATGACAGAAAAAGCATTCGAATTTTTAAGTCAGCATAAAGACGTGGCATTCGCTACAGTAGAGGGAAACAAACCTAAAATCAGGGTATTCCAAATCATGAAACAAGAAGGACATACACTCTACTTCGCCACTGCTCCCCACAAAGAGGTTTACCGCCAGTTGCAGGCAAATCCCTATATCGAATTATTGGCCATGGACGGTAACCTGTCTGTCCGGATAAGCGGAAAAGCCTTATTCGATGTCCCCGACGAGACGGCTCAAGAGATTTATGAAAATAATCCGGTCTTACCCCGATTGTATAAAAGATATACCGATTTGGTCTATTTCCGCCTGCCGGTCAAAGCCGTAGATTATTTCGACTTGACCCCAACACCGCCTGTATTTGAACATAATGAGTATGAACAACAGGACTGATAATTTGCGGTACATACTCCGCACATTACTTAATGAACGCGAAGAATATGCCGGATGGCAAATACCTGAAACCTTAGAAGAGCAACAACGCATGATGCGGGCTTTGCTGAATGTACGCCCTCCGCAACCTGTCAGCAAAGAGTTTCTGCAAGCACAAGATGCCGAACTGCAACAGCAACTTGAAGACAAAGGCGTTGTCTCCTTGTCTGACATTGCTCCGTGCAAGTCAAACGACAAACTCCGGATATGGCAAGGCGATATCACCCGCCTGCAAACAGACGCCATTGTCAATGCGGCAAACAGTGCACTGCTGGGATGTTTCGTGCCGTTGCATCGTTGTATAGACAATGCCATCCATTCAGCAGCCGGCGTACAACTGCGGTTGGAGTGCAACCGACTGATGCAAGCACAAGGGCATCCCGAACCTACCGGCAAAGCCCACATAACCCAAGGATATAACCTGCCTGCCCGTTATATCCTGCATACGGTTGGTCCGATAGTCAGAAACGGCAAGCCTACACCCCGGCAAGAACAGGAATTGGCAGCTTGCTATCAGTCCTGCCTTGCCTTGGCAGAGTCATACCGGCTGAATAGCGTCGCTTTCTGCTGCATTTCTACCGGTGAATTCGGTTTTCCGCAAAAGAGAGCAGCACAAATAGCTGTACAGACTGTAACCGACTATCTTGACACATCCACTTATATTCAGACTATCCTATTCAATGTATTTAAAGATGAAGACCTATCCATTTACCAAGAACTTTTGCCGTAAAGACTTGCTTGGCAAAGACAATTTCGAAAACAAGCTGGCTCAACTGCGCCGTGCTTTCAACGATGCCGAGTATGTGGTCATAGGAGCCGGGGCAGGACTTTCGACTGCAGCGGGCATAGCATACGAAGGGAAACGTTTTACAGACAATTTCCAGGATTTCATCAACCGTTATGGAGTGACCGACATGTACACGGCTACTTTTTATCCTTTTCAGACGGAAGAAGAGCGATGGGCATATTGGGCACGCCACATACGATTAAACCGTTACGGTTCAGCCACAGAACTGTACCGCTTGTTGCATGATACCGTTAAAGAGAAAGACCACTTCGTGATAACGACCAATGTAGACGGACAGTTCGAGAAAGCAGGATTCAATCGGGAGCGGATTTTCGCCGTGCAAGGAGATTATGCCTACCTGCAATGTGCGGAAGGATGCCATGACCGGCTGTATTACAATGAAAGCCTCGTCAACAAGATGTGCCAACAGACAGAAGATTGCCACATTCCGACTGAATTAGTGCCCCACTGCCCGGTATGCGGAGGAAGGATGGAAGTGCATGTACGAAAAGACAGGTATTTCGTACAAGACAATCAATGGTATGCCAGTTATCAGCGTTATCAAGACTTTATGGAAAAGGCTTTTGCCGGCAATACGCTCCTGCTGGAGTTAGGCGTAGGCTACAACACCCCTACCATTATCCGTTTCCCTTTCGAGAGAATGGCTATGCAAAAGAGGAGCATCACCTTAGTGCGCATCAACAAGGATTATCCCGATGCCCAAACCGATATTCCCCGTTTTCTGCCGTTTGATGAAGACATCAGATTGATTCTGACCCATATCAGCCATTCAGACAGCCTTATTTGAAATTCATCCACTTTCCCCGCTCCAGGCGAATCAGGAAGATGACGCCACGGAAACACAGTTCGATGCACATGGCAAGCCATACACCTTTCAATCCCATGGTAGGTGCAAGCGAAGCAGCCAGCGTCAGACGTACCGCCCAAATGCTGAAGAAATTCATCAGACAAGGGATAATGGTGCTTCCGGCACCTACGAAAACGCCGTAAGCCACAATGGCTGCGGCAAACATCGGTTCGGCAAAGGCTTCGATACGCAAAGCCATCACGCCCAATTCCAATACTTCGGCATCGGGCGTCATCGTACCTATAATCAACGGAGCAGCCACATACATAATCACTCCCATCAGTCCCATCACCGCCATGCCCATACCTACCGTGATGCGGGCAAAACGCCGGGTCAGGTCTTTCCGTCCGGCTCCCAGGCTCTGGCCTACCAAAGTCGTGGCGGCATCGGCTATGCCATATCCGGGCATATAGCAAAGGCTTTCCGCCGTGATGGCAAACGAATTGGCAGCTATGGCAAATACGCCCAGCGGAGCCACAATAACCGTAGTAAGAATCTGTGCCCCACAAATCACGGCGTGCTCTATGCCCATCGGACCACCGATACGGACTGCCTTACGCAACACAAGTGAAGTGGGACGGAAACTGCCTTTCTCGTTCTTCAACCCCAATTCTTTCGAACGGGTGACCAAGAACCAAAGCATCAGTCCTGCCACTACCAGTTCCGCCAGTCCCGTACCCAATGCTGCCCCAGCGACACCCCATCCGGCTCCGGGCATAAACACCTCTAATCCGAACAAGGAAATATGCCGGGAAGGGAAAATAAGGAAATAATTGAACACCACATCCAGCAGACACATCAAGACATTCAGCATGCTGGGCACACGCATATTGCCACTGCAACGCAACATGCCTCCCGTCAGAAAGCACAGCTGCATCATAGGCAGGAAAGCCGAATATATTAGGAAATAGACCGAAGCATCGTGATTGATGACTTCTTCGCCTCCCAGCCAGCGAGGCAAAAGCCCGCTGATGCCCATTCCGACACAAGCCAACACGACGCTAAACAGCAATACTGCCACAATGGACTGGCGCAACACGACACGTGCCTCACGGAATTTTCCACCCCCGATGCAATGTGCCACCTGCACGGCAAAGCCCGTGGAAGCCGCGCTGCATAAGCCTGAAAACAACCAGGTGGTAGTCGACACCAATCCGATAGAAGCCGAAGCGTTGGCTCCCAGACTACCTACCATGGCGGCATCGATGTATTGCATCACGATGGAAGACAGTTGGGCAACCATAGCCGGGATACTCAACTGAATAGTAAGCAAAAGCTGCTGCCGCAGGGTCATCGGACGCCCTTCGCGTATCAGCACCAATAAATCATTTTTTCCAAAATTCATAATACGGGCTTTATTCCGCCGCAAAGATACAGTAAAATCGGAGAATAAAAACTACCAGAATTACGGATAAAGCGCAAAGAGTTCCGTTACACTAATTCATACATATGTTTATTGCATATGACGCAACTATTCGAAACGCAGATGAAAGCAGGTTTTCACAGATTACATATACTGTTGACAAGGTTTCCATCTATGAAAACCGTATGGCGACAACCAGCTTCACGACCGCATGCATACAGCTGCATCGCCGTGAAGATTAATAATCTTGCACGTGTAAGATTAATAATCTTCTATGTTGCTATCCAAATAATTGGATAATATTTGTTTT
>UQVZ01000059.1 GCA_900544675.1 uncultured Bacteroides sp.
CGCAGAAAGAAGAAACACTCTTTTAATGATTAACTTTAAAATTTAAACAGGCTCTAAAAATAAGAACGGATAAATTGAAAGAAAGTTATGAAAGCAAGAAAATTAGTAGGAATGCTGTTCGCTTCCCTGTTTATGGCGGTAGGCTTTACCGCGTGTGGTGACGATGACGACATAAACCCGTTTCCCGATGGAACAGCTTCATTACGTATGATGAACGAAGACAACGGACAAACAACCTTGGGCAACTCGGATGTCTACCTTACACGGGAAGGGAATTTCAAGAGCAATTCCTATCCACTTTTCGACAGAGGAATGACAGAGGGGATAACGGGTATCAATATACCCGACTTCACGAATATGGCTCCTGAAGTGGCTGCCAATCCTGGGCACGGCTACATCGTGTGCAATGCCGACGAGGTTGTGCGTTTTCCTTCGGGACGGCAAGCGATAGCAAGCAATGCTTCGGTGTACCGCTTCTATATGGAGTCGTGGATTACGGACAAGGACGGAAACCAGGTCGGAGCTAACGTCCGTTTCCTACTGGGCAATGCCGATACGGACAACGTGCTTCCCGAATGGGGCAGTACAGTAGGGACATTGCTGTGTGGTTACAATACGGATACTTCCCAACGGATAGAATTGAAGTTTCCTTCCACCGACATAGAGGCTGTGATAATGGAGGGTGGGGATTTGTTGTCCTGCACGCAAACGGGCAATACTTTGATTTTTGAACTGAAAAATACAGATCAATATACGTGCAACGTCCGTATTCGCCATCAACAAATGTTCACCGAAGTAAAGATTGAAGTCCAATATTGATTTATATTGGCAAGTGATAGAAAGAAGCACCGTTCCTGCTGATGCGGGGGCGGTGCTTCTTTCTGTAATATGGGTTGTTCTCAAAGTTTCTCCATCATCTTGTCCAGCCCGATGATTTCTATTTTCGGGAAATCTATTTGCCGCAAAATATCGTAGTGGCGGTCTTCCGTTACGATAAACTTGGCATTTCCGGCTACGGCACAATCCACAAATTTATTGTCATCGGGGTCGGTCGCTATCAGATTGAAATGATAATAAGGCGTAACAAACACCGTGTGCGGGTTATTCACTATAACATTGATAGCCAGCATAGCAAACTGATGGCTTGCTTTCCGTTCCAGTATCTCTTCATATTCTTCCAATATCTCGTTGGAAACGCAGAGCTGGTTGTGCCCGTCGAGAAACGAAAGCCAAAGGGTATGATAACGGCTTCGACGGGCGATGCACTGGATAAGGCTGTTTGTATCGAGTACCAATCTTGCCATCGTCTTAGTCTTTCTTGTGCAAATCTTCTTTCCGTATCTCGTCGAGGCGTTGCTGGTCGAGTGTACCTTCATCCCAAAGCCGGTCGGATTCACGGTCGAGTTTCTCCTGGAAGTGGCGCATCAGCACCTCTTGGATTTCGCGTGCGTATGCCTCGCTTCGGTCAAACGAAAAGAGTTTCAGCAAATGCTGCTGCGTGGGGGTAAGGATAGTTGATTCCATAATCTTTATGCCTGATAATTAATACTGGTACAAAGATAATGGATTTCTTGCAAAGCCCAACCGTTGCCGCCCGTTCTTTCTGTAATATGGGTGCTGCAATCCGTAATCTGTGTATGGATGCGCACCTTCCCTTGCCATAACTTTGCCACATAAAATCAAACAGAATGGATATGAAAGAGAAAATCATCCGTTTCTTCAAGATGTGGACGCTGCCGCTGGGGATGTGCGCCGGTTTCCTCATCTACGCGATGTTCCACTACATCCCGTGGCTCGCCCCGCTCAAGATGCTGGCAAACGGGGCGAACGACTACATTATGCCCTTTATGATATTCGTGATGCTGTTCACCACCTTCTGCAAGGTCAATCCGAGGGAGATGCGCATCAAGCGGTGGCACGTGGTGATGATGCTGTTCCAACTGGTGTGCTGCCTGGCGGTGGCGTTGCCTACGCATTACTTTCCCGATTCGCCCTATCGCGTGGTGGCACAAGGAGCGCTGGTCTGCCTCATCGCTCCGACGGGCACAGCCGCGGCGGTTATCGCCGGACGCTTGGGAGGCAACGAAACCACACTGACCACTTATACCATCGTCAGCAACCTGGTGGCGGCGGTGATGATTCCGGCAGTGTTTCCGCTGGTGGAGATGCACTCGGCAGGTTCGTTCGGGCAACAGTTTATGCTGATTCTGCGCCACGTGTTCCCTCTGCTTATCTGCCCTTTCTTGGCAGCGTGGGCACTGAGGGAGTTCTTCCCCAAAGCGCATGCCTGGACGGTGCGGCTGTTCGGCAGTCTGGCTTTCTACCTGTGGGGCATCTCGCTCATCATTGCCATCGGGCTGACGCTGCGTTCGGTGGTGAACAGTCATTTCGACCTGCACGTGCTGTGGCTGCTGGCCCTGTCGGGACTGGTGGTCTGCATCTGGCAGTTCGGAACCGGCAAGTTAGTGGGCAGACATTATCACGACTACATCAGCTGCGGACAGGGCAACGGACAGAAAAACACGCTGCTCGCCATCTGGACGGCTTACACCTACCTGTCGCCCGTCATATCCGTGGCGCCGAGCTGCTACATCATCTGGCAGAACATCGTGAACTCGTGGCAGCTGTGGCGGAAAGGAAAACGGGATGCGGCATTGGAGAAAAAACACTAATCTTATTGAAATATGGAATACAGAAATTTAGGAAACCGGGGACTGCGTGTCTCCGCCATTGGGCTGGGCTGTATGGGAATGAGCCACGCTTACGGTGCGCCTGCCGACCATCGGGAAATGACGGAACTGTTGGCCAAGGCGGTCGATACGGGTTACACCTTTTTTGATACAGCTGAGGTATATGGCACGCCCGAACGTCCGCACGACAACGAGGAACTACTCGGCAAAGCTCTGAAATCTTACCGCAACCAAGTGGTCATTGCCACGAAGTTCGGCCTACGCTTCGACATCGAAAGCGGCAAGGTCCCCTATCCGCTGATAACCGACTCGCGCCCCGAGAACATCCGCCGAGCTGTGGAAGGCTCGCTGCGCCGCTTGCAGACGGACTATATTGACCTTTATTATCAGCATCGTCCTGACCCGGCAGTGCCCATCGAGGAAGTGGCAGGCGTGATGCACGACCTGATAACCGAAGGCAAGGTGCTCTACTGGGGCCTGTCGGAAGCACCGGAGGCAGACATTCGTCGGGCACACGCCGTTTGTCCGCTCTCGGCCATACAGAACCGCTACTCCATGATGGCACGCTGGCACGAGGCCTTGTTCCCCGTGCTCGAGGAACTGGGTATCGGCTTCGTGGCTTTCTCACCCCTTGCCAATGGGCTGTTGTCCGAACGGTATTCGGCTGCTTCACGCTTTGAAACAGGAACGGACTACCGCGCCACGATGCCGCAATTCCAGCCGGACAGTTACGAAAAGAACCGCAACCTGTTCGGTCTGATAAGCCGCCTTGCCCAAGAGAAGAACGCCACACCCGCACAAATCTCTCTGGCGTGGATGCTCTGCAAGCGTCCGTGGATAGTGCCCATTCCCGGCACCCGCAAGCCCGACCGCCTGCTGGAGAATGCCGGAGCAGCTGACATCATCCTTTCTGACAAAGAAGTGAAACAGATAGACCGAGCACTCGACACAATGCCGATGTCCGACGTATTCGGAGGAAGCAAATTAACCGCATAAATGATATGAAACGATTCAATTACTTACTCTTATCCGCCCTGCTTGCCTTGTGCACCGGTTGCGGCGGACAGTCATCCTCCTCTCAAGAGGAAAAGACAAATGATAGTATCCTTGCCATCCGTGAGCAAGGCAGTTTCCTGATTGGCGGCACGGTCAAGACCCAACCGGGCACCTACGACACGTACCAACCCTTGAAAGCGGACGGCCAGACCCTGCACGGCGACCACGCTTACGTGTCGTACCAAATTCCGGTGCATGCCCGCAAGTATCCTCTCGTCTTTCTGCACGGTGCGGGACAGTCCGCCAAGACCTGGGAAAGTACGCCCGATGGACGTGAAGGTTTCTCTACCCTGTTTCTTCGTCGGGGATTCAGTACATATCTCGTAGACCAGCCGCGCCGGGGACGTGCCGGACGCAGCACGGTGGACGAGACCATCCGGGCGACGCCCGATGACCAGTTCTGGTTCGAGAACTTCCGTATGGGTGTATGGCCGGAGTATTACGAAGGCAGCCAGTTCCCCCGGTCGGCAGAAGCCTTGGAGCAATTCTTCCGTCAGATTACGCCCAATACGGGAGCCTACGACGAGCAACTGATTGCCACCGACCTGGCAGCCCTGATGGACAAGATAGGTGGCGGCATCCTCGTTACCCACTCGCAGGGCGGCGGACCGGGCTGGCACACGGCCATCAAGAGTGACAAGGTGTGTGCCATCGTATCTTACGAGCCGGGCAGTGGTTTTGTCTTTCCCGAAGGCGAAACGCCCGAACCCTTGCAGACCATCAGTCCGTTCGGGGCACTAACTGCCACCGCTATTCCTTTGGCCGATTTCGAGAAGCTGACCCGCTGCCACATCCTTATTTATTATGGCGATTATATTCCGACTGAACCCAGCACGAACTGGGCCATGGACAGCTGGCGTGTCCGCCTGGAGATGGCACGCCTGTTCGCCGCGTGCATCAACCGTCACGGCGGGGATGCCACGGTGGTGCACCTGCCTGAACAAGGCATCACGGGCAACTCGCACTTCCTCTTTGCCGAGCGGAACAATGTGCAGTTGGCAGAGCTGCTCTCCGCGTGGCTGAAGGAGAAAGGGTTGGACTAATTGTTCTTCTTAGTCACATAATACATAAATGCAAGCATCTCTGGAGCGGGAGTTTCGGAGATGCTTTTTTGCTTTCTGTAATATGGGTGCTGCAATCCGTAATCTGTGTATGGACGCGTACGTTGGCATCGCGTACCTTTGCATTGTAACAAATTAAAACAGATTGGTTTATGAAAACGATTCTCCTATCCCTGGCCATCCTGTTGCTGACAACGTTCTTGCCTGTACACGCACAGCAGGCCGACACGCTGAACACCCGGCAACAAAACATCGTAGCCATTGCCGCCTGTACAGGCAAAGGCGACCTGACGAACTTGAAATCCGCTCTCGCCCACGGGCTGGACGACGGTATGACGGTGAGCGAAATCAAAGAGGTGCTGGTACACGCCTACGCTTATTGTGGATTCCCTCGCAGTCTCCGTGCCCTGCAAACTTTTATGACGGTACTGGACGAACGCAAGGCGCAAGGCATTACGGACACGATAGGACGTGACGCATCGTCCGTTACCGCCACGCGTGATAAATATACCCGTGGGGCAGAGAATCTTTCCAAGTTAAGCGGCGCACCTATGGATGCACCCAAAGCAGGCTATGCCGAGTTTGCTCCCATCATCGAACAGTTCCTGAAAGAACATCTCTTCTGCGACATCTTCGAGCGCGATGTATTGACCTGGCCCGAACGGGAACTGGCCACCGTATCCATTTTGGCTGCCATGGGTGGCGTGGAGCCGATGCTGCAATCGCACACCGCCATTTGTCTGCACCAGGGGTTCACGCCTGCACAGATGAAGCAGATGAATGTTATAGTGAATGGAATAATTACAAAGCAGAGCAATAATCCATAAAACATATCACAATGAAAAAGTATTTTATCTATCTAATGATGGCTTTTGCCCTTGTCTCATTCAATGCCTGTTCGGATGATGACCCGATGCAGGAAGAACCGGAAACGGAACAACCCGAGACTCCGGATGATTCTGATGACCCCGACAATCCGGACAATCCCGGTGAATCGGACGACCCGAACAATCCCGATGAACCGGAAGACCCGGACACCCCCGATGAACCGAATACTCCGGATGAACCTTCGGGCGAAAGCAGCATCCTGATTGCCTATTTTACCCGTACGAACAACACCGGCACAATAGCCGCACGAATCGCCGAACTGACCGGCGGCACACTTTACCGCATCGAAACCGTGGTACCTTATCCCGATGACTATACCGAATGTACGGAAGTGGCACGTGAGGAGCTGGAGAACGGCACACGTCCCGAATTGAGCGGCACGGTAGAGAATATGGAACAATACGACATTGTCTTCGTGGGTTGCCCGGTATGGTGGGGCGACGCGCCGATGCCGATATGGTCGTTCCTTGAAAGCGACGCATACGACTTCACCGGTAAGACCGTTATCCCGTTCTGCACCTACGCTTCGACCGGTCGCGATGCTACCTTGCAACGCATCGTGGACCTTACACCGGATGCTGAACATCTGGAAGGTTTCGGAACAAGCGGACGTAATACCGACGGCGTAGAACCGTGGCTACAGGAAATAGGTATCCTTGAATAATAACATTAAAACAATATGGACAAATGAAAACAAAGATTATCACCCTTATTGCCCTGCTGCTGTGCGGGACAAGCATTTATGCACAAGACCACAAAACATTGGTAGCCTACTTCAGCTGGAGCGGCAACACGCAGCATGTGGCTGAATACATTGCCCAAAAAACAGGCGGCACACTCTTCCGCATCGAACCGATCAAGCCTTATCCTACGGAATATACCCCCTGTACCGAGGTAGCAAAAAAAGAGAAAGAAGACAATGCCCGTCCCGCCATCAAGAACCGAGTGGCAGACTGGGACAGTTACGATACGGTGTTCATCGGTTGCCCCGTCTGGTGGTGGACGGCCCCGATGATTATCAATACCTTCGCCGAAAGCTATGACTTCAAGGGCAAGACCGTCATACCGTTCTGTACATACGCCGCAACCTATCGTGACGAAACTCTCGCGAAGATTGTAGAACTGACACCCGACGCCAAGCACCTAAAAGGTTTCGGCGCGGTAAACCGCAATACAAAAGGTATCACGGAATGGTTGAAGGAAATCGGCATGATAAAGAAGTAATAAATAAAACAATTATGAACAACTTTACTTATCAATACCCCGTCCGCCAACACTTCGGCAAGGGGTGCGCCGAGAGCGCATTGAAAGAGGAAATGAACCGTGTGGGAAAGAATGTGCTGCTGGCATACGGCGGCAGTTCGCTAAAACGCACGGGGCTGTACGATACCATTTTGGACTGGCTGCACGAGTGCGGCAAGAACGTAGTGGACTTCGGCGGCATTATGCCCAACCCCACGTATGCCAAGGTGCAAGAAGGCGCACGACTGGTGCGCGAGTACGGCATTGACTTTATCCTAGCCGTGGGCGGTGGCTCGGTCATCGACTGCTGCAAGATTGTATCGGCACAAGCCAAGCTGGACGAGGACATCTGGGAGATGCAATATACCAAGCATCAATACCCTACGGAGTTCGTTCCGATGGGAGCCGTGGTCACGGCATCGGGCACTGGCGCCGAACAGAACAACGGGGCGGTCATCACCCACACCGAAAAGAAGCTGAAGCAGCCGTTGGTGGGTGCTTACCACAGCTTTGCCATCTTGGACAGTGACCTGACACGTACCCTCCCGATGGCACAAGTTGTCAGTGGTGCGTTCGACACGTTGAGCCATTGTATGGAGACCTATATGGGAAAGCCGCAGACGGATAATCTTTCCGATGAAATCAACGAGGCGGTGATGCGCAACGTCATCCGGAACCTGCGTGCATTGACTGCCGACCCGGACAACGACTTTGCCCGAAGCGAACTGATGTGGGACTCGGCTTTGGCAGAAAACGGTCTGCTGAAGTTGGGCAAGCAAACCGACTTCCAATGCCATATGCTGGAACACGCTGTGGGCGCTTATACCGACTGCAACCACGGACGGGCACTGGCGATCATCCACCCCGTGCTCTACCGTCACCTGCTCAGCGAAGGCAAAGAGAAACTGGCACGTATGGCAGAACGGGTGTGGGGCGTGAAGGGCGATACCGTGGAACAGACTGCCGCTCTTGGCATCGATGTCCTCGAAGCATTTATCCAAGAGATGGGGTTGCCGACCCGTTGGAGCGAACTGGGCATTACAAACGAAGCCATCCTCCGTGCCGCTGCCGATACCTGTCTGCTGATGCCCGGTTGCTGCAAGCAGTTCACCCGCGATGAATTGTTTGAGATATTGAAGGAATGTATGTAACTCAATAAATAGAAACAGTATGAATACTTTAGTAAAGACAATGTTGTGCGGTACCGCTGCCCTAATGCTGGCGAGCACCTCTTTCGCGCAAAACAGACAAGCTTTCACAACCGTGGACTTTCCAGAAAGCCCCAACAACAATCCCTTCGGACTAGTCTATCGCGGTGCTATCACGGCTAATGAGCCGGGCAAGGTAAATATCCACCGCATCATTTACGACCTGAACGGGCTGAAGATAGTAGCCAACGTCTATACGCCTACCGGGTATGACGCATCGAAAACCTATCCTGCCCTTGTCGTAGCGCATCCCAACGGCGGCTGCAAGGAGCAGGTGGCAGGACTCTACAGCCAGCATATGGCGGAACAGGGCTACATCTGCCTGGCCTTTGATGCCGCCTACCAAGGTGGAAGCGAGGGCGAGCCGCGCAACGTGGATAAACCTGCCAACCGCATCGAGGACATCCACCGAGCGGCAGACATCCTGGCGCAATATCCCGGAGTGGATGCCGGCCGCATCGGCATTCTCGGCATCTGTGGCGGAGGCAGCTATACGCTGAAAGCCGCACAGACCGACAAACGCTTCAAGGCGGTAGCTACGCTGAGTATGTTCAACACGGGACTGGTACGCCGCAACGGTTTCCTTGACTCACAGATTAACGACGTGCAGCAACGCCTTGCCGACGCCTGTGCCGCCCGACAGAAGGAAGCCAACAGCGAAGCCCCCGAATATGTGGGTGATATGAGCGGCATGACGCCGGAACAGGCCAAGCAACTGCCCTTCGACCTCTACCGCGACGGCTACGAGTATTACCTCCAGACGCACGCCCATCCCGGTTCTACCTTCCGCTATACCAAGAGCAGTCTGGTGGACCTGATGGCTTTCGATGCCTCGGAAGGCATGTACCTTATCAACCAGCCCTTGCTGATGATGGCAGGCAGCATCGCCGACACCTTCTATATGACGGAACAATGCTACAGCAAGGCCACGGGCACACAGGACAAGGAGCTGTTTCTCATCCCCGGCGCCACGCACATCCAGACCTACTGGGTGCCGGAGTATGTAGACCAGGCTGTAAACAAGCTGACGGAATTTTTCGGAAAACATCTAAAATAGGAATAAGCGTATGTATCCACAAATCATTTGTCACGTAATGGGTTCCGTCGACGGCCGTTTGCTGACCGACCGCTGGACGGAACCGTTCGATGGGAAAAGCAAGGGTGAACTGATGGGTATCTATGCCGCCATCGGTCGCCGGTTGAATACCGATGCCTGGATGTTCGGCAAGAATACCTTGACAGAAGGGTATTTCCCCAAGAAATTTCATACAACGGTTCTTACACCTTCCGCCAAACCTGTGCCGTTTGTCGCCCGTCGTTCATCCGACCGCCTCTTTGTGGTGGCCGACTCGGACGCGAATATCCTTTACGAATCTTCCAAGGTCAGAGGGGACAATATTGTCACCATCCTGCCTGAAACAGCTCCCGAAGCCTACTTGAAACGTCTGCGAGACCGGAATATATCTTACTTGTTCGCCGGACAGGACGGGAAAGACCTCCGCACCGCGATGCAGACATTGGCCGAAAGCTTCGGCGTGAAATCGCTCTCGCTGCAAGGCGGAGGCATTATCGACGGGGCTTTCCTGCAAGCCGGACTGATAGACGAACTGAGCCTGGTCGTTTATCCGGGCATTGACGGTTCGGCGGATTCCACCTCTGTCTTTCACTATATCGGCAAGGGAAATCCGTCGCAAAGACAGTCGCTCGAACTGTTGTCAGCACAGACGATGGACAATGGAATCGTTTGGCTGCGGTATAAGTTTCATCGCTGAAAATCGTCCGGAAGTACTGTCAACGGCTTAGATAAGCTAAGGAATAACATATAACCACAAAACATAGATATAATGAGAACAAAGATATTTTGCAACACCATGAAATGATAGAGAAATGAAAACATACAAGTACATCCTGTTCTGCCTTTTCCTGCTCTATTTGATGCCGGCAAGGGCTACTGATACAGCGAAAGATGAAAGCAAGTACATTACCGTCAGTGGTATTGTGAAAGACAAGTCGGACAAGAAAATCTTGTCATACGCCAACGTGTCCATCGCCGGAGGCACGGAATCCACCGTGACCAATGCCGATGGCGAATTTTCATTCAAGGTGAAAGAGCCGGTAGGCAATACCGTCCTCGAAGTGTCGCATTTAGGCTATGCTAACACGCATATCCGGCTGAAAGAAGGCGAAACGAATCTGTCTACGGTCTGGCTCACTCCCTCTACATTGATGCTGGACGAAGTGGTCGTTAGCGGGCGCAATCCCCGCGAGCTGGTGGAGGAAGCCATCCGCAAGATACCGGTCAATTACAGCACGGAAGCCGACCGGCTGACAGGCTTCTATCGGGAAACCTCCCGCAAGCGCAGGCGTTACATCAACATCGCTGAAGCTGTCATCGACCTGCACAAGACGCCTTACACACAAGATGTCAGTCGCGACCGCGTGCGCATCCTCAAAGGCCGCCGTCTGCTTAGTCCGAGGGCAAGCGACACCTTGGCAGTAAAGCTGTTGGGCGGACCCAATGCCTCCATTTATCTGGATGTGGTGAAGAATCCCGACGTGCTGCTCAGTCCCGAGGCCCTTTCGTTCTACGACTTCCACTTTGAAGAGCCGACTGCCATCGACAAGCGTCCGCAATACGTGGTGAGCTTCATGCCCCGCCACAAGCTGCCATACGCCCTCTATTACGGAAAGTTCTACATCGACAAGGAACGCCTGTCCTTCACCCGCGCCGAGTTTTTCCTGGATACAAGCGACCGCACCAAAGCCACGCAAGCTATTCTTCACCGCAAACCCCTCGGCTTGCGCTTCAAACCGGTGGAGGTCGCCTATCAGGTCAATTATACAGACCACAACGGCAAAACTTACCTGAATTATGTCCGTAATGAAATCCGTTTCAAATGTGACTGGCGGCGCAAATGGTTCTCGACCAACTATGCCGTGGTATCCGAAATGGTCGTGACCGACATTGAGCCATCCACGACCAACATTCCCCTCCGCGAAGCTTTCGGGAAGGGACAGATTCTCTCTGATGATGCCTCGTTGTTCTTCGACAAGGACTTTTGGGGAAATTATAACATCATCAAGCCCGATGAGTCGCTGGAGAAAGCGGTAGGGAGATTAAGGAAAAGATAGGCAGTATTCATATCCGGTAATTTTATGGGAACAAGGCAACAGCCTTACTTATCCATCAATGCCCTCTTTCTCTCCTCCAGCAAGTGACTGAAGTTACTATGCAGCCCTCATAATCTGTCAATGCGCATCTTCATTTACAGGTCTATTCATTGGGAAACTTGCATAAATTCATTTTTTCAACCCATTCTTCAGCCATTCCATAGGTATCTTATCCGTAGAATATCCGGCAATAAGAATAGCCTGTGCGTGCATTCCATAATCGCCTGTCTGGACTACCGCCTTACAGCGGTCTCGCAGTTGATAATATTCAGGAATGTAGTTCACTTGTGCAATGTTCTCCTCGCCTAACAATCCTGTCAGAAAAGAATAGTCTTTTTGGTTGACTTGCGGCATGAGGTCGGTAACGATTGCCGCCTCGAAATCCCCTACTTCCACCAGCGTGGAAACAATGTCTTGAAAGCTGGGTGAACCCGTGACGGCTTCCAAATCCAAATATTCCACATCGGGACTCAGAGGGTAAAGAGCCTGTGTGGATGTGCCGCTACCTGCATCGGCAATAAACAACATTTCTCCATGACGTATGCCCGCCACGATTGCCGCCAGCCGGGCATTCAGAATTCTCTTTTTCATGCTCCCTCCGTATAACGTTTCTTGTCTTCTTCCGTAATTTCACGGACAATCCGGCAAGGGTTTCCCACAGCCAATACCCGTGGCGGAATGTCACGGTTCACTACGCTGCCCGCACCAATTACCGCGCCATCGCCTATTGTCACTCCAGGCAGAACACTGACTCCGGCTCCTATCCATACATCATTGCCAACCGTAATGGGACGGGCATACTCCAATCCTCTGTTTCTGCGCTCCGCGTCCAGCGGGTGCCCCGCGGTGTAGAAACCACAGTTTGGCGCGATAAATACGTTGTCGCCAAACCGCACCGGGGCTTCATCCAGAATGACGCAATTCATGTTGGCAAAGAAGTTCTCGCCCACTTCGATGTGATAGCCATAATCGCAGAAGAAAGGAGAGATTATCGTACAATTCCCTTTCACCCGACCCAATATGCGGCGCACCAATACATCCCGCTCTTTAGTTTTCGAGGGACGCAACAGGTTCAGTTCGTAAGTCAGGTCCGCACATGCAGCCCTCTCCGCCAACAGTTCCTTATCATAATTGGCATCATAGAGCTTACCTGCCTTCATTTTCATTTTTTCAGTTTCCATTGATACTTGAACAAATAGGTATAGAATTTAATAAGTTGCCACAAATTTAGAGCAAATTATTGAAAGCATAACTTCTAGGTGTGTAAAATTTGATTTTGTCTCACAGAATTAAGAAAGAGAGTGAAGTTAATCACCCTCTTTCAATGAGCCGTTTGTGAGCCATTTAATTATCATTCTTATATCTTATAATCAGCCACTTATAATAAATTGCATTATACTTGTGATACCTTAGTGAGCCATTTGGGTACATAATAAGTTCCTTTGCCTACTTTTCCCCACATTTCCAGCCAACTATTCATTTGCTGGAGTATGCGGGATACTGTCGGCTTGCTTACTTCTAAAATATTCTGTACATCCGAGTTTGTAACACGTCCTGAGATTATGGTTATTCTTATCCTGTTTCATTCCGGTGGCTTTCGCTGTTTCCAGCATTATCATATGGAGGAGTCTGCAAACATCTGAATTTCATTTTCTCGTAATGCCCCGCAACAATCCATTTGTAATTATATTTTTAGCATTTACCGCTCAATCTCCCTCTTCTGTTCCTTTCCCCATTTTAATAGTAGTAAGTTTAAGTAAGCGCCCTATTTACCCTCCGTTTTTATGAAGACGCCTTCGTAGGGCTATGAAGACGTCTTTGTGAGCCGATGAAGACGTCTTTGTGAGCCGATGAAGACGCCTTCGGAGACCAATGAAGACGCCTTCATCAGAAAACGGTTATTCACCGTCTCCCAAAATTGCCTGCGTGGCTTCTGACATACCCCTCCGCTTCTTTTCAGAAGGCACGTCTCTTTCTCTTTAAAATCACTAAGTTGTATGGATATCCCCACTAAATTTCTACTGCCCCGCTGTGCGGCTATGCCGAAAGCAAGCAATTGTTTGACAAAATAAAACATCGCCATACACTCAAGGAGGTTGGCGATGCGGCAAAGGGTAAGTATGATTGGAAGATTCAGCGTGGAAAAGGTGGAATCAATACAAATTATTTTAGTACAAAACACCCAATTAAAGTTTACTTATAGCCAACTATTTGCGCAATTACTACCGTTTTTACACCGGCATCGGGAAACGCCTCTTGCGCATACTGTGTCATATCCTGATACAGCCAGATTTGGGAACGCATGCCTCCGCTATTGCCTGTACTTCCGGGAAGATTTACGATGAAAGCATCCATCGTCCGAGCAACTTTATTTGTGATGAGATCGATTAAGAAAATCCATTGCTCTGTTGCTGCCACTTGACCTTCTAACGGTATCAGTTTATAGCTATCGGGGAAACATTCATTATCATTCGTTTCTCTCTTTAGCTTACCGTCAGCCAACACAAGATATTCGCAATCCTCATTGAGCATGGCAAATTCTGTAAACTCTTTATTGAAAACAAATTGCTTGCACATAAAAAGGGGGCTATTATTTATCAATCTTTTCTCCACTTCATCCTTTTCATCTGCTTCAATAACATAACGCAACTCTACATTCAAACAGCTATAATTGCTCGGCAACAAGTTATCCGGCAGTCCTTCCGAGTCGTGCTTCTCTTTTGAGATAACTTCAAGCAACTTGTATTCCGTCCATGAAGGGTCGCCTCTGCGATAATCCAAATACGTCGTTTCGCTTATTTTTATGTGATATTCATAACCCTCTTCGTAATCGAAATCTTGAATAGAGGAGAACGATTCCCACGATTCCCAGTCTTGGGTATCATTTTTTTTGACGGCATAAACTTCCCTGAAATAATTGTTGCCTCCACTGAATATCATGCCCAATACTTTTCTTGAAGCCACTGTAAGTTCATACTCTTGGTAGTCAGTTATTTTGGCGCCTTCTTCTTCCTCATCGTTTAAGCAGCTTGTGAAACCTGACGCACACAGGAACAGCAAAAACGTTACCACTAAACTTCTCATGATTTTATCCTTCATAATAGTTCTTATTTTCTTAAAGCTCTTCTAATCAGATACAAAAATAGCATGATTTTATAATTCCCAACATTATTCAAACAGAAATTTCTCATTAAAGTTGATCTTATGTTCTGTACCGGTATTGATTTTTAAATCACAGACAAGTGTTTTTAACCGTTTCTATAGCTTTCCCGGCTTTCTTCAAACTGAACCCTTATGAAGTTTATAAAAAGAGATATAGCAGCATTACCCGAGTAAAAAAGAAAAGGCCTTCATTGCTGAAGACCTTTCTTTCCGTGATCCGCTTGGGGCTCGAACCCAAGACCCCAACATTAAAAGTGTTGTGCTCTA
>UQVZ01000060.1 GCA_900544675.1 uncultured Bacteroides sp.
AGCATTAGCCTTCCAAGCTGAGGGTCGCGGGTTTGAGTCCCGTCTTCCGCTCTTTCTTCAAAAGAGGATGCATCACACGATGTATCCTCTTTTTTCTCACCGCACTCACCTCTGATTTTTATTTGAAACGCAGATTTTCGCAGATTATTTTTTCAATGGATTACACAGATAAAAATTATTTCTCTGTGTCTCCGTGTCTCTGTGTTCGATTTTAATTTGAAGCGCAGATTCACGCGGATTTTTAATTCTTCATTCTTCGTTCTTCATTCTTCAATTATTAAGTTCTTCATTCTCTTTGTGTCTCTGTGTTCAACTAAGAAACAAAATTTTTACACGTATCGCTCTAAAATCCATTGCTACGTGAAAAGGATAACGTATCTTTGTCGTACATGTAAGGAAACCAATTTCTCACGCTAAACAAACCAACTAATGAAACAACACTACGATTACCTGATAGTAGGAGCAGGACTGTTCGGTTCTGTCTTTGCCTATAAAGCTATCCAGCAAGGCAAGAAGTGCCTGGTGATTGACCGCCGTCCGCATCTGGGCGGAAACCTTTATTGCGAAAACGTGGAGGGCATCAACGTACACAAGTACGGGGCACATATCTTCCATACCTCGAACAAGGAAGTGTGGGAGTTTGTCAACTCGATTGTGGAATTCAACCGCTACACCAACTCACCCGTAGCAAACTACAAGGGCAAGCTCTACAACCTGCCTTTCAACATGAATACCTTTTACCAGATGTGGGGCGTGACCACTCCTGCCGAAGCCAAGGCAAAGATAGAGGAGCAGCGGGCAGAAGCTGTGGAGCGGATGAAAGAACAGGGCATCGGCGAACCGCGCAACCTGGAAGAACAGGCGCAGCTGCTGATAGGGAAGGACATCTACGAAAAGCTGATAAAGGGCTATACCGAGAAGCAATGGGGACGGAAGTGTACCGACCTGCCGGCATTCATCATCAAGCGGCTTCCGGTCCGCCTGGTGTTCGACAACAACTATTTCAACGACAAGTACCAGGGCATCCCCATCGGCGGGTATAATGTGTTAATCGAACGCCTGCTGGAAGGTGCGGATACACGGTTGGGCTGTGATTTCTTCGCTCATCGTGAAGAGCTGGAGACCATAGCAGACAAGATAGTGTTTACCGGAGCCATTGACGAATATTACGGATACCGCTTCGGCAAGCTGGAATACCGCACGGTACGCTTTGAGACGGAAACGCTGGATATGCCGAATTACCAGGGCAATGCGGTGGTGAATTATACCGAACGGGAAGTGCCCTACACACGGGTCATCGAGCACAAGCATTTCGAAATGTTCGGAGCCGAAGTGGAGAACTGCCCGAAGACGGTTATCTCGCGCGAATACAGTTCGGAATGGACGGAAGGCAGCGAGCCGTATTATCCGGTAAACGACGAGAAGAATAATACGCTTTACTTGAAGTATAAGGAATTGGCAGACGGGGAAGAACGTGTCATCTTCGGCGGCAGGCTGGCCGAATACAAATATTACGACATGCACCACATCGTGGAAAAAGCATTGCAAGCCTATCATTAATCCTCCATCAGCAATCAAAGGAAGATGTGTCTCTGTGCCTTTTCGAACACAGAGACACCCAAAACGAACTAGCCCTGCTTTCGTTTATTCCCGCTCTACCGTATAATCCTGACCGGCCTCTGTTTCCAGGTCGTATTCATAAACGCGATAAAGCAAGGGATGTTGCGGATGATGCAATTCTTCCGATACGAGCGGTTCCTTGATGTGCGCCCGCTGATAGAACGGATTGGCATTTTCGCCCGAAGCCGGCTTCAAGCCTTTGCCTTTCAACGGGACATACGAACGCAAACGCAGGTTTCCACCCAAACGGGAGTGAACCGTAGCCTTGGCAAGCTGTGTGCCGTCCCATTCCATATCGACCACAAATCCTCCACGGGCAACCAAGCCTTTTACATTGCCTCTGCTCCAAGCATCGGGCAAGGCCGGCAAAAGATGGACCGCACCATCGTGGCTTTGCAACAACATCTCCGCCACACCTGCCGTATAGCCGAAATTCCCGTCAATCTGGAAAGGCGGATGAGCGTCGAAGAGATTAGGATAAGTACGTCCGTCGGGATATTGCTTTTGGACTTTGTCGGAAGGAAGCAGCTTCAACAGGTTGCCTATCATCCGGTAAGCATGATTTCCGTCGAGCAGACGCGCCCATAAGTTGATTTTCCAGCCGATAGACCATCCAGTAGCCTCATCGCCACGCTGAAGCATCGTGTTTTTAATAGCCTGGAAAAGCAACGGATGGGTATAGGGCGAAATCTGATTGCTCGGGAACAACCCGTATGCATGCGAAATGTGACGATGCCGGTCACGAGGATTGTCCATGTCTTCCAGCCATTCCTGCAACTGATTGTAACGCCCTATTTGCATCGGAGGCAACTTGTCCAACATCTGCTGCAACGAATCCTGATAAGCGACCGGCATCCCCAGCACACGGGAAGCGGCCAGCGCATTGCTCAATACATCGAATACGATTTGATTGTCCATCGTACAGCCGGCGACAATGGTAGAGACCTGACCGGCATTCTCGCCTTGCGGACCATGTTCTGGCGACATAGAGGGCGCTTCCACCATCCAACCGTAACGCGGATGCGGAACCAGATAGGAAAGATAGAAATCGGCCGCGCCTTTCATGGCCGGATAGACTTCTTCCAGAAAAGCCTTATCGCCCGTATAGAGGTAATGCTGCCACAGATGGGTGGTCAGCCAGGCTCCCCCGTTGGGCCAGGTGCCATAGAAAGCATTGTCGACCGGACCGGTGCAACGCCAAAGGTCGGTATTATGGTGTGCCACCCAGCCGTCGGCTCCATACATCACCCGAGCCGTTTCCCTTCCTGCCTGTGAAAGATCTTTAATCAAGTCGAACAAGGGCCGGTGAGTCTCCGTCAGATTCGTCACTTCGGCGGGCCAGTAATTCATCTCGGTATTGATGTTGATGGTATACTTCCCGTCCCACGGAGCCTGCAGGTTATCGTTCCATATCCCTTGCAGATTGGCAGCCTGCCCTCCCGGCTGGGAAGAGGAAATCAAGAGATAACGCCCGTACTGGAACATCAATGCCGCCAAGGAAACATCTTTCCCTTCATTAAAACGGCGTATCCGTTCGGTGGTTTCCCACTGGTCGCCTTGCCCTTCGCCCAAATCAAGCCGCACACGGTCGAACTGACTCTTATAACAAGCCACATGCTCGTCCAAAGCCTGCTCATAAGACTTTTTAAAAGCAGTTTTCAGCAAATCCTGTACCCGGTGATGCGGATTTCCGCTCACATCGTTATACGAACGGAAATTGGTAGCCGCGGCAATATATAAAGTCACTTCATCGGCCTTCTCCACACGCAAGTTATCGCCTTCGGCCTTTACCTTTCCACCCTTCGCCGCAATCTGCGTGACCGTCTCCATACGGATGACGCCTTTCACCCCTTCGTGGTCTTCTCCCTTACCGGTCAAGGTCAAAGTTTTCCCTTTGGCATCCACCTCGTGCTGGGTAAGCGGAGTCTGGTATCCCAGATTAAGCGTAAGCATACCCGGACGATCTGCCGTGAGATGTACCCGGATAACCTTATCGGCAAGCGAAGCGAACACTTCACGCTGGTAAGCCACACCGTCCACCTCATAACGGACCGTAGCCACCGCACGCTCTAAATCGAGGTCGCGATAATAACCGGTGGCATTCTCGTGTCCTTCCTGTTCAATCAGCAGGCTGCCTATGGTCTGGTAAGGCATTCCGTTTCGTCCCGAATAAAAGGTCCGGTCAATCAGTTGTTGCGCCTCCATGTTCTTGTTCTCGAAAATCAGCCTTCTCACTTCGGGCAAAGCCTGCAATGCCGCAGGATTGTCATTCCGGTGCGGTCCACCTCCCCACAAGGTCTCTTCGTTCAACTGAAGACGTTCCACTCCGGTTCCACCGTATACCATAACCCCCATACTGGAATTGCCGAGCGGCAAAGCTTCCACCCAGACCTGAGCCGGCTGCTTATACCAAAGCTTCAGACTTTCCGCCCACGAGGACAATCCCCAAACAAGACAACCCAACGTTGCCAATAAAAGTTTTCCCTTCATATAAAATCAAATTAGATAGTTGTACAACAAAGATAGACTTTTCTGGCAACAAACAAAAACAAGAACGCACACAATTCATCTTTATCAATAAATACGAACCGGCAAACACGCTCTATCGAAAACACGATTTCACCGGAAAGAATTTTACCGGAAACCTGTTGGCGAAACGACAGGAATCTATAACTTTGCAAAAACCAACATTTATGAAAAAGATTATACTTCTGACGGCAACGGCTCTGGGAGCCTGCCTGTGGGGATGCGGAAATCCCCAATCGGTGACGGTAACCGTTACCAACCCGCTCAACACCAACCGCTCGGGCGAAATGGTAGAAATACCTGCCGCTCAAATCTATCAACAACTGAATTTGCCGGACACGGCTCAAATCGTCATCTACGACGAACAGGCACAAGAAATCCCTTACCAGTTCACCTACGATGACAAGCTTATCTTCCCCGTCTCGGTAAGCGCGAACGCTTCTTCCCGTTACACTATCCAGCAGGGCACACCCACCCCAATCACCACGGTAGTCTACGGACGACATTATCCGGAACGCCTGGACGACATCGCCTGGGAAAACGACCGCGCCGCCTACCGTGCATACGGACCTGCCTTGCAGAAGACAGGCGAGAAAGCATACGGCTACGACGTGTTTACGAAAAGTGTGGAAGAACCGGTAGTAGAAGACCGCTATGCGCTGGAACTGGATTCCGCTTCGTGGGCGCAAATCAATGCCTTGCGGAAAGCGGGGAAAAAGAAAGAAGCCGACGAACTGGTGAACCGGATTTCTTACCACGTAGACCACGGCAACGGAATGGACTGCTATGCCGTAGGACCCACACTGGGAGGCGGCACCTCTGCCCTGATGCCCGACTCGGCCATCGTGTATCCGTATTGCTACAAGGATTATGAAATACTGGACAACGGACCATTGCGCTTCACCGTAAAACTGACATTCAATCCGCTGGTCATAAAGAACGACTCGAACGTCATCGAGACCCGCATCATCCAGCTCGATAAAGGCTCGCAACTGAACAAGACGACCGTGACTTACAGTAACCTGAGCCAACCTACTCCCGTAGCAGGCGGATTGGTTATCCACGCCGCCAATGCCAAAGGCTATGACTACAATGCCGAAGAAGGATACATCGCATACGCCGACCCTACCACTGACGCCAAAGCCGGAAACGGCATCGTATACGTAGGCGCCGTCTTCCCCGACACGCAAACCCAAACGAAAGTACAGCTCTTCGACAAGCCCATAGGCGACGCATTGGGACACGTGCTCGGCATCAGCACCTATCAGCCCGACGATACCTTTACCTATTATTGGGGTTCAGGCTGGAGCAAATACGGCTTCGAGACCGACGCGTCGTGGACAGACTACCTGAAAGCTTTCGCCCGACAGGTGCATCATCCGCTGGAGACCCATATCGAATGACACGCTATTCCTGACCGGGAACACTATCGGCGGTATACAGCCTCCACCCCTACCCTCCGGCAATCGGCTCCCATGGGCGGATTCTGCTTATACAGGCCGATAGCCACCTCGCTGATAGCAGGGAAGTCATCCAGCAGGCGGCGGGCAATACGATAGGCTGCATGCTCCAGCAAGCGGGAAGGAATATCCATTTCTTCCTTTACCTTTTCGAATACGGAAGCATAATTGACGGTGCTGTCCAAGGCATCGGTTTCCGCCGCCTTCGAAAAGTCGGTCGCCAGACAAAGGTCTACCGTAAACTCTGCCCCTACTTTCGTTTCCTGGGGCAATACGCCGTGACGGGCATACAGCTTCAGCCCGTTCAGGCGGACATGCATTTGTGATGCTTCCATACGCCTAAATCTGCGGATGAACGACACAGAAAGTGCCCGACGCCTTGCTCACCAGCTTATCATCGCAATAGATTTCACACTCGGCGAACTGCAAGTTCCGTCCCGGTTTCACTACCGTGCCGATGCCTACCAGCTCATTGCCCCATGCCGCACGCAGGAAAGAGGTCTTCAGCTCCGCCGTCAACACATCGCGGTCGATGGGAGTCATTGTATAAGCCGCAAAGCCTGCCACCGTATCGGCAAAAGCCGCAAGCACCCCGCCATGCACCACACCGCTATACTGGCGTTGCTCGGGCTTCAAAGGCATACGCGCCACAATGCGTCCTTCTTCTATCTCTTCGAAATCAATCTCCAAATGATTGACATACGGGTTTTTCTTCACCCGGTCCAATAAATGTTGTCTTACCGTTTCTTCCATGTTTTTTTAAACTAAACCTATATTAAAAAGACAGAGACACAAAGCCACGGAGCCTGTGCTGAAAAATCTCTGTGCCTTTGTGCCTCTGCGTACCGAAAAAATCTTCTATAAAAAACTTATCCGCAACGCGAAGAGCCGCAAGTCTTGCAAATCAGGCAACCTTCCTGGTAAACCAAGGTCTCGTTGCCGCAATTCGGACATTTCATGCCTTTGGCTTCCGTGCCGTCAATCACGTATTTCTTCAGCGCGCGCGATACACCGTTCTTCCATGTATTGATGTTTTCGCTATCGAGCTGGAGCGAACTTACCAGCTTGATGACCTGCTCGATAGGCATCCGATAACGCAACACGCCCGAAATCAGCTTCGCATAGTTCCAATACTCCTTATTGAAACGCTCGGACAAACCTTCGATGGTCATCTTATATCCGCGCTTGTTCTCGAACTGGAAATCGTAACGTTTCACACCGTTCTCGTCGTAGTTCTTGATGATACGTCCGCGCACTACCGATTTCGGCAATACGATACCCTCATCGTCATCCTGCAGACCGGTAAAGATTTCGTAAGGATAGCCGTCGAGCAATCCGACAAATGCCACCCATTTTTCTTTGTTGTTCTGGAAACGCACCACGTCGGCTTCGAGCACACGCGGACGCACCTCTACCACCTGAGGCGGCTTGCAATGGCATTCCTCCTCCTTCTTGTCGTCTTTTTTCTTGGTGGAAAGCAGCACGCCGGCACGCGAACCGTCGCGATAAACCGTACATCCCTTGCATCCCGAACGCCACGCCTCTACATACAGGCGGTTCACCAGGTCTTCGTCCACACTGTTCGGCAAGTTGATGGTGACGCTGATGGAATGGTCCACCCACTTCTGGATACGTCCCTGCATCTTGACTTTCATCAACCAGTCCACATCGTTCGATGTCGCTTTATAATAAGGTGACTTAGCCACCAGGTCGTCGATTTCTTCCTGTGTATAATGTTTGTCCGGGTCGTAACCGTTCACTTTCATCCATGTCAGGAACTTCTGATGGAACACCAGGTATTCCTCGAAAGCGTCTCCCGTCTCGTCTACAAAGTCGATGTGTACATTCTCATCGTTCGGATTCACCTTACGGCGACGCTTGTACACCGGCATGAATACCGGCTCGATGCCCGAAGTGGTCTGCGTCATCAGGCTGGTGGTTCCCGTCGGAGCGATGGTCAGACAGGCTATATTGCGCCGTCCGTATTTCTTCATTTCCTCATACAGTTCCGGGTCGGCTTCACGCAAGCGGTTGATGAACGGATTGTTCTTCTCGCGTTCCGTATCGTAGATTTCGAAAGCGCCGCGCTCTTTTGCCATATTCACCGACGAGCGGTAAGCCTCAAGCGCGATGGTCTTCTGCACCTTTTCGGCAAACTCGGTAGCCTCTTCGGTTCCGTAGCGCAGTCCCATAGCGGCCAGCATATCGCCTTCTGCCGTGATGCCTACACCGGTACGGCGTCCCATACCCGACTTGCGGTAGATTTTCTCCCACAGGTGACGTTCCGTTCCCTTCACTTCTTCGCTTTCGGGGTCGGAATCAATCTTTTCCTGAATCTTCTCAATCTTTTCCAGCTCCAGGTCGATGATGTCGTCCATGATGCGTTGCGCCAAAGCCACATGCTTCTTGAACAAGTCGAAATCGAAATAAGCCTCGGGCGTAAACGGATTGACCACATACGAATAAAGGTTGATGGCAAGCAGACGGCACGAATCGTACGGACACAAAGGAATCTCGCCACACGGATTGGTCGACACGGTGCGGAAACCTAAGTCGGCATAACAATCGGGCACCGACTCACGGATAATCGTATCCCAGAACAACACGCCCGGTTCAGCCGACTTCCACGCATTGTGCACGATTTTCTTCCACAAAGCCGAAGCGTCGATTTCCTTCTTCACCATCGGGTCAGACGAATCCACGGGGAACTGCTGCACATAGGGACGGTTCTCGATAGCCGCTTCCATGAATTCATCGTCCAATTTCACCGACACATTAGCGCCCGTCACCTTTCCTTCCACCATCTTCGCGTCGATAAAAGCTTCCGAGTCGGGATGCTTAATCGATACCGTCATCATCAATGCGCCACGGCGTCCGTCCTGCGCTACCTCGCGGGTAGAATTGGAATAACGCTCCATAAAAGGCACCAGGCCTGTAGAAGTCAACGCCGAGTTCTTTACCGGCGAGCCTTTCGGACGGATATGCGAAAGGTCGTGTCCCACTCCGCCGCGACGCTTCATCAGTTGTACCTGTTCCTCGTCGATACGGATAATGGCACCATACGAATCGGCGGCACCGTCCAGTCCGATTACAAAGCAATTAGAAAGCGAAGCAATCTGATAATTGTTGCCGATACCGGTCATCGGGCTTCCCTGCGGAATGATATACTTGAAATGATCGAACAATCCGAACAATTCCTGCGCGCTCAAGCCGTTCGGATACTTGGCTTCGATGCGTGCCACTTCATTCGCTATGCGCCAATGCATGTCTTCGGGCGACTTCTCGTAGATATTGCCGAAAGAATCTTTCACAGCATACTTGTTTACCCACACCCGGGCAGCAAGCTCGTCTCCCTTGAAATAATCCAACGAGGCTTTATAGGCTTCGTCGTAACTGTACGTCTGTTTTTCCACGATAGTAAAATATTTATGATTTGTAAAACGACACCACAAAGCTAAAGATGTTTTCCGAGACGACAAAATAAAAAAGCCATAAGTTATGAACAGAAAGAAAAGTTTTCCAAAACAAAAATGTAATTTATTGATTTACAAAATATTGATAATAAACAAACTTTTCAGAAGTTTTCTTTTTGGAAAATCCGTGTTTTAACATAGCTTATATAAAAGCGCATCACGAAAGCCTATAGATGTCTTTCAATCTCCTGTACTATCTAACTAGAAAAGACAGCCTTGCAGGCTTTTTTCCTATAACAGACGAACGTCCGGCAACATGTTGGTATAATCATTATCTAATAACGAAGAACATTTTTTATTTTGCCATTGCATTAAACGTGAGTTCTACGACTTCACGTAAAATTGAAAATGCATGAAATAAGATGAAGATAGTTGCATCGACAAAGACAAATAGCTTCTTTCCTGAATGCAATCAGTTGCCTTAACCGACCTGCCTAACTAGGATTGGGATTGTAGCCGACAAAGATTGCAGTCCTCCCTAGTAAGGATTGCAGTCCTTGCCTGTCAGAACTAAATGAGGACTCTGCCCCGCCATTCATTCGGCGTTATTCCGGTAGCTTTCTTGAATACCCGCGTGAAATGCTGCGGGTATTGAAAGCCCAACTGATAAGAAACCTGGCTGACGGAATTAGACGGAAGAAGCAAAAGCTCTTTTGCCATGCTGACGATTTTCCGCTGAATATACTCCAATGCCGTCTTGCCGGTCTCTTTCTTGATAAGGTCTCCGAAATAATTGGGCGAAAGGCAGAGCTCGCCGGCACAATATTTCACCGAAGGCAAACCGTTTTGCAGGGCATTGTCGCCAGTGAAATAAGCATCGAGCAAGGCTTCGAAACGGGTCAGGATATCCCGATTGGCATCTTGACGGGTTATGAATTGCCGCTCGTAGAAACGCAGGCAATAGTTAAGCAAGAGTTCAATATTGTTTGTTATCAGACGTTTGCTCAGCCGGTCGATGGAATGCCCCAGCTCCTCCTGTATCTTCTTCAGGCAATCAATGAATGTATCCCGTTCTCTTTCCGACAGATGCAAGGCTTCGTTGACAGCATACGAGAAAAAGGTATATTCTTTGATGTTACGCCCCAGATTGGTTCCCCGAATCAAATCGGGATGAAAACACAATGCCCATCCTTGCGGCTGGAAGTCTTCGCCGGTATCTTCTATGCCGATGACTTGCCCCGGAGCCAGACAAACCACAGAACCTTTCTGGTAATCGTAGCGCTGACGGCCGTAGATAATGTCGCAGTTCTTTTCGTCTTTCAAGAACACGACATAAAAGCTGAATGTATGCCGCATGTGACGCATCGGCTTGGCACGAGACAGGTCTATCACGCTCACCAGCGGATGAAGGGTTTCCACCCCTAACATATCGTCATACTCCGTCACGGTTTCTATGTTCAATAAAGTCTTTTCCATTTGCTTATTCCTTTCATCGTTTTTTCTAACCGCAAAAATAAAAAAGTATCGCATAGGGCCATCAAAAGAAACCACAAAATCTGTATTTCCGTGAAGCATTTCCGTATTTTGTATCTTTTCCCGGAAAACCGTTTCCGGCTACCGGCAATATTTACCCTAATGGTAAATGGCATCCGGAATAAAAGCCGTTTCTTTGTGGTAAAGGAATCCATAAAAACAAAGGAATTATGAAAACGAGCAAGGAAGAACAAATGCTGGCAACCGGTAGTGTCGGCAAGCTTTTCATCCAATTTGGAATACCGGGAGTACTGGGACTGCTCTTGATAGGTTTCCAACCGATGGTAGACGGACTATTTCTGATAAACTTCGTAGGTCCGGACGCCCTGGCAGGCGTAAACCTGTTTGTGCCGGTCTATACGTTCGTGTCTGCCCTGGCAGTGGTGGTAGGCATCGGCAGCCAGACAATCGTAAGCCTCTCGCTCGGGGAAAAGAATTACGCTACTGCCAACGATTCGTTCCGGACCGCCGGAGTGTTTCTGGCGGTATTCCTGCTGGCTTTGTCCGCTGTATGCTATGCAGGAGCAGAACCGCTCAGCCGTTTTCTCGGCGCCGACGCAGACCTGCAACACTACACGGTGGATTACATCCGTTATCTTTCTCCGTTCCTGCCTGTATTGGCATTGCTGTTTCTGGGCGACTATATGCTGAAAGCAACTGCCCGTCCTTATTTGGCCCTGTCGTTATTGGGGCTGGTGCTCCTGCTCAATATCGTGTTGGATTATCTTTTGGTAGCTGTCATGGGGGCAGGCGTAAAAGGAGCCGCGCTGGCTACGGGCATTTCCTTGTCTGTTTCTCTCCTCCTGATGGCTGTCCTCTTGCTGAGGAAAGACAATATTGTCTGTTTTCGTAAAGGGAAATTCCGGTACAAACTGTTATGGAATATGCTATACAACGGGTCGTCCGAAGGATTGTCGGAACTATCGGCAGGCATCACCGTTTTCCTTTTCAATAATGTCATGATGGACTTGTTCGGGAAAAGCGGTGTCGCGGCATTCACCTCGGTCAACTACCTGCTGTATCTGGGAGTACAACTGTATGTAGGATTGTCTGACGGCATCATCCCGATACTGTCATACAACTATGGCGCAGGAAACAAAGAGCGCGTCAGAGCCACTATCCGATTGGGCAGGAGAACCAACCTTATCATCGGACTGATATTTTTTGCCTTGCTGTTTTGGGGCGGAACTTTTCTTGTCGGTCATTTCTTCGGAAACACAGATGCCGGCGATGTGGAAGTCATCAAAGCCATTGCCGTTACCGGTGCGACGTATGTGGCCTTTGCCTTCTTCTTCAACGGTCAAAACATCTTGTCGTCCAGCCTGTTCACTTCTATGGGCGATGCAAGGACTTCGGTGGTCATTTCATTGATGCGGGGGCTGTTATTGGTGGTTATTGGCATTTTTATATTACCTTTGATTTTCGGAAACACAGGCATATGGCTTGTCATACCCTTGGCAGAGCTTGTGACATTGTTTTATTGCCTCGTCATCGTAAGGAAAAAAGCATCTTGGTTAGTAACAAAACAGACATCACAATATGGATAAAGAAATATGGAAGGAAAGGCTGAAAGCCAAACATTCGTTGACCGACGAAGACTTATGTGCGCTCCAGTCCATTGGCAAAACAAAGAAGTTCTGTGCCGGTACTTGCATTGTCAGAGCCGGCGAAGTGGACGACAACATATTCATCATCAAGTCGGGAATATGGAGGGAATATTGCTTCAACGATGGAGAAGAAGCTACGATATGGTTCAGCGTGGCAGGTGAAATCACCTTTTCCGTCTGGGGATATGTGCACCAGAAACCTTCACGCCTTTTCTTCGAGTCCATCACCGACAGCGAAGCCATTTGTGTTTCACGCAAACAGTTGAGCCGGCTGTTCGAAACCTCTCTGCGCTTTGCCAATTTAGGGAGAAGCATCGTCGAAGAATTCATACTGCTTTACGAAAGATGGCACATCCAGATGTGGCGCCAGAATGCTTTCGACAGGTATTTAAGCCTGCTGGAAGAATACCCGGAGGTGATTGGGGCAATCCCGCTGAAATACATAGCCTCCTACCTGGGCATCACGGTCCAGTCGCTAAGCCGCATCCGTGCCAGCCTGAAAAACGCCTGAAGACAAAACGAATCACATTCGGGGCAATTAGCTGAAAAACGGCGTTGGTAAAATCTGTGAATTGGTGAAGCCCTACCGTGTTTTGTATAAGTATCTATTGCAAAGTTTGGGATAACTTTGCAATGGAAACAAAAAGAATCAACAAAACATGAAGAAAACCATCCTATTATCTGCCTGGCTTCTGTGCATTGCCGCATCGGGAGCCGTGGCACAAACGCAGAACGACGGTTTACCCGGAGTGCCCCAAACGGAAGCATACACCGTGACACCCATTGATACGGCAAGCGGCATAACCGTGCGCAAGGTATCTTTCCTCCGCAGCCAAGCTACGAAGATGGCATTTTCAGCTATCGAGAACATCTACCTGCTGACCCAACCCGTACTGCTCGTAGTAGGCGAGAAAGCAGACTCCGAATGGCAGACCAAACGCATCTATGACGCATTGCCCGGCAAGGACAAGGAGGTTTTCACCGTCAAAGGATATTCGCACATCGACCTCTATGACAAACCGGGGGCAGTCAATCCGGCAGTGGAAAAGCTGACAGCGTTTTTCAAAAGAACTTTATATCATTCCATATAATTCCATCGTATATGACAAACCGTATATTGACCGTGCTGGCGATGCTGACATCTCTTTTCCCCTTCACGTCGCAGGCACAAAACAAATTAGAGAAAATGAAAACAGAAAAAGTATTGGTAGCTTTCTTCTCTCGTGCCGGAGAGAACTATGCCGTAGGCTACATTGAAAAAGGAAACACGCACATCGTAGCAGAAATGATAGCGGAAGAAACCGGCGGCACACTTTTCCATATCGAACCCGTTACTCCCTACCCCGAAGACTACACGGAATGTACCCAAGTGGCAAAGAAGGAGAAAAACGAGAATGCCCGCCCTGCCGTCAAGGGAGACATAAACGTAGAGGATTATGACGTGATATTCATCGGTTATCCCAACTGGTGGGGTGATATGCCGATGGCGGTCTATACATTCATCGAGAAACACGACTGGACAGGAAAGACAGTCGTTCCCTTTTGTACCCACGAAGGCAGCGGATTGTCGGGCACGGAGCGCAAGCTGAAGAATGCTTGCCGGAGCGCTACAGTGCTGAAAGGATTGGCCATACGTGGCAACACCGCACAGAACGCGCGGACACAAGCCAAACAAATCCTGACAAAGTGGCTCGAAAATCTGAATGACTAAAAAAACAAAGCAATGAATAAAGACGTAATGATACTTACCGGAGCGGGACAGATAGGCATGGCCATCGCCCGCCGGATGGGATATGGAATGAAAATTGTAATCGGCGACAAGCGGAAAGAAAATGCGGAAACCGTGGCAGGCATCCTGAATCAGGCAGGGTTTGACGCCGTGCCCATAGAAATGGACTTGTCTTCCCGCGCCTCCATCCTTCACCTGATAGCCGAAGCACAACGCTACGGAGAGATTGCGATGCTGGTCAACGCGGCAGGCGTCTCCCCTTCGCAGGCTTCTGTAGAAAGCATTCTAAAAGTAGATTTATACGGCACGGCCGTCCTCTTGGAAGAGGTCGGGAAAGTAATCAAGAGCGGAGGCACAGGCGTAACCATCTCCAGCCAGTCGGGACACCGTCTGCCGGCACTCGGTGAGGAAACAGACCGGCTGCTTGCCATCACTCCTGCCGAAGAACTCTTGGCACTCGATGTATTGCAGCCGCAAAATATCCGCGATACCCTGCACGCCTACCAACTGGCGAAACGCTGTAACGTAAAACGCGTTATGGCTGAGTCCGTCCGATGGGGCAAGCGCGGAGCACGCATCAATTCCATCTCTCCGGGCATTATCGTCACTCCGCTTGCCATTGACGAGTTCAACGGACCACGCGGAGAGTTCTACAAAAATATGTTTGCCCGCTGCCCGGCAGGCAGACCCGGTACGGCAGACGAAGTGGCAAATGTGGCAGAGCTCCTGATGAGCAATCGGGGAGCTTTCATCACCGGAGCAGAC
>UQVZ01000061.1 GCA_900544675.1 uncultured Bacteroides sp.
TAGAGCATTCTAACTAATTTTTAAGCATTTTTCTTATCCAAAACTCAGGTTATAAATTCACATATAACCGTACACGTTATGACAAAAGAAGAATTGATGCGCAAAGCCATTGAGCTCTCGGTACGCAATGTAGCCGAGGGAGGAGGACCGTTCGGAGCCGTCATTGCACGGGATGGAGAAATCATCGCGACAGGTACCAATCGCGTGACTCCCGAACACGACCCTACCGCCCATGCGGAAGTAAGCGCCATCCGTGCCGCTTGCCGGAAGCTGGGGACATTCGACCTGAGCGGATGTGAAATCTATACATCATGCGAACCTTGTCCCATGTGCTTAGGAGCTATCTATTGGGCACACCTGGACCGGATGTATTACGGGAATGACAAACACGATGCAGCCCGTATCGGCTTTGATGACGCCTTTATCTACAAAGAGCTGGAACTGAAACCCGAAGACCGCCGCCTGCAATCGGAACAGCTTTTATCCGAAGAGGCCATCAAGGCTTTCACCGACTGGGAAGCGAAAACAGATAAAGTAGAGTATTGAATTTCTTTTCACCACGGATATTGTATGAGGCTATTCCGTATACAGAAAAACAGTAAAAACATCTTGTTACAATAAGCTTAAGGGAGAAAGCGGCAGCAATGCCGCCGACTTACAAAACCCCAAAGATTATGGCTAAAAATGCAAATAAGCAAACAATTGATAACTTGGCAGATAACTTTCGTGGTTATACGGCACTGCTTCGCAAAATCAAGCAACGGGTACTGATAGCCCAGCAACGGACGATTTATGCCGCCAACGAAGAAATGCTCAGGATGTATTGGGATATTGGCGGTATGTTACAGCAAAGCCAAGATGCAGACGGCTGGGGCAAGAAAACCTTGCAACGGCTGGCAGAGGATTTGAAGAACAATTATTCCGAAATAAAGGGCTTTTCCGTACGCAACATGCAGTGCATGATACAGTTCTTCAATGAATACAATCAAGAACTTACAATGGTGAAAGGTGCTGATTCTTCAATTACGCAACCGGTGGTTGCGCAATTAAATACGTACAATTTTACCCTTCCCATAAAGCATCTGACTTGGGCTCATAACCTCATACTCTTGCAACAAGTCAAGGACATCCGGGCACGTTACTGGTATATGGTACAGAGCATCACCTCCCATTGGTCAAAACGCTATCTGCAAGAAGCCATCAAACTTGATGACTACGGCAAGCATGGGGCATTGGCAAACAATTTCACTAAAACCTTGCCTACATTGGAAGCAAACAATGTGAAAGCTATGCTTAAAGATCCGTATATATTCGATATGCTAACCTTTACCGACCAATACAATGAGCGTGATGTGGAAATAGGGTTAGTGAAGCATGTGGAAAAGTTTCTTGTAGAAATGGGAGCCGGATTCGCCTTTATGGGTAGGCAATATCACATAGAGGTGTCAGGCGATGATTATTATATCGACATATTGATGTATAATGCGTTTTTGCACAGATATTTGGTGATTGAGTTGAAAGACACGGAGTTCATGCCGGAATATATCGGTAAACTTAACTTCTACTGTTCTGCCGTGGATGACATCCTTTGCCGAGAGGGAGATAACCGTACTATCGGGTTATTGCTTTGCAAGAGCAAAGACCGTATCAAGGCAGAATATGCCTTGCGTGACATTCAGAAGCCAATCGGAATTTCCGATTATGAATTGGGACAAGCCCTGCCGAAAGACTTCCGTGGCAGTCTGCCTACGATTGAAGAAATTGAAAAGGAATTTGAATCTGATAGTCAATAAATACGTTTGCCAACCATTTCTTTTTTGACCATAAAATAAATAGAGGAGGTATTCAATACATAGAAAACTGTCATCATTCTTGGAGTGAAACTGAAAAAGTATATCAGACTCAACTTCAAAATCATATAAATCAGACCAAAAAAGAAACATCCATCTTTTCATAAACAATAAAATGGACAAATATATATTCCAAATACTAACAGGTTGTCTTCTTCTGTCATACCCATTCAGCATGACTGCCCAGACATCGCCTAACGATTCTATCAGCCGGACGGTCGCCTTGGACGAGGTAACCGTTGTGGCATCAAATGTAATTCGTGTAGACAATCATCTGGTGATATATCCCAATGCCCAGCAGAAGAAATCAGCCAACAGCGGGTATGGAGTCTTGAAACGCCTGATGATACCAGGTATGATTGTCGATACGCAGTCAAACAAAGCCGAAGCAATGGGAATGCCTGTATCGTTCTATATCAACGGGCAGCCGGCTGACGAAAAGGACATTCAGATGCTCCGCCCCAAAGACATAGCAAAGATTGAATATCATGACAATCCAACCGGGAAATATGCAAAAGACAAGATAGTCGTCAACTTTATACCGAAGCAATATAAAACGGGAGGTTACGTGCAACTGGATGGCTTGCAGACAATCGGTTATACACATGGCGATTACAATCTTGCCACAACCCTCAACCGGGAGCACACTACTTATTCTGTATTTGCCGGAGCCAATTATTTTGATGTCGGCAATAACCGGACCGGGATGTCTGAACATTATGCCTTGCCCGACCGGCCGATAGACCGGATAAGCAGTTCCGATGAAGCTTATTCCAGGCACAGCGAATATGTACAGTTCCGCTTGCAACACCAGAAGGCAGGACGGTATATCGTCGGGAAACTGTCGCTGATAAACAATGCCTCTCCCCGTAGCGAAATTGCCGGAACCGTCCGCACAGATGACGCAGCTTCCACATTCACCACTACTACCGACCAGAAGAGTCTGTCTCCCAAACTGGACCTCACGGGTACCCTTCCTCTTTCAAAGACGCAAAGTTTTACTTTCGGATTGCACGGCACCTATTCCCATAACCTGTACAACAGAACTTATGCTGAGCCGAACTTTGAATCAGGCTCCTATGAATCGGAAAATGCCGGAGGCTTCCAGTTGTCGTCCATCTACAATTACTTCAAGGAGAAGCATTCTTTCTCGGCCGAGCTGTTCGATTTTCATCACGTATGGAAGGCGCAATACGAAGGCAGCCATCCGCTAAATCAATCACTCTGGAAAAACGAGTTGCTAGCTTTCCTTTCCTATAATTATGCTTTTACCCAAAAGCTGTCGCTACGGTCAAGAATTGGAGTCGACTGGCTCCAGTACCGGCTTCACGGGAGCGAAAAACTCAGCAAGCTGTCGCCGCGTATCGTTCTCAACCTTCAGTATCAACTGAAAGGGGGCATGCTGTTATGGTCCTCGTCCTATAACAATTACAACTACGGGATGGACCTCATCAATCAGGCCCGTATCGGAATCAATCCTTATCTGGTACAGACGGGAAATCCTTACCTGAAAATCGGCCGCTCATTCAATTCATACCTGTATTATTCCGGCAAGATAAGGAAAACCGGAATCTCGGCCATCCTCCAGTACAAGCTGGAGCATAATCCGGTAGTCCACAATTACTATGTGCAGGATAACTACCTCGTCAAGTCGTTCACCAACTGTGGAAACATTCACTACTATAGTGCCATACTGGCAGCCTCGCATACGTTCAACCGGACATTCAGCCTGTCGGGCGATATAAGATATAATTATACGTCTGTCAACTCCGTGTATGACTTCGGCAGCCGGAACCTGACGGGCAACCTCAATGCCAATGTCTATCTGGGAGATTTCAGCCTTTCTCCTTACATCAATTTCAGAAATAAGATAGTCAATGCCACTTCGCTGGGTATAGAAGAAACTCCCGTCAACTACGGCTTGGAGTGTACGTACAGCAAGGGGAATTTCTTTGCGGAAGTCAACATCGTATCTCCGTTTACTGACCGAAAGTTCAGAAAGTCGTTCCGGCATGAACTCTACGCATACCTTTCGGACGAAGATTTCAGGACAAGCAGTCGGTATTGCCACATTAAATTGACCTATACCTTCGATTTCGGTCGCCAAACGAAGAAAGTCAGACAAGAAGTGGACAAGACGATAAACAGTTCGCTGTTGAAGTCTTTTTAATCATGAGATAAATATAATTCCAAGATAGATTATTATATCACTTTCACCAAGTTCTATGAATAAACCACAGTTTACGATATGAAAAATGTATGATTCTTTTCGCCTTGCTCATTGGATGTCTTTGGACAAAGGCACAGTCAGTAGTTCCGCATAGCCGTACTATACGAATAGACATCCTATATGGTTTTCAGAGTATATAGATTTAGGAGGTGACATTACCTTCTTTGCTTCATAACATGAGACCAAATTACTACATGCTTTTGATTAACATTCCGTGAAAACATCACCCCCTTCTTCACTTAATAATTAACTACAGGCCATCCGTCGGGAGTCCATGTCATTTCTCGTATAAACAATTTCGGAGCACCATCTTCCGCAACCGAATAGGCATGACACAAGAAATAGTCTTTCCCGTCAATATGGTAAGCCGAGTTATGACCGATACCAGCATAATCCTCATTGCCCTTAATCACCAACGAACCGCCTCCTTTAGCCATCGGTACACCTTCTTTATCCAGATATGGACCTACTACCGACTTCGAACGTCCTACTACAACCTTATAATTGCTGTCTTTCCCCCGACAACAATAATCGAAAGAAACAAACAAGTAATAATACTCTCCATGCTTCATAATGAAGGGAGCCTCTACAGCACCGTCACCCGGATCTTTGTCATCCAAACTGAACGAACGCGGACGACTACAAAGCGAATACCACTCTTCGGGCTGGGCTACCTGCATCAGGTCATCGGTCAGTTTCACCATCTTGATGCCATCCCAAAACGAACCGAAGTTCATCCACGGCGTACCGTTCTCATCAATAATGATATTCGGGTCGATAGCATTCCACATATCCCGGTTAGGTACCGACTGGATGATTTTCCCATGGTCAGTCCATTTGAAATTCGGGTCAGAAGGGTCAAGTGTAGGATTCGTAGCATGTCCGATAGCCGAAGTATTCTTGGCAAATGCCGAGCACGAATAAAACAGATGATACAGCCCGTTATGATAAATAATATCGGGTGCCCAAGTATGTCCTTTGTATCCTTCTATCGCCTCCACTGCCCATTGCGGTGCTTCGGCAAATACAGGTTTTTCGAATTTCCACGTCTTCAGGTCTTTAGAGGACATGACAGAAACGCCCTCACCTGTTGCAAAAAGATAATAAGTGTCTCCCTGTTTCGCCATTACCGGGTCATGGGTAAACGGAGAATCCGTTGTCTCGGCATGCTGGGCAAAAATGCCTAAGGCAAAGCCCAAGCACATAGTCAATAAAACCGATTTCTTCATACGCTTTGTGTGTGTTTTTAAAATTAGTATTTTAATAATTCCATACAAAGCTGCAAAAATAAATCCCAACCTAAGTGGACAAATGATTTTTTAAAGTGGAATTATGGCATAAAATCATTTTCAGCACACTGTTCCCACTAACAATCATCCTTCCATCAAGCTGCTCGGCGTAACATTGAAATGTTTGGTAAAGCAACGGGTAAAATATTTCGGGTCGTTGAAACCAACGGCATAAGCGATTTCCGAGATATTCATCGCACGGCTCACCTTATTTTTCAGCAACAGTTCATGAGCCAGGTTCAGCCGGTAATTCCGGATAAACTGACCTGCTGACTGACCCGTAAGCGTCTGCATCTTTTTATTAAGCAAACTTTTACTGATTCCTATTTCAGTGATAAAGTCGCTCACCTCAAAATCCGGATTCTTATAATGCTCTTTCACTATCTTGATTGCCTTTTCCAAGAACTTCTTATCCCCCGAATTTTCCTCCGGAATCTCCAGTGCGTCCACATTCATCTCGATGGAGAAACGTTGCTGAAAACGCTTTCGGTTTTCCAAAATGCTTGCTATGCGAGCCAGCAACATATTCTCGTCGAAAGGCTTGAGCAGATAAGCATCTACCCCCATCTTATAGCTCTCTAAACGTGCCTCATCCGAAGTCTTAGCCGTAAGCATCAGGAAAGGAATATGCGAAATAGAAAAATCACTCCGTACGCGATGCAACAGCTCTACCCCATCCATCACAGGCATCATCAAATCGCTGATAATGAAATCTACCGGATAGTCTTTCAGTACACGGAGTGCTTCCTCACCGTCCGAAGCTTCCAACACATTATAATATTCGCGCAGAATCGAACGGGTATAGTCGCGCATGTCTTTGTTGTCTTCCACCACCAGCATCGTCAACTTGCTGTTGCGCAACAATTCCGGATGGATTTCTTCGGTCTTTTCCGTTATCGTCTGCTTGTTTTCTCCCCGCACAATCGGTACCAATACACGGAACACAGAACCTCCCGCAGGCTTATTCTTGGCTTTAATGCTTCCCGAAAGCAGTGTCACCAGTTTCCGGCACAGATACAGTCCGATGCCCGTACCGCTTTGCCCGCTCACCGATGCCTGGTTCTGGTTATCCGCCTGATAGAAACGATTGAAGATGCGGTCGATATCTTCCTGAGGAATCCCTTTGCCCGTATCATTCACTCCGATAAAAAGTTGTTCTCCCTGGGCGGTAGACAACGAGGCGACATATACTGACACATTTCCACCCTTAGGCGTAAACTTCAAGGCGTTGCTTATCAGATTCGTAAGAATCTTACGCAGGATATCTTCGGCAAACATCATAAAAGGGTTCTGCAAACGGACATAACAGCGCAAATCAATACCACGGGCCTGTGCGTAATCCATAAACGAAGGCATAAATTCTTCAATAAAGCTACGGATATTCCCGTAATTGGAAACTATCTTCACCTGTCCTTCTTCCACCTTACGGAAATCCAGCAACTGATTGATAAGCGACAACAGATATTTCGAATTCCGTTCTACCAAGTGAAGCTGTTCGATGACCTGCGGATTGTAACTCAGCTTCAGGGCACGCTCGATAGGACCAATAATCAAAGTCAGCGGTGTCCGGAACTCATGTGTGATGTTAGTAAAGAAAGTCAGCTTGTCGAAAGTCAGCTCTTCCACTTTACGCGACATCTCCAAAATCTTGTTTTTCTGACTTGTAATTTTCTCGTTCGACTCTTTCAGCAATTTATTCTGATGGGAAAGTTCCTCGGTCTGGTCGGACAAAAGCTTCTTTTGCTCTTCCAGTTTCCGCGTACGTTCTTCTACCATCGTATGAAGCAGTTTCTGCTGGTGCTTCAACGAACGAAAACGCCCGTATATCACTATCAACACAAGCAGTATTACCAGCACCTTGAACCAGACAGTCTTATAAAAATAAGGTGTAACCTCTATCGACAAAGTCTGCACAGGCGATATAAACCTTTTCCCGTCCGAAGCGTACTGCAATTCGAACACGTACTTCCCGGGACGAAGATTGGTGTACGACACCGTATGCTGATTGGCAGGCAACGTAATCCAATTGTCATCAAACCCTTTCAGACGATAGCTATAACACGCCAGCGCCGAAGGATTGTAGTCCAATGAAGAGAAACAGATTGTCAGGCGTTTTTCCCGCTCATGAATTTTCACCTGGTTATCCACAAACGGAAGATTACGGTCGAAACACAAAATGCCGGTAAAAGCCAACGGGAAACTCTGGTCCGACTCAGCACGTGGAACAAAGCGGATTTCCGAGAATCCCTGTGTGCTACCCACATAGACTTTCCCGTCTTTTGAACCACCGATGGCATTCCAGTAAAACTGGTTGCTGAGCAAACCGTCGTGCTTGGTATAGTTCTGGAATATACCTTCTTTCGGATTAAAACAAGACAACCCATTATTGGTAGTGAGCCATACATATCCGTCCTTATCTTCCCATACGCCAATCACGTTGTTGTTTATCAGACCGTCTTCAGTGGTAAACGCCTTAAAACTCCATTCACCGTTCTTTTCTTCAGCCCGATAAAAACCATTCCCGTTCGTCGTAGCAATCCATACACACCCGTCCTTACTTGGACAAATAGAAGTAATGCGTTCCGGCAGCCGCTCCGAAGGGTCGTCCAGCTTATAGTCATACAATCTATATTCCAATGAATCTTTTCCATACGTATGCAGGTTTATCTGATAGAGCCCTGAGGTAACCCCCATCCATAAACTTCCGTCTGGAGTCACACACCCACCCAATGAGCCATAAACATTTCCACGCCGCTTGCCACGGAAAGGGTCGCTCACCTGACCTGTTGCAGAATTATAAACCAGGATTTCCCGATTCGTCCCTATCCACAAAAGGTCGTTCACCGAGTCATAAAGCAATACACTGACAAATGCCCGCGAAAGCCCGGGTATCCCGTCTGATAAAATCGGATGGAAAGTCTTATCTGCCAAATTACTTCCATTCACCCAACCGAAGCCTCCTCCCCATGTACCTACATATATTCTTCCCTTCCCGTCCGAAGCCAATGCGCTTACCGAATTATGGCTCAAATGTGCCGGAGCTTCGGTCGTATAATGCTCGAACCGGCGTTGCCCTGCCCGTCGCAGATTCAATCCAGCTTCTACCGTTCCTATCCATAAAGTCCCGTTCTCTTCTTCCAGAACCGCATTGACCAGATTACCCGAAATACTACCCGGGTCTTCAGGAGAATACAAATCGTTCTGTATCTGCAGACGCGAGATAAACATCTTGTTCAGCCCGCCTACCTCCGTTCCTATCCACAACATATCATCGTCTGCCAGCAGACAATTGATAAAATTGCAGTTCAAGCCTGAGACATTTCCGCTCAGCTCCGATTGCAAGACACGGGTAAAATTATCACTCACCGCATTATACAGGTTCAGCCCCTTCAGTGTCCCAATTGCCAATATCCCGTCGGGAGTCAGATTGATATCTGTCACATAGCTCTGCGACAACGAATTAGGGTCATGTTCATTAAAAAAATAAGATTTCAGAATACCCGTCCGTACATTATAACGGAACAGTCCCATATTGGTACCAACCCACAAATCATCCTGCCAAGGGAAAAGACACAACATCACTGTATTGGGCGGCAAAGATACCCCCGAAAATACCGGGAGCGGTTTCTGAGGTGTATTCACGCTTTCCTTAATCAACGACAACGTGCCCAAATAATCGAACCAGATATAACCGTCTGCTTCACAAAATGCCAGACTGCGGTTGTACAAGTAAAGCTCGCATATCCGCATAATCCGTTCCACTTTCCCGTCGGGTGAGAAAAAGATTTTATATAGCGCATCATCCGCCCCCAGCCATATATTCCCCGAAGTAGAACAATACACAAACGAAGCCGAATGAAACATCTCGACGGAAAACTTATCGCCCAAAGTCTGAGGCTCGACCAGCTTCAAGCTCGCTACGTCAAGGATGTCTAACCCTTGCTCGCCTGCCATCCAGATGCGTCCGAAACGGTCTTCGCAAAACTTCACAATCACGTTGTTCTTCAGCCGAGTCCCTTCCGAAAAAGTGCTGAAAGTAAGAAACTCATAGCCGTCATAACGGGTCACACCGTCGCCCCCTGTAGATATCCACAAAAAGCCACGACTATCCTTCATCACGTCTTCCACATAATTCTTGGGGAGACCTTCGTCCATCGTCAAGTGTGTAAACAAGTAATTATCCCCTCTGTTTTGAGAATAGGCAGAGAGTGTATACATCCATGCGCATACCAGCGCAAACAATAACCAAAAATGTTTTTCCATCAGTATTTACTTCCTTTATTGCCTGTCTTTACCAACAAAGATACGGATTTATTTTAGGAGTAAAGTCCCCATATAAAAAGATATCAATAAAAAAAAACAAATATCCGCTAAAAAACAGACAAATATCCCCTTCATGTCGTTATTTCCCTGCAATAACATCCGAAACCAGCTTTATCGCCTACGATATAAATTCATTCGAGATACAACCATAAATCAATCAAAACGAATGACGAAAGACAAAAGTCCACCAAAGAGAAAAAAATATCCACCTTGATAAGAGCCAACTTTTCTATTTTTGTAAACAAATAAGATAAGGAAATTCTGTAAAACTTAAAACTAGTAGGATGAAAAACATGCATTTGACTTTACTTTCCATGCTGCTGACTCTTGCCTTATGCGCAAATTGTTTCACAAGTCAGGCAGCCGAAAAAGACACTACCTTCGTGGCATCGGGCAATCCGATTGTCAGCTACAAATATTTAGGCGACCCTGCCGCCTTGGTACACGACGGCAAAGTCTACATCTATGCCGGACACGACGAATGTCCTGCCCCCGAACAGTATTACCTTATGAACGAGTGGTGCATCCTTTCTACCGAAGACATGCGCACCTTTACCGAGCATGCCTACACGCTGAAAGCCACCGATTTCAAATGGGCAAAAGGCGAAGCCTGGGCAAGCCAGGTCATTGAGCGTAACGGAAAATTCTACTGGTATGTCACGGTAGAACACGCCACCATCCCCGGCAAGTCCATCGGGGTAGCGGTAGCCGACTCTCCCCTCGGTCCATTCAAGGACGCACGAGGTTCGGCACTCATCACCAACGACATGACTACCGAATATACCTCTATCCGCTGGGACGATATTGACCCTACCGTATTTATCGACGATGACGGGCAAGCCTACCTGTTTTGGGGGAACACCCAGTGCTATTATGCCAAGCTGAAAGAAAACATGACCGAACTGGATGGTCCGATTATGCCCATCCAGTTGCCCCGCTATACCGAAGCGCCGTGGATACACAAGCATGGAGACTGGTACTACCTGTCGTTCGCATCCGAGTTTCCCGAAAAAATCTGCTATGCCATGAGCCGCAACATCAATGGTCCGTGGGAATACAAAGGCATTCTCAACGAGATAGCCGGCAATTCGAACACCAACCATCAGGCCATTATCGATTTTAAAGGCAAATCGTATTTCATCTATCACAACGGAAGCATCAATACCGACGGATGCGGTTTCCGCCGCGCGCTCTGCATTGACCGTCTTTATTACAACGAAGACGGAACCATCCAACGTATCCAGATGACAACCGAAGGCATCTGCAAATAAGGCTTTTCATTAATTTTCTAAATAGGTTACTAAAACACAAATCCATGAATGCGTCGCGACGACGCGTTCATGGAAAACTATTTTTCTACCCGAACCGGTCAGGCACTATACATAAAAAAACCGACCGCAAACCCAACAAGCTTTTTAAAGCCCGCCATAGGTTCCGGCCGGAGTTATACTAGTTCTAAGTGCACCACATTAAGCTTCCCCCTTGAAGTCGCTCAACGGAGGAACAAAAGTCTTGTTGCCGTTCCGCTGCTGTTCCGGCATCTGGATAGGACCGAAGTTCTTTTCATATTTCACAATATTGTCTTGCAAGGCGAACAGCAACCGCTTGGCATTTTCAGGAGTCATTACGATGCGCGATTGCACTCCCGCTTTCGGCAGTCCCGGCATAATGCGTACGAAGTCGAGTATAAACTCGGAAGTGGAATGCGTAATGATTGCCAAGTTGGCATACGTGCCTTGAGCCACTTCATCTTTCAATTCAATCTGCAATTGTTCCGGGTTGTTATTATTTTCGTTTTCCATGGTCTGTTTTACTATTTGATGATATATTAACTGATTTATTTTAACCCCACAAAAATAGAAAACTTTTCTCTATTTTTCATCTTTTCTTGTACAAAAATTTAATGATTTTGCCCATTTAGCCATTTAGGCAATACAACTCACAATTATCAATGAATATATATACTTCATCGGCACATGCTATATATCTTCGTTTGGGGAATAAGTAACTAAGAGTCTGTATCAAGATTAAGCCAATAAGCCACCAAGAAGGCATGACAAAATTTCACCACGAATTACACAGATTAAATAAACAATTAAGGACGAAGAACTTTTAAATGAAGAATCTCTTCGTTATCAGCTATTAATTTTTAAGTATTAATTTAATCAATCTGTGCAATCCGTGATGAAAAACAAATTCTCACTTTACCGCTTTTACCGGAGCTGAAAGTATCTTACGGTAATCGGCAGGCGAAGTCAACACCTCGATGGCCTTCTTCAAGTCGTTGTCGTCCTTCAGACGTTGCATGACAGCTCCCCGCTGAAAGAAATAACGGGTGGCGATTTCTTCAGCCAGCTGCTCTTTAATGGGTCCGGCAAAATAGTCCAAGTCACGGTCGAGATTATGATTTAACTTCTGCTCTAATGCCTTAAACTCTTCGGCAGCACCTTCCATATATCCCTCAAACTCTGCCACTTCCTTCAGGGTCTTCAGCAACTGTTCGCTCTGACGGTCGTAGGTGAAATCCGCGTCCTTTACCATTTTCTTGAAAGCGGCATAATCGGCATCGGTTATCTGCAAGGAATCTACAGAAGCCGGAGCGGAATGGTCCAGACAATACTGAGTAGCATAATCGAAAATCAGGTCTTCGTTTACCAGATAGAAAAGGATATTGGGGAGCTTATCGCCTTTTACCTCGATATCGGGACGGATGCCGCCACCGTCGCGCACCTCACGGCCTGCCGCCGTATGGAACACATGAGTCAGGCTGTCGGGAATACGCGCCACCGAACCGTCGGCATTCTTCTTGGCATAGTCGATGGCTTGAATGCAACGGCCGCTGGGGATGTAATATTTCGACGTAGTCACCTTCAGTGTCCCGTTATAGGGTAACTGGCGGGTAGTCTGCACCAACCCCTTGCCATAAGTACGGGCGCCGATAATAACCGCACGGTCGAGGTCCTGCATCGAACCGCTCAGGATTTCGGAAGCCGAAGCGGTATTGCCATTGACCAGCACAGCCAGGGGAATGTGGGTATCAATCGGCTCGTTGGTCGTTTTGAAAGAGCCTGCCGCCTGACGAATTTTGCCCTTGGTGACAACTATTTCTTTTCCTTTAGGCACAAAAAAGTTGACAATCTCCACCGCTTCCTGCAGCGAGCCTCCGCCATTGTCGCGCAAGTCGAATATCAATGCCTTGGCGCCTTTATCCTTCAGCTCGATGAATGCCTTCTTCACATCCTTAGAGCAATTGTCGGTAAAGCTGCTGAGAGCCAGATAGCCGATGCTGTCGTGCACCATGCCGTAATAGGGCACAGGATTATTGCGGATGTTGCGACGGGTAATCTTAAACTCGAGCACAGTGCTGTCGTTCTTCAACGGGCGCAACACTTTCAGGACAAACGAAGTGCCCGGCTCGCCACGCAACGCCTCGCTCACTTTCGACGAGAACTCCTGGGGCTTCATGTCGCCACGCACCATATTTTTTCCTCCTACCGAAAGGATGACATCGCCTGCCTTCACGCCCGCCTCGGCTGCCGGCATACCTTCGACCGGCTCTATGATGGCAATACGGTCTTTCTTTTCGTAATAACGGATAACGGCGCCGATACCTCCGTATTTACCGGTTATCATTTCCTTGAGGCTGCTCACCTCTTCTTCGGGATAATACTCGGTATAAGGGTCGGTCAGGGCCAGCATGCCGTTCACCCCGTTTTGGATGACTTTCTCGGCTTCGAGCGTATCGACATAGAACAAATCGAGTTCCTTGAAAATGGCATTAAAAATATCCAGATTCTTTGCTATCTGGAAATTGCGGTCGTCTTCCTGCTTGAAACTGGAAAAGCCCAGCCCTATCAGCAAGACCAGCGCACCTATAAGTGTCCGTTTTATATGCATAACTTTACTGAATGATTATGAGGTGCAAAGAAACACATTATTCTGTTTGGGGGGACAGAACGCCCCCAATATTTAACTTTATTTTTTGATGCGGGAAACCGATGTCATCCGGTTAAGCCGTTCCCTTTCGGCGAACGAAAGGATGACAAGGGCTTTTTATACACCTTCATTTTACGTCCTCCATACGCAGGACGTACGTCCCCGGTATGGAAAACGTATATCCCCCGATTGGAGGACGTACGTTTTCCGTATGGAGGACGTAAAATGAAGATAGTTGAAAACAGTTTATCAACCGCTTGAAAACATTCAGACACAGGAAACAGACAAGAATTTTATCAGCGCACATCAAGCGAATCATCGGTGCGGAACGGGCTAATGCCGTATGTAACGTGAACTTCCACCGCACGCAGACGCGTTAAAATCATCGGGAACGAGTTCAAGGATAGAGTAAAATCGAGGAATTTTCGCCACTTTGCAATATTTTTTTAGCAAAGTTGTTGCATAATTCAAAATAACCTCGTACCTTTGCCACGCAATTAAGGAAAACACTCTTCAGTAGCTCAGTCGGTTAGAGCATCTGACTGTTAATCAGAGGGTCGTTGGTTCAAGTCCAACCTGAAGAGCAAGACAAATAAAAGACACAATTTAGAGAAGACAACATTCATTCTTCAGTAGCTCAGTCGGTTAGAGCATCTGACTGTTAATCAGAGGGTCGTTGGTTCAAGTCCAACCTGAAGAGCAA
>UQVZ01000062.1 GCA_900544675.1 uncultured Bacteroides sp.
CTTCGTCACGCCGATGGTACTGCGTAACAGTGGGAGAGTAGGTAGCCGCCGTTTTGAGAGGAGTCCCCGTCGGTCGACAAAGACTGGCGGGGACTTTTTTTGTAGATATGCGAATAGTTTTCGCTTCATGATTTATTTGGATCAACGTAAAAATCTGAGGGATTCTCAAATTTATTTTGAATGTGCTCGTCTCGTCCGGCGGTGAAACATAGTATGATGGCACTTTTATTCCTTCTTTTTGATTACTATTAAGTGTGTTGTTTGTCTTTGATTAAATTCTTGAATAAATCAAAATGTTTTTTTGAAGAAGTGCATAAATTATAACGATGTGGGTTATCCGTCTTTTATAATTCATGCACTTCTGTTGCTTGATTTATTTTGCCTGTACGGCAGATTTTACTTTAAAAGTCAGTGTACCGGCTTTTACTAAATCGTTGTGGTTGATGCGATAGCCGCATTTCTTGTCGCCTAAGCGGATATTATCGATATATCCCCAACCTGGTTCTCCGGATTCGTTTATACGTTCGATAACCAGTTTGTCGTGTCCGTAATATTTCGGGTCGAGCTTGATGGTAATCTTATCGAAGGTAGGGGTGGTCAGTGTGTATTCGGGCACTCCCGGACAGTCGGGATAGAAGCCCATCATACTGAATATGGCCCATGCCGACATGGTTCCGGTATCTTCATTGCCGGGAAGTCCGTCGGGTTTCGTGGTGAAGTATTTGGCAAGCAGGTCTCTGATGAGGAGTTGCGTGCGGTGTTCTTCACCTTTGAAATAACTGAACAGATAAGGATATGCGATATCCGGCTCGTTGGCAGGGTCATACAGTCCTTTATCGAATACCATTTGCAGCTTGTCGATGAATTTCTTTTTCCCTCCCATCAGTTTGGCTAGTCCCATCACATCGTGGGGCACATAGAAGGTATAGTTCCAGGCACAACCTTCGTGGAAGCCGGGATTGGGCTCGAAATTCGCTCCTTGTTTCGGATCGAACGGAGAATAGAAAGTACCGTCGGGCAAGATAGGACGGAAAGTGCCGAATTCCTTGCAATAGTAATGTTTGTATCCCATTGACCGGTCGTAGAACAATTTGGCATCGTCTTTTTTCCCCAGTGCTTTGGCAAGGGTGGAAAGCGAATAATCGGCGATGTAATATTCCAGGGCATGAGATACTGAATTGTCGAATTGTTCGCGCAAAGGAACATATCCCAGTTTCATATAATCATCGTTGTCCGGGCGAAGCAGGTTTTCACTGCCCGGTGTCGTTGCTCCTTTCCGCATGGCTTCGTAGGCAAGTTCGATATCGAAATCATGGAAGCCTTTCATCCAGGTGTCTACCAGGACGGGGATGGCAGGGTCGCCTTCCATAGTCAGAGTCTCACGTCCATACAGTTCCCATTTGGGTAACCATCCGTGTTCTTTGTACATATCCAGCATGGTCTGTATCATATCCATCTGACGCTCGGGATAAACCAGTGTCATCAGTTGGTGCAGGTTGCGGTAGGTATCCCACAGGGAGAATACGGTGTATCGGTTTCCTTGGGTGGTCAAGATTTGGTCTCCCTCCATTTCGGGATATTCACCGTTTACGTCTTGCAACAGGTTGGGATGAATCAATGCGTGATAAAGTCCGGTATAGAAAACGGTCTTTTGTTCGTCGGTACCGCCTTCTACCATGATACGTCCCAGGTCATCGTTCCAGCGTTGACGGGCTTCGGCACGGATGGCATCAAAATGTTGTCCGTGTTGTTCTTTTTCCAGATTCTCCCGTGCGTTTTCGATGCTGACGAAAGATACGCCCATGGCTACCTCTATCTGTTCGCCTTCTTCTGTATCGAAGGTAAACCACGCTCCGATGTCGTCACCGGCGATGTCCTTGTTATATTTGGTATAGAGTTTGTATTTGCCTTGGTCGGGATCCCATTCAGCTTCTACGCCTTGCATCGGGCGTTGTTTTTTCCAGTAGCCTGTAGCTTTAGGCGAGTGGCTGAGACGCATGACGAAGTAAATGGGGAAGACAGCTTGCGGATTGTAGCAGAAAGTGCCCAGCACTTTCATGCCTTCTACTTCACGGTCGCTGACCCGTCGCATGTAAGCTCCCGACTCATTGGTCAGCCCTTCTCCCAGATTCAGCAGGATATGGCTTTCTCCTTTCGGGAAAGTAAAGCGGGTAAGTCCGGTGCGCGGTGTAGCAGTTGCTTCCGCCAATACATTGTATTTGGTCAATGATATGGTGTAATAGCCGGGAGTCGCATTTTCCTTTTCGTATTTGCTTCCATAGTTATGGTAGTCTACATCCAGTTTGCCCGTTGTAGGCATCAGCAGGAGTGAACCTAATTCCGGGCATCCCACGCCGCTGAGGTTGACGTGTGCGAAACCGGTAAAGAAGCTGTTGGTATATTCGTACGGAGTAGACCACCATCGTGCGTCTTTGTCGTAGGTGTTGTCTGCCGAACCCATTACGTTGAAAGGGACAACCGACATCATGCCGTTGGGGCAGATGGCACCGGGGTTGCAGGTACCGAAGTTCGTCGTACCGATAAACGGGTTTACATAGTCGGCAGGCTCTTGTGCCGCCAGCGGACTAAGAAGGAACAAGCTTGCCAGGCAAGTAAGTAGATGTTTCATATTTTTCAGGTTTAAGGGTTGTATGAAATTGCCACAGAGGGCTGCACAAATATCAGGAGGATTCCCTTATTATGTGTTCCTCTGTGGCAAATGGAATTTATACGATTGAGTTAGACTTTACGAAATCGATGATTTCATCGATGTATCCGAAAGCCATTCCTACTACGGTATCGGCTGCACCGTAATATACAGCGACCCGTTTGCCGTCTTGCAGTGCCGCGCAGGGGAAGACCACATTGGGTACGTCGCCCTGTAATTCGTAAGGAGCGGCAGGAGCCAACAAATAAGGTTGGGTGCGGTATAATACTTTTTCAGGATTCTCCTTGTCGAGGATAGCCGCCCCCATTGAGTAACGGAATCCGTTGCAGGTCGTGATTACACCGTGATAGAACAGCAACCAGCCCGCTTCGGTGAGGAAAGGCACAGACCCCGCACCGATTTTCGTGCATTGCCAGGCACTGTCTTCGAACGGTGTGACTTTCATTACACTACGATGTTCGCCCCAGTATTTCATGTCCGGACTGTAGCTGATGTAGATATCTCCGAAAGGTGTATGTCCATTGTCGCTTGGACGGCTCAGCATCGCATATTTGCCGTTTATCTTTTGGGGGAACAACACTCCGTTGCGGTTGAACGGCAGGAAGGCGTTCTCGCATTGATAAAACTCCTTGAAGTCGAATGTATAGCCGATGCCGATAGTCGGTCCGTGGTATCCGTTGCACCATGTAATCCAATAACGGTCTTCTATCCAGGTTACGCGAGGGTCATATTTGTAATCCGATTCTATCATATCCGTATTGCCAGCCTTGAATTGGATAGGCTCGTGCTGGATGTCCCAATGAATGCCGTCCTTGCTGAATCCTGCAAAGATATTCATCTGTACGGCTTTGTTGTCGCAGCGGAATACTCCGGCAAATCCATCGCCGAAAGGTACGACAGCACTATTGAAGATGCTGTTGGAAGTAGGTATATCGTAGCGTCCGATTATCGGGTTTTGCGAATACCGCCACATCACATCTGTACATCCTGCCGGGCGTTCTTCCCACGGCATTTGAAATTTCTCTACCATCTTTCTGTCAGTTAATAGTTAATAATTTAAAAGTTAATCGTGTTGTGTTATTATTCTCTTTCTCCTTTCAGCAGCGAACCGTCCGGCGCATATTTGAAAGGTACGAAGTAGGTAATCAAGAATGCGGGGATGGTAGCTATCAGCACAAAGATGAAGAAGGGTTCATAACCTCCGGGTTTATTGAACCATTCTCCTAATGTCTCGCAAACCCATCCGCTCAGCATGCCCGGAAGCATCACACCCAGATTCATGATGCCCGATGCAAAAGCATAATGTGCCATTTGGTGTTTGCCGGGTGCCACTTGCTGCATCATAAAGAGGGTCAGTCCGACAAAACCGAATCCGTAGCCGAAATATTCGAATACGATACCGCAGCAAATCAGGATGCCGCTTTCCGGTTGGAATGTCGCCAAGAGCGCATAAACCACAAACGGCAGGTTGAAAATGCAGCACAAGGTGAACAGGGTCTTCTTCAGTCCGCGTGAGGAGATGTAATACCCTGCCAGTAACGAGCCGAGCACGAAAGCTGCAGCCCCGTACGCGCCATAGTAAAGTCCGATTTCCTTTTCACTCAATCCCAAACCTCCCATGGCACGGTCGGCTTTCAGGAAGAGAGGGACAATTTTCATCACGAATCCTTCGGCGAAGCGATACAGGATGATGAAGAACAGGTAATATACGATATGGCTTTTGCGGAAAAAGTCGGCAAGTACCGTTATCAGTTCTTTCATAACATCCTTTGCAGTCCGTTTTTCAGACGTGTTCCGTTGCTGTCCTTTGGGCAGCATGAAGATGTGATAAGTGCCCAGCAAAACCATTACGGCGCACAAGATAGCCATAATCAGCATCCATGCTTTTCGGTTGGCTGTCAGCAGAACCGATTGGTCGGTCGTTCCGATGCCTCCATAATATTCGATGGCATATCCGGCAAGGTACACCAGTCCGCCTGTTGCTACAATCTTGGCAATGTTATAGAAGGCCCCTTGCCAGCCGATGTATTTGGCTTGTTCCGAAGGAGTCAGTTCACTCATATATACACCGTCACACGCGATGTCGTGTGTGGCGCCGCTGAAGGCAATGATTGCCAGCAGGGCAATAGCAATGCTGAAAAAGTGAGGTAAGTTCAGCGAGAATGCCACCAGTCCGAAGGTCACACCTGTTATCAGCTGGGTGGCGACCACAAAAAATTTCTTCGTCTTGAACAGTTCAAGAAACGGACTCCATAACGGCTTCAGTGTCCATGGCAAAAGGATGAGTGAGGTCCAGAAGGTAATCAGCTTGTCTTCTACACCCAGCCCTTTGAACATAAGCACTGTCACCATGTTGAGAACCACAAAAGGAAGTCCCATCGCAAAGTATGCGGTGGGCACCCATGTGATAGGACTTCTTTTATGTGTTTTATTCCTAATTTCTTCTTCCATGGCTATCCTTATTTCTTCAGTTCATTGCTGAACGAGTAGGGAGCGTCTTCGGGAGCAGTTCCCCGGTTCTTGTTCGGCGTGCTTCCCATGGTAATGTCAATGTTTTCACCGTTTTGCAAGGTAGAGTGCGTAACGTAGTTTTTGGTATAGTCTTGTCCGTTTACTTTCATGGCTTCGATGTAGAAGTTTTCCTTGCTGTTTTCAGGTGCGTTGATGGTCAGGGTCTTGCCGTTTTCAAAATGCAGGGTTGCTTTCTTAAACAGCGGAGCGCCCATTACATATTGGTCGGTACCCGGGCATACAGGGTAGAAGCCCAGTGCCGTGAATACATACCATGCGGATGTCTGTCCGTTATCTTCATCGCCGCAATAGCCGTCGGGAGTCGGTGTGTACATACGGTCCATCACCTGACGCAACCAATATTGGGCTTTCCAGGGCTGTTGGGCATAGTTGTACAGGTAAATCATGTGTTGCACCGGTTGGTTGCCGTGTGCGTAGTTACCCATGTTCATCACCGTCATTTCACGGATTTCATGGATGGGGAAACCATAATAGCTGTCATCGTAAATCGGTGGAACGGAGAATACCGAGTCCATCATGGTGACAAACATGTCGTTGCCTCCCATCAGGTCAATCAGCCCTTGCGGGTCATGGAATACAGACCACGAGTAATGCCAGCTGTTGCCTTCGGTGAAGGCGTCACCCCATTTCAACGGAGAGAAAGGAGACTGGAAAGTACCGTCTTCGTTCTTTCCACGCATCAGCTTGCTTTCGGGGTCGAACAGGTTCTTGTAGTTCATGGCACGTTCGGCAAAAAGCTTGATTTCTTTTTTCGGACGGTCCAAGGCTTTGGCAAGCTGGTAGATGCACCAGTCGTCGTAAGCATATTCCAAGGTACGCGCCGCGTTTTCGTTGATGTTTACGTCGTAAGGCACATAGCCCAGCTTGTTGTAATACTGGTAACCCTGGCGTCCCGTAGAGGATACTTCGGGATGTACATGTTCTGTTCCGTACAAAATGCCTTGGTAGAGCGTTTCCACATCTTCTACTTTCACGCCTTTCAGGTAAGCGTCAACCAATACGGATGCCGAGTTGTTTCCTACCATGCAGCCACGGTGACCGGGACTTGCCCATTCGGGGAAGAAACCGCTTTCTTTATACGTGTTGATAAGTCCTTCCTGGATTTCCTTGTTGGTCGAAGGATACATCAGGTTCAGCAAGGGGAAAAGGCAACGGAACGTATCCCAAAAACCGGTGTCGGTGTACATGTAGCCCGGCAATACCTCGCCGTTATACGGGCTGTAGTGCACGGTTTCTCCTTGCGGATTGATTTCATAGAACTTGCGCGGGAAAAGCAATGAACGGTAGAGGCACGAATAGAATGTGCGGTATTGGTCCAGGTTGCCGCCTTCCACTTCGATGCGTCCCAGTACATTGTTCCATGCTTCCCTGCCCTTTTGCACCAGTGCGTCGAACGGGTCATTGCCTAATTCTTTCAGGTTCTGCATGGCCTGTTCGTGGCTGATGAAAGAAGAAGCGATGCGGGCATGTACGATTTCACCTTTGTGGGTGCTGAAACCGATGATGGCACCGGCATGGTCGGCTTGTTGTTCTGTACCGTTTTCGTGCAAGATGCTGTCGGCTACGGTTGCCTGGTAAGTGAAAGGCTTGTCAAATTCGATGACGAAATAGTTTTTGAAATTGGCAGGCACACCGCCGCTATTGCGTGTGGAATATCCGATGATGCGCTTGTTTGCCTTGTCGATTTTTACGTAAGAACCCTTGTCGAAGGCATCTATGACGATGTACGAATGTTCGTTTTCGGGGAAAGTGAAGCGGAACATGACCGCACGTTCGGTCGGACTCATTTCGGTCACAATGTCATAGTCTGCCAGATATACCTTATAATAATGTGCTTTCGCGATTTCGCCTTTATGCGAGAACCAACTTGCACGTTTGTCTTCATCGAATACCGGTGCGTTGACCATCGGCATGATGGAGAATTGTCCGTAGTCGTTTATCCACGGGCTGGGTTGGTGCGTCTGTTTGAAGCCACGTATCTTGGTGGCTGTATAGGTATATTGCCATCCGTCTCCCATCTTTCCGGTTTGGGGAGTCCAGAAGTTCATACCCCAAGGACGGGCGATAGCCGGATACGTGTTTCCTGTAGAGAGTTCGAACGTGGACTGTGTACCTACCAGCGGGTTTACATAGTCTACATAGTCCTTTGCTTGTCCTACGGTGAACAGGCAGGCAAGCAAAATCAGAAATAAGTTTCGTTTTTTCATGGTAACTGTTATAATGTGCGGATTAGTTAATATGCTGATGTACTAATGTGCCAATATGTTAATGTGCCAATTTGCCAATGTGTTAATGTGTTGATGTACCAATATGCCAATATGTTGATGTGTAAATTTGCACATTTGCACATTCTCACATTTGCACATTGGTACATTTGCACATTTGCACATTGGTACATTGGCACATTAAAAAATCATACTCCCCATTTCGTAGGTTGGCTGGTCATAGTGATTTCCAGTGTGCCTCCGTTGGCGATATCCTGATGGTTCAGGAAAGGCTTGTCCAAAGGCTCACCGTTCAGGGTCGCGCTTTCAATGTACTTGTTATCTGCCGAATTATTCTTGGTGATAACCGTGAAAGTCTTTTCGCCGGGCAGGTTGATAACCGCCTTGTCGAATATCGGACGACCGATGGAATATACGGGTTTACCCGGACATACCTGATAGAATCCGATGGAGTTCAGGATATACCATGCCGACATCTGACCGCAGTCTTCATTGCCTGATAAGCCATCGGGAGCATTGCGGTATTGTTCTTTCAGTACACGGTCTATCAATTCCTGGGTCTGCCACGGACGTTTCACATAATTATAAAGGTGTATCACGTGATGACTCGGTTCGTTTCCATGTGCATATTGTCCGATAAGGCCGCTGATGTCAGCCGAAATCAGTTCGCCTTCGATGGTCGAGTCGGCATTGAACAACGAATCCAGTTTGCCGATAAAGGCTTCTTCGCCTCCCATAAGTTTGACAAATCCCTCTACATCTTGCGGCACGAACCATAGCCATTGCCAAGCATTACCTTCGCAATAGTCATCGTTCCGGTGGTTCGAAGCTTTGGGGTTGAACGGTGTACGCCAGTTGCCGTTCGAGTCCAGACCGCGCATGAAGCGTGTCGACGGGTCGAAATAATGCGTATAGGCTTTGGCGAACTTGGCATATTTCTGCTGGTTCTGGTAATCGCCTACCGCTTCTGCCAGGAGCGAAATGCAATAATCGTCGTATGCATATTCCAGCGCTTTAGCAACTGATTCGTTTTCCCGGTCACATGGGATATAGCCGATGGTGTTCTTGTAATATTTTGCCATAGGCATCAGATGGGGCAATACCAGCGGCGGACATTTAATGCCGGTCGTATCGTATTCAGCCGTCCGCAGGCAAGCCTTGTAAGCTTCTTGCAAGTCGAAGTCGGCAATGCCTTTCGTATAGGCATCCGCTATCAGCGAAACGGCATGATAACCTATCATGGTTCCCGTGTAGTTTCCTGCCAGCTCCCACATCGGAAGAACGCCGCCTTCCTGGCTCTTCAATATCAGCGAGCGGATGAAGTCATTGTTCAGTTTCGGGTCGATGATGGTCAGCAACGGATGTAATGCGCGGAAAGTGTCCCATAACGAGAATACCGTGTATACCGGTTTGTTCACATCGCCCTGGTGTGCTTTCAGGTCCATGCCCCAATGGCGTCCGTCCACGTCAGTAAACAGGTTCGGGCTGATAGCGGTGTGGTAAAGGGCGGTATAGAATATTTCCTTGTTGGTTTCGTTGGTCGTGGTGATATCTATCTTCGAGAGCCAGTCGTTCCATGCGGCCTTGGCATTGTTGCGCACCAAGTCGAAGTCCCATGCCGGGATTTCCGCTTCCAGGTTCTTCTTGGCTCCTTCCGTGTCGACGGTAGAGATGCCTACTTTCACCAGCACTTGTTCATCTTTCTGGGTATCGAATTGCAGCAATACCTTGCAACGTGGTTGCACCCTGCCTTTGGCGTCGGTCAGCGTATCGCGTACAATGGTATAGGTGAACGGTTTCGAAAACTTGGCATAGAAGCTTGCCTGCTGGTCGAATGCCCAGTATTTGGTCAGTTTGCTTCCTTTGATTTCCGTATCGCTTACTACTTCCACCTGCATGTCCAGATTGGTCTGATACTGGATGGAATAATCCATATCCAGAATGAATCCTGCTTCTTCCGAAGCTGGGAAGGTATAGCGGTGCAATGCGGCACGTGGAGTAGAGGTCAGTTCGGCTTTTACTCCATAGCGGTCAAGGAATACCGAATAATATCCCGGTTCTGCCGTTTCATTCTCGTGGCTGAACGGAGAAGCATAAGGCAAGGTCTGACTGACATAATCTTGTGGATTATATTGCTGCTCGCCCACGGTAGGCATCAACAGGAAGTCGCCATAGTCGGCACATCCGGTTCCGCTTACGTGGTTGTGCGAGAATCCGTTCAGGGTAGAGTCTTCGTAGTAATATCCCGAACAGGCATCCCATCCGTCGATGCGTGTGTCCGGACTGGGTTGAATCATGCCGTGGGGTACTACCGGACCTGGAAATGTATGTCCGTGTCCTCCTGTTCCGATAAACGGATTGACGTATGCCGTATAGTCGGGGGCTGTAGCCTTGGGGGCACAAGCCGCCAGCATCAATGCTGCTCCTGCGCAGTAAGCTATAACGGAAAGCTTTGTTTTCATAATATGATTAAGTTAGAGTTAGTATATTACATCTTATTTTCCTGACGAAATGAATATCGTTCCTTGATTTATCTTGTAATCGATATGCATCGCGTTTTTCAGTATTTTCATCACTTCTTCTATCGTCTCTTTCTTTTGCAGCACACCCGAATAGGTAGCTGTCCGGTCGATGTCCGGCGAAAGGATAATATCTACGCCATACAGTTTTTCCAGCACTTCTGCTATGCGGAATGCGTCTGCCTGATCCAGCGGTATCAGGTTGTCATGCCATACAGCGTCTACTACCGCGTCGGTCTGCGATACTTTCATGCTCCGTGTCGTCAGGTTCAGTTCCACTTTCTGCCCCGGCGACAAGGTGATGGCTCCTTCATTGTGGTTCCCTTCCACTTTTACCTCACCTTCTATCAGCGAAGCTTCGGCGGTTTTCTCTCCGTTCAGGCTTCTGAAGTTGAACTTGGTTCCCAACACTTGTACATCCATATTCTGGCTATGTACCCGGAAGGGTTTATGCTTGTCCTTTGTCACTTCAAAATAGGCTTCCCCGTTCAGTTGGAGTTCCCGGTGGTCTCCGGCAAATGTCTCCGGATAGTGAAGAGTCGAATTCTCGTTCAGCCATACTTTGCTGCTATCAGGCAAAACCAATGCCCGTGTCTCGCCGTTTCCGGTAGAAACCGTTATCAGTTTCTCTTGTTCGCCTTCGAGGATATGGCTGATACCCAATCCTGTTACGGTAATGAGTGCGGCGATGGCGGCAACATATTTCCATTTTCTTTTTAGCAGTGGAAAAATCTTCCGGCTTTCACCTTCTGTTTCCAGGCGTGACATCAGTTCGCCTTCTGCGTTTTTGAGGGCTGTTTCATTATATAGTGATTCTTCTTTTCCTAAATAGAAAAGTTCTTCCCATTTGAAGAAAAGCGATTCGTGTTCTTTCGATTCATTCACCCACTTCATTACAGCCCGTTTTTCTTCGGGCGTGCACTCGTTACGAAAGAAGCGCATGATTGTTTCATAATTCACTCTCATTGTCTTTTTACCTAATTTCTATACCTTATTTATTACCTTACCTATTTTTACAAACAACCGAAAGCGAAAAAACACTTAGAACCTGTTCTGAATTTTCATTAATGTCTGTTATTTGCCAGTACCTTTACCTTTCATTCTTGCTGGCAAACAAGCTTAAAAACAGCACAGGTTAATACCATTTCTTGCCTGGCTGGTTACCCATTTCCATTTCCAGTGTCGCTCCTTCCAGTATTTGGCTATGCGTGATGTAGCTCTTGTCGTAAGGCTTTCCGTTCAGCTTAATCGACTGGATGTAGCAGTTTTCCGGGCTTACGTTATGGGCAATGACGGTAAATGTTTTTTCGCCCGGCAAAGATACGGATAATTTAGGAAATATCGGGCTTCCAATCTCGTATGTTCCTGAAACAGGGTTGACTGGATAGAATCCCATGGCGCTGAATACGTACCATGCCGACATCTGTCCGCAATCTTCATTGCCGCATAGTCCGGCAGGAGTATTGGTATATAGCGTCCGCATAATCTGGCTGGCATATTGCTGGGTCTTCCAAGGTTCGCCCGCCGCGTTATACAGGTATGCCACGTGATGGCTTGGCTCGTTGCCATGAGCATATTGTCCGATCATTCCCGTGCTGAATAATGGAAGTTTGGTGGTATCAGTCGGGTGGAAGGTGAACATGCTGTCCAGCTTCTCGGTAAAGCGTTCTTTGCCTCCGGTCAGGTCGATTAAGCCTTCTATGTCATGCTGTACCGACCAGAAGTATTGCCATCCGTTGCTCTCGCAAATGTTTGGTGTATAGTCTTCGGCATCGAAATCGGCGATGAAGTCACCCTTCATGTTGCGCGGTTGCATGAACGATGTGGCGGGATTGTACACGTTCCGGTAGTTTTGCGAGCGTGTGTAAAACTCCTTGGCAATGTCTGTCTTGCCCATTTTCTCTGCCATCCGGGCGATGCAATAATCATCGAACGCATATTCCAAGGTTTTCGAAAGCGACCAGCCGTCACTGTTGTAAGGGTCGTGCATGTCGTAAGGGATGTATCCTTTTTGCTTGTAGATGCCGATGCCGCGGTATTCATCAAGGTTGGCTGTGTTTACACAGGCTTCCAGCGCTTTCTCTGCATCAAAGTCGCCGATGCCTTTCAAGTAAGCATCGACGATGACCGGTACGGCATGATAGCCTATCATCATGTCGGTCTCGCTTCCGTAGAAGTTCCATACGGGCAGGCGTCCGTTCTCTTCCCCGAAGGCAAGAAGCGATTTCACCATGTCGCCGACCCGTTCGGGTTGGGTAATGGTGAACAGGGGATGAGCCGCACGGTAGGTGTCCCACAACGAGAATGTGCTGTAATTGGTCCAGCCATCTGCCCGGTGGGTTTCCCCGTCGGGACCGTAATAAGTGCCGTCCACATCGCTGTAAATGGTAGGTGCCAGCATGCTGTGATACAGTGCCGTGTAGAAGACGGTACGTGTGTCGGCATCGGTGGTCTCTATTTTCACCTTGCCCAGTTCGCGGTTCCAGGCGTCTTTAGCCTTTTGCAGGTAGGTATCGAAATCATTGTCGGGCGCTTCCGCTTGCAGGTTCCTGACCGCACCTTCCATGCTGGTTCCCGAAAGGGCAGTGACCAGCGTTATCTGTTCTCCTTCCTGTGTGGGGTAGTCGAAGCGTGCAAGGAGTCCTTTGTCGTAGCCTTTGTCTTCCCGCGGAACGCTTATGGTATCAATGGTCATTTGGGTGAACGGGCGGGAGAAACGTGTGCAGAAGTAAACCTTCTGGTTGCGCGCCCAGCCGTTCGAGTAGCGGTATCCGCGGATAGTTACCGAGTCAATCGCTTCGATATACGTGTCTTGCGTGGCGTCCCAGTTCATGGATTTAGCCAAATTCAAGATGATGGCAGACTCGGCTTTCGGGAACGTGTAACGCTGGATACCGCACCGTTCGGTGGCGGTCAGTTCCACATTGATGTTGTAGTCGTCCAGTTTCACCTGGTAATAGCCTGCGTATGCGCTTTCGTTCTCGTGCGAGAACTTGGAGTGAATGCCCAGTGGGGCTTCGGCTTCTTTATAAGGCAGGGTGACGGGCATGAATGACACGTCGTACAGGTCGCCTGCGCCTACTCCCGAAAGATGCGTATGGCTGAATCCGGCTATGGTGCTGTCGGGATAAAAATAGCCGGCAATGCGGTCCCATCCCGGCAGGCCATTGTCCGGGCTTAATTGCACCATGCCGAAAGGCGCCTGTGCTCCCGGGTAAGTATTGCCGGTAAAGTCGGTTCCGATAAAGGGGTTGACATATTGGGTATAATCTTCCGGTTCAGGTTGCTGCGTGGCGGTGCAGGCAGACAATGCAAGGACGAGTGTGTAAAAAGGAACGGCTTTCAGTCTCATAATATTAGTGTTTGAGTTTGAGTTTATATTCATGAATAAAACAAGTATTAAGAGAAAAACACTTATTTCGTTTGTTCATTTCTTTCATTTGGTTAATTTTGCATTATGCTTTATTTCAAACCGAATGATGAAAGAGGATTTTGAAGTGACATACAAAGTGCTGTTCCGGCGTTATTATGCGGGGCTGTTGTTCTATGCGACGCGCCTGGTGGGAGAAGATGATGCCGAAGATATTGTACAGGATGTGTTTGTCGAGCTTTGGCGGAGGCAGGATTCCGTCGAGGTAGGCGACCAAATCCAGGCGTTCTTGTACCGTTCGGTCTATACCAAAGCTGTCAACCTGTTGAAGCATAAAGCCGTGGCAGACAGCTACAATGCGGAAGCGGTCGAGTTTTATCAGAAGAAGCTGGACTATTACCAGCCCGACCATACGGACGTAATCAGCCGGATAGAGAACCGCGAATTACGTTCGGAGTTGTACCGTGCCATTGACGGATTGCCCGACAAGTGCCGGGAGGTGTTCAAGCTGAGTTATCTGCACGACATGAAGAACAAGGATATCGCCGATGTGATGGGCATTTCCCTGCGTACGGTCGAGGCGCACATGTACAAGGCATTGAAGTTCCTTCGTGACCGGTTGAAGAATCTGCGCTTTTAAGAGCCTGTTTAAATTTTGCTCAGGTTTATTTTGAGAATTGTTTTCGAGGA
>UQVZ01000063.1 GCA_900544675.1 uncultured Bacteroides sp.
AGTGTGCGTGTGTGTGCATTTCTATATATATATTATATATTATATAATATATATATAGTATATTATTATATATAAATAACTCTCTCTTTTTTACAGCCGACCCCCTTAGTTTTCTAACTGTTATTGTTATTACTGTTATTGTTATTTTTGCATATATATGCACGGGCGATGCAATATGATTTGGCAGGCTATCGGATATAGGTTCACCGCCCATCGAAATATAGTTGCGCCGACACGCGCAAAATGTGCATAAAGAAGGATTGTAAACCGTTTATTTACAAAGGATTGCAGAAAGACAGGAAAAAAAGCCGGACTCCGTTAACAGATTTTTACATTCGCTGTTCCAAAATCCATTGCCAAGCGGAGAAAATGACGTACCTTTATCGTGCCGGACAGGAGAAGAAGGGAAGCAGGAAACAAGCAGAGAACAGAAAAAAAGAGAACAAAAGAAACGTGAGGGCATAAAAAAAGGAGTACCGCTGTACTCCAACCTTTGTTAACCTTAAATCTAATACTATGAAAAACACAGTGCAAAGGTACGGACTTCTAGGGAATATGCAAGTATTTCTACTAAAAAGATGTGTTTTATAACACGTTTTAAGAAAACCATACCTTTGCTGAAAAGTTTTTAACAAAAACACCCGTCAAAGACCTAACTTAGCCGAGATTTCCAGCATTCGCTGTATCGGCTTGATGGCTTTTTCGGCAACCGACTGCTCGACTTCCACTTCCGGCCATTCGTTCTTTAACGTATTGTACAACTTAGAAAGCGTGTTCAGACGCATGAAGTTGCATTCATTGCAGGCGCATGTACTATCCTCGGGCGGAGCGGGAATGAAATTCTTCTCCGGACATTTCTTGCGCATCTCGTAAAGAATGCCACTCTCCGTAGCCACAATAAAGTCTTTCTTGTCACTTGCCATAGCATATTTCAGCAATCCTGCTGTAGAAGCTACCTTGTCCGCCAGTTTCGCTACAGCACCCTTGCATTCCGGATGAACCAGCACAGCAGCATCGGGATACTGTTTTTTCAATTCCAGAATTTTTTCGACCGAGAATTTCTCGTGCACGTGGCAGGCTCCGTCCCAAAGCAACATGTTTCTGCCCGTAACGGAATTGATGTAATTGCCCAGGTTCTTGTCGGGTCCGAAAATGATTTTCTGGTCGGCAGGAAAGCTTTCCACGATTTGCTTGGCATTGGTGGAAGTGACCACCACATCGGTCAACGCCTTTACCGCCGCGCTGGTATTCACGTACGAAATCACCACATGACCGGGATGTTCGCTCACGAAACGGGCGAACCGGTCTGCCGGGCAACTGTCCGCCAACGAGCATCCGGCGTTCAGGTCGGGTATCAACACTTTCTTGTCGGGACACAGGATTTTCGCTGTTTCTCCCATGAAGTGCACTCCGCACATCACGATAATGTCTGCATCCGTCCGCGCGGCCCATTGAGCCAGCGCCAGACTGTCGCCCACAAAGTCGGCTATTTCCTGTATTTCGTCCGCCTGATAGAAGTGTCCCAAGATAACCGCATTCTTTTCCTTACACAAGCGTCTGATTTCAGCTTTCAAATCCATACCTGCAGGGATAGCTTCATCTGCATATCCCTTTTTCAACCATTCTTCTTTTCTCATATTTACTATTCTGTTTTTCTCTTTTTAGAAAAATCTATGATTGTTATTATATCCCGTTGATAGTGTTCGTAAAATCCCGTCCGAAATGTTGCTTTTTAAGTTATAAGTGTACGGTTCGTCGCTATCAGACGTTCTTCAACAAGCTTACGTTCTGATAATGCATCGTTTAGGTTTACTATTCACTTTCGGTTGATATGTCGCAAAGTTAAAAACTTTCTCTTTACGCTATCGGTTTTTTCTATTAAAAAATCTGTTTAAACCGGTGAGCAAACTTTTCGCTTTCTTTTTTGGATAGTTCAATCTGATATGCCTATAAGGATTTGTCCGAATAAACCAAGATAAAGTTTTTATTTTCTGTGCATCCTTTTTTTACAGGTTTTCAACCGTTTTCAACAGGGTTATGAATATACTTTCCTATCTTTGCACCCAAATGCAACAAGTATGACAACATTGAGAAAACTGAAAGTGACCGAAATGCACCGCCTGACGGTGGACGAGTTTAAAGAAGCCCGAAAACTTCCTTTGACGGTTGTGCTGGACGACGTGAGAAGCCTACATAATATCGGTGCGGTATTCCGTACGTCGGATGCTTTTCTGGTAAACCGCATTTGCCTGTGCGGCATTACTGCCACTCCTCCTCATCCGGAGATGCACAAGACGGCATTGGGAGCCGAATATACGGTAGACTGGAGCTATTTCAAAGAGACGGAAGAGGCTGTAAATGAGCTTCATGCGATGGGTTACACCGTATTTGCCATCGAGCAATGCGAAGGAAGCACGATGCTGGATAAACTGGTGTTGGAACCGGGCAAGAAGTATGCGGTGGTATTGGGAAATGAGGTGAAAGGCGTGAAGCAGGAAGTGGTGGACCTGTGTGACGGGTGTATCGAAATCCCTCAGTTCGGCACCAAGCATTCTTTGAATGTATCGGTTACGGCAGGAATCATTCTTTGGGAATTTGGAGGGAAGATGATGAGGTAGTTGACAAGGTATCAGTTGACAAGTTGACAAGGCTTTTTTAGGTAGTTGGCAACTTTGTAGCAACTGATACCTTGTTACCTTGTCAACTGATAATTATAATTGTCCGTTTTCCACCAATACCACTACCCGTTCGGTCAGTTTGTCTTCATCTTCTGGGTGGTATTCCTTTTTCAGACTGGCGCCGAAGAGTGCGGCGAATGTCTGATAGAATCCTGCCTTGAAAGGTCCCATAAACGCTTTAACCAGTTGATAAGACGACTGGTTGCATTCGCGGTTCACCAGCTTTATCAACAGCTTTCCTTGCGAGAAGGTCAGTTTCTTCATGCGCGGGGTATATTGCTCTTTCAGTCCCTTTTCCACTTTCTTGATATGGCGTTCGCGTGCCTTTTCGTCGGGAAGGGTCATCAGATACTCATAGGTTTCGATTACGGCACGGTTCACTTCCTTTGCCAAGGGGAGGGTTTTCTTTACGTCTCTCACCAGCTTATTATAATATCTTCGTTGGCGCTTGTTTTTAAAGCGCAGTTCCGGGTAAACATAAATGGTTCTCAGCGTTATACATGGTATGGTGTCTCCTTTGTACACGCATACGGGCACTTTGTATGCCGTTACCGTGCCGGGGGAAGTTTGCGCTTTGGTTTTCAACAAGAAAACAAAGAGCATGACAACTGCTATGTATAAACCGTTTTTCATACGCGCAAAAATAGGAATAATAATGAATTGTGATAAAACTCTGACAAAGGTTATACGAAAAATTAACGTATCAGCCTCTGTTGATAACTTGTGAGTAAGATGTTGAAACGAATGTTTATTTCTTGGATATTAGCGGTTTGTGTATTAACACCGCTGTATGCCCAGACGGATTGGCTGGAATGGAACGAAGACATCAGCACTCCGGAGGAACTGGAAGGCTGGCGGGAAAAATACGAAGAACTGGACGAGATTGCCGAGCATCCTTTCAACATCAATACCGTTACTAAGGAAGAGCTGGAACAATTGCCTTTTCTTTCCGACCGGATGATAGAGAATATCCTGTATTACCTCTATCAGTACGGACCGATGCTGACCCTGAACGAGTTGTTAGGCATCGAAGGAATGGACTGGCAGACACGGAAGTTTTTAACCGAGTTTATTTATATCGGACCAACTGATAATGAGAAAGATAAATTGAAATGGAAGAACCTGTGGAAATACAATAAACAGGAGTTATCAACACGGTTGGATATCCCTTTCAACACCAAGGCGGGGTATGCCGACTATGACCGGGAGACCTTGGCGGAAAGTCCCAACAAGCGTTATTACGGCGACCCGTTTTATCACAATGTGCGTTATCGTTTCCGGTACGGCAATCAGGTTTACATCGGGCTTACCGCCGAGAAAGATGCGGGCGAACCCTTTTTCGGCAAATATAACCGGAAAGGATATGATTCGTATTCTGGATACTTGCTTCTGTCTAATATCAAGCGTCTCAAGGCATTGGCCATAGGCAATTTCAAGGCGAACTTCGGTTATGGACTGGTATTGAACATCGGGAGTTTCACCTTGGGGAAAGGAATGAACAACCGGAACCGTTTCGGGCAAGGATTTACCAAATATAGTTCGACCGGAGAAGGGGAGTATCTGCAAGGAATAGGGGCTACGTATCAGGTGGCGAAACGCTGGTATGCGTCGGCTTTCTATTCGTTCCGTAAACAGGACGCACGTGTGGAAAACCGGTTTATAAGGTCGTTGAAAACCGATGGATATCATCGGTTGAAAAAGGATATGGAAAAGAAGCATACGGTATCCAATCACTTGACGGGATGTAATTTAGCTTATAACGGGAAATACACCGAGTTGGGATTAACAACGGTGTATAATCGTTTCAACAAGGTGTTGAATCCCGATGCGCGTGCCTATAACCTGTATTATCCTCGCGGAGCCTGGTTTTATAACGTGGGCATGTATTATAAATTCTTTCTTCGCCGCTTTACTTTCTCGGGCGAAACCGCTGTAGATAAAGCGGGGAGGCTGGCTGCCCTTCATGCCTTGTCTTATCAACCGGCTGTTAATACGAATCTCTTACTTATTCACCGTTACTATGATAAGCGCTACCAGTCGCTTTATGGAAACGCTTTCGGCGAAAACTCGCGTCTTCAGAACGAGACGGGAGTTTACTTAGGATTGGAAACCAGCTTTTTAAGCAAGTTCAAGTTATTGTGTTACGGCGATTTCTTTCATTTCTTTTACCGCAGGTATCAGGTGGACTGCAATCATACTTCGGGATTCGACGGTTTATTTCAGTTGAGTTATTCACCGTCCCGTCCCCTGTCGATGTTAATAAAATACACTTATAAGAATAAGGCTAAAAACTATACGTTGCCCGATGAAGTGAAGTATGTGCTGCCCTACGTAAGGCAACGCCTGCGCTATCAGTGTACGTATGCCTGCAATGCGTTCCTCTCGTTGAAAGGAGTGGCGGAAGGCGTGCTGGCTTCTTACCGTGGGAGAGAGAAATCGGCGGGAGGATATGTGAGCGGAACGGTCAAAGGAGCATTGCCCGGCATACCTGTTCAGGCATCGGTAAGCGGTACATGGTTTCGCACGCAGGATTACAATTCGCGCATCTATGTTTACGAGCCCGGTCTGCTTTATGCTTTCGCAATGAATTCGTTTTACGGGAGAGGTACCCGTATGGCGGTCAATCTGAAATATACTTTCCGCAACCGGTGGATGATACAGGCCAAGTGGGGATGGACGCATTATACCGACCGTGACCGCATCGGTTCGGACACGGAAGAGATACAAGGAAGCGATAAGGCGGACTTGCAGGTACAGCTGCGCGTGAAGTGGTAAGACCTTTCACCACAGATTACACAGATTTAAATTATTGTTTGATTGAACACAGAGACACAAAGACGCAAAGAAATAAATGATTAAATCTGTGTAATCTGTGGTGAACTCTTTGTACATTTGCATTCGGAATACAAACATAGAAAGCTTATGTCTACCATTATTTATCCTTCTCCCATCTTCGGTCCGGTACATAGCCGGCGGTTGGGGGTGTCGTTGGGCATCAATCTTTTGCCTGCCGACGGAAAAGCCTGTACGTTCGATTGCATTTATTGCGAGTGCGGATACAACAAAGACCATCGTCCGCATCGGAAATTTCCTACGCGTGAAGAGGTGCGCGAAGCTTTGGAACACCGTTTGAAGGATATGCAGGCGAATGGTCCCGCACCCGATGTCCTGACCTTTGCCGGCAACGGTGAGCCTACGCTTCATCCGCATTTCAAGGAAATCATCGGCGACACGATAGCCTTGCGCGACCGTTATTTCCCGCAAGCCAAGATAAGCGTGTTAAGCAATTCCACCCAGATACATCGTCCCGAAGTGTTCGAAGCACTCAATCGGGTAGACAATAACATCCTGAAGTTGGATACGGTAGACGCCGCTTATATCCGGCGGACCGACCGTCCTGTAGGCGCATACGATGTAAACCGCATCATCGAAGGGATGAAGGCTTTCCACGGCAAACTGATTATCCAGACCATGTTTATGAAAGGGAAAACCGATGAAGGCGAGGATGTAGACAATACCTCCGACGCGTTTGTCCTCCCGTGGCTGGATGCGGTAAAAGAAATAGCTCCCCGCCAGGTCATGATTTACACCATCGACCGCGAGACTCCCGACCGTTCTCTGCAAAAGGCAACCCACGAAGAACTCGACCGCATCGTTTCCCTCCTGAAGCAGGCAGGCATCCCGGCAAGCGCTTCGTATTGATGTAGTGTGAGATAGGGGTTGTAATATTCATATAAATGCGTTACCTTTGTGTATAAGTCTCATACGTAAAATAAAAAGCTATGATACAGAAAATCACTGTAGAAGGATATAAGTCGATAAAAAACCAGACCGTAGAACTGCTTCCTATAAACTTGCTGATTGGCGGAAACGGTATAGGGAAAAGTAATTTTATCTCTGTTTTTACATTGATACGCAATTTGTATGAGCAAAATCTCCAACATTATGTGTTGGTGAAAGGAGGAGCGGACGCTTTACTGTATATGGGTAAAAAAGAAACGAATCATATCTGTTTTGATTTGTTTTTTGCGGAATCCGGTAAAGAGGCTCATAATCGTTTTATTGTTAATCTGAAAGAAGCGCAGGATTCTTTGTTTATCGAACGCATTGAAACTGCTTTCAGAAACGAATCGGTTTGGCATAAACAGTTGTATGAGACTAATAAACAGGAATCATCTTTTAAAAGTGACCTTAAAATCGACCTTGCAGAGCAGGCATATTATGTAAACAGTCTTTTGCGTGAGTTTGAAGTATATCATTTTCATGATACGGGAGACCGTTCTCCGATGAAGGGTAAATGCAATGTAGATGATAATGTCAGCTTGAAGAATGACGGTTCGAACATAGCGGCTTTTCTTTATTATCTGAAAGAAAAATATCCCAAACATTTTATGCGGATTGAAAAGACCGTAGCTTCTGTTTCTCCTTTTTTTGAAGGATTCAGTCTGATGCCAAACCGTTTGAATGAACAGATGATTCAGTTGGAGTGGAAACAACGGGGAGCTGTTGATACTTATTTCAATGCTTACCAGCTTTCTGATGGAACGTTGCGTTTCATTTGCCTTGCCACTTTGTTGTTGCAACCCAATTTGCCGAAAACCATTATTATTGATGAACCCGAACTTGGATTGCATCCGGTAGCTGTCAATAAGTTGGCTTCTTTGATAAAAAAAGCATCTGTCGAAGCACAGGTTATCGTTTCCACCCAATCGGTGAATCTGGTTGATAATTTTAATCCGGAAGACATCATTGTTGTGGACAGGAAAGATAATGCATCGGTTTTTAACCGACTGGATGCAGACAATCTTCGGACGTGGCTGGAAGATTATAGTTTGGGAGAAATTTGGGAAAAGAATGTCATCGGCGGGCAGCCTTTAAATTGATACCTATATGAAAAGAGTCGTGTTTGTAGTTGAAGGTGATACCGAAGTCAGTTTTATTCAAAAGTGCATCATTCCTTATTTATATAAGAGAGGTTTTAGAAATCCGATGAATGCCCAAAAGATATTGACGAACCGTAAACTACATAAAAAGGGTGGAAATGTAGGATTCGAGTATTTAAAGAATGATGTGAGACGAATAGCTGCTACAGGTGATGTATTGATTACGACATTGCTCGATTTCTTCAGGCTTCCTACAGATTATCCCGGTTATACGACCGATAGCCTTCGATTGGCAGATATAGAATCGGCAATCAGAGGCGAAATGGGAAAAGTTATGGATGTATCTTGTTTTTTGCCTTATATCCAACGCCATGAAATAGAATCTTTGATGTACACAAAGATGGATGGATTTGATTTGGTAATAGATGACAGGCAAGCTTTAGACCGTTTACAGGAAATTATAGACTCGTATCCGAATCCTGAAGACATAAACGGAGGTGCAGATACAGCCCCTTCTAAAAGATTGATGAAGATATTTCCTTCTTATCAGAAAACAGTGGATGGAGAAATGATTCTCGAAATGTTGGACATAGATGATATCCGTAGTAAATGTCCTCGATTTAATGAATGGTTGAGTAAATTGGAAGAGGGATTGAAACGGGATTATTTTGTGTGATTATCAAAGGAACTTTGTAGGGTATCATAGGAAATAGTGATGTTCTTAAAAATGAGACATATTATGATTCTATCGGGCATTATTTTTATGTCCGTCGCTTGTATCTCTCAGCCGGAAGAGAAAAGGGGAAATAGTCCTTTTTCTTTTCCGGTCGAGAGTATGGAAGATGCCGCTTCTCCCGACTCGATGTGTTGGGAACGTTGGCTATTGCAACAAGATACTTTAGAAGCTTCGGAAGAATCGGTACCGGCACCCCGAAAGCGTATTCATATTGATATGCCAAGCGAAGCGAAACCACGCAAACGAGTCAACATCTACGATTATTACCAGGACCATCTGGATGATTATCAGGCAGACCCTGAGGACGAAATCACTTTCGACCCGGAGATATTCGATTTCTTGGATGATTGAGTTTCAATAAATCAATTGATATATAGTGGAATTATATGATAATGTGTCTATCGGCTTTTGTTTACCAGGCAAAAACCTGGATTCAACCGTATGTTTTTATGCATGCAAATTTAGTTTCACCCTGTTTCAAAAAGCTGAAACACTTGTTTTAACCGGTTGAAACAAGTGTTTTACCTAGGTGAAACAACTGTTTCACTTAACTGAAACTCCTGAAACAAATAGATGTGTCGGAGTGGTCTTCTGCTTGAGTTGTGCCGAACATAAGGAAGAGCTTTGTTATTATACGAAACGTGAAGGCATAAAAAAAGGAGTACCGCTGTACTCCAACCTTTGTTAACCTTAAATCTAATACTATGAAAAACACATTGCAAAGGTACGGACTTTTCCGGAACTTGCAAATGTTTTCGCTATAAAAATGTGTTTTATAACACGTTTTAAGAAATTGCCTTATCTGCTCAAAGGTATTTAACAGATAAGGCATTCTTTTGTAGGGGGGCTATCTTATAGCGGGCTTCATCCGACACCCAATTCTTTCCGCGCTACGTCGAGCGCTTCATTGATGTTGCTACAGATGTTTTCTTTTCCCAGTAGGGCATAGAAGCCTGAATGTTCCAATACCGCGTGTACCCGGGGATTTACGCCCGAAAGGATGATGTGGATGTTTTCTTTTTGCGACATCTCGCAGAGGGTGGTCAGGTTATGGATGCCTGTAGAGTCGATAAACGGCACTTTACGCATCCGGATGATACGGATTTGAGGGCGGTCCCCCAAGCGTGCCATTATTTCCTCGAATTTAGTGGCTATGCCGAAGAAATAAGGACCGTTGATTTCGTACACCTCTACGCCTTCGGGGATAGAGAGATGCTCTTCGTGGGTCTCTACATCCGATTCCTTGTTGGGGTCGATTTCATCGGTGATAACCGAGATTTGCGTGGTCTCCATCACACGTTTCATAAACGATACGCAGGCAATCACCAGTCCCACTTCGATAGCTACGGTAAGGTCGAATATCACGGTCAGGAAGAAGGTGATGAGCAACACGGTGACATCGGATTTCGGATTTTTCAGCAAGCCTTTGAATACCCGCCAGCCGCTCATGTTATAAGATACTACCACCAGCACGCCGGCAAGGCAAGCCATCGGAATGAACTTGGCGAGCGGCATCAGGAATATCAGGATGAGGAGAAGCACTACAGCGTGGACAATGCCGGCTATCGGCGAACGCCCTCCGTTGTTGATATTGGTCATCGTGCGGGCAATGGCTCCCGTGGCCGGTATTCCGCCAAAGATGGGCGATACGAAGTTGGCTATGCCCTGTGCCACCAGCTCGGTGTTCGAGTCGTGATGGTCTCCTATGACACCGTCGGCTACGGTAGCGGAAAGCAATGACTCGATGGCACCCAGCACGGCAATGGTTATTGCCACGGGGAAAAGATTCTTGATAGCTTCCCAGTCGAGCGAAGGTACGGCGGCTTCGGGCAATTGTGCCTGGATGCTGAAACGGTCTCCGATGGTATCGATACACGTGATTCCTCCGTATATCTTCATCAGATATACCGCCACCGTAACAAGAATAATCGCCACCAGCGAGCCGGGAATCTTTTTCGAAAACTTGGGAGTGAGTGCGATAATGGCTATGCTGACGATGCTTACCAGGAAGTTCCACCAATTGACGGTATCGAAATGGTGGATATAGAGTATCCACTTGCCGATGAAATCGCCCGGCACCTTCTCGCCTCCGAATTGCAAGCCGAACACATCGGCTATCTGTGTGGTGAAGATTGTCACGGCGATACCGCTCGTAAAGCCGATAATGATGGGGTAGGGAATGAACTTGATGATGGTTCCCAGCTTGAATATCCCTAATATAATAAGGAGTATTCCCGCCATCATGGTAGCTACCATCAGCCCGTCGATGCCATATTGCTGGATGATTCCGTAGATGATGACGATAAACGCGCCCGTAGGTCCGCCTATCTGTACCTTGCTTCCCCCCAGCAGAGAAATGATGAATCCCGCCACGATAGCGGTGATGATGCCTTTCTCGGGACTGACTCCCGAAGCGATACCAAAGGCAATGGCGAGCGGAAGCGCCACAATGCCCACGATGATGCCTGCCATCAAGTCGGTGGTAAAGTCCGTCTTGGTGTAGTTCCGAAGCGTTTCCGCCAGCTTCGGTCTGAATTGGAATGTCTTCATATACCTATTGAAAAATTTAAAATAATAAAAAAGAAGTGCAAAAGTATATATTTCTTTGAACATAAACGACTATATCCGGGTTATTCTTTATGTAGAAGGTGATAAAGTCTTAATAGAATATAAAAGTTAATTGTAATGATTACAAATTTGAATAAAATTACTATCTTTGCAATGTCGAAAAGAAAACAATGTCTAACCACTAAATAACTAACGATTATGGGAAAAAGTATTAAAGGAACAAGAACCGAGAAGAATTTGGGTATTTCATTTGCCGGCGAATCACAGGCAAGAATGCGTTACACTTATTTTGCCAGTGCCGCTAAGAAAGAAGGCTACGAGCAGATAGCAGCTATCTTTACCGAAACCGCAGACCAGGAGAAGGAACACGCTAAACGGATGTTCAAATGGCTGGAAGGCGGAATGGTGGAAATCACAGCCAGCTATCCGTCGGGTGTCATCGGCACTACGCTTGAAAACCTGAAGGCAGCCGCTGCAGGCGAGAATGAAGAATGGTCATTGGATTATCCGAAATTTGCCGACATTGCCGACGAAGAAGGATTCCCCGCTATCGCGAAGATGTATCGCGAGATTGCCGTAGCCGAAAAGGGTCATGAAGAAAGATACCTTGCGCTGGCAAAGAACGTAGAAGAAGGCAAGGTGTTCAAGAAAGATGCCGAAGTGGTATGGCAATGCCGCAATTGCGGATACTTATTTGTAGGTACGGAAGCTCCGGAAATCTGTCCGGCTTGCTTGCATCCGCAGGCTTACTTCGAAGTGCAGAAGACGAACTATTAAATTGGCAGACAAGACGCTAGAATCGTCTTATCCGATAGGATTTGAACGGGGAGGCACAGAGACGCAGGGTTTTCGGTCGGAAAAAGAAAGAAATACGTTGTGTCTTTGTGCCTCTTGTCTTTATCCGGGAAAAAACCTGAAAATACCTACTTTAAGGTATTGACGGAATGAAGGAAACTTTGCAATTTTGCGAACATAGAAAGCAACTTTAAAAATCAACAAACGTATGAAAATCAAATCAATTATAGGACGTGAGGTACTCGACTCACGTGGTAATCCTACGGTAGAGGTAGACGTAAAGCTGGAATCAGGTGTGATGGGACGTGCTTCAGTTCCGTCGGGAGCTTCTACAGGCGAACACGAAGCCTTGGAACTTCGTGATAAAGACCCGAAACGCTATGGCGGCAAAGGCGTGTTGAAAGCTGTAGAAAACATCAATAAGGTGATTGCTCCGGCTCTGATAGGCTGGTCGGTACTGGAACAGCGCGCCATCGACAAGAAGATGCTGGAACTGGACGGAACAAAGACGAAATCGAACTTGGGTGCCAATGCCATTCTGGGCGTTTCGCTTGCCGTAGCCAAAGCCGCTGCCAATTACCTGAATATTCCGCTTTACCGCTACATCGGCGGAGTGAATACGTATGTGATGCCGGTTCCGATGATGAACATCATCAACGGCGGTTCGCATAGCGACGCCCCGATTGCTTTCCAGGAATTCATGATTCGCCCTGTAGGCGCTTCTTCTTTCCGCGAAGGCTTGCGTATGGGTGCCGAGGTATTCCATGCTCTGAAGAAAGTGTTGCACGACCGTGGACTGAGTACTGCCGTAGGTGATGAAGGTGGTTTTGCTCCGTCATTGGACGGCACCGAAGACGCGCTCGATTCAATCCTTGCCGCTATCAAGGCTGCAGGCTACGAGCCAGGCAAAGACGTGAAAATCGGTATGGACTGCGCTTCTTCCGAATTCTATAAGGACGGCATCTACGACTATACCATTTTCGAAGGCGAAAAGGGCAAGAAACGTACTTCGGACGAACAAATCGCTTACCTGGAAGAACTGATTAACAAATATCCGATTGATTCCATCGAAGACGGTATGAGTGAAAACGACTGGGAAGGCTGGCAAAAGCTGACCGCACGCATCGGCGGACGTTGCCAGTTGGTAGGTGATGACCTGTTTGTGACCAATGTGGAATTCTTGTCGAAAGGCATTGCGATGGGTTGCGCCAACTCTATCCTGATTAAGGTAAACCAGATTGGTTCGTTGAGCGAAACCTTGGATGCAATCGAAATGGCACACCGCCACGGTTATACCACGGTCACTTCACACCGTTCGGGCGAGACCGAAGACGCTACGATTGCCGATATCGCCGTAGCTACCAATAGCGGTCAGATCAAGACCGGTTCGTTGAGCCGTTCCGACCGTATGGCTAAATACAACCAGTTGCTCCGCATCGAAGAAGAATTGGGCGACTTGGCGGTATACGGATACAAGCGTATCAAATAAATCTGTATAAAAACAGTTGTGGAAATAGGGACATTTCGTGGTGGAATGCCCCTATTTTAAGTTTAAAACCGCCTTTTTTCAGGAAAATGAAGAAAAAAAGAGAAAAAAATCGGGAAATGTATTGCAGGTTTAAAAAATAGTTGTACCTTTGCAACCGCAATCGAGAGAGATAGCAACGAAAGAAAAATAAAATGGTGCGTTAGTTCAGCTGGTTAGAATACATGCCTGTCACGCATGGGGTCA
>UQVZ01000064.1 GCA_900544675.1 uncultured Bacteroides sp.
CTATGTTCCTATTTTTCAAAGGAATAATTTCATTCCTTATATCGAACTCACGTTAAGATTATGTATTCTGTCTTGCAACGTCCGGGCAAGTAACCGGCGGTATGCTGAACGAATGCCGTTGCCCTCAATAGCAAGGGGCGGAATACTGTCAAGAGAAACGAAAAACGACCTTATACTGTCTGCCGCGTCTGCCAGTTCTTTGTCGTCGCAATAGGGAGAAGTCCTTTCCTTGAGAACAAAAACGTCCTGATAGGAACGCGGTGCTGACCCAGCCAGACGGATGAACTCCGTGCGGAGAGAATCGTGAACCACGTTGCATTTACCGTACAGATCGGAATGGGGATTGCCGGAAGTGTCCTGTGTCGCATAGAAAAAGACAGAATCCCTGAGGGACTGCCACCGGTTGACACTAATTGCCAGCTCTTCCGTCGAGAGGTTGTCCATGTTTCTGGTTTCACTCAGGAACTTTCCGTATGTTCCGGCAGGATCTTCTTTCATTGACGTTTCGGCGCTGCCATTTCCGTTACCACAAGAAACGGACAGGAACATGGCTACCGATGCGGCAACCAACCCGGCCAAAAGAGACCTTGATTTTGAATATGATTTTGTATCTATCATCTTGCAATTTCAGACTAAAAACGACACAAAACTATACAATATTTGCCATAAAACGCGATATAAAACCACATTTTGATAATTATTTTTATTCATATTCAAATGTATGATTTCCAATGAAAACAAGTGAAAGAAAAAGTAAGTTCAGAATACGATTTTTAGAATAAATATGCCGGAGTATGATTTCAGACAAACAAAAAAACATTATCTTTGCATCGGTTATTATTTTCAGCATAAGACAATGGCAAAAGTTGGATACATATTCAAGGCTAATCACTATGACTCATACGAGGCCGATAAGGAATGGATGTTGAAATTCGGCTGTGTACAGGTGATTGAGGAAGAGACTGACCATGAGCTGATGCGTCCGCAATGGAAACAGCTCATGAATGCCCTTGACCGGGGCGACGAGCTTGTGGTATCGAAGTTCAGTAACGCGGTTCGTGGGGTGCGGGAACTTGCCGTCTGCATAGAGATGTGCAGGATCAAGGTCGTGCGTCTGATTTCCATCCATGACCGAATTGACAGCCGTAATGAACTGTTCAAGGAAACTACGGCAGCGGAGGTTCTTGAAATGATTGGAGCCCTTCCGGAAGAAATAGCCGCATTGCGGAAATCTTCCAGCCATATCATGCTGTTCCAAAAGAACATCAAATCTCCGGCCAAAACGGTGAAGACTTTATCCCGGACTGAACGGGAAAGAACCATCGTGGATATGTACAATGCCGGTTATTCTATGGATGACATAGCCAATGTAAGCGGATTCAGCAGCAGGAGTTCGATATTCCGTATTCTGAACAAATACAATGTCGATTTGAACAGAGGACGGACCAAAGGACCGAGACGGAAAAAGGGAACAGAGGAAACGGAATGAAATTAAAGTCGGACTTTCAAATACACTTGAACCATGAATAAAGAAATAGCTACAGAACGGCTTGTGTTGCGTCCTTGGCAAGAATCTGATGCAGAATCCTTATATAAATACGCTCAAGATCCTGCAATCGGTCCTATTGCAGGTTGGCCACCTCACACGTCCGTAGAAGACAGCCTGAACATCATCCGTACTGTCTTTGCCGCTCCGGAAACTTATGCTGTTATCTTGAAAGAAACAGGTGAACCTGTCGGGAGCATAGGTATCATGTTCGGGGATGGTTTGCACAGTGCCGAAATGCAAGAGAATGAGGCGGAGATAGGATACTGGATAGGCAGGCCTTATTGGGGACAGGGTTTGATACCCGAAGCCGTGCGTTGCCTGCTGAAGAGATGTTTTGAGGATTTGGGAATGACTGCCGTCTGGTGCGGTTATTATGACGGCAATACAAAGTCGCGCCGAGTGATGGAGAAATGCGGTTTCCGCTTTCATCATACAGAAGAAGGCAAGACCTCTCCGTTGGGCGATGTCCGCACAGAGCATTTCATGAGACTGACAAAAGAGGAATGGAAATGGCTTAAATAAAGAAAACATGAATATCATTATCCGACCAGCACGAGAAGAAGAACAAAGTGAAATAGCCTTGTGTATAGCAGAAGGCTTTGAACAAGATTTCTCTTTTTTCCGTAAGAATATAGATGTTGTGGCGAAGGCGCTTGAACCAGGTATTCGTTCGGAAAGGTTTTATGTGGCATTATATAACGGCAATATAGTGGGTATTGCAGGTATTTCAGATTGCACCGGCAGAGCAGTTTATACAAATTGGTCATCATATAGAAAATGTTTCGGTTTGATTATGGGAACTATTGCCAAACTTGTTCTGAAGAAAGAATTTGAGATGCCCCTGTCTTATCCTGTGACGACCGGATTCATTGAATTTGTTGCGACACGCAAAACTATCAGACGGAGTGGAATTGCATCTATGTTACTGCAAGAAAGTATGCGAAAAGCAGGATATAAAGAATATATTCTGGATGTAATAGAAGAAAATCACCCGGCCGTAAACTGTTATAGGAAATTAGGTTTCATCGGTTTTAAGAAGACAAAGAAAAAGAATGGATATACGAAATTATTTATGAAACTCAATATGCAAAACATGCCATGCCAATAGAACAATCTACTTATCGCATACGCCCGATGACTGTACTGGATATTCCAGAATGTCAGACACTATTCCGTTCCACCGTCCTTATTGTCAATTCCAAAGACTATACCAAAGAGGAAGTCTCAGACTGGGCTTCCTGCGGAGACAACATAGAGCATTGGAAAGAGTTGTTTGCAAAGAACAATTATATCGGTGCGCTTGATGAACAAGACGGTATTATCGGCTTTTCCTCCATGAACACCGAAGGCTATCTGCACTCCATGTTTGTCCACAAAGACTGGCAACATAAAGGCGTGGCAAGCCTACTGCTTTCAGAGGTTGAAAAGATGGCTCATGGATATGGCGTGTATAAAATAAGCGTAGAAGTTAGCATCACCGCACGACCTTTCTTTGAAAAGCGTGGCTACAAGATGGTGAAGGTACAGAAAGCAAGAGCCAACCGGCTTTATCTGACCAATTATGTGATGGAGAAGTCTGTATGAACATCTCGAAATCCTTCATAATATGGTTTTGCTTTATTCCCGTAGCCATTTTCAATGGAGCGCTGCGGGAATATGTATTGGCGAAGGCTATCGGAGAGGAATGGGCATTACCTGCGAGCGGGATTACATTAAGCGTGTGCATCTTTTCGATAACGTGGTTACTCTTGCCTCGAATAATGCGACTCCGTACTTCTATGGAGGCTTGGCAGATAGGAATATGCTGGACTTTACTGACGATTGGCTTTGAATTTATATCAGGACTGACCAGTGGCAACACGATGGCAGAACTTCTCTCTGCTTATAATCCATTGGGCGGTAACCTGTGGCTATTGGTACTGGCCACGACACTCTTATCCCCGATTGTTGTAAAGAATTTATCTAAGAAAATTGATTATTGAATACTATGGAATTATTTGATTGGTTCAAAGGCTTTGAGAAAGGCATCGCCAAACTGACGGAAGCGCAAAGGGAAACTTTCTTTCGTGAGTGTGGCAAAAACTGCGTACAATGTGGCACACTTCAAATTTATAAGGACTTGTATGAACAGGCGGCTGGAGACCTTGACCTGTTTTTCACCAAAGCCAATGAACTGCCCGGCGTAAGATGCGAAACGATAGAGAAAGGCGCTGTTTATAACCTGTATTTTCTGGAATGTACCTGCGGACTGCACAAGCAGGGTTATGTCTCTACGCCTATGCTCTGCGAATGTTTCCGGCAAAGCATTCTTTACGTCCTGCATTCATTATGGAAAGACAGGACTTTTCGGGTAACTATTTGCGAATCTATCTTACAGGGAGGCCAACATTGCAAAATGCAAATTGAAACAATAGACGACGATGGAAATTCATAATTTATTGGATGCCAAATCAAGAGCAGAGTTACGTGAATGGCTAATACAGAACCATAAAACGGAGAGAGAATGCTGGGTAGTCGTGAAACGTGGCAGACCTACAGATGACAATACTTTCTGGTATATTGATGCTGTAGAAGAAGCCCTATGCGTCGGCTGGATAGACAGTACAACTAAGAAAATAGCAGATAATGTAACAGCCCAGAAACTATGTCCCAGAAAACCGAGAAGCAATTGGTCCGAGCTTAACAAGGAAAGATGCCGTAGGATGGAGCGGTTAGGGCTGATGCCGGAAGAGCCGTTCTGCCGGATATGTCACCTGATGGTTTTATCATAGACAAGGATATATTGCAGAGACTACAATCCGATCCGGAAGTGTGGAATAACTTCTGCCAATTCCCTGACTTATATAAGCGAATCAGGATTGATACTATCCAAATCAAGAAAAATCAGCCCGAACTTTTTGAAAGTCGCTTGAACAAATTCATAGAAAATACCCGAAAAGGACTTCTCTACGGAGAATGGAACGGAGAATGGAATGATAACGGAAGATTATAAAAATACAGAAAAGTATTAATCTATTTCTATTTTTACTACCTTTGTATTTAGGATATTAAAAACAAAGATTGTTCAACCACATGAAATGGCAAGTGTGTATATAGCTGCGCTTAACGGATAGCATTTCAATCATAGCTATTCAGCACCGGACAGACTTATAACAGGTTTGTCCTTTCTTGCTTTGCCATTATTCCAAATTCATAATCATGCGATGTGTCATGCCGCTTTGTGCAGCAGGACTTGTTGCATCATATCAAGTTGAACAATGAACTATACATATAAGAATATTTGGCTCATCAACTTCCCTGTGATGATGAGCATCCTTATCGAGCAACTTATCAATATCACCGATGCCATTTTCTTGGGGCATGTGGGAGAAATAGAATTGGGAGCATCCGCCCTTGCCGGGATTTGGTATCTGGCTATCTATATGCTCGGCTTCGGTTTCAGTTTGGGCTTACAGGTTGTTATTGCACGGCGCAACGGCGAGCGGCATTATTCCGAAACCGGAAAGACATTCTTTCAAGGATTGTTTTTCCTGTCGGTACTTGCTGTCTTTTTGTGTCTGCTCTCCAAACTGTTTTCCCCGATGATTCTAAGTCGGCTGATTACTTCTGCGGAAGTCTATCATGCTGTGATTGATTATTTGGACGGGCGAATTTGGGGACTGTTGTTCTCTTTTCCGTTCCTTGCCTTGCGCTCGTTCTTGGTTGGTATTACCCGTACAAAAGCCTTGAACATGGCGGCTCTGACAGCCGTATTGGTGAACATCCCGGGCAACTGGCTACTCATATTTCATTGGAACATGGGGATAGCAGGTGCAGCCATCGCATCGTCTTTTGCCGAAGCGTGTTCGCTGGCAGTGCTGGCAATCCATGTTTTATGTAAAATGGATAAACGGTTTTATGGCTTGTCTTGTAGCTTCGACAAAGCTGTACTGTTTCATGTCTGCCGGGTGTCCGTTTGGAGTATGTTCCATTCGTTCATCGGTGTAGCCCCTTGGTTTCTGTTCTTTGTGGCGATAGAACATTTGGGAGAACTGCAACTGGCAGTGGCAAACATTCTCCGAAGCATTTCCACCCTGTTCTTTGTCATCGTCAATTCGTTTGCAGCCACAACAGGCTCATTGGTAAGCAATCTAATTGGAGCGGACGAACGGGGAAAAGTATTCCCGTTATGCAATAGGGTAATCCGATTAGGCTATGCCATAGGTTTTCCGCTGATTACGCTTGCATTGCTATTCCATCAACCTGTTATCAGTGTCTATACGGACAATCCAGCCATCGTGCAGACCGCATGGTTGCCGTTTGTGGTCATGCTGCTTAACTACGTCTTTGCCTTACCCGGTTACCTCTATATGAATGCCGTTACGGGAACGGGAGCGACACGGACGGCTTTCATCTTTCAAGCGACAACCATTGCCGCCTACCTGCTCTATCTGTGGGGATTGAGCCGTTGGAATGTACCCCTTGCCGTTTATTGGACGGTGGAATACCTGTTCGTGATTGGACTTGGGGCGCAGTCCGTCATTTATCTGAAACATAAACACTATTAAAAACTGAATGTCATGATGAAAAAGATATATCCACGTACAGGCGACACGCGGACCGTGTACTTGAATGCGGTTGTGAAAGACCCATCTATCGAAGTGGGCGACTATACCATCTACAATGATTTCGTGTCCGACCCGTTGCTTTTCGAGCGGAACAATGTGCTTTACCATTATCCTATCAACCACGAGCGGTTGATAATCGGCAAGTTCTGTTCCATTGCCTGCGGCGCGAAATTCCTGTTCAACTGTGCCAACCACAGCTTAAAATCCTTATCCACTTACACCTTCCCGCTCTTTTATGAAGACTGGGATTTGGAGAAATCGGACGTGGCAACGGCTTGGGACAACAAAGGTGACATCGTGATAGGCAACGATGTGTGGATAGGCTACGAAGCGGTGATTATGGCTGGTGTTCACATCGGCAATGGGGCAATCATAGCCGCCCGTGCCGTTGTTACGAAAGACGTGCCGCCCTATACGATAGTCGGCGGTGTTCCCGCCAGACCGATAAGGAAGCGTTTCCCAGATGATGTAATTCAAAAATTGGAAAAACTGGAATGGTGGAACTGGCCTGCCGAAAAGATCCGGAGATGCTTGGCTTATATCGGGAATGGTGATGTGAACGGATTGCTTCAAATGCAAGGTGGTAAGTAGGAGCTGAATTACTACAACCTTGTTGAAAAGCCTTCAGACGGAAATGACTTCTATCGTGTGATTATATAATTATGTAGTTATATAATCATATATAAAATGAATTCAATCATCTTATATTCATTCTTGTACAATTTCACTATATGACATTCTACATATTTGATATACAAATAGATACGAAATAGATGTAACTATATAATTATATAAATATATAAAATCATAAATATATAATTATTAACTGTCCTTCCTTTGTTGTAGCCGATAATTTTGTATCTTTGTAGGTGAATTATATAGCATAAATTCGCATGGACATGAAAAACAAGATTGTCATATTCAGCAACATCAAAGGAGGCGTTGGCAAGACGACCCTTTGTGCCTTGTTCGCAAATCATCTTATAGAGCATGGCTTCCCCTCATTTGTGATAGATGCAGACCTGCAGGCATCGCTGTTTCGTCACCGCCAACGTGAAAAGGACGCTGCACCGGACGCACAGATCCCGTGGAACGTGGAGATGCTTGACACGTCCGACCATAAGCGGCTCGTGCAGGTAATGGGCAAACTGAAAGAAGTGCCGGGCATCGTACTGATAGACTGTCCGGGAAACCTGAACGACCGCAACCTGGCATACATCTACCAATCAGCGGATACGGCAATAATACCCATATCATTCGACGCGGACACTGTGGACGCCACAGGCATATTCGTCAAGGCTCTGAAGTCGGTGTCGTCAGCCGGCCTGATTTTCATCCCCAACCGAATCAACGCGGCCGAGAGGAAGGCGGAAGAGATACGGCAACGGGAACAGACCATCGGGTATCTCGGGCTGGTCGGCACCGTTACACCGATGGTGAGGCAGAGCGTGGCCATAAAGAGATATTCCACGCTGTACCCGTTGGAGAAAAACCAGACGGAACTGCTTGAACCGGCTTTCAATAAAATCATCGAGGAACTTGATCTTAAAAAATAAAGGCTATGGCAAAGAACAGCAGACCGGAAATAGACAACCCGCTTGCGAACATGGGACTGGACGACATCGTGCGGGGCATAACGACACCAGGCAAGGATAAAGAACCCGTCGTGGATGCGAACGGCGACCCTGCCGCAGAAAGGGAGACAAAACGCCGCAAGAGAGGCAAGAAAGCCTTTGAGGAAAACCTCGCAAAATATACCGGCATAAGCGAGCAGGGATTTGCCATCTGGCTTCCCAAAGAGGTAAAGAAACGGCTTGAACTAATCCGCCTCAATGCACACCGTAATATTCCTTTGAGGTCGCTTGCAGCCGCAATAATAATGACTTATATTGAAGAAAATGAGGCGAACCTCAATGAGTTATAGAATTGATATTATTATAATATATAATTATATAAAATCATAATTATATAAGTGCATAATTATATGGTTATATAAAAAGAAAAGACTATGGAAATTCTGGTGATTATAGCCGTGTTCTGGGTAGTAGGCAAAATCCTTAAAGGGCTGTGGGGCGGATTCAGGAAGTCTGATTACCGGAGAGACCGATAGCCCGTTGGAAATACAGACATGCAGGACACAGGCGGCAGGACATACATAGCCATCGACCTGAAGTCGTTCTACGCTTCGGTCGAGTGTGTGGAACGTGGGCTTGATCCGCTCACGACCAACCTTGTTGTGGCAGACAGGAGCCGCACGGAAAAGACCATCTGCCTTGCCGTCAGCCCTTCGCTAAAAGCATACGGCATTCCCGGCCGGGCCCGGTTGTTCGAGGTCGAGCAGAGATTAAGGGAAGTAAACGCTGAGCGCAGAAGCAAATCTTACGGATACAGGCTGACCGGGAAATCGGTGTCAGACATTGAACTGAAGACTCATCCGGACTGGGAAGTGGACTATATCACCGCTACGCCTCGCATGGCCTACTACATCGAGCACAGCACGCGCATCTACAAAATCTATCTCAACTATATCGCTCCGGAAGACATCCATGTGTATTCGATAGACGAAGTGTTCATGGACGTAACGGCTTATCTGCCGACCTACGGGGTCACGGCACACGAATTGGCAAGAAGAATGATCGGCGATGTACTGCGGCAGACTGGCATCACGGCAACCGCAGGGATTGGCACCAATCTGTACCTCTGCAAAGTAGCAATGGACATCGAGGCCAAGCACATTCCGGCGGACAAAGACGGTGTACGCATAGCGGAACTGGACGAAATGACCTACCGCAGGAAACTGTGGACGCACCGTCCGCTGAAGGACTTCTGGCGCGTGGGGAAAGGCATAGCCAGCAAGCTGGAGCAATACGGCATCTACACGATGGGCGACATCGCAAGGCAGTCCGTCAGGAACGAGGAACTGCTATACCAGTTGTTCGGCGTCAATGCAGAGCTGCTGATAGACCATGCCTGGGGATGGGAGCCTTGCACGATGGAATTTATAAAAGCCTATAAGCCGGCAACGAACTCGTTCAGCAGCGGGCAGGTGCTCCAGGAGCCATACACGGTACGGAAAGCCCGCGTGGTAGTCCGGGAAATGGCAGAAAGCACCGCTCTCGACCTGCTTGACAAAAGGATGGTTACAGACCAGCTCGTGCTGACCATCGGCTATGATACAGCCAGTCTGTCCAATGAAGATGCACGGACAACATATAAGGGTGAGGTAACGACCGACTACTATGGCCGGAAAGTCCCGAAGCACGCACATGGCACGGCCAACCTGGAAAGCCCGACATCATCCGCCCGGCTCATATCAGAAGCCGTCATGGAACTTTTCGACCGGATTGTCAATCCTAACCTGCTGGTGCGACGCATCAATCTTACCACGAACCATGTCGTCGATGAAGATACGGCAGCCAAGAATCAGTCTCCGGTGCAGTATGACCTGTTCACAGACTATGAAGCGCTGGAAAGGAAACAGAGGGAAGAAAAGGAAAGGCTTGCCAAAGAGCGCAAAATACAGACGGCCATTCTGAACATCAAGAAACAGTTCGGCAAGAACGCCATTCTGAAAGGACTGAATTATGAAGAGGGCGCCACTGCCAAGGAACGTAATGAACAGATAGGAGGACACAAGGCATGAAGCATCCATACGATGACATTTTCGACCTGCCACACCATGTTTCCGAAAGGCATCCGCAGATGTCCATGTACAACCGTGCCGCCCAGTTTGCTCCCTTTGCCGCCCTGACCGGGCATAATGCAGCCATCACAGAGGCCGCAAGGCTGACGGAGGCGGAACAGGAACTGTCCGAAAGTGATGCTGAAGTGCTGAACAGGAAGCTGGCTTATCTGCAATCATTGGATGAAAAGCCGACTATTAGTGTTACTTATTTTGTGCCTGATGATAAGAAAGAGGGTGGAAGTTATCATACGGCGACTGGGATTGTCAAGAGTGTAGAGCCGGACAAAGGGGTTCTACAGTTTGAGAATGGTACGAATATTCTTGTCATCCATATTAGAGACATTGATGGGGAATGTTTTTTAACCGAATAGAAAATGGTTTGTCAAATTATAAACGTGCAATATTGCAATAAAAAACAGTAAAATGGACTACATAGACAAATATTCGATAAGCGTATGTACGAAAAAGCAGATTACGGCACAGGAGGTGTACGACATGATTTTCTCCGACTATCCTCCTCTTGTAAGGTTGCTTTTCAATATCCGGAATAAAATTGTAAAAAGGTTCGGGCTGAAAGCCAGTAACGGCTTTAACGACCTTATAACGGAGAACTCCACCAATCACATACAAATTGAAAAAGACGACAGGCATCTATTTCTTGAAATCAAGATTAAGTGTGGCGAGCTGGTAAAATCGGAGCAGGCAATCAGTATCTGCACATCCGTTAAATTTCACAATGCTTTGGGACGGATATACTTCTTCTTCATAAAACCTTTTCATAAATTATTATGCCGCATTGCATTGAATAGAATCATCAGACACAGACGGTAAAATTGAAGATGTTTAACAGACTACAAATTCACAGTTAAAATGGATGATTACATATCATATTTGAATAAGGTTATCCCAGAGAAAGACAGTCTTAAGATCGTCAAATCGGAAGCCGAAAAGTTCCAAAGTTCACATTCTTCCAGCGAATGTCATACAATGGGGATAACTCTATATCAATCAGATAATTTTCAGATACAGGAAATAGGAATCTTCCTTCTTGGATATGCCGCACATGAAATTCCCGAATCCTTGGATTTTCTGCGAAATACTGTGAGCAAACATCAGAATTGGAAGGTACAGGAAATTTTGGCTATGGCTTTTGACAACCATTGCAAATCCATTGGCTATGAAAACGCTGTGCCTCTGATTACCGACTGGCTTAGTGATGCAAATCCCAATGTACGCCGGGCAGCCTCGGAGGGACTACGAGTGTGGACGAGCCGCCCGTATTTCAAGGATCATCCGTCCGTCGCCATCCGTCTGCTGTCAGACAGGAAAACAGATAGCAGCGAATATGTCCGAAAATCAATCGGCAATGCACTGAAAGACATCAGCAAGAAACATCCTGAACTTGTCTTTGATGAAATACACAAGTGGGATGTTTCATCAAAAGAGATAAAACAGGTGTACAATCTCGCCGCAAAATTCCTGGTGTCGAAGCCATGATATTATAAAAGGGATTTGCAGTAGCGAAAAGTCATCATCAAATGCCGCAACCGTCATCGAGGCGGCTGCGGCATCTCTCATATCAAGCGACAGGCTCAGGCATTCTCTTTTGGTAATCAAGAATTTCATCAAGCGAAAGCCACTGCGGTTTCTCATCCTCCTTGAAACTGTCATGCAACAGTATCATGTACTCGATTTGTCGCTGTTCATCGCCAGCCCACAGGCGTTTTGGGTTCCTGTTGCCATAGTTCAGATAATACTCGCAATCCGACTGCATTCGGGACAAAAGCATATAGCGGAACTTCTTGTCATGCTGTAAAACCTCTTCTTTTGTCATATCTTTTCTATTTTAATATCTGTTTAATCCGTTACCTCAAAAAAATAATTCAACTCGTCAGCTTTCAGATTTTCAACCGCGTATAGGTCTGCCTGCTTCCATAGGTCATTGTAAAGTGCTGCAACTTCGGGACGGCTCTTGTGATGCTGCCAAATCTTGTGATTGAGAACCAATACCAATTCGGTCAGAAACTTGTAGTCCTCATTACACTCCTTGAAAGCACGGTTGTATGTGTCCCGGATAGCCGAAAGCCCAAACAGGTCGGCTATTGTGAAATCTTCCCAAAAGGTTGTCTGTACCGTGTAGCCGTTCTCGCTCATAAATTCTCTGAATGTCATAATGCTTCAATTTTAAGTTTGATTTTTTCCCTCTGATACAATCCTGTACCGGAAGGCTGTTTATTTTTCTGCCCGAGGATTGGCGACCAGTCCAAGAACAAGGATGCTGCGAAAAATACGCTCGCCAGCGAAGCCGGTGAGGAAGATTTTCCGCCAGCAAGCAAGGAGGTCCTTGAGCGGACTGACAAGCGGCAATCGAAATTTGCAGAAACAATAGACGGCTTACGGTCCGGATTATAGAGGCGAACAGAAAATAATAGAAAAGGGAAAAGAGGTATATATAAAAGGTTAGTCCGGACGAATTAGAACAGGTTGCCCGGTCCGCAAAAGGGCCTTTCATGCAGAATAAAAGAAAGATGCCGCAACACATCCCATAGACGGTTGTGGCATCCATTGCATGTTTTTCATTCTTACGCGGACTTTTTACGGTTTCTGGTCTTCCAGCCGTAAACATCGGCGACATACGGATAGAGGGAGCGGGTTCTCCAGCGAAAACCTTCCTCGTCGATTTCCCCACTGTAGATTTTGGCGGCAATGCGTTCCGCTTCGTCCCTGTCTTTGGCTATACGGTACAAAACATAGTTTGTTCCGTCATGGCGAATCATGCGTCCCCGAATATTGTAGCCGTCACCGTACCACTCGGCTTCATCACATTGGGAGTGCAATATGTCGGCGATATTGCTGCCCAGTATTTGGTAGCCTTGCCTCCGGCCATACCACAGCCCTAAATCGGCAAACACCATGATAACGCCGTCAATGTGCTTGTTCAAGTTATGCCGTTCGTCATCCAAATAGCCGTACACCTCGTCCGCCCATTCTTCATCACTGACAATGTAAGTGTTGTCATCTTGCACCTCACGCTGAAATTCCTGGTATCTTTCTCTTGCATTGTCATCCAACCTGTCCTCGCTCGACCAAATAATTTGTTTCATGTCTTTTAATTTTATAAGTTAATATTCTTCCTGTGCGGCTCAATTTTAACGAAGTCCCTATAGACGCATTCATGCTCTTTCCGGCAAAGCAAGCCGTTGGGTAGAATGTCATTGCCGTATACACAAACATACATCGCTATTCTGCTCTCTGTGTCAAGTAGTTGGAAAAATTCTTTCCAATGTTCAAATTGCGCTTTCGCCATTTCAACCAGAGTCTTTTTCCCTATATTACCGACTCCATTTTCTTCCAACTGACACAGAACTTCTGCGTTTTCATTGTCGATGATTGCTT
>UQVZ01000065.1 GCA_900544675.1 uncultured Bacteroides sp.
CTTAAGATGTTGGGGATTGAAAACAAGAACCATAAGCTGACTTACCGGCTTAACCTTTCTTATAGCAAGACTCACTGCATGGACTTTACCTGGATTCCGGCATGGGTGCAGAGTAACCGTGTTTATTTGGCAAAGAGCAATGAACGTCTGACCAAAGGTTCACGCGACTATTCGGATGCATTGATTGAAAATATCCTTACATACGACGGTACGATTGGCAAGCACCACATCAATGTAGTAGCTGGTCAGACTTACGAAGAAGAAAACACCGAACTGCTGACCGGATGGGGCATCAACTTTACCGAGCCTTATTTCCTGCAGTTGCAGAATGGTGCCGATACGTATTCGGAAAGCTACAATTACCGTCACGGCATCTTCTCTTACATCGGCCGTATCAATTACAATTACGATGACCGTTACTTGTTCTCGGCTACAGTCCGTCGGGATGCCAGCTCCCGTTTGTCTAAAGATATCCGTTGGGGAACCTTCCCATCTGTATCTGTAGGTTGGCGTTTTGATAAGGAAAGCTTCTTCCCGTTCAATCCGAATGTGGTTAATATGTTCAAGATTCGTGCCAGCTACGGTGAACTGGGTAATGAGAACATCGGTGAATACATGTATCAGGCTGTAATGGCACGTAACAACATGACTTATAGCTTCAATAATTCTCCGGTGACCGGTTCTGCCATTTCTACTTTCGTTGATAATAACCTGTCGTGGGAAACCAAGAAGACTTATAACGTAGGTGTTGACCTGGCTTTCTTCAACAACCGCTTGGAGTTCACGGCTGAATGGTATAAGAATACCAACCAAGACTTGCTGTATGCAGTGCCTGTGCCTACACAAGCCGGCGTATCCAATACAACCGTTACGATGAATGCCGCTTCGATGGACAACTCCGGTTTCGAGTTTGCAGCTACTTACCGTAACCGTGACCATGCTTTCAAGTATGAAATCGCTGCCAACCTCAGTACCTTGCGCAACCGGGTAACTTCGTTGGGCTTTGGTACCGATTCTTATATCTCGGGCGCTTATATTACAAAGGTAGGTGAAGAAATCGGTCAGTTCTATGGCTGGGAATACGAAGGTATTGCCCGCACGCAGGAAGACCTTGACAATCATGCTGTTCAGGAAGGCGCACAGATAGGTGACTGTCTGTATAAAGATGTAGACGGCGATGGTAAGGTAGACGCAAACGACCAGACGGTATTGGGCAGCGGTCTGCCGAAAGTGAACTTTGGTCTTAATGTCCGTTTCGAGTACAAAGGATTCGATTTGAGTGTGGCTACCTTTGGTGCATTCAACTATCATGTAGCAGATGATATCTACAACTCGTTGAATTCTTGCTACGGTTGGAGCAACAAAGACGTGGCAATGCTGGATGCGAACCGATTCAGTGAAGATGGTACGACCTATCTTTCGAATGTTCCGCGTACATACGTTACCAATAGCGCCAGCTTGGCTTGGAACGACCTGTTCAGTTCACGTAAGATTCAGAACGCAGCTTACTGGAAGATAGCTAATATAGAATTGGGTTATAACTTCCCCGATAAATGGTTTGGCAAATATGTATCCGATGTACGTTTCTATGTATCGGCACAGAATCTCTATACCTTTACCGGTTACAAGGGTTATAACGTAGACTATGCAGGAGGCACTTTCACTCCGGGTTATAACTTCTGTTCTTATCCGACAGCGCGTACCTTTATGTGCGGTCTTCATTTTTCATTCTAATCTAACTACTAAAAAACATATTGTATGAAACTAATAAAATATTCACTTGCTCTTATATTAGGATTGGGCACACTGACCTCTTGCATGGATAGATTGGATGTGATTAATCCCAACCAACAGACCTCAAGCTCTTTTGGCTATACGGTCGATGACTTAGAGGAGAGTGTTATTGCCGCTTATAACCATATCCGTATGGAAGGTTCATACGCCCGTGTAGGTTACACCATTGATGTATGCCGTGGCGATGAGGCTTGGAACTGTTCACAGGTATGGTACCTGCCTTTTGATGACCTGAACGTAGCATTCACGGATGAAATTACTTCGTGGTCGTGGCGTGAGTGGTATTATACTATTAATGTGTGCAACTTTATACTGTCACGTTGCGATGAAGACGACAGCCAGCTTTCAGAACGTATGAGACGGGTTAAAGGTCAGGCGCTTTTCCTGCGCGGTTTGTCTTATTACAACTTGGCAGGCTATTATCAGAATCCGCCGCTTATAACCGATTATGATACCTATTCTTCGTTGGACGGACTGTATGGCGCGAATAGTACTTACGATGAAGTACTTGATCAGGTGGAAGCCGATTTTGTGGAAGCCATGGACTTGCTTCCTTCCCGTGATGAAGGCGGCGAATGGGCTGGAGGTCGTGCTACTTGCGGTTCTGCGGCAGGTTATTATGCCCGTACCTTGATGGTTCGTCATAAGTTCAGCGAGGCGTTGACAGTATTGGAAGACATTATCGCAGGAGAATATGGCACTTACCGGTTGATGACCAATTATGGCGATAACTTCCGTGAAGGTTCTGCTTACGAGAACAATGATGAAAGTCTCTTCGAGATACAGTTCCTCGATTATGGTTCGCAGGGTACAGACGACGAGTGGACGCCGGTAAACACCAGCCCGAATGCTACACAAGGTTCAGCCATTGAAAGTAATTATGCTCCCGGCGACTTTGGCGGTTGGGCAGATATTGCCGCTTCACCTTGGCTTTACCATCTCTTCAAAAGCGAGCGTACTACAAGCGGAAGCCTTGACCCGCGTTTGTATTGGACTATCGGTACTTACGAATCAGAGTGGGCTAATTTCGAATATGGCAATGTTGCTTACGGGCATACACTTACCACAGCGGATACCATCTGTACTAATAACATTTACGGAGGTCTGCCAATAGCCAAGTTTACCAATTTGCGTACAGGTCTGTATACGACGGTGGTTACCGGTTTGCACGATGGCATCAACTTGCGTATGATGCGTTATTCGGATGTGTTGCTTCGTGCCGCAGAATGTGAGAATGAGGTGAACGGACCTACCCAGCGTGCTATCGACTGGATTAACGAGGTACGTAACCGTGCCGGTCTGGCTGATTTGCAGCTTTCCGACTTCAATACAGCCGACAAGCTCTTCGAACAGATTGCCAATGTAGAACGTCCAAAGGAATTCGGTTGTGAGTTCGGTCGCGGTCTTGACCTTATCCGTTGGGGATTCTTCTACGATAACAATCGTTTGCAGCAACTCAAGGAACACGGCACATTCCGTCGTTCCAGCGATGGAAGCAAATTATTGCTTCCTGTCAGCTACAGTGATATAGCAACCGATTCTGAATTGAAGAGTTCGTATGACACCTACTTGCCAGGACATGAGTTCTTGCCTATTTATCAGTCAGTGCTCAACGATAATCCGAATCTGGTAGGAAACTCAGCTAACAACAGTACGGACAACTCCAGTTATTTCCGTGAAAATGGATGGACAGTGCGTCCGGTTGTAGACTTGGATTAATGGATAAGTTGAGAAATAAAAAAACGGTCTCCCTCTCTTGACCGATTTGTTGAAGAGGGGGGAGGCTTTAATCAATCACCTATTTTATATTTAATACAATGAAACATTTCAATAAAATAGCATCCGTCTGCTGCTCTTTCGCTTTGGGGTTGTTGGCAGTGACGAGTTGCGAAGATGAACGTTTTTATAATGTAAATTCACCTGATTGGCTTTCCGAAAAGGTAGATTCTATTGCCAATGCACAGGATACGGGTGGAGAAGTGCTGGAAGGCATGATGGAAGATGTGTACACAATCGGAAATACAGATTATTCCACTGGCTGGTGGGTAGCTTTTTCTAAATATTACGTAATTCCCGACGGTGAAAAGTGGAATGCAGTGTTCAACCTTCATATCAATCCGAGCGCGACGAATACCTATAAGAATTTTGCTTTGGTAATCTGCAATGATGTCGAGCGTGATGGTACCGGATATGCGGAATACGGGGCAATACGCTACGATAACCAACCTTCCGGCAACTCGGAATGGGGAGATTACATCGACCGCTCTTATATCACGAGTACGCTTACATTTGATACTGATACGGATGCCGGCATCGAAAACCTTGGTGGAAATGTAACACTGACTGTTGACAGAACCAATCCGGAAGCATTCAATGTTACCATGACTAACGGAGTGGTGACCAAGACTTACAAGCAACCAACGCCTCTTGTAAATCTGAATGCCGACGCAAGCAACACCAATATCCGTTGTTACTTGGTACCTGAAGGTTCTTACATTGATTTCCAGCAGACGAATATTGTTCCTATCGGTGGTCTGACTTCTGCCGAGGATAAGAATCCGGTATCAATGGAACTGCAAGGAGTGCCTGAAATCGTCAATATTGGCACGCCGCTTGATTCAATCGTAAAAGACATCACAGCTGTCGTAACATTTGAAGAAGGTGTGGCAGAGACTGTTACGGCTGAAGAACTTGTGTTCTCTACTATTCCTGATTTGGAAACGGCGGGTGTAAAGAATCTGGTAGCTGTCTACAATAAGACCTTTAAAGGTGAAAACTGCGACCAGCCGATTGTAGCGAATGCTTCTTTCGAAGTCGTAGAGAAAGTGGAAGCGATTGAAGTAGCTGTTCAGCCTACGCATACTACCTATTATTATTACACTTCGGCGGCTACCGAAACATTGACCGACCGTACATTGGCTTTCGACCCGACGGGCATGGAAGTAACTGCTACCTATGCAAATGGTGATTCGAAAACCATTGATAATTCGAGATTGACATTCTCTACGGTCCCGGCTACGGTAGGTACACACGAAGTTACCATTACGGCAGATGAAGGAGTAACCGCAACCGTAGAGGTTACTGTAGCTGAATCTCCTGTTTCGGCTGTAAGCAACACTGCAGCCGTAGTAGGTGCGGAAGATAATTCTACAGCCTTTTTAGGTGCTTTCTCAGATAATTTCTCGGTAGGAATTGGAGAAACCAAGTCGATTGCATTTACTAATTACAGTAGTTTGGTTAGCAATTGGAATAATTACGTTGTGGTTCTTCATAACGGGGATACTGCTACTCCTTATGCATATACTCGTGCCGACAACTGGTCAATGGATCCTAATTTCGGTGAGTTGATTTGTAATCATAGTGGAACTCAAGGAGATTGGGCCACTTGGCTTGCTGGTATGAACGGTGCCGAAGTTACCGTTTATGTGACGAACTGTGGTAACAATACTGCTGAAGTTCAGGCTATAATGGAAGGTACTACTGGTACAACTTCTACCCAGTATTATTTGGGTATAAATGTGGATGCTGATAACTTAGGTTTTGCATTGTCTGTAGACGGTAGTCATATTGCCTTCGAATAATTATTTTTGATTTTATAATCACTCATGCCGTTCTCTCTGACAAGGAGGGAATGGCATGACTTTTAAAAACCAATTGATATGAAAAAATTATCATTCATCTGGATGTCCCTTATGTTTGCTTTTGCCTTCGCTGCTTGTTCGGATGATAATGAGGTGGAATACAATCAGGAAGGAGATATTGTTGTAGCAACTCCAGCATTGACTGCGAAAACAGGTACCTCATTGACGGTCACTTCATCGGTTACCGGTAATACAGGAAGCGTTGTTAAGAGAGGTTTCTGTTACAGTGCCAATGCGCAGAATCCTACCATCCAAGACAATGTGGTGGATGCCGACGAGAATTTCAGTGCCACCATATCTGGCTTGATGAGCAATAACACTTATTATATCCGTGCGTATGTGTATGGCAACAGCCGTTATACCTATTCTGACGCGCTGGAAGCAACGACCGAAAGCTTGCCTATCGATGAACAGCTTGCGAACTATGAGGCTCCGACTTATGTGGATAATTATGTAGACATAGCCGACTGGGCTAATCGTGCCCAATGGAATTTGAGCAACGTACACGACCCGACGGTGGTGCTTGCCGAAGACGGCTATTATTATATGTATCAAACCGATGCTTCGTATGGCAATGCCCATACTGCAGGCGGACATTTCCATGGCAGACGCTCGAAGAACCTGGTCGACTGGGAATACTTGGGCGGCACCATGCAGAGCCTGCCCGATTGGGTGATTCCCAAGCTGAACGAAATCCGTGAGGAGATGGGACTGGGCGAGACTACAGCCAATGAGGCAGACTTCGGCTATTGGGCTCCTTGCGTTCGGAAAGTCCGCAATGGGTTATATCGTATGTATTATTCCATTGTCTGCCCCGGTACATTGAGTGGAGACGGAACGTGGAGCGAGCGTGCTTTCATCGGTCTGATGGAAAACTCCAATCCTGCCAACAACGATGGTTGGGAAGATAAAGGGTATGTCATCACCAATGCTTCGGACAAAGGGCTGGACTTTCATGTCAGTGCAAACGATTGGGCAAACTGTTATTATAAATGGAATGCCATCGACCCCAGCTATATCATAGACAATGACGGGAAACATTATTTGGCGTATGGTTCATGGCATAGCGGCATTGCTTTGGTGGAACTTGACGAAGAAACCGGTAAGGTAAAAGCCGATTTGCCTAATCCTTGGGGCACAGACGCAGACATTGCAGCCTATGGCCAGCTGATAGCTACTCGTCAGATGGGCAACCGTTGGCAGGCATCCGAAGGTCCGGAGCTGATTTATCACGACGGATATTATTACCTGTTCCTGGCATACGATGCTTTGGAAGTGCCTTACAATACCCGTGTGGCACGCTCGCGGAACATCGCAGGTCCATACGTAGGCATGGATGGCACGGATGTAACGAATGCCGGAGGCGACATTCTTCCTGTACTGACTCATCCTTATAAATTCAATGGCAGCGATGGCTGGGTAGGCATCTCGCACTGTTGTGTATTCGATGATGGCAATGGTAATTGGTATTTTGTTTCACAAGGCAGATTCCCGGAAAATGTAGGAGGAAACCCATACAGCAATGCCATTATGATGGGACATGTGCGCAGCATGCGTTGGACCGAAGACGGTTGGCCCGTAGTCATGCCCGAGCGTTACGGTGCTGTGCCGCAGGTAGAAATAACCGAAAGCGAACTGATAGGGAACTGGGAGCACATCGACCTTTCTTATTCTTATGGCAACCAGAAGACTTCGAGCCAGTTGACATTGGCTGCCGACCATACCGTGAGCGCAGGAAGCTGGGAAGGAACTACGTGGACGTATGATAGCAATAATCAGGTGCTTACGTTCAGCAACGGTGTCAAGCTTTATGTGCAGCGTGAAACCGATTGGGAAGCTTCTCCAAGAACCCATACCATCGTTTATGCCGGTTATGGCGATAACTTCAAGACTTACTGGGGAAAGAAATCGATTTAGTTGACTGTTAGTTGACGAGTTGACAAGTTGACGAGGTGACAAGGTCTTTTCAGTTGACGAGTTGACAAGTTGACGAGGTGACAAGGTTTTAAATAGCTTTGTGTTTTGCCTTCGTTTTCTTGTCAGCTCGTTTTTTTATTATCTAAGACCTTGTCCCCTGATACCTTGTCCCCTGATACCTCGTCCCCTGATACCTTGTCCCCTTGTCAACTGAAACCTTGTCAACTGATACCTCGTCCCCTTGTCCCCTATCACTCATTTACTTAAAAGAAAAAAATATCTAAATTCTTTGTGGGTTCAGAGAAAAGCCGTACCTTTGCAAGCCGATTATTATCAAATAGTATGAATTTAAAAATCTGACACCTTCTTTTTTCTTTTGTCCGGGAAATGAGAGGCGTGGAAGACAGTTTTTTAGTAGTTAACATTTTAAAAACATTTAAGAGTGGATACTTTAAGTTACAAGACCATTTCTGCAAACAAGACTACTGTGAACAAAGAATGGGTCATAGTAGATGCTACCGATCAGGTTGTAGGCCGTCTCGGTGCTAAAGTTGCGAAACTTTTGAGAGGTAAGTACAAACCGAACTTCACCCCTCACGTAGATTGTGGCGATAATGTGATTATCATTAACGCAAGTAAAGTGAAATTTACAGGTAACAAATGGACTGACAAGATTTACCTGAGCTATACCGGCTATCCCGGCGGCCAGCGTGAAATCAATCCGGTTCGTTTGATGCAGAAACCTAACGGTGCAGACAAACTGCTGAGACGTACTGTAAAAGGCATGCTCCCCAAGAATCGTCTGGGTGCCAAGTTGTTGGGCAATCTGTATATTTATGAAGGTGCTGAGCACAAACATGAAGCTCAGTCTCCGAAAGCAATCGATATTAATTCACTTAAATAATCAAGCATGGAAGTAATAAATGCATTAGGCAGACGTAAAAGCGCAGTAGCTCGTGTTTTCGTTAGCGAAGGTACAGGAAAAATTACTATTAACAAGAGAGACCTTGCACAGTACTTCCCGTCACCTCTCCTGCAGTACGTTGTAAAGCAGCCGTTGAACAAGCTGGAAGTAGCTGAAAAATATGATATCAAAGTAAACCTGAATGGTGGTGGTTTTACCGGACAGTCTCAGGCTTTGCGTCTGGCTATCGCCCGCGCACTGGTGAAAATCAATCCGGAAGACAAGAAGACTCTTCGTGCAGAAGGCTTCATGACTCGTGACCCGCGTGAGGTTGAACGTAAGAAACCGGGTCGTCCGAAAGCACGTCGCAGATTCCAGTTCAGTAAACGTTGATTTGGGTTTTCGGTTTTTAAGTTCTTTAGTTGGTCAGTTTTTAAAGTCGGTCAGGCTTTCGGGCTTCGGGACATTGAAAACCTCAGAACTTAAACTTAAAATCTTAAAAACTCAAAAACTGAAAAAGCGTTTAGTATCTAAACTGTCAGGACTCTTCCTGCAAGTGGTTTGTGGAGAGACTACCCGGCGGTTGGTTCATTACAAACAAAAAAGAAAGTAAACGAATAAACAATTAAAAAACATGTCAAGAGTAAATTTTGATACCTTGTTGGAGGCTGGTTGCCACTTCGGACACTTGAAAAGAAAGTGGAACCCTGCAATGGCTCCTTATATCTTTATGGAACGCAACGGAATCCATATCATCGACCTGAACAAAACCGTTGCCAAAGTTGACGAAGCTGCTGAAGCTTTGAAACAAATCGCAAAATCAGGAAAGAAAGTCCTGTTTGTTGCTACTAAGAAACAAGCAAAACAGATTGTAGCCGAAAAGGCTGCTTCTGTAAACATGCCTTACGTAATCGAACGTTGGCCGGGCGGTATGCTGACCAACTTCCCCACTATCCGCAAGGCTGTGAAGAAAATGGCTACTATTGATAAGTTGACCAACGACGGTACCTATTCTAACCTTTCTAAGAGAGAAATCCTGCAGATTTCCCGTCAGCGTGCCAAATTGGAAAAGAACCTGGGTTCTATCGCCGACCTGACTCGTCTGCCGTCAGCACTGTTCGTAGTTGACGTGATGAAAGAAAACATCGCTGTTCGCGAAGCTAACCGTCTGGGTATTCCTGTATTCGGTATTGTAGATACCAACTCTAATCCGGACAATGTAGATTTCGTAATCCCGGCTAACGATGACGCTACCAAGTCTATCGAAGTAATCCTCGACGCTTGCTGCGGTGCAATGGCCGAAGGTCTGGAAGAAAGAAAAGCAGAAAAGGTAGACATGGAAGCAGCAGGTGAAAACGCACCGAAAGCTACCAAGAAAAGAGTTGCCAAGGCTCGTATGGACAAGGCAGAACAAGATGCCATCAACGCGTCAAAGGCTGCTGCCTTCATCTCTAAGGAAGACGAAGAAGCTGAAGCTTAACACATAATTTAATTGAGAGTTGAGAGTTGAAAGTTGAGAGTTACTGAATAAAGCGATTCTCAATTCTCTGTTCTCAGCTCTCAATTTGCTTTAGAACGATTATTATTCATTTAAAATTAAATAAGATTATTATGGCTGTAAGTATGGCAGATATCCAGCACCTGCGTAAAATGACAGGTGCCGGAATGATGGATTGCAAGAATGCTCTGACTGAAGCAGAAGGCAATTTCGACAAGGCAATGGAAATTATCCGTAAAAAAGGACAGGCAGTAGCCGCTAAGCGTTCCGACCGTGAAACGTCAGAAGGTTGCGTGCTGGCTAAGTCTACAGGTGACTATGCTGCTATGATTGCCCTGAAATGTGAAACCGACTTCGTGGCTAAGAATGCCGATTTCGTAGCTTTGACTCAGGCTATCCTGGATGCGGCTATCGCAAACAAATGCCAGACATTGGACGAAGTGAAAGCGTTGCCGATGGGTAGCGGTACGATAGCAGACGCAGTGGTTGAACGTAGCGGTGTGACCGGCGAAAAGACCGAACTGGATGGCTATAGCTTCGTTTCGGGCGCTTGCACGGCTGTTTATAACCACATGAACAAGAACCAGCTCTGCACACTGGTAGCTTTCAACAAGCCTTGCGACGAAAAGGTAGCTCACGAAATCTGCATGCAGATTGCAGCTATGAACCCGATTGCTATCGACGAAGCCGGTGTTCCCGAATCGGTAAAAGAAGAAGAAATCAAGGTGGCTGTTGAAAAGACAAAGGCTGAACAGGTACAGAAGGCTGTAGATGCTGCCTTGAAGAAAGCAGGCATCAATCCGGCTCATGTAGACAGCGAAGAGCACATGGAAAGCAACATGGCTAAGGGATGGATTTCGGCTGAAGACGTAGCTAAGGCAAAAGAAATCAAAGCAAACGTTGCTGCCGAAAAGGCTGCCAACCTGCCCGCAGCGATGATTGAAAATATCGCTAAAGGTCGTCTGGGCAAATTCTTGAAAGAAGTTTGCCTGATGAAGCAGGAAAGCATCATGGACCCGAAGAAGACGGTTGCCGATGTATTGAAAGAAGCAGATCCTGAATTGGCTGTTACAGAATTCAAGCGTTTCACTTTGCGCGCTGAATAATTCGGTCATTCTTGATTAAGATAAAAACCGAAAGGCTGTTTTCCCCGTGTGAGGGAAAGCAGCCTTTTTTTGCGGCATGCCGCTTCTGTTTTCAGCATAAGCCGTCTTCTTTTATTTATAAATAAATAGTTTCACCCAGTTTCAACAGGCTGAAACAACTGTTTCACCTTGCTGAAACTATTGTTTCACTTATAAGAAACACTTGTTTCACCTATAAGAAACTACCTGAAACTGTTGATTGCATCAGAGAACAGTAAGTATTGTTCGGATTTAACATGCAATATTATTTTATTTTTTGCGATAAAATCAATGTTATATGCAGGTATTTGCTATATTTGTACGAAACTCTCATTGCAGCTATTGACAATTCGTTGAATAAGACGGTCGAAGAAGAACGCCTCTTTACGGTAGTATGGCAGATAGTATGAATTGAAATAAAAAACAGAATATATGCACGAGCGATTGATAGTTAAGTCATTTGGTCCTGTTAAGAATCTTGATATCACCTTTAAAAAGGTTACATTGTTCATTGGCGACCAAGGGACAGGTAAAAGTTGTGTGGCAAAACTTTTTTCCATGTTCAAATGGTTGGAGAAGGTTTTGGTGCAGAAAAAATATAATCTAAATTATTTCGAGCAATACAAACGTTTTTCAACCAAGTTGTGTTCCTATCATAGAATAGAATCTTTCATTCAAGACAATTCGTATTTGAAGTTTGAAAGTTCTCTATATGTTTTTGTCTATTCTGATGGCTCTTTTAAAATATATGACAAAAATGAGGATGCAGACCTTTTTAGAACAGACGATGACAATAGAAACGTTGATGGTCTTTCTAAGATTATGTATATTCCAGCCGAACGTTCAATCGTAAGTGTGGCAGAAAATAAGACAAAGCTGTTAAAAGAACTTCCGGATTCAAGCGAGACCTTTTCTGATGAATTCGTGAACGCGAAAAAATATTTTAAGAGCGGCTATGAACTTCCATTTGAGGGATTACGTTTTGAATACGACTCGTTGAATGAGGTAGGGTGGATTAGTGGAACCGATTATAAAGTTCGCCTTATTAACGCTTCAAGCGGCATACAGTCATCACTCCCTATGTGTATGGTGTCTGAATACCTCAGTAGAATGATAGCTGAGCGTGAAGAAGTTAAGCTCTCCAAAGACGAAAAAGATAAACTTGAAAAACGGGTGGCTGATATTATGCAGGACGATGCCATTTCTGACAGCATCAAAGATATGATGATTCGCCAGCTTTCATCAGCCAATAGATATGATTGCTTCATCAATATTGTAGAGGAACCGGAATTAAATCTCTTCCCGGAATCTCAAATGGAAGTTTTACGTTCTTTGGTTGCTATCAATGCGTCTTCGGATAAAAATATGCTTGTGCTTACATCGCACAGCCCTTATTCTTTGGCCATTCTGAATATGCTGGTAATGGGAGCGAAAGTTTACCAAAAGGCAAGCGAAGACGATAAAGCAAAAATAGAAAATATTTTGCCGCATGTGTATCACCTTGCTGAAAATGATGTGGCTGCCTATCGTCTGTCTTCTAAAGACGAGAATTATTGCGAATCCATACTGAATGCGAAGACAGGAATGATAGCAAAGAATGATTTAGACTCTTGCTCAGATGAAATAAACAGAACTTTTAACCAATTGTATCGATTGTATGCCAACACTTTCGCAAAATAAGGATCTGCCTGTCGCTATAACCCAATTGCGATTGTGTTCGGCATTAAGACATTGCGGGCGGATTGGAGTTGAAAATGCTTTTGATAAGAGCGACGATGAAAATCTGTATGTTTATGATGATGATAGTCGTCATTATACTGATTGGACTAACGTTGAGCCTAAAGCATTTTTATCTAAGACTTTTAATGCTCAAAATCCTAATCGGAATACGTTAGTGCTATTGCCTTTAGACGGTCGTATTATTACAGGAGCACATTTTGTTCAAGGAGGTGTGTGCGATTGTGCTTTGCTTACAGATAACGAATTGAGTTTTGTGGAGTTCAAAACTAACGTTTTGTCTTCTAATGACATGACTATTTTGCAACGTGCTAATGAAGCTATAGGGCAGCTTTGGCACACATACGACGGCATTATTAACCCGGAGTGCCAGAAAGTAGGCATAGATATTACACTCAAAGTCATTATTGATTTTTATGTTGTATTCGACAATGATTTGGGTGTGACCGGTGCACG
>UQVZ01000066.1 GCA_900544675.1 uncultured Bacteroides sp.
TGTAACCGGCTGATCCGTAGTCAGCTACTCTATTCAGTTGAGCTACGCGGCCATTCCTTTTTGTTTGACGGGTGCAAAGGTAGGCAGTTCTGATTTAATATGCAAATTTTTGAGCAACTTTTTTATTCAATAAACCGCGAATTGAATATCTGCCAGCCTAGTGTCAAACCGAAATTCCAATTTTTTTCAGGTGAGCTATAATGGTTTACATAAGCACTGATGGCACCAAAAGAAAGTTTAATTACCAGCGAAATTTCTCCCATATATTCTATCCGGCTGAATAATTTCCCGTAGTATGCTTGTGAGTTTTCATCGCGCAGGATAGGGAAGATGGGGGCAAAGCCATATAGTTCAGCGCGTGCATGAAATACCGGAGTGAACTGATAGATAGGCATGATGCCTACTCCGAGAAACTGGTTGGCACGGAAAGCTTCATTGTATGCAATCTTGCTATGAGCTGTCGGGGCAAATTCGCCTGCCTGCATCAGGGTTGCTGTATAATTGTGGCTGAAGTTGCGTGATGAATAGTAGGCACGAATGTAATTGCCCAATACGAATTTGGGCGAAAGGGTATGATAACGCTCCATTTCGTATGACAATTGTAGCCAAGATTGTGTATACTCGTATGTACCATTATACGGATCTGTACTCGAACCTGCTGTATAATGTTCTCGCCCTGTATAGATATTGGCTACAAGACGTTCCCTACGTCCTGCCGTCGCATATTGGCGGCTATTTAGTGTGTTTCCCTCAAGTGCTACCGAGCCTCCAAAAATCATATAATGGCTTTTATCCCGTAAATCATTGTTCATGTCGATGATGTTTTTCTGGAAATATTCGTCTTGCAGGTCTCCCAGTCCGATGCCGAATTCTACTTTCTGCCGAGTAAGGAAAGGCATTGAGACCAATGCTTTGACAAATTTTTCCCGTTTTTTGCTGAATACGGGCGAGTTGCCTTTGGTGAAAAGTTTCTCTTGCTTGAAATAGTCGAAAGAGGAAAGCGAACCGACCAGTCTAATCGAAGTAGGCAAGTGGGTAGGAAGGTCGATTCGGCCAGACAATTGCAGGTTATTGTATATTTGACCTAATTGAGCATCCAGTGACACTTCTTTCGAATAGTTGTTCAGGTTCTGGTAAGTGGCTCCTACATATATCTGATTGGAACCGTTTGATCCTACGTTGCCGCCTACACGAAGAGAGAGATCGTCTTCGATTTTCACTTTCAGGTGCAAATCGAATGTATGGTCGGAAGCATTGTAGACAGCATGTGGTATGATTTCTGAAATCATGTTGTCTGACATCAGACGGAAATATCCCTGGCGGAGGTCTTCGAGTGTAAAGACTTCCTCGTCCGAAGAATGGAATTCCTTTCGTATGTACCGTTTCTGCTGTTCGTTGGCACCTTCTATTTCTATCTGGCGGAAACGTAATTCAGGCAACCGGTTTTTGTAGGCTATGCGTTTCCTCTCTAATTGTCGGTAATTTACCCGGCGTGAGATACGCATTTTAATGGTGTCCATCAATTGAATGGTACGTTTGTATCCGATATCGTGCAATTCGTCATAACGGTCGAAGTCCATCAGGTTGACATCGGTATATTTGAAGGTCATCAGAATACCCAGCGAGTCGGGCATGGAGTAATCGGTCTTCTGCATAATCATGTTTTCCAATTGTCCCATGATGTTCCCTTCTTCAGGTTTTGGGGGGTTGGAACTTACTACGCTTCCTATCATGATATCCGGGTGGAAATCTTCCATCATTACATTGGTAGGGAAATTGTTATATATACCTCCATCATAAGCCAGTACCGAATCGATTTCTATTGGCTTGAACATTGCCGGAAAGGTCATTGACGCACGTACCGCATCTCCTAAGTCTCCTTCGCGGAAAATAATGGGACGTTTGTTGTATACATCCGAAGCTACGCACCGGAAAGGGATAAAGAGCCGGTTGAAATCCTGGTAACATGAAGCTGTAGCCTGACCGAACAACTCAAGAAAAGCCAGGTTCATCTGTAGTGGGTCTACTACGCTGGAAGGCAGAAATTGGGCTTTTACCTTATTCAACGGGTTTTTGAGCGATACGCGTACGTTGATAAACTCGGGAGTAGGAGGGTTTCTTTTAAAATAATAGATATATTTTTCTTCCATTTTTCCGGTATACCAACGTTTGAAGTCATCCGATTTGAGTAGTTTTTCCATATCGTCGGGTGAATATCCCATTGCATAAAGGGCACCTATGATAGCTCCCATCGAAGTTCCTGCTACATAATCAATGGGTATATTGTTTTCTTCCAATGCACGAATGATGCCGATATGGGTCAGTCCTTTTGCTCCGCCGCCACTCAATACCAGTCCTACTTTCTGGGCCCTTGCCGGCAGGAAAAAGACGCATAAGCATATCAGGAAAAAATAAATTTTGTTCATTTCAGCTATCAGTCATTTTGTGATAGCCAAAGATAAGTAAAAAATGATTCAGACTGAAATAAAATGCATATTTTCACAAAATGAAATGAAAAAGAATTCAGAATCTTTTCAGAATCACCCGCTATTTTTGTCGTATCAAATGAATAATGTTTATAAAAGTAGAAGATTATGAAAAACAAATGGAATTTTTTTGTATTGCCCTCTTTAGCGGTTATGGGTTTATTGACTTTTCAAAGTTGTGATGACGATGATGACCTGAAGCCATCTGAACTTCCTGCATCTGTGCAGCAAAATTTTCAACAGCAATATCCCGATACGCAATGGGTAGAATGGGAGTCGGAACGGGGAAATTATAAAGCTGATTTCTTTTTTAACGGGAATGTCGCCGAATGGGATCTTGACTTGAATGCACAGGCCGAAGCATGGTATACAAGAGACGGTGAATGGATACGTACAGAATTTAGTGTAGAGAATTATTATTTCAATCCTTCGGCTACGGATGTAATTCCTCAAAGTGTCCGAGAAGCTATCAGCAACATTGCAGGTGGCAGAATGGTGGAAGACATTGACCGTGTAGATATGCCTGGTGGGACAGTCAACGATTATTTTGATGTAGAAATCGAGAATGAGCCAAATGATGTTTATGTGAAAATAAACCTGAACGGCAATCCGTTGTCATAATGTCTTTTTCTCAGCCAGTTTCAAGAAGCATTTCATGCCTGTGAAACTGGCTGAGTTGTTATATGGTTATAGGTTTATAGGATGAATATTTCTTATAAGTGTCCGGACTTCTTTGAAGAAATCTCTAAGTAACATGTGTAGGAGAGTATGACCAAAAAGCAGACCAATGGTACAATAAATCCGATGGCTGTACTTACTGTGTCGGCAATGTATCCCATGAGCAAGGGGGCAACGGCTCCACCTACGATGCTCATAATCAGATAAGATGATGCCCGCTTGGTATGTCCGCCTATCCCGCGTATGGCTAAGGCGAAAATAGTAGGAAACATAATTGACTCGCAGAAGAAACAAAAGAAGAAAGCACCAATAGAAAAGTAGCCCCATCCACCCATTACAACAATCATTGCCAGCATTCCTCCTATGGCTGCATACATCAATAAGCGCTCGGAACGGATGAATCCCATGACCCAACTGCCTGCCATTCTGCCCGCCATGAATAAGCCCATACCTACAAACGAAAGCCACAGGGCTGCTTCACGAGCGGAAATTGCGGTGTGCTCGGTTACATAATTGATAAAGAAGCTATTTATGCCGGTTTGTGCCGCTACGTAAAAGAAGAGGGCAATCAAGCCAAATACAAAATGACGATAACTCCAGAGTGAGCGTTTCGCACTTAATGGTTTTACTGTAGCTTCTGTTTCTGTAGTGTCTTCTGTTATTATTTCCGGCAATCGGATACGGGAAAAAACAAGGGCCACCAGTAACACGATTGTTCCGATGATGGCATAAGGCATAGCAATATTTCCTTTGCTTCCATCTGCAGCAAACAGGAAGAGCCCGCCTACCAAAGGTCCGCATATCCATCCTAATCCGTTAAACGACTGGGCTAAGTTGATGCGTCGTTCGGCGGCTTCCCGTTCTCCTAATACGGTGACGTATGGATTGGCTGCTGTTTCCAGGCAAGTTAATCCACATCCAATGATAAACAGAGAAAGCAAAAAATAGGGAAACGACATAAGTTGCTCGCCGGGAATGAACATCAAAGCTCCTATGCCATACAATAATAATCCTGTTACGACACCGATACGATAGCCATAGCGTTGGATAATTTTACCGGCAGGCATTGCCATTAAGAAGTAGCCTCCATAGACCACAGCCTGAATCAAGGCAGAATGGGTTTTCGAGATGTCGAGGGCATCTTGGAAGTGTTTGTTCAGTACATCCAGGATGCTATGGGCAAATCCCCACAGGAAAAAGAGGCTGGTTATCAGCACAAAGGGAATCAGATAGTTTGTTCCGCCGGCTGCTTGTACCAGTTTGGTCTTCGGTTTCATATACGGAATGAAAAAGGTATGCAAAAATAATTGATACTTGGTTTTATCGGATACAGCATGAATCAACTCCTGCTTACTTCCAGCCCCTTGTCGGACAGGCTCATCTCTACGAAACGGGCACGTCCGTTAGGTGGATCGTGGGTAAGCGTTTTCCGGATACGCAAGGCTGCTTCGGGGTCTTTGGCTACCATGTAGAGGTATCCTCCTCCGCCGGCTCCGGGCAGTTTGTATCCCCAACACAAATCGTCTATCTTTTGGGTGAGTGTGAGTGCCGCTACTGCCTTGGGATTGGTTCCTGCATCGAGCATCTGGTTTTGTTGCCAGGTTTTCCGTATCAGCTTGCCTGTCTCTTCAAACTTATTCCGCAGGATGGCATCGTAAAGGTCGAGCGCATGCTGTTTCATTTGCCGGAGCAGCTGAAGGTGCTCGGTAGAGTTGAGAAACATACCTCTAACGATTTCGGCAAGAATGTCTTTTGCCGTACGGGTGATGCCGGTATAATACAACAGATGGCATTTCCGGTATTCATCGTGTGTGAAAAGATGTTCGGGCAACCAGCGCACCAAAGGTTCCTGATTCCATCCGGGCTGTGTCTGTAAGAGTTTCACTCCTTGCAATACACCTCCGTATTGGTCTTGCCAGCCGCCTCCGGTAGTCAGCAATTGTTCCAATATCAGGGTACGGCTGCCTATTTCGTGTTTGTCCCAATTCAATCCGCAGAAGTCATTGACAGCACCCAGTACGGTTGAGGCAAGGATGGAGCTGGTGCCTAATCCCGACCCCGCAGGGATAGCGGAAAGGAGAGTTACTTCGATGCCTGCTCCGAAGGCACGGAGCTGTTCTTCAAGCGAAGTGAAACGCTCGGTGGAGAAGTCGGGATGGAATCCGGCAAGTACCAGTGCCGCTTTCGGAATGGAGAAGGGGGAGCCTACCTGATTGAACCGGTGCAGCTCTTCATACGTATTGACCGCCTCCATGGCGCCCAAGTCGATGGAACGTAGCGTGATGCGGTAATCCTTCGAAGGCTTGACATAGACTTGTAAGGGAGGTTGTCCATTCAGCTCAATGGCTATGTTGACTACGTTTCCTCCTTCCATTAGGCTATACGGGGGTGTGTCCGTCCATCCGCCTGCCAGGTCAATGCGTACAGGACTTCGTCCCCATACGATTTGGTCGGCATATACCGACAGGTGCGGAGCTTGCCGGTGGTCGACGGTGGAAGTAAGCCCTTCGCGCATCAGGCGGAAAGCCGTATCTTCTTCTTGTTTGATTCGGTCAGTATATTCACCCTGTTTTTTCGTCAGCGTCCTTGCACGAAACATGGCATCGCTGATACGGATAGTCAGTGGAGCCGATTCCGGAAGAGGGGGAGGAAGGGGCAAGTTGAATCGGGCAAATTCTTCGGCTGCTTCCTGTAAGTTGAGCTGGTAGAAGACACTCTTTTCATAATTGGTTGCCAATGCCGTCCAGCTGTGTTTCCTGAATGCTTCCCGTTGTTGTGTTAACCGTTGTAAGTTGGCATACGCCGAAATCTCATCGGCTGACATTTTAGAGGCTTTTATCCAGATGGCTTTTCCCGCATCATTATCAGGCTCGCTTGTCATCCATCGCAATGCTTGTTCTAATTCGTCTATGGAATGGCAGATAGGGAAAAGCTGTGCCGCCTGCAAATCCTCGTTATGGGCAATTTGGTTGGCTTCAAGTCCACGCCGGGCAAGCCAGTCTGGCATGGGGATGCCTTGATATAGGGTGTCTGATTCACTGATAGCTCCACGGAATGCGTCATTAAATCCATATGGGCGGGCTACATAATCGGTATCTCCCATTGGAACTACATCGATGCAACATCCTTCGGGGACATTCAGTGTCCAGTTGTTTTCGGGCACTCCGGTGATGATGTTTTTAGCGTGCAAGCTCCATCCGCGAGCAATGTAGCTGTTTTCTATCCATACATCCGAGTTTTCGTTGGTGAAGGTATACTGTGTGATGGCATTCTGTACGAAAATGGCAGGGTGGGGTTTGACCTTCTTGTGCATAATCATCCGTTGGTCTATGATGCAGTTCTGGATAGCCAAAGTGGATGAAATCATTTCACGGCTGGTGCCGTAATGGTGAAATTCGCCTCCTGGCAACGGAAGAATAGCTACGGAGAGTTGATTCAGTTCAGGGTCTTTCACTTGCGGATGAGCTCCCAATGCACGGCCGAAGTCGGAATAAAGGTCATAGTATGCCAGTTGTTCGTTGGGGATAGAACGCTTTACCAATAATTCTACAGCTCGGTCGCTTAACAACCAGATGCCGATATCCATCAGAAACAGGTAATCTTGCATCAGTTCGCCCAGTTGGTCCACACTGGGTTTTTGCAGCATGAAATCCAACTGGTCGGGACACTGGCGTGAAGAAACGAAAACTCCGTGATTCTTTGCCAATTGCGGGTCGACCCAAAGTCCGTAGCATACTACATCAGCTTCGGGTATTTCTTGTAAAGCTTTTTGCGCGCGGATGTATACATCACCGCTGGCAATCAGGGTATGCAGGCATTCGGGTGCCTTTTGCATGATTTGCTCGTACAAGGGAATCTGAAGCGAAAGTAAGTTTTGGGTCAGCCGTTGTCCGCGTCCCCAGCGGAACACCGGAATAGGGGTCAGTATTTTCCCCGATGGGGCATAGGCAGGAAGCCGCCTGCTTTGTCCGCCGGCGTGTAGTAAGATACGTTTTTCCTTGCTTATCCATTTCGGGAAACTATCGGTGCTGCGTTCTTCTTCCTGGCAGGCTTGTAATAGCCATACGGTTCCGCCTCCTGACCCTAATTTGCTCCCGATAGGGTCGGAAGTGCAAAACCATTCATTCCGGTCGGTATGGGTTATGTCGTGAAAGCAACCTACTAAATTAGGAGGAAGGGATAATAGTTTCTTCATCTTTGTCATACCGTCTGATGGTTGATGCAAATCCCTTTCAGGTACCATTCGTACAACCGGTGGATGCCTTCGTCTATCTCTACTTGATGATGCCAGCCCAGATTATGCAGCTTGGTCACATCGGTCAGCTTGCGCATCGTACCATCGGGTTTCGAAGCGTCCCAGCGCAATTCACCCTTGAATCCGATTTCCTTGACAATCTTTTCGGCGAGCTCGCGGATACTCAATTCCTTTCCCGTACCTACATTGATGTGGCAATTGCGGATATCCTTTTCTCCTTCTTGATAGGTATCCTTAAAGTCCACATTTAATAATACATGTACGCTGGCATCCGCCATTTCTTCGCTCCACAGGAACTCACGGAGCGGCTTGCCTGTGCCCCAGAGCGTGACGGCTTCGGACGTGATGCCGAATTTCGCCAGCTTTTCCAATATTTCTTCATTCGTATTGCTTCCGTTCACGCCTTCTACCGGACGCAGGTTGATATCCTTGCGCACGGCATCCCAATCGCTTTCGTTCAGGCATTTGGCTAAATACACCTTGCGTATCATGGCAGGAAGCACATGGCTGTTCTCCAGGTGGAAATTATCGTTCGGTCCGTACAGGTTGGTCGGCATGACGGCTATATAATTGGTACCGTATTGCAGGTTAAAGCTCTCGCACATCTTCAATCCGGCTATCTTGGCGATAGCATACGGTTCGTTAGTATATTCCAACGGAGAAGTGAGCAGCACTTCTTCTTTCATTGGCTGGGGAGCTTCACGCGGATAGATGCAAGTGCTGCCTAAGAACAAGAGTTTTTTTACGCCGTGGCGGAAACTCTCACCGATGACGTTCTGTTGTATTTGCAGGTTCTGGTAGATAAAGTCGGCACGGTATTGCAGGTTTGCCATGATGCCGCCTACATGTGCCGCAGCCAATACCACGGCATCGGGTTGCTCCTCATTGAAGAAGTGTTTCACGGCAACGCCGTCCAGCAGGTCCAGTTCCTTATGGCTTCTGCCTACCAGGTTGGTATATCCTCTCTGCAAGAGGTTGTTCCAAATGGCCGACCCTACCAGTCCGTGATGGCCAGCCACGTATATTTTTGATGATTTTTCTAACATAAGTTTATTCTTTATCCAATTCTGCTTTGAGGTGCAGTTTCCGTACAAACCTCATATCATGTTCTACCATGATGCGTACCAATTCAGTAAAAGAAGTTTTGGTGGGATTCCAGCCTAACATTTCTTTGGCTTTGGTCGGGTCGCCCAAAAGTTGCTCTACTTCACAGGGACGGAAATATTTCGGGTCCACTTCTACTAGTATACGGCCCGTAGCTTTGTCTATACCTTTTTCGTCTACTCCGCTTCCTTGCCATTCTAATTCAATACCGAGGTAATGGAATGCTAAGGTACAAAACTCACGTACCGTATGCATTTCGCCGGTAGCAATGACAAAATCTTCTGGCTTGTCGTTCTGAAGGATGAGCCACATACATTCTACGTAATCTTTGGCATATCCCCAGTCGCGTTTGGCATCCAAGTTCCCCAGATACAATTTATCCTGGAAGCCTTGCTTGATGCGTGCGGCGGCTAGTGTGATTTTACGGGTTACGAAGTTTTCGCCTCGGCGTTCGCTTTCGTGGTTGAACAGGATACCGTTTACGGCAAACATGCCATAGCTTTCGCGGTAATTCTTGGTAATCCAGAAACCATATTGTTTAGCTACGCCATACGGAGAACGGGGATAAAATGGGGTAGTTTCCTTTTGGGGGATTTCCTGCACCTTGCCGAAAAGCTCGGAGGTGGATGCCTGATAGATGCGGCAAGTCTTGTCAAGACCGCAGATTCGGACGGCTTCTAGTAAGCGGAGAGTACCGATGGCATCTGCTTCGGCAGTATATTCGGGAACGTCAAACGAAACTTTCACATGGCTTTGTGCTGCCAGGTTATAGATTTCCGTCGGATGGATATCGCTGATGATGCGGATGAGCGAGCTGGAGTCGGTCATATCTCCCCAATGCAGATTTACCAGACGGCTTTTTTTCATGTCGCGGACCCATTCATCCAGATACAGATGTTCGATACGTCCTGTATTGAATGAAGAAGAGCGTCGTAGGATGCCATGAACTTCATATCCTTTTTCTATCAAAAATTCGGCGAGGTAGGAACCGTCTTGTCCGGTAATGCCGGTGATTAATGCTACTTTTCTCATATATAATTTGCTAATCGTTTTTAAGTAAAATAAAAACAGTCTTTTATCAATCGTCTAACTAGCAAGCTGCTCTTGAATAAATCTGTTTTGTTTTTAGTCTCTTCTGAAAATATCTCGCGTATAAACTTTATCTTTTACATCATCCAAAGAAGCATCGTAACGGTTGGCTATGATTGCCTGGCTTTGCCGTTTGAAAGTTTCCAAATCATTTACCACTTTACTTCCAAAGAAAGTGCTCCCGTCTTGCAAGGTCGGTTCGTAAATGATTACAGTAGCTCCTTTTGCTTTGACACGTTTCATGACACCTTGAATGCTGCTTTGGCGGAAATTGTCGCTATGGCTCTTCATTGTCAGACGATATACACCGATGGTACATTGTCTTTCTTCATTTGGGTTATAGTCTCCCCGGTTGTAATAGTCATAGTATCCGGCTTTATGAAGTACACGGTCGGCAATGAAGTCTTTACGGGTGCGATTGCTCTCTACAATGGCTTGAATCAGGTTTTCTGGTACGTCGGCATAGTTGGCAAGGAGTTGTTTCGTGTCTTTAGGCAGGCAATATCCTCCATAGCCGAAGCTTGGGTTGTTGTAATGGGTGCCGATTCGCGGGTCAAGGCAGACGCCGTCGATAATGGCTTGGGTATCCAGCCCTTTCATTTCGGCATACGTGTCCAGTTCGTTGAAATAAGATACCCGGAGGGCCAGGTAGGTATTGGCAAAGAGCTTGACTGCTTCCGCTTCGGTCAGTCCCATAAAAAGGGTATCGATGTCTTTTTTAATGGCACCTTCCTGTAAAAGAGAAGCGAAAGTATGAGCGGCTTCGTCCAGTCGTTTGTCACCTTCTGGGCGGCCTACAATGATACGGCTGGGGTAAAGGTTGTCATACAAGGCTTTGCTTTCGCGCAAGAATTCCGGCGAGAAGATAATGTTCTCATTGTGCATCTTTTTACGGATATTTTCGGTATAGCCCACCGGTATGGTACTCTTAATGACCATGATGGCATTCGGGTTGACACGCGAAACCAATTCTATTACTTCTTCTACATGGCTGGTGTCAAAATAATTTTTGACCGGATCATAATTGGTAGGAGCGGCTATGACTACAAAATCCGCATCGCTATAGGCTTTGGCTCCATCGAGGGTAGCCGTTAAGTTTAATTCTTTTTCGGAAAGATATTTTTCGATGTAATCATCTTGAATCGGTGATTTTCGTTGATTGATCAGGTTTACTTTTTCCGGGAGGATGTCGACCGCAGTCACTTGATTGTGTTGACTTAACAGGGTCGCTATGCTTAAACCTACATATCCTGTTCCGGCAACGGCTATTTTTAAATTCTTCATATTATTATATGTTTAATTTTTTATTCATGAGCAATTAGACTGGTATCATTTTGTCCGGTCTTCAAGGGCATTTGTTTGTTAAAATAAGAGGATTGTTAATCATTATATTAAAATTGGAACAAAGATACAATATCTTTTGAAAACAGACAAAAATGCTTCGACAATATCCGTATGCCGTATGAATTTTTAATACCCGCTGGTTGAATTAAAAAGTTAACACTATAATGTAGATAAAAAGTTGTACATGTCGCTGATTTTTTAGCAATTTAATAATGCTCAAAAAACTGGGAAAGTTATGTTCTTGTAAAAAAAGAGAGTGCATCATTTTGACACACTCTTAATGGGAAATGAAGGAGTTAAAACAAACTCCACGCTACGGTGAGTCCTGCCATAACGATGGCTACCATACTCATCAGTTTTACGAGGATATTCAGACTGGGACCGGAGGTGTCTTTAAACGGGTCGCCTACCGTATCGCCCACTACGGTGGCACGGTGTACTTCGCTTCCTTTTCCGCCGAAGTTTCCTTCTTCTACGTATTTCTTGGCATTATCCCACGCGCCTCCGGCGTTCGCCATAAAGATGGCCAGCACGAAACCGGATGAAAGTCCGCCGATGAGCAGACCGATAACTCCCGGCACACCGAAAAGCAAGCCCGTGGCTACGGGAGCGATGATAGCCAGGAGGGAAGGGAATACCATTTCGCGTTGTGCGCCTTGCGTCGAGATTTGCACACACCGTGCGTAGTCGGGCTCGGCTTCACCCGTCAGGATTCCTTTTATTTCGCGGAACTGGCGGCGTACTTCCTCTACCATTCGCGAGGCGGCACGTCCTACGGCATTCATCGTAAGTCCGCAGAACAAGAACGCCATCATGCTTCCGATGAACATGCCCGAAAGCACTTTGGGGTTCATCAGCGTCACGTCATAGTAAATCATGAAATCTCCCAGTCCCGCTTCGTGGATGGCGACTTCAATCCCGTTGGGAAGTTCCAGGATGGCGGTGCCGATACGATCAAGCCCGATACGCACTTCCTCGATGTACGAAGCCAGCAGGGAAAGCCCTGTAAGTGCCGCCGAGCCGATGGCGAAACCTTTTCCCGTGGCGGCGGTGGTGTTCCCCAGTGAGTCGAGTGCATCGGTACGCCGGCGCACCTCTTCACCCAGCTTGCTCATTTCGGCGTTCCCTCCCGCATTGTCGGCTATGGGTCCGTAAGCATCCGTGGCCAGGGTAATGCCCAGGGTGGAGAGCATGCCCACCGAGGCGATGCCGATGCCGTAAAGTCCCATTCCGATGTTGGTGAAATCGAATCCCGAAGCCAGCCAATACGACAAGATGATGCCTGCCACCACGGCTATAACCGGTATGGTGGTAGAAATCATGCCCAGCCCGATGCCCGAGATGATGACCGTAGCCGGACCCGTCTTTCCGCTTTCCGAGAGCTTGCGGGTAGGCTTATACGATTGAGAGGTGTAATATTCGGTAGACTGGCCGATGATGACTCCCACCAGCAAGCCCACGATGACCGCCAGCGAGATATTGACCCAGTTGTCCAGTTTCAGAAGCCAGAGGACGAAGAACGTGCCGATGATGATGAGGAACGAGCTCAGGTTGGTACCCGTCGAGAGGGCTCTCAGGAGTTCTTTCATCGTGGCGTTTTCGCGCGTGCGCACGGCAAAGATTCCGATGATGGAGAGGATGATGCCGATGGCGGCTATCAGCATCGGAGCGATGACCGCCTTGAATTGCATTTCGGTGTTGCCCGTCCCGATGTACGCGGCGGCGCCCAGTGCGGCGGTGGCAAGGATTGAGCCGCAATACGATTCGTATAGGTCGGCTCCCATACCGGCCACGTCTCCCACGTTATCCCCCACATTGTCGGCGATGGTGGCGGGGTTGCGCGGGTCGTCCTCGGGGATGCCGGCCTCGA
>UQVZ01000067.1 GCA_900544675.1 uncultured Bacteroides sp.
AATTTAATTGATTTTTTCAAAAAAATAAAAGAAAAGCTTTACAGAGCCTTGTAGAGGGGGTATCACATCTCATACAGAGACACCAAGGCACCGGGATATTTATTTTAACTATCCGCATCGGCAGATGAAGATAGTTTCAGCCGGGCAGGCATACATAAGCGAACAGCCGTCTATATACCTTATTTATATAACCGCGCTTACTCCTGCTGCAGTCTATGCCTAAATTGGGAAGGCATGGATAAAGCCTGGAAACCGCCATCAAAGCCACTGGCTTCCCCGATGCATCTACCTGCATTTGCTGGAAGATTAATAATCTTACAGCCGAAAGATTAATAATCTTACAGCTTGAAGATTATTAATCTTATCGGAAACGAAGCTATCTGCCCCGTTGCAGGCAGTAGAATTGCAGAAGGTTTTTGCCAAAGTATTATCGGATACTTTGCCTTTTATCATTGGATACTACGAGGGAGGCGCCTCAAAAATGCATTGCCCCACTTCCCCATAGAGAAAATATTTTAGCGCATAAAAGAAGAGAAACGTAACGATAAGTAACTTAGGTAAAATATTTTCGGAAAACTCATAAACAGTTTACAAGTTTATTCCTATTTTTGCAGGAAAATACGAATTTAAGAATGGAAGAGAGTTTAAGAGTGATAATCAGCGGCGGAGGTACCGGCGGACATATCTTTCCGGCAGTATCGATAGCGAATGCTATCAAGGAGCAACACCCCGATGCTGAAATACTGTTTGTCGGTGCAGAAGGGCGCATGGAAATGCAGCGCGTACCTGCAGCCGGATATAAAATCATCGGGTTGCCTGTAGCGGGATTCGACCGCAAGCACCTGCTGAAGAATATCAGTGTACTCATCAAACTGATGCGAAGCCAGATAAAGGCACGCAAAATCGTGAAGACATTCAAGCCCGACGTGGCTGTAGGCGTAGGAGGATATGCCAGCGGACCGACCCTGAAAGTGGCAGGCATGATGGGTATACCTACGCTGATTCAGGAACAGAACTCGTATGCCGGCGTCACCAACAAGCTGTTGGCAAAGCAGGCATCCAAAATATGCGTGGCCTACGAAGGCATGGAGCGTTTCTTCGACAAGGAAAAGATTATTCTGACAGGGAATCCCGTGCGTCAAGGACTGCTTAATCACAATATCAGCCGGGAAGAAGCTATCCGCTCGTTCCACTTGGACCCGGACAAAAAGACAGTCTTGATTATCGGGGGAAGCCTGGGTGCACGCACCATCAATAACTGCGTGATGCAAGGCTTGGACCAAATCAAACAATCGGGTGTGCAATTCATCTGGCAGACGGGAAAAATCTATATCGACGAAGCCCGTGCGGCAGTTGCCCGTGCCGGTGAGATGCCGATGCTCTACACAACCGACTTCATTTCGGACATGGCTGCTGCCTATAGCGCTGCCGACCTGATTATCAGCCGTGCCGGTGCCGGCTCCATCTCCGAACTCTGCCTGCTGGGCAAACCGGTCATTCTGGTTCCTTCGCCCAACGTGGCCGAAGACCATCAGACCAAAAACGCGCTGGCACTGGTGAACAAAAACGCCGCCCTGTACGTAAAAGATGCAGAGGCAGGCACAAAGTTGCTGGCTACCGCCATCACCACGGTACAGCAACCTGATGTATTGAAAAACTTAAGTACGAACATCGCCAAGCTGGCTTTCAAGGACTCGGCAAACATCATAGCCCGCGAAGTATGGAAACTGGCGGAAAAATACAGGAAAGAACATGGACGTTAACACACTGAAAGCGGTATATTTCATCGGAGCGGGAGGCATCGGGATGAGTGCTTTGGTGCGCTATTTCCTGTCGAAAGGGAAAGCGGTAGGCGGCTACGACCGCACACCGAGTGAACTGACCGAAAAGCTGAAGGAAGAGGGTGCCCTTATCCATTACGAAGACAACGCAGAACAGATACCCTCCGTCTTCCTTGACCCGCAGACTACGCTGGTGGTATACACCCCTGCCATCCCTGCCGACCATCAGGAACTGACCTATTTCCGCCAAAGGGGATTCGAAGTGCAGAAGCGTGCCCAGGTGCTGGGAATGCTGACCCGTACCGAAAGAGGCTTGTGCGTGGCAGGTACCCACGGGAAGACCACGACTTCGACAATGGCTGCCTACCTGATAGACCATTCACACGTGGGATGCAACGCTTTCCTGGGAGGCATCTCGAAGAACTACGGCACGAACCTGCTGCTCTCGGATAAAAGCGACTTTGTAGTCATCGAAGCCGACGAATTCGACCGCTCGTTCCACTGGCTGACTCCGTATGCCACCGTCATCACCGCCACCGACTCCGACCATCTGGACATCTACGGCGACCATGCGGCATACCTTGAGAGTTTCCGGAAATACACGTCGCTGATACGTCCCGACGGCTGCCTCATCATGAAGAAAGGCATCGACCTGCAACCGGACCTGCAACCCGGCGTGACCCTATATACGTATGCAACGGACGAAGGAGACTTCCACGCGACGAACATCCGCATCGGAAACGGAGAAATAGTGTTCGACTACGTATCGCCGTTGGGCAATATCAACGATATCCGCTTGGGAGTGCCTGTCTATGTCAATATCGAGAACGGCATTGCCGCTATGGCACTGGCACAGATAGCCGGGGCTACGGCAAACGAGATAAAGGCTGCCATGCCCGGATTCAGAGGTGTAGACCGCCGGTTCGACTTCAAGTTGAAGAACGACCGGATTGTCTTCCTGAGCGACTATGCCCACCATCCGGCGGAAATCCGCCAAAGCGTGCGCTCGATACGGATGCTGTATCCCGACCGGAAGATAACGGCTGTATTCCAGCCTCATCTGTATACACGCACACGCGACTTCTACAAGGAATTTGCCGACAGCCTGTCTTTGCTGGACGAAGTCATCCTGCTCGACATCTATCCTGCACGGGAAAAACCGATAGAAGGAGTAAGCAGCCGGCTGATTTACGACCACCTGCGCCCCGGCATCGAAAAATGCCTATGCCATAAGGAAGAGCTGTTGGACCTGTTGAAAGGCAAAAAGCTGGATGTCCTCATCACCCTGGGCGCCGGCGATATTGATAACTATGTACCACAAATTTACGAAATATTGAAAGACCGATGATGAAACGAATTCTTATACTCTGCGCACTGCTACTGGTTTTTGCCTATCTGGCTGTAGCGGTCACCCTGTTTAATGCCAAACCCGCCGGACAGGTTTGCAGAGGCATAGAATTGACCATAAAGGACAGCATCGACTATGATTTCATCACGCTGAAAGAAGTCAACAGCCTGTTGAAACGGAAAGGGCTGGCGCCTCAAGACAAGCGGCTGGAGGATATCAATGTCCGCCAAGTAGAAGAAGCCTTGTCCCACCAGCCTTTCATTGCCGAGGCGGAATGCTACCTGACATCGGGTGGAAAGATGGCTATCGACATCTATCAGCGTATCCCCCTGCTGCGTGTGATGAGCAACAACGGAGACTCGTATTACGTAGACAATGAAGGGAAAACCCTTCCTGTATCGGACAAGCCGGTACATGTAGCCGTAGCCACCGGATTCATCGACCGGAAATTTGCCCAGACCCACTTATACGAGTTAGGGAAATACCTTCAGACAGACGCTTTCTGGAATTCCCAGATTGAACAAATAAACGTCACTCCCCGTCAGGAGCTGGAATTAGTGCCCCGTGTAGGCAATCAGATACTCTTTTTGGGAAAAGCCGAGGATTATCGAGAAAAATTCCGTAAATTGCAAACGTTCTATACAAAAGCGCTCAACCAGGTAGGTTGGAACAAATACGAACGGATAAGTGTAGAATTTAATAACCAGATTATTTGTACAAAAAAAGAATAATTAGATATGGCAGTAACAGATTTTATAGCAGCGATTGAACTGGGATCAAGCAAAATCACCGGCGTTGCAGGCAAGAAGGACGCTGACGGAAGCATTCACATCCTTGCCTACGCCAGTGAGCACTCTTCAGACTGCATCCGGAAAGGCATTATCTACAACATCGACAAAACGACTCAATGCCTGGCTTCCGTCATCAGCAAACTGGAAGAGCAGTTGCAGGCGTCTATCAAGAAAGTGTATGTGGGCATCGGAGGACAATCCATCCGAAGCATCCGCAATACCGAAACGAAACAACTGGACGAAGAAATAAAGATTTCGCAGGCTCTGATTGACGAACTGATGAAGAGCAACCGCGAAATGGCACTGATGGATCAGGAAATACTGGCTGTCGAACCTCAAGAATACAAAGTGGGCAACCAGCTCACGACCGAGCCTGTAGGTATCCCGACGGAACATATCGAAGCCCATTACGTGAACATCATCGGACGCAGCACGCTGAAAAGCAACATCCGCCAATGTATCCGCCAAGCCGGATACGAGGTGGCCGACTATCTTCTCTCGCCGATTGTAACTGCCAACATCGTATTGACGGCGAGCGAGAAACGGTCGGGATGTGCCTTAATCGACTTCGGAGCCGATACGACCACCGTATCTGTATACAAGAACAACATCCTTCGCCATCTGGCAGTCATCCCCTTGGGCAGCAACAACATCACCAAAGACATTGCCAGCCTGCAAATAGAAGAAGAAGATGCCGAACAACTGAAGCTGCGCTATGCCTCTGCCTATACCGAGCCTTCGGAGGAAGAAGACATCAACCAGGAATATGCCATTGACGGCAAATGTTCTATCCGTGCCCGTAAGCTGGAAGACATTGTAGAAGCCCGTACCATCGAGATACTGGAAAACGCCTGGAACCAAATCAAGCTTTCGGGCTACAGCAACGAACTGCATGCCGGTGTCATCTGTACCGGAGGAGCCTCGCAACTGCCTAACCTGAACAAAGCGTTTACCGCAATTACCAAAATAGACAAGATACGCATCGCCCACACCGGCAATATCGAAATAAAAGATGACCATCAGGACATCACGCCCAACGGTTCGCAAAACACACTTATCGGACTGCTGGCTGCCGGAAAGGAGAATTGCTGCAAGATAGACCCTCATAAAAGCCAACTGAGCTGGATACAACAGCAAGAGGAAGAGGACGAAGCCAAGAAGAAAGCAGAAGAGGAACGCAGGAAAAAAGAAGAGGAAGCCAAGCGGCAACGGGCAGAAGCCGAACGCAAGAAGCAACTGGAAGAGGAACGTATCCGCCAAGAGCAAGAACGTGCCCAGAAACGCCTGCGCGAATGCGAAACCTTGATTACCGATGCCAAGCATCTGGCAGAACGCAAGAAATATAAAGAGGCATTGAGCAAGCTGGAAGAGGCGCAAGGCATGAAGATAACGGAAAAAGAGCAGGAACTTACCGCGCTGTACGAGGAAATCTCCCAGCAAAAGAAAGAAAACAACGTCTTTACCCGTTTCTTCAATAAGCTGAAGACGGAAGCGGACGAAATGATGAAAGGAGAAAATTAAATGTGAGTTTGTGTATTTTTGAACACAGAGACACAGAGGCACAGAGAGAATTAATAATTAATCTGCGTTTCAAATAAAATCGAACGCAGAGACGCGGAGACGCAAAGTTTTCTATTTTTTGAGAAAGCAAAGTTCACAGAGATTTTATCCTGATGTGAACATGGAGAAATAAATCTGCGTAATTAATTGAAGAAAAAAATCTGTGCAATCTGTGGTGAAAATAAACCCAAGAACTTAAAAACCCCAAAATATGGCTGACGAAACAACAATGCCATTCGACTTTTCGAATGGCGGAACACCGAGCATTATCAAAGTAATCGGTGTAGGAGGTGGCGGCGGAAACGCTGTCAACCACATGTATAGAGAAGGAATCCATGACGTGACTTTCGTCGTATGCAATACCGATAATCAAGCGTTGAACGAGTCACCCGTGCCCATCAAACTGCAATTAGGCCGCGAAGGATTGGGTGCCGGCAACCGTCCGGCACGCGCCAAGGCTGCAGCCGAAGAAAGCATGGAAGAGATTGAGAATATGCTGAAAGACGGCTGCAAGATGGCTTTCATCACCGCCGGTATGGGTGGAGGAACCGGAACAGGCGCCGCACCTATCATCGCCAAGACTGCCAAAGACATGGGTATTCTGACGGTGGGTATCGTCACTATCCCTTTCCTGTTCGAAGGCAACAAGAAGATTGACCAGGCTCTTGATGGTGTGGAAGAGATGAGCAAGCACGTCGATGCGTTGCTGGTCATCAACAACGAACGCCTGCGCGACGTATATTCCGACCTGAGCGTGATGAATGCTTTTGCCAAAGCCGATGACACCCTCTCGGTAGCAGCCAAAAGCATTGCCGAAATCATTACCATCCGAGGCAAAATCAACCTTGACTTCAACGATGTGAAAACCGTATTGAAAGACGGCGGCGTGGCTTTGATGAGTACCGGTTATGGTTCGGGTGAAGGACGTGTCACCCAAGCTATCAACGATGCCCTCCACTCGCCGCTGCTGAACAACAACGACATCTTCAACTCGAAGAAAGTATTGTTCAACATCTCGTATAGCACCAACAGCGACCTGATGATGGAAGAAATGAATGAGGTGCACGAGTTCATGAGCCGTTTCGGCGATGACGTGGAAACCAAATGGGGTCTCTATATCGACGACAGCTTGGAGAACAAAGTGAAGTTCACCATCCTTGCCACCGGTTTCGGCATCAAAGACATACCGGGCATGGACGATGCGCTGAACAAGAAACATACGGCGGAAGAACAGAAGAAACACGAAGAAGAAGAACGTATCCGGCAGATAAAAGAGAAACGCCGGGACGATTACTATACCAGCGAACGTAAAAACGACCGGAAGAAAGGCAACTATAAGTTTTACATCTTCACCCAAGACGACTTGGACAACGATGATGTAATCAGCATTGTAGATACCACTCCGACTTACAAACGTTCGAAAACTGTCCTCGACAATATCCGCCAGCGTGCAACCGCCGGCGAAATGCAAGTGCAGAAACCGCAAGTGAACGAGAACGGCTCGACAATGATTACGTTTTAGTTGACGAGGTATCAGGTGACAAGTTGACAAGGTATCAGGTGACGAGGTTTTCTGAAATAAACACAGAGACACGGAGACACAGAGAAATAAATTAATCTGCGAAAATCTGCGTAAATCTGCGTTTCAAACAAAACCTTGTCAACTGAAACCTTGTCAACTTGTCAACTGATACCTTGTCAACTTAAAAAAGAACCAACTTAAAATTTATATAACTATGGATTTATTCGAACAAATCAGCAATGATATCAAAGAAGCCATGAAGGCAAAAGACAAGGTAAGACTGGAAACCTTGCGTAACGTAAAGAAAGTATTTCTCGAAGCCAAGACTGCTCCGGGAGCCAACGACACACTGAGCGACGACACAGCCCTGAAGCTGATGCAAAAGCTGGTGAAACAAGGAAAGGACTCGGCTGAGAGCTACCGCCAGGCAGGTCGTCCCGAGCTGGCAGAAGAAGAGATGGCACAAGTACACGTCATCGAAGCTTATCTCCCGAAACAGCTTTCTCCCGAAGAACTGGAAGCCAAACTGAAAGACATCATTGCCCGCACAGGCGCCACCAGCGGCAAAGACATGGGCAAGGTAATGGGTGTAGCTACCAAAGAACTTGCCGGACTGGCTGAAGGCCGTGCTATCTCGGCTAAAGTAAAAGAACTGCTGGGCTGATTTTCACCACAGATTACACGTATTGATTTAATTGAACACAGAGACACAGAGGCACAGAGAATATAAGTTGATACAAATAAAACTCTGTGCCTCTGTGTCTCTGTGTTCAAACGAAACTATTTTTCACTTTTCTCATTTTCCTCCTTGTATTCCGTAGGAGAAAGTCCATACATTTTCTTAAAGGCATTCGAGAAATGCGTCTGGCTACTGAAGCCTACCGAATAAGCCACCTGAGTAATGGTTAAATCTTTATTCTTCAACAACTCTGCAGCTTGCCTTAAACGAATGCTACGTATAAAGTCACTCGGCGTAAGCCCTGTCATGCTTTTTATGCGGCGATGCAGGTGTGTACGACTCATCCCGACTTCTTGTGTCAGCATCTCAACACTTAACATCGAATTATTGAGGTTCTCATTAATTACTTTCATGATGCGCTCCATCAAGACTTCATCATTACTTTGCAAAGCAATAGGAGCTACTTTCCCTTCCTGCAAGGCACTTCCCGAATATTTTCCTTTCAAGCGAATGCGGTTATCAATCAGATTGGTGATAATCACATCCAGTTCTTCCATACTGAAAGGCTTGCCTAAATAAGCATCCGCACCTTGCTCTAGCCCTTCAATACGGTTAGCAAATTCGGTTTTTGAAGTCAGCAGGACAATCGGAATATGATTGGTATTGACATTCTTTTTCAGCGTCTTTAATAACTGTATGCCATCCATTCCGGGCATCACCACATCGGATATAATAATATCCGGTTGCTTGGCTACTGCTTTCTTCAACCCGTCATTGCCATCTACAGCCACATCTACATGATAATATCCTGAAAGATTATCAGCCAAGAAATTACGCAAATCCTCATCGTCATCGATAACAAGCACATGGTAATTGGTACGACGCCTTTCCGGTTTTTCTTCTAATCCCTTTGGCAGGCTACATTCCATTTTTACTTCTTCTCTAACTACATGAGTCAGATGCTCTTCTGCAGTCGCCAACTCATCTTTCTTCAAATGTTTACAACCTAAAGGCAAACGCACCACAAAGCGACTGCCCTGCGTATCTTTACGGTTTTCGGCAAAAATCACACCATGATGTAACCCGACAAGCGATTTACACAGGTTCAAGCCAATGCCGAAGCCTAACGGAGTCGTAGATTGATTGGCTCCGCCTTGATAGAAACGTTCAAAAATCTTTTTAAGTTCTTTATCGCCCAAACCTTTTCCTGTATCTGCCACACAGATTTCCAGGTAGTTTTTCAATAGTCCTGCCTCGGCTGGATTGCTTCCAGTTTTTAAACTCACTGTAATCATTCCACCACGAGGCGTATATTTTAATGCGTTTGTCAATAGATTAACCAGCACTTTATCGAAATTATTCAAATCAATCCATACCTTAGGCAGGTTATCCGCAAACTCCGAAACCAAAGAAATATTCTTCTGCTGAGCCTGATCCGCAAATACATCCAATAACTCACTGACGAAAGACGGCATGTCTGTTTCTGTAAACCGAAGCCTCATCTGCCCTTTGTCAATACGGCGGATATCTAACAATTGGTTCAAAAGATTCAAGATACGATTGGCATTGTAACGAATGGTCCAAAGCGCTTTGCTTGTTTCTGCATCATTGTCTTTCTTCAATAACTTTTCCAACGGAGAAACCATCAACGTAAGCGGCGAACGTATCTCATGTGCCACATTGATGAAAAATTGCAGCTTCATTTCTCCAATCTTTTCGTTGCGCTTACGCTTGATGGCAATATACGACAGATAGATAATCCCTATTAATAATAAGGTATAGACCAGCATGGCACCTGCGCTCAGATACCAAACCGGGGCAATACGAATCTGCACCGATTTCACCGGCGAATAAAGCCCATTCTCACAGGCACGGATTTCAAGCGTATAATTACCAGAAGACAAATGAGGATACTGTATTCTTCCCTCTCCCGGACGTGTCTGATTCCATAGTTCTCCCAACTCTGCCAATCTGTATTCATAAATTATGTTACGGGCATCCCGAAAATCCATTGTAGACACATGAAATGTCAGGCTATTGTCTCCCGAAGCAAAACGAAAACAATCGGCATCAATAACCGGCTGTGTGACAACAGGACTTCCTCCAGAAAGGGTTTGTAAAGTCACTTTCCGATTCCGAATCATAACCTCCGTAATGCAAGGCGCTTTATCTAACTGGATTGGACGGATATCAACCGGATTGAAGCGGGTAATCCCTTTCTCTCCTCCAAAATAAATCGTCCCATTCTTATCTTGGGCATAACAGCCGTCCAGATAAACTTTGTCCTCCAACCCGTTTCCTGTATAGTAATTGGTTATCTTTAGTGAATCGCCAAGCGTAAGATGAGCAATCCCCTGTGCGGTACTACACCAGATATCCCCCTTTTTATCCTGCACCATACCACAAATCTTATTGTCGGGCAAGCCTTGTTCTTTAGTCAAAGTACGATATTGTTGCGTGTGAGGGTTGTAGTAAAGGATACCCTTCCGTGTACCGAACCAAATACAACCATTTTTATCTTCGATAATAGCAAACGCACTTGCCCTTATCCAGTCGCGAAAAGGCAAGCGTATGAAACATTGCTGATGCGTATCAAAACAACTGATGCCTCCATGATGTCCCATCCATATTCTGCCCTCAGAATCACAAAGAATAGCCGATATCCAAAAATTAATCAAATATTCTTTTCCTGCTAAATTCGTCTGATGACCAACAAAACGCGATTGACCCGTAGGCAAATGATAACAAATTACACCTTCTCCCATCACAGACGCATACAAATTCTGTTTATCATCCTCTACGATGCAACGCATCACATAGTCTCCTTCAATGGGATATTCCAATCGCAGCCGTTGGGTTTTCCTATCCAATGTATATAAGCCTTGCCCGTTTACGCCAACCCAAAAAGTCCCCCTGCTATCCTCATAAAGAGAACCTGCCGGATGCTGCATAGGGATGTGTCCGGTTATCCTTCCATCCATATCCAACCGATAGATTCCATCATCTTCTACCGAACACCAAAGGGTTCCATTCCGGTCACAACACAAAGCCAAGATTTCTCCAGGCGCTTGCGAAAACGACACAGGCTGATTGGTAAAATGAAAAGGCATGGGTGTATAAGGCAACATCAACATTCCCTGATACTGACAACCAATCCATAAGTTTTATTGTTTGTCGGCAAATAAAGACGAAACTCTAATCCGATTGGTATCAATAAACGGATTATACAACAGAAAATCAGTGATTGTCCGACTCCCCTTTTTGATTTCCATGACTCCATGTCCCTTTGTACCAATCAGAATATGACCGTCGGTAGTCAGCGTTGCTCTACTGAAATAAAAATCATGCTTATCACCTTTATACGCCAATGGGACTAACCGGTCAACAGTTTCGTCTAAACGATAGACCTCATAATTCGTGATGACATAAAGTCCTCCTTCTTGGTCTTCTACAATATCATTTACACTGGTAGGGGGCAACTTATACAACTTTTCTTCCTGAGTGGTCAAATCAATATGCACCAACCCTTGGCGGTCGGTTCCCAGCCACAAACGCTGCCGACTATCTTCGTACAGAAGATACAAGTAACGATTGTGATAATATCGGTTTAAAGTCTGTACCCGATAACCCATCATATTCTCCGGGTCCAGCCGATACAACCCCATGCCTGATACAACAAAATAGATTTCTCCATTCTTACGCTGCACAATGCTGGTAATGTAGCCCTGTATGCCAGCAGCTTCCAACTGAACCGTCTGAAAACAATCACGCTCGGGAAAGTAGCATTGCAACCCGTTTCCTGTACCCACCCACAAACGCTGTGAACGGTCTATTAACAAATCCATCACATTATCGCTCGCTAAAGATGTAGAGTCTGATTCATCATGATAATACGTAACAAACTGCGTTCCATCGAAACGCCGTAGTCCCTCATCTGTAGCCAACCATAAAAAGTTATGCTCATCCTGACAAACAGCAGTAATGTTCTGACACCCCATCTGCTTTTCATCCAGAAAATTCGTATTTTGCGCATAAAGCAGCTGGAATACGCCCAAAAGCAAACCTATCAATAGCGATGATTTCATTTACTTGTTTTTATTACAAAGATATTTAATTTTTATAAAGGATACCTTTGTCTATACCTAAAATTAAATGACTATTTACCGATTTTTCACTTGATGTTACATCCGCGCATGATTATGTTACGTAGATGTATGCAGGGTGACAAACAAGCATCAATGCGACCGATTCGTTAATCCCTTTCCGAAACCCATTTAAGGGGACTTCTATAAATTAAATCCCTGATTATAAGTTGCATAAGCGGATAA
>UQVZ01000068.1 GCA_900544675.1 uncultured Bacteroides sp.
TTATTCTTTGGGCGGATTAACCGCTGTCAATGTTGGCAAACATAGTAACTTACAGGCGAAGGAGATATATGAATTTGCAGGCGAGGATGAATAACTTTGTCTTTACGGGCTTTTTTTATCCTCGATTTAACTTATGTATGTTATGCATTCACATAAGCCGGTGCTTGTTTTTTTGCAGGAAAGATGTATTTTTGTAATTGATTGGTTGCGCTAATCAGTAAATGTAAAAATATAAAGAGAAAACGATATGAGAATCATCGGCAATTTGTTGTGGTGGCTTTTCGGGGGACTGGAGGCTGCCATCGGATACTTTACCGGCAGTCTGGCTATCGCCTGTACGATAATCGGCATACCTTTCGCTTTGCAGACCTTCAAGATAGGTTTGCTTTGCCTGTGGCCTTTCGGGGCGGAAATCCACGACACGGATGCTCCTGTGGGCTGTATCCGTATTCCGCTCAATCTGGTGTGGATTGTGTTCGGAGGGTTGTGGGCTTGGCTGATGCATGTCGCCTTTGGCATTCTGCTGTTTATTACTATTATAGGTATTCCTTTTGGCAAGCAGCATTTTAAAATGGCAAGTCTGTCATTGGCTCCTTTTGGCAAAGATGTGACATTGCACCTTTAAAATTTAATTCGCAAAGCATTCGGGTTATAAAGATAAAAACAGGTTGTATGATGCATAATAGAGAAAAAGCATTAGCCAAAGGCAGGAGAAAGAAAAAGGTCTTTACCCTCGTATTCGGTGGAGGATTTATTTCGATAGGAGTCATTTTGTTTGTTATCGGCGTTTATGTCGGCATCGAGAGTCATGCCTATCAGCAAAAGGCAATGCCGGTGGAAGCGACCATTGTGGCTATGCGTGGAGCGGATAGCGAATCATTGGGCACACCGGTAGTGGAATATAGCTTGGGAGGAGTTTCTTACACGTCTACACTTCATACAGCTACATCGTCTATGCATCCCGGAAAGCGGATAACGGTTTATTATCAGGAAGGAAACCCTCGGGAAGTGCGTTATATCGATGAGAACGGATGGATTATTGCCGCCTTGTTATTTATGAGTTTTGTATTTGCCGGCATAGGGGGAATCTTTCTTGTGATGAAACGGATGCATCAGCGGAAAATCCACCGTTTACTTGCTACCGGAGATAAGGTAGAAGCGGAAATCACGGACATAAGCAATGACAGGAGCCAGAACCTGAACGGAAAATACCCCATTGTCATTGCATGTAAATATGTTGCTCCGAACGGACGGATTTATCTTTTTCAAAGCGGTCCTTTTTGGTATGAAAGCTATGAAATCGACCCGAAGAAAAAGGTGCGTGTTTACATTGACCGCAACAATCCCTCGCATTATTATGTGGATGTGGATAGTGCGGTGGGATAATTGCGTTCAATCCAGGTTCTCAATCTCTTCGGGTGTCAGTTGGGTAAAGCCGACAATGGCCTCTGTAGACATTCCTGCGTCTTTCATGCGTTTGGCCATTTCTTTCAGGCGATTTTTCATTTCCAAAGCACTTTCGGCTTTTGCTGCTGCGCGTCCTTTAGCTTCTCCTTCTGCCAGTCCTTCTTTTCTTCCTTCCGCACGACCTTCCGCACGACCTTCCGCACGACCTTCCGCACGACCTTCCGCTCGTCCTTCTTTTCTTCCTTCCGCACGACCTTCCGCTCGTCCTTCCTTTCTGCCTTCCGCACGACCTTCGTACCAGCCGGTCTTGATGACGCTCCGTTGGTAGCGCAAAGCTTCCATATCACGGATATAGGCTTGTTTGTCTACATCGGGCAGGGAGTCTACCCGCAATCGTTCCCTTGCTTCGGGAAGTCCTTTGGCTGTAGCTGATTGGTCTATCGAACCGGTTTTCAGGAATTCAATCCATTCGTCAAGGGGCGTTTTGGCTACTTTATCGAAATCATTGACACGCAATACATAGTATTCGGGAAAAATATCGCCGGCATCTTTGCCTACGAATATCTCTCGCTGGCGTACGGAAAGTTGCAGGATATCGTTTGTGTCATGCAACCCTCTGAAGATGGTCTTGCCGTGATAGACATAATCTTTGCCTTGCCCCAATTCGAAATAGACAATATTGATGGAGTAGATTTTCTTTACCTTGTCATAATCGTCTCCCAGATTGATGTATTCCGAAATGGTTTTCGAAACGCCGTAAAGCATCCGGTGGAAATAGTCGAGTTCATGGTTGTTCTGCACTTCGATGATGAGCAACCTTCCTTTTTCGTCTTCCACAAGCATATCGGCACGGTTGAACTTATCGGTCGAGTCGGCTTGGTTCGATTCGCTTTCCAGGAACCGGACGATGTGCAGATCTTCTTCCAGCAGGGTGGAAAGAAATCCCTCCAATACCACGTAGTTGCTTTTATCGCGAAGCAGGCGTTTCATCGCCCAGTCAAAACGAATCAGATTGGTTTTCATATATTGTCGTGTTTTGTTCGTTACAAAAATACAAATTTATTTGGAATCTGCATCGATGCAGGCTCAAATAAACAAGATTCCAATAACACCGCAGAACAGACCGGTGAAGAAACCTCCTCCTACTTCGTTCAGGGTATGTTGGCGGACAATGATGCGTGCCGACCCCAGCATGCCGGTAAGCAGGATGAAGATGCAGAGCCACCACGTGGGGTTAAACTGGAAAATGAAGCTGTAAGAGAGCAAGCCGCCTACCATCAGACCGCCGCTTGCCATGTGGGTGCTGATTTTCCACTTCAGGTTGATGAGTGCACAGATAATCATACAGAGCAAGGTAGCTACAACGATGCCGCTCATATAGCGGGGCAGGTGGTAACGGTACATGGTGACGAGGCATCCCGCATAACTCAGGATGGTGAGGATGTAGGGCACGTAACGGCGTTCGCGTTTGCCCAGCTCGTGGAGCGACCATCCATTGATTTTCTGCATCAGATAGATGCTTAGCATCGGCAAAAGGATGGTGAAGCAATATACGATGACTAGCACGATGAGTTTGTATTGCAAAGGCAAGATACGCAGGTAGGTGAAAAGAAAAAGCAGAAGAAAAGCGACAAAGGGTACCATAAACGGGGTAAAGACAGCCGACAGGATACGGGCCGCCATGAACCACGGGTCATTTTGTTCTTCCGGATTGTGCCGGGAAGGTTCGTGATAAGTCAGTTGGTCGGGGATGTTTGTTTCTTCCATACTTGTTTCTTTTATCTTCTTAATCGGGCAACGGGAATGTTCAGTTGCTGGCGGTATTTGGCTACGGTACGCCGTGCGATGGGGTAGCCTTTCTCTTTCAAGATGTTGGCAAGCTCGTCATCGGTATAAGGGGCGTTCTTGTCTTCGTGGTCCACACATTCTTTCAGGATGCGTTTGATTTCACGGATAGAGAGTTCTTCGCCGCTTTCAGTGGTATATCCGTCGCTGAAAAAGAACTTCAGCGGATAAATGCCGAAATTGGTCTGCACATATTTGCTGTTGCTTACACGCGAAATGGTAGAAACATCCAGATGGGTACGTTCTGCCACATCTTTCAGTATCATCGGGCGCAAGAGCGATTCGTCTCCTTCCTCAAAGAAGGGGCGTTGCAGGTCGATGATGGCTTGCATGGTGCTCATCAGCGTTTGTTGGCGTTGCTTTACGGCATTGATGAAGTTTTGTGCCGCATCCACTTTCTGCTTCAGGAACAGGAGGGCGTCTTTCGATTCCTTGCTTTGGTTGGCTTTGTTGCGTGTGTGTTCGTCCAGCATGTCGGTGAACTCCCGGCTCAAACGGAGTTCGGGGACGTTATGGTTGTTGAGGCTGAGGCTGATGCTTCCGTCATCTTCGGTTTCCACGATGAAGTCGGGGACGATTTGCTGGAGGTTCTTCCCGATAGTTTCTCCCATCGAGCTTCCGGGACGTGGGTTCAGCTTGACCAGTTCGGCTACGGCGGCATTGTATTGTTCTTCGGTGATGCCGAGTTTTTGCAGGATTTTGTCTTTGTTCTTTTTGGTGAAGTCATCGCAACACTTGTCGATGATGTCGTATTCGATTTGTTTCAAAGGTGAGTCTTCCTTGCGCTTGATTTGCAGAAGAAGGCATTCCTGCAGACTTCGTGCCCCGATTCCGGCAGGGTCGAAATCCTGTATGACGGACAAGGCGTGCTCCACTTCTTCGGGAGTGGCATTGATACCCTGGTAGATGGCAAGTTCGTCAATGATGGCACTGATGCTTTTCCGCAAAAGCCCGTCGTCGTCGAGCGAGCCGATGAGGTATTCGCCCAATTGTTTTTCCTTGGGCGTCAGTTCTTGCATGTCGAGCTGCTCTTTCAACGTCTCGTAGAAGGAAACGCTGTCCGAAAAGGGAATGTTCTCAGGCTTGTCGTCTTTCGAACGGTTGTTTTCCTGCAATTTATAGTCGGGTATGTCATCTTCGGTACGATAGTCACCCAGTGAGAGGTCTTCGCCATAGTCGGTATTGGGTTGCCCGTCTTCGTCGGTGGCATATTCCGGTTCGTCTCCGTGAACGTCGTCGGCAGAAGGTTCCTTGCCTTCCTCCAACGCAGGGTTGTCCAAGAGTTCCGAGTGAATACGCTCTTCCAGTTCTACGGTAGGAAGTTCCAATAGCTTGACCGCCAATATCTGTTGGGGTGACAGGGTCTGCACCTGTTGTTGGGCTTGTGTCTGTACCTGACGTGAGTTTAATGCCATACGTTCAATTTGATTAACTTTCGCAAAGGTAGAAAATAAATTTGAGAGATGAATCGTTTTTTTTATCTTTGTCTTTAATTCACCACAGAGGACGCGGAGGCATACAGAACCTTTACTTGATTATCCTCTGTGGCACTCTGTGTCCCTCCGTGATGAATAAAAAATAAAGCTTATGAGAAAGTTATTTTGTGCCGGTGTGTTGTGCGTGCTGTTATCGGCATGTACTTCCGCGTTCGAGAAACAAGTTGAGGCTGATTTCCAGGCGAAAAAGGCATTGTTCACGCAGGGGGATTTCTTTGGAGTGCTTGATACGGACGGGCTGAGTTCCGATGAACGGAATGCCCTGATGTTCTTTTATGCTTATATGCCGGTGGGCGACATTACGGATTATCCGGGCGAGTTTTATTTAGAGAACATCCGCAGTTCGTATGCTACGCGGGAGGAAACGTCGTGGGGGAAGACAATTCCCGATGATGTGTTCTTGCATTTTGTTTTGCCGGTGCGGGTAAACAATGAGGCGCTCGACCGTTCGCGGATGGTATTCCATGATGAACTGATGCCGCGGCTGAAAGGCTTGTCGATGTATGATGCCGTGCTCGAGGTAAATCATTGGTGCCATGAGAAAGCGAACTACCAGCCTTCGGATGCACGTACCAGTTCGCCTCTTGCCACGGTGAAGACTGCATACGGGCGTTGTGGGGAAGAATCTACTTTTCTGGTGGCTGCACTTCGTTCGGTAGGTATTCCGGCACGGCAGGTCTATACGCCTCGTTGGGCACATACCGATGACAATCATGCATGGGTAGAGGCGTGGGTAGACGGGAAATGGTATTTTCTGGGAGCTTGCGAACCCGAACCAGTGCTGAATCTGGGCTGGTTCAACGAGCCGGCAAGCCGGGGTATGTTGATGCATACTAAGGTGTTTGGCTATTATCAGGGACCGGAAGAGGTGATGCGCACTACTGCCAATTATACGGAGATAAACGTGATAGGAAATTATGCGCAGAATGCGCCGGTGGTGGTATGCGTGACGGATATAGATGGAAAGCCCGTCGAAGATGCTTTCGTGCGCTTTGGCATCTATAATTATGCCGAGTTCTATCCGGTTTCATCTCAGCAGACAGGCAAGGACGGTCGCGCAAGCCTTTCGGCAGGTATGGGCGACATGGTGGTGCTGGCGGTGAAGGACCGTGCGTTCGGAATGAAGAAGGTTTCATTCGGCAAAGACAAGGAAGTAGAAGTGAAGCTCGACCATCAGGTGGGGGATACGCTTTCGTTCTCGCTTGATATCGTTCCGCCCGAAAGCAATCCGGCATTGCCCGAGGTGACTCCCGAACAGCGTGCGGAGAACGACCGGCGTTTCGATGCGGAAGATTCTATCCGCAACGCATATATCGCTACGTTTCCCGGTGCAGAGGCTATCGGAACTTTTGCCGATGCCAATGGATATAAGGCTGACGATATCCGTCCGTGGATAGAAATGTCGCGTGGGAATGCGGAAGAGATTGAAGCCTTCTTGGAGGAGGCGTCTCGTCATGGCAAACAGGTACGTGCTTTGGAATTGTTGGGTACGCTTGCCGAGAAAGACTTGCGCGATGCACAAGCCCGTGTGTTGAATGACCATCTGTATCACACCGATTCGCTGGCGGATGTACAGACGGTTTTGGCTCCCCGTATCGGCTATGAGATGCTGACTCCTTACCGTTCGTTCTTCCAGCGTGAAGTGTCCGAAGCCGATGCCGGCCGTTTCCGGAAAGCGCCGCTGGAATTAGTGGAATGGTGTAAGGACAGCTTGACGTTGTGCGATGATTGGTGTACGGTGGGTACCATTATTTCGCCCGAAGGAGTATGGAAGAGCCGTATGGCAGACCGCCGTTCGCGTGATGTTTTCTTTGTAGCGGTGGCACGTTCACTGGGTATTCCGGCATGGATAGACCGGGTGACAGGTTATGTATTATATAAGGAGAATGGCAAGGATGTAGCGGTCGATTTCGAAAGCGGAAGTTCGGAACAGGTGACGGAAGGTAAGCTGAAACTGGATTACGCGCCGATTCCCCGCTTGGATGATCCTTCGTATGCCCGTCATTTCACTTTGTCCCGTTTCGATGGGGAAGGATTCGCTTTGCAGACTTATCCCGATTTCGAGCCTTGGAGCAAGTTGTTTGGTCAACCGGCTTCACTTCCGGCCGGATATTATATGTTAGTGTCCGGTACCCGTTTGGCAAAAGGAGGTGTGTTGGCGCAAGTGTCGTTCTTCAATGTGGAGCAAGATAAGGAAACCGATACGGATTTGGTGGTGCGCGAGAGCAATGAGGCCGTTAGTGTGATAGGCAGTTTTAATTCGGAAGCCAAGTTCCGGACTCCGGAAGGCGAGGAAACCTCGGTGTTGGCCACTACAGGACGAGGTTATTTCATCGTAGGCATATTGGGTGTGGGTCAGGAACCTACCGACCATGCGTTGAAGGATATAGCTGCCAAGGCGAAGGAATTTGAAGAGTGGGGAAGGAAGATGGTCTTGCTTTTCCCCAGCCGTGCGGCATACGAGAAATATCAGGCGGCTTCGGTCAAGGGTTTGCCTTCTACCGTATCGTTCGGTATTGATGCCGATGGTTCCGTCGAGGACGGGATACGGAAAGAAATGAAGCTTCCTTCCGGTGTCCAGCTTCCTATATTTATTATCGCCGATACCTTTAATCGGGTCGTGTTCGAAACACATGGTTATACCATCGGTATGGGTGACCAGTTGCTGAATACGATTCACGGTTTGTAATTTTATGAACTTCATCGCAGGTTACACCAGACTGGTTCTTTGCACGGGTGTAGCTTGCGATGAAGAAACTGGTATAAAAAGAATACAGAATGAAAAACGAGATTTTATCATCCTTTTCGAAGGAAGAGCTGATACGGCTCATCGAAGATTACTCGAAGAATTGGCTGGCAATGGATGGAGTTTGGTTCCAGTCGGTAGAGCGGACACGTGGAATGGACGAGGCGATGTATCACGATGCGGAGGCATGGCAGAGGTTTACTGTCATCGAAGCCAAGCGTATCAAGGTGTTCTTGAATCTTCCCGAACGAGCAGGGCTGGAAGGACTTGCCCGTGCCCTGCAATTACGCTTTTATGCCAACCTGAATGAGGCGGATATTATCGTGGACGAGGAAAAGAAGACACTCGTTTATCGTACACGGGAATGTCGCGTGCAGCGGGCACGCGAACGTAAAGGGATGCCTTTTCATCCCTGCAAACCCGTGGGCGAGATAGAATATGCAGGTTTCGCACGTACCATCGATGACCGCATTACGTGCGAATGCCTTTCGTGTTTCCCCGATGTCACCGACCCTGCCTGTTGTTGTGCCTGGCGTTTTCGGTTGGAAGAATGAGCCGGTTCTTTATTCTCCGCATAAAGCTTCAATGGTATTCCGTACACGTCGGGCGGTGGTGACATCCCGTGTGTATTCGTCGGCGTCTTTATCGCCCATTGTCACTTCGGGGTTGGTGAAAATCATTTGGCTCTTCACCTGCTCGCGGGCAGAAAAATGGAACTCGTGTATGCCGGTATCCTGTGCCAGTTGGCGGATGTTGGTTTCGTTCACACCACATCCCGCAAGGAGGATAATGCGTCCCTTGGCGTATGCCTGCAATTCTTTAAGGAGTGGAGTGCCCTGGGGAGCGGTAGGCTGTTGTCCGGAGGTGAGTATGCGCGTCACGCCCAGCGAAATCAGTTCATCGAGGGCACGATACGGGTCTTGGCAATGGTCGAAGGCACGGTGGAAGGTGACCGGAGTGTCTCCACTGGCTTCCATCAGTTTTTGCATCAAGGGAAGGTCGATGTTTCCGTCCGGGCAGAGACACCCGAATACCAGTCCGTCGGCTCCGGCTTTTTTTGCCATACGGATGTCTTCCAGCATGGTTTCTGTTTCGATGGGCGAATACAGGAAATCTCCTCCCCGGGGGCGGATGATGACATGCAGGCGGATATCGAGTATCCGCCGTGCGGTTTTGATTTCACCATACGAGGGGGTGGTTCCTCCTTCGGGGATGCCGGCGCATAATTCTACGCGGTGTGCGCCTCCTTCTTGTGCGGCAAGGCAACTCTCTACCGAGTTGGCGCACACTTCAAAAGTATAGTTTTCGTTCATAGTTTTATCATGGGTTAGGGTTTAATACATAAAGCTGCTTCCTCCTAAAAACTCGCGCAGAAGTGAAGTAGGCGGGAGCTGGTCATCGGGTACGGATGTGAAATACCCTAAGAAACGGAGCAGGCGGTTGGCTTCCGAGTAGGCAGGGCAATTGTTAGGCACCTTGCGCAAAAGCGGTTCCGCATAGTCTTTCAGTACGGCAAGTTCGAACAGGAGGGCAGAGTTGAACATCGCGTCTGCATATTCCTGATAAGGGAAAATCCATTTGTTTTCGCCTGCCCGCACGCTTTCCCAGCGGTTGATGGTATCTTCGGCGCTGCTTCCCCGATACTTCGAGTCGCGGATGATGCGGCGCAGAAGGCGGTTATCGGTAGTCGGGATATAGTTATGGCTATCCAGTTGGATGGTAGTCAGTGCCGATACATATATCTTGTATTTGTTGGCTTCCGGGATGTGGTCGGTCAGTTCGGGGTTGAGGGCGTGTATGCCCTCCAGTATCAGTATCATGTTGTCTTTGATGCGGAGTTTCTTTCCGCTCATTTCCCTTTTTCCTGTCACGAAGTTAAAGCGCGGCAACTCGATTTCCTTACCGGCAAGCAGCTCCTGAAGTTGGACTTCGAAGAAAGGCAGGTCGAGCGCATAAAACGATTCGAAGTCGTGTTTCCCGTTTTCGTCCAGCGGAGTGTCATCACGGTTTACAAAGTAATCGTCCAGCGAGATAGGGAAGGGGCGCATGCCGTTGGTTATCAGCTGCACGCTCAGCCGTTTGCTGAATGTGGTTTTTCCCGATGAGGACGGTCCCGAAATCAAGACCAGTTTCACGCGTTCGCCGTTTCGGTCGCGGTGAGTGATTTCATCGGCGATACGCGCTATTTTCTTTTCCTGAAGCGCTTCGGACACGTTGACCAGCTCGGTGGCGAATCCGTTCTTGCACGCAATGTTGAAGTCGCCCACGGTAGCGATGCCTAATATCTCGTTCCAGCGGCGGTATTCCTGGAACACTTCGAGCATTTTTTCCTGTTTCACCACGTCTTCCAGCCGTGTCGGGTCTTTCCGGTTGGGAATACGCAAAAGCAATCCGTCGTAATATTTCACGATGTCAAACAGACGGATGTATCCCGTACTGGGTACCAGGCTTCCGTAATAGCAGTCTGTGGTGTTGCCCAGTCGGTAATAGAATGTATAGAGCTGGTCGTAGGTGCGTAGCAGCTTTGCCTTGTCCATCATGCCGTGTTGAAGGAACATTTCGGCTGCCTGCTTGGTGTGGCATTCAATGCGTTGGAAAGGAATATCGGCGGCAATGATTTCCTGCATTTTCTGCTTGATGCGGATTACGTCATCCAGCCCTATGGAACGGTCCAGATGCAAATCGCAATAATATCCTTTCGATACCGGATGCTCCAGCGAGATACTGCCTTGCGGATAAAGCTCTTCCACGGCCTTCACCAGAATGAAACAGAGCGAACGGAAATAGGTCCGCATCCCCGAAGGGTTGGTGATGTCGAGAAACTCCACATCCTTGTTGTAATATACCCGGAAGTTCAGGTCTTCCACTTTGTTGTTCACCTTTGCGCTCACTACACCGTAGGGCATGTCCAGCCCGAAACCTTTGTAGATGTCCAATAAGCTGCTCCCTTCGGGAAAGCTTTTGGTCTGTTCGTTGTTCTTGCAATAAATGTCTACCATAGCCTTTTGGAAATTTTTACCACAGAGTCCTGTTTCATCTTTCTCTCTGTGATGAAACCGAGTGTTAAGTTACAAAATAAATTCAATATACCTATAGCTTTATGATTTTTTATCGGATGTTTGTGCCCCGTTAAAGCTTGGAGAGGAAAAACGGATTTGATATAAGTCAAGAATTTGATGAATTCAAATAGAAATGTGTTGTATAGCATAATAACGTATGAGCAAAACCTGTACTTTTGTGTCGTAAAACATAAAAACAACAGACTAGTATGCTTAAACGAGTGAAGAAAATTCTTGTAAGAGGTCTTCAGGAAATGAGAAACAACAATGTGCGTATCTGGGAAGACATGACACGTTGACAGAAGATTAGAATTTTTTTTGAATGTAGGTAAAAGTAAATGAAAATGTAAGGAATAATGAAGGTTGCAGGCATTAGGCTGTGCAACCTTTTTTTGTTTGTGCTTTCACCACAGGTAAATGAAGAATTAAGAATGAAGAATTAAGAAACTGTTTTGAATTGATTCAAGAATAATGTTACAGTCTCCTTAAAATT
>UQVZ01000069.1 GCA_900544675.1 uncultured Bacteroides sp.
TTTTGCTTATTGTTTATTATCTGTTTACTTATCGGAATCACTTCACTTCCTCAAAGTCAGCATCCTGAACATTGTCTTTGTTGTTGCCGGTGTTCTGGTTGTTGTTTGCCTGACCTGCATTAGGACCTGCCTGCTGACCGCCTTGAGCGCCTGTCTGTGCATACATTTCGGCACTTGCGGCTTGGAATGCGGTGTTCAGTTCAGCCATTGCTGCATCGATGCCTGCCAAATCCTGAGCTTTGTGAGCGTCTTTCAGTTTCTGCAGAGCTGCTTCGATAGGAGCTTTCTTATCTGCCGGAATCTTGTCGCCCAGGTCTTTCAACTGGTTCTCGGTTGTAAAGATCATAGAGTCTGCCTGATTCAGCTTGTCTACACGTTCCTTTTCTTTCTTATCGGCTTCTGCATTGGCTTCGGCTTCTGCCTTCATACGGTCGATTTCCTCTTTGCTCAGACCGGATGAAGCTTCGATACGGATAGCCTGCTCTTTGCCGGTCGCCTTATCCTTGGCAGATACTTTCAAGATACCGTTGGCATCGATATCGAAGGTTACCTCAATTTGAGGAACACCACGACGAGCCGGTGCGATACCTGTCAGATTGAACTGACCGATAGACTTGTTCTGAGCAGCCATCGGACGTTCACCCTGCAATACGTGGATGGTAACTTCGGTCTGGTTATCGGCTGCAGTAGAGAATATTTCACTCTTCTTGCACGGAATGGTCGTGTTGGCGTCAATCAATTTGGTCATTACACCACCCATTGTCTCGATACCCAGTGTCAACGGAGTGACATCCAGCAATACAATGTTGCCTACACCTGCTTCTTTGTTCAGCACGGCACCCTGAATGGCTGCGCCTACTGCTACTACTTCGTCCGGATTTACACCCTTTGAAGGAACTTTGCCGAAGAAGTCCTGAACCAGTTTCTGAACTGCCGGTATACGTGAAGAACCACCTACCAGGATGACTTCATCGATATCGCTTGTGTTCAAACCTGCATCGCTCATGGCTTTCTTACACGGTTCCAGACACGCCTGAATCAAATCGTGGCAAAGTTGTTCGAATTTGGCACGCGTCAATGTCTTAACCAAGTGTTTGGGCACACCTGCAACCGGCATGATGTACGGCAAGTTGATTTCAGTTGAAGTAGAAGAAGACAGTTCGATTTTAGCTTTTTCGGCTGCCTCTTTCAAGCGCTGCATAGCCATCGGGTCGGTAGTCAAGTCGGCTCCTTCATCGTTCTTGAACTCTTGAACCAGCCAGTTGATGATAGCCTGGTCGAAATCATCACCACCCAAGTGAGTATCACCATTCGTTGCCAATACTTCGAATACGCCGCCACCGAATTCCAGGATAGAGATATCGAATGTACCACCACCGAGGTCGAATACGGCTACCTTCATATCCTTGTTGGCTTTGTCTACACCGTATGCCAAAGCGGCTGCCGTTGGTTCGTTTACGATACGTTTTACATCTAGACCTGCAATCTGTCCGGCTTCTTTGGTTGCCTGACGTTGAGAGTCTGAGAAGTATGCCGGAACGGTGATGACAGCTTCTGTCACTTCCTGACCCAGATAGTCTTCGGCTGTCTTCTTCATTTTCTGAAGAATCATAGCCGAGATTTCCTGCGGAGTGTACAGACGTCCGTCGATATCTACACGCGGCGTGTTGTTGTCGCCTCTTACTACAGTGTAAGGAACACGCGCAATTTCTTTCTGAACCTGGTCGTAAGTTTCACCCATGAAACGTTTGATTGAATAAACCGTACGTTTCGGGTTTGTAATGGCCTGACGTTTGGCAGGGTCACCTACCTTACGTTCGCCGCCGTCAACGAAACCTACTACAGAAGGAGTAGTACGTTTGCCTTCACTGTTAGCAATTACTACCGGTTCATTACCTTCAAATACTGCTACACATGAGTTTGTAGTTCCTAAGTCAATACCAATAATCTTTCCCATAATTGTATCTTTTTTATTTGTTAGCTAATTAAGTTGATTCTGTAATGCCGAAGCATTACGCCTATTTTTAAACAAATGCCGTGCCACGGATAAAATCGACTTGTTTTGATAAGGGAGACTGACAAAATGTCGGACAGACTGACAAGGATTATCTGCTTGGTGGGGCAATCCGTCAGTTTCGGGTGAGGTGCAAATAGGCGACAGGCGTAGGGGCTGCCGTGTTTCCGTTGCCTTGTTTTGAATTTAGGCTTTATTAAGGCTGCCGTTCCCGGTTTTTCATTACATTTGCCTCTTCATTTTGAAAAGAGCGGATGAATCGTATATACCTTATTATATATATAGGAGTGATGTGGCTTTTGGGGATAGCTACGGCGACGGCGCAACGTCAGGTCGTGACGGGACGTGTGGTCTTGTCGGGCGAACAAGGCGAGGAGGCTCTTTCGTATGCCAATGTGGCGATTATGCGTTTGCCCGATACCTTGCAGGTAAAGGCTGCGGTAACAGACGTGGACGGACGGTTTAGTCTGGCGTTTGAACGGGAAAAACGGACCGGCTATCTGCTGAAGGCTTCATTTACCGGGTGTACTTCTTTGTTTCGGAGCCTTGAAGAGGGAGTCGATACGCTCCGGCTGGGGACGTTGCGGATGCAGGATGAGGCGTTGCTTCTTTCGGAAGTGGTGGTGACAGCACCAGTTAAGCCGATAGAGCAGAAGGGAGATACCACCGTTTATAATGTGGCGGCTTATCCTACGCCCGAAGGTTCGTATCTGGAGGCTTTGGTGCGGCGCGTGCCAGGCTTGTCGTATGACCCGAAAACGGGAGAGATGAAATACAATGGTTATTCTATTCAGCAGATACTCTTGAACGGGAAAGACTTTTTCCGTGGAAATAAGGATGTCGTGCTGGAAAATCTGCCTGTAAAGTTCATCAGCCAGCTGAAAGTGTACGATAAGCCGACCGAGCAGGAAGAGATAACCGGCATGAAATCGAATGAAAAAAATTATGTGCTCGACCTGAAAACCAAGCGGGAGTTCAGCGGGACACTGTTGGCAAACGCGGAAGGCGGATATGGGACGCACAAACGGCGTGACTTGACAGGCAGGCTCATGCGCTTCAAGGAGAACGGAGATAACTTTATGGTAAACCTCCGTTCTACCAACCGTAATTTTACTACTGCAGATGAAGATAATATCGCCAACTCGGTCAATCTCAATGTGACGAAAAAGGTGAAGGAAGGATTGGACTTGTCGGGAAACCTCAATTATATGTATAATCGAAATGGAGGACAATCGGGGACATACAACGAACAATATTTACCTGCTGGAAACCAGTATGCGGCCTCCGAGAATAAGCAGGTAGGCAAGAACCGGAATGCGAGCGGACGTTTTGACATGAATTGGGAAATCAGCAAACAGACCACTGTCATTTTTTCGGCTACAGGAGGTTATGGCAATAGTGATAACCAAAGCCAAAGCCGTACAGCCACTTTCAATGCTCCGGTAGAGATAGATACAAAAGACCCTTTTGCCCATATCGGGGAAACAGGTAAGGAGACTTGTGTGAACGACAACCGCCAGCAAACGTTGGGAAAAGGAAAGGATTATAATTATGACCTTCGCCTGGAATGGATACAGAAAATCGGGACGAAGGGAGATTTTCTGAGTCTGGACCTCAATCATACCTATCAGAAAAACGAGCAGGACAGTTATACCTTGTCGTCCATCGATTATTACCAATTGCAGAATGTGGACGGAGGAGATTCGCTTTATTATCAGAACCAGTATCGCCATACACCGCAAAGTTCGATGAACGATGAAGTCCGTTTAGGATATACGCATGCTTTTACCAAGAAATCGAGGGTGCAGCTTAGCTATGGATGGGAGAGTGATTACGAACGTTTGGACGGAGCGACCTATGATTTATCCGCTTGGGAAGACGGACAACCTGCATGGGGAACCTTGCCCGAAGGATACGAGGCGGGCGAGATAGACAGCCTGCGTGCACGGAGTCACAGCCGTACCGTGGGGCATAACCTTTCGTTGCAATACAATTATACAGATGAAGCTTGGGGGATAGTTGCCCATGTGGGGATGACACCTCAGCGCAGGTCCATCAATCAGGCTACGGGCGAACACCGTGCGGACACCGTGGCACGTTCGGTGGAATGGAGTTCACGGTTGAGCCTGTCGTATCAGAAAGAAGGGAATTATTGGGTGTTGAGCTACAACGGGAGTTCTTCGCAACCCCAGTTGGAAGACATGGTGGCGCCTGTCGACTACAGCTCTCCGCTTTCTATCCGCAGGAGCAATCCGAACCTGCGTCCTTCGTACCGCCATTCGGTATATGCCTTGTTTAATAACTTTCAGAAAGGTTTCATGACTTCGCTGTCGTGGAACCAGACCTTCAATGCTGTGACGCGTGCCACTTATTATAACCGGAATACGGGCGGGCGCGAAACGCTTCCGGTCAACATCAACGGCAATTGGGGAATTATGGGAAACGGATATTACGACAGACGTATCAGGCAATTCCATCTGACCCTGAATGTGTCCGGAAGTTATAACCACAATGTGAGTCTGGTAAATGAAGATGCCTCTCAGGATGTGAACAGCCGGAGCGTGACCGGTGCCACCTCGCTGAACAGCAATATCCGGTTGGCTTATTTGCCTTCGTGGGGCAACATCGACCTGACGGGGGCGTGGACGTTCTACCAGTCGAAGAACTCGTTGCAACATCGTAATACTTATACGCGGAATTATACGTGTGGTGTGGAAAGCTCGGTCAATTTGCCGTTGCATTTTGTGGTAAGCACAGATGCCGGCTATGTGTTCCGCAGCGGAACAGGCATGGGTGGAGAAGACAACAACGAGCTGTTGTGGAACCTGAAGGTTTCATGGAAATTCTTGAAGGAGAGGCGAGGGGAGTTGTCTGTCTATTGGGCAGATATCCTGAGCCAGCGGAAAAGCTTTACCCGGTATGCCGGTGCCTCCTCGTTCAGCGAACGCTATGAAGAACAGTTGAGAGGATACGTGATGTTTTCGTTTGCCTACCGTTTCGAACGTATGAAATAAATCTTGTTTTTATGTCCTCCATACGGGAAACGTACGTCCTCCAATCGGGGGACATACGTTTTCCATACCAAGGACGTACGTTCTCCATATGGAGAACATAAAATATAGGCGTGTGAAGAAGCAATGTTTGTCGTTCGCAAAGCCGAATATATCTGCATAGATGGTTGAATGTGGGCGTATATAATAGAAAAACGCAGGTTGACGCCGGTCGATGCAAATGAGATTTGACGATTTGAGTTTTTGTTGAATTAGGATAATCTCATTGGCGTAAACTGGCGTCAATCTGCGTCGAAAGTTTTTTGAGGGGCTTTTATTGCACTTTCGAAAGCGGTGTGCCGGTGTTGCGTGTCAGTGTCAGTACTTCCGTTCCGCTTTCGTCCAGCAAAGAAACGGTTTCGTCAGCGTTGGCGGAGAAGCTTGTCACTTTTCCCAGTGCGTCCAGTATCTTACGTTCCGTCTCCATGTCGGGGCATGCCATCATCGTGGAAATCATTTGCGAGAATTTCAGAGAGTTAGGTTCTCCTTCCTCTTGCGAGAAGCTGCCATTGATGATGTTGCATCCGGCATTGCCGTGCACGCGCTTTTCTGCAAAGTCGAAAGCCAGGTAAGGCGTATTTTCCATTTCGCCTGTTTCCGTGCCGTTAATGGAGCTGATAAGCCATTCTCCATTCAGGTCGGCGACCGAGAAGGCAGGAGTCTCTCTCTTCTCCAGCGTCAGGAGGGTTTTGCCTTCTGCGTCTGTCAGGCTCAATCCCTGTTCCGTTTCGCTATATCCTTTTACGTTGCTCAATGCCTGCAACACCTTGCTTTCCGTATCCATGTCGGGACACATCATCCGCGTGGTTCCTATCTGTCTGAACTGAATTTTGCCCGGATGCAGCGAGTCTGCTTCAAAGCTTCCCATCATCCGGTTGCATCCGGCGTTTCCATATACTCGTTTTTCTGCCATGTCCAGCCCGATAAATGGGGCATTGGCTGCGTTTACCGTATCTCCGTTTACTGTCACGATGTTCCATTCTCCGTTCAGGTCGACCGGTTGTACTGCCTGTTTGCTGCTTCCGCATGCTGTTGCCATCATGCCTGCAAAGAGCAGGGCTGCTACTTTAAAAATTGTTTTCTTCATAAATCTGTTTTTGTTTTTTGAATAGTTTGTTACTATAAAAATACGGATATACTCGAAATACTGCATGATGTTTCGGAAAAATTCATATCTTTGCATAGTGAACGGTAACGTTTACCGGGCATTAAATCTGATAAAATAAAAAATGAGTAAAGTATTAATTATCGGTGCAGGCGGCGTAGGTACCGTAGTTGCACACAAAGTGGCTCAACATCCCGAGGTGTTTACGGAAGTGATGATTGCCAGCCGTACCCAGTCGAAGTGCGATGCAATTGTAAAAGCAATCGGCAATCCCAACATCAAGACCGCTAAGGTAGATGCAGACAATGTAGACGAACTGGTGGCTTTATTCAATGGGTTTAAACCCGAAATCGTTATAAATGTGGCTCTTCCATACCAGGATCTGACGATTATGGAAGCTTGTCTGAAGGCGGGAGTGAACTATCTGGATACAGCCAATTACGAGCCGAAAGACGTGGCTCACTTCGAATACAGCTGGCAATGGGCTTACAAGAAACGTTTCGAAGAAGCCGGACTGACTGCTATTCTGGGCTGCGGTTTCGACCCGGGTGTAAGCGGCATTTATACGGCATACGCTGCCAAACATCATTTCGACGAAATCCAGTATCTTGATATCGTAGATTGCAACGCTGGCAATCACCATAAGGCGTTTGCCACCAATTTCAATCCGGAAATCAATATCCGCGAGATTACCCAGAACGGCCGTTACTATGAAGACGGCAAGTGGGTTACTACCAAACCGCTGGAAATCCATAAGGATTTGACTTATCCCAATATCGGTCCGCGTGATTCATACTTGCTGTATCACGAAGAGCTGGAATCGCTGGTGAAGAATTTCCCCACTATCAAGCGTGCCCGTTTCTGGATGACGTTCGGTCAGGAATATCTGACTCATTTGCGTGTGATACAGGATATCGGTATGGCAAGTATCGAGCCTATCAACTACAATGGCATGGAAATCGTGCCTTTGCAGTTCTTGAAGGCTGTGTTGCCTAACCCGCAGGATTTGGGTGAGAATTACGAAGGAGAAACTTCCATCGGTTGCCGTATCCGCGGAATTAAAGACGGCAAGGAGCATACTTATTATGTATACAACAACTGTTCGCACCAGGCTGCTTACAAGGAAACCGGCATGCAGGGAGTAAGTTATACGACAGGTGTTCCCGCCATGATTGGAGCCATGATGTTCCTGAAAGGTTTGTGGAAACGTCCGGGTGTATGGAATGTCGAAGAGTTCGATCCGGATCCGTTTATGGATGAACTGAATAAGAACGGCTTGCCTTGGCACGAAGTGTTCGACGGTGACTTGGAATTGTAAGGTTCCGGACTTTCTTATTTTTTAATTATTAATTATTGTTTAGCGAAAATGAATGTAGGAGATAAGGCTCCCGATTTGCTGGGCGTAGACCAGAACGGGAAAGAAATACATTTGAGTGATTATAAAGGACGTAAAGTCGTGCTCTATTTTTATCCGAAAGACATGACTTCGGGCTGTACGGCTCAGGCATGCAACTTGCGTGACAATTACAGCGATTTGCAACATGCCGGCTATGAAGTGATAGGCGTAAGCATCAACGATGAAAAGTCGCATCAGAAATTCATCGAAAAGAACCAGCTTCCGTTTACGCTGATTGCGGATACCGAGCATAAGCTGACCGAAGCATTCGGAGCATGGGGAGAAAAGAGCATGTGCGGACGCAAGTACATGGGTACGTTCCGTACGACCTTTATCATCAATGAAGAAGGCATTGTCGAGCGGGTTATCACTCCGAAAGAAGTGAAGACCAAGGATCATGCCGCGCAGATATTGAAGTGAGTCCAAACTTAAAAACTTACAAAGTATGGCAAAAAAAGATGAATTGGCATTCGAAGGAGGGGTAGAAGACGCTCCTTCGAAACCGAATAACAGCGAAAAGCTGAAAGCCTTGCAGGCTGCAATGGACAAGATTGAAAAGAACTTCGGCAAAGGTTCGATTATGAAGATGGGAGACGACCATGTAGAAGAAGTGGAAGTCATCCCTACCGGTTCGATTGCACTGAACGCCGCACTCGGAGTAGGAGGGTATCCTAAAGGACGTATCATCGAAATTTATGGTCCGGAGTCTTCAGGTAAAACGACATTGGCTATCCATGCCATTGCAGAGGCGCAGAAGGCGGGAGGCATTGCCGCTTTCATCGATGCTGAACATGCTTTCGACCGTTTCTATGCAGCCAAGTTGGGAGTAGACATTGATAACTTGTGGATTTCGCAGCCGGATAATGGCGAACAGGCATTGGAGATAGCCGAGCAACTGATTCGTTCGTCGGCTATCGACATTATCGTAATCGACTCGGTTGCTGCCTTGACTCCGAAAGCCGAAATCGAAGGTGATATGGGCGACAATAAGGTCGGCTTGCAAGCCCGGTTGATGTCGCAGGCTTTGCGTAAGCTGACTTCGGCTATCAGCAAGACCAATACCACGTGTATCTTCATCAACCAGTTGCGTGAAAAAATCGGTGTGATGTTCGGTAATCCCGAAACTACTACGGGCGGTAATGCGTTGAAGTTTTATGCTTCTGTCCGCCTGGATATCCGCCGTATATCCCAGCTGAAGGATGGCGAAGATGTAATCGGAAACCAAGTGCGTGTAAAAGTGGTGAAGAATAAGGTAGCTCCTCCGTTCCGCAAGGCAGAGTTCGACATCATGTTCGGGGAAGGCATTTCGCATAGTGGCGAAATCATCGACTTGGGTTCGGAACTGGGCATTATCAAGAAGAGCGGTTCATGGTACAGCTATAACGATACCAAGTTAGGGCAGGGTCGTGATGCAGCCAAGCAATGCATCCAGGATAACCCTGAACTTGCCGACGAACTGGAAGGGCTTATCTTTGCTGCTCTGAAAGATAAAGAATAAAAACGGAATTATCAACAGAAAAGGGAAGCCGTCTGTTTCGGGACGGGGCGGCTTTTCCTTTTTAATCGATCTAATTATGAATATGAAATTGACACACCTGCTTTTTACTGTCTGTGCTTTGCTTTTGGCTGTTGCCGGAAAAGCGCAGAAAACTTCTACAGATATACCTTATCGTTTTGCTACACGGGCAGAGGCACAGATGCTGATTACCGACATCGACCAATACACGACCGGTTTGAATCAGTTCGACATTGATGTGCGTCTTCAGACTCAACAAGGACGGAAATCCCAGTTGTTGAAGTTGGGGATGGAATCTACCCGGAACTGGAGCGAGGCGGATAAAGCCCGGTTGAATAAAGCATTTGCGGCGGTAGAGGCAGCCATTAAAAAGCGAAAGCTGAAACTTACTTTTCCCTCGGAAGTGATTCTGATAAAGACATCCATGGTAGAGGAGGGAGGAGCTGCTGCCTATACACGTGAAAACTGGATAGCAGTGGGCGAGCAGGTGCTGGAAAAGGCTCCGGATGATTATTTGGCCGGGTTAGTGGCCCATGAGCTTTTTCATATCATGACCCGGGCAGATGTGTCGCTGAAACGGAAAGCCTATTCCGTTATCGGTTTTACAGTACTGGACCGTCCGATTGTTTTCCCTTCCGACTTGATGGGGAAACTTATCTCTAATCCGGATATCAGCCGGCGCGACAGCTACGCTCCGTTTACAGTAGAGGGGGATAGCGTAAACTGTGCCATGGTGATTTATACCGATAAGCCTTATACTGAAGGAGGACTTTTCGATTATATCCAGATTGGCTTGGTGCCATTGAACAGCCAGTTCGTTCCCTTGCAGCAAAACGGGGCGACCGTGATTTATGACCCCAAGCAGGTTGCCGATTTTCAAGAACGGGTAGGCAGGAATACAGCGTATGTCATCGACCCGGAAGAGGTCTTGGCAGACAATTTTTCATATTTGCTTTTCGGAAAAGCTGATTTGCCCGACCCGCAGATTGTAGAGAATTTAGGCAAGGCATTGCAGTAATAAGAGCTTGGGCAATATAGAAATACAGGCTCTCTGTTGTATTTTTTGAGTTAGTAATTTAGGTGCACGTAGCGAAACAAAATTTTGCTGCGTGCTTTTTTATTTATTGTATCATCAAGGTTCTTATTTTTTGTGAACGCACACAAGGAGTTTCGAAAATTTTTTATATCTTGTAGCCGAAATCTTTAAATGAATACAGATTATGGAAGTACATCATGATGAAGCGCAGAGAAAGTTCTGGGCAGAGGTTGACGGTTACAAGGCTGACATTGCCTATGAGTTGGGTGAGAATCATTTGGATATCCGTCATACGCTCGTACCGGAAGCGATTGGAGGAAGAGGTGTTGCCTCAACGTTGGTGAAAACTGCTTATGATTATGCTCGGAATAAAGGTTTAAAGCCCGTAGCGACATGCTCTTATGCTGTATGTTGGTTGCAAAGGCATCCTGAATATCAGGGCGAAATCAGCACAGATTATGCAGGGCGTGGCACTTGTGCCATTTGAAGTTTAAAATGAAAATGAAATAAAAAAGCGAGGCACTCTTTTTACGATGCCTCGCTTTTTGTTTAATTTGAGTTTCGGATGATTAGCAAATTCTGTGCGAACCGTCGCTGATTACTACATCATATACTTTCGGTGAACGTCCGAATTGTTTTCTGAAGCGTTCTTTGGCAGTGGTGATGAAGGTTTCATACAGCTCGTTCTTTACCAGGTTGATGGTGCAGCCGCCGAAACCTCCGCCCATGACACGCGAACCGGTTACGCCGCAGTCGAAAGCGATGTCGTTCAGGAAGTCGAGTTCTTCGCAGCTTACTTCGTACAGTTTGCTCATGCCG
>UQVZ01000070.1 GCA_900544675.1 uncultured Bacteroides sp.
GTGTGTAGTTTCTCATAAGTAATAGTGTCAAAGGTGTGCTGTAAGGGAGTGAGGCTGCAAGGCTCTCTTCCGTGTGGCACACCTTTTTTGTGTCTGTCTGTGAAGATATAATGTCTTTCGGGCGTGCATATACCTTCATCAGCCTGCGAAGGTATCTTCGTTGAAAACAATAGATATTTGTATGATCCGGATTATTTCCCTATCTCCATAATCTGTCGTTCGAATCTGTCCCGGTCGATGGCTTTGTTCCGCATTTTGGTGCGGTAATTGTAGATGGTGCTGCTGGAACAACGCAGGAAGTTGGCGATTTTCTTGCCGTCATCGATGCCTAAGCGGAGCAGGGCATATATACGCAACTCTTTGGTGAGCAGGTTATCTTGTTTCAGCACGATTTGCTCATCGGGTTTCAGCAGAGCATTGAAGTCGGTGATGAACGTTGGGTACAAGTTGAGGAAAGTCGTGTCGAAGTGTAGGTATAAGGCATTCAGTTCATCATCGATGCTTTCTTTCGATTTCAATAATCTGACCAGTTTTTCGTAGTGACGGTTTATGGTCAGTTTGTATACTTCATTTTGATATTGTTCCATTTTATCGATGTAAGCAGAACATAAGTCGAAGAACTGAGCAATATATTGCTCTTTCATCTCGTTGATTTCTTTCAGTTGTGAGTTCCGGTTATTCAGCCGGACATTGGCATTGCTGAGTTCTTCATTCGCGTGATTCAGGTCGGAATTCAGTTGTTGCAGTTTGTCGTTGTTTTGGCGCAGAATCTCTTTGATGTTCGCTATCTTTTTCATCTGCAGGTAAATATACACGGTGAGTATCACCAGTAATGCCAGGCAGATGCATACCAGCAAAAGGAAGAAACGAAGTTCGGCTTTGGTATGCGCTTCTTCTTTCTGGTAGTAAGTGCTGACCGTAGAATAGAATTGGTAAGTCTGGTAGGCACGGAAGTGTACGCCTGCAGCTACCGCATCGTCCAGTGCCGACTGGATATACTTGAAGATTTGCGACAGGCTTTCGTGTTGGTAATTCTCTATAGCTAAGGTTTGTAGTGCGACGTGTTCGCGTGTGGCGTTCCGTATGTCGGTAATGGCGGATAACATCAGGTATTTGTTCCGTTCTTCTTCCATCCCCATATTGTCGTAGGCGATAGCCAGCATATAGTTGAGAATGGCAAAGTGGGGTGTGCCCGGTTTCTCTATAGCCAGTAAGGGCTTGAGCTCTTTTTCTGCCTGCTGGGGATTACTTGCCAGCTTTTCTCCTATCTTGAAGGTCTGGCTATCGAACAAGGCAGGGTCAGTATAGGTCAGGAACGAATCACGGTAGGTTTCGTATTGCTGGAAAGTACGTTGGCTGTTGGGTACCGATGCTGAATAATATTCCGAAAATTGCATATAGGCATAATAATAGGAAGCAAGCAGACGGGTAGGCAACTTCTTCAAGGGAATCTGATTTAAGAGATCTTCCGCTTCCCGGTACATGCCGCACAGGGCATACAGTTGCGACAGTGCCAATTGCATTTCGTACAGCTTGTCGGTCTGTTGGGATGTCTGTGCGAGGTGGATATTGCGTTGCACATACACGATTGCCGAATCGACATTGAATTTCTGGTACTCTTTGTATAAAGCGTTGTTGAGGTTGTATGCTTGTTCAACCGAAAGGGTATCGGCTAATAGCGCACTTTTTATTTTCTTGATTCTTTCCTCTTTCTGATATACGAAATGTTGTTTATGGTCGATGGTTTTGTTCAGTGAATCTTTCAGTGTTTCCAAGTTTATGGCATAGGTGTACACCGTACCGATTGTCAGAAGAAAAGACAGTATGTATCGAAGTCTGTTTTGTATCCAAATACTCATAATGATTCGCGTTTTTAATGGTACGGGTCTGCTTCCTTTTCATGGTTTGGAATATGCAGCAAAGCGTCTGAAATGCAATATTACTAAAAACTTTCAAAAATGTTTCATCTTGTGTTCAAAATTTTATAGTCAAAATCGAGGCTATGATTCATTCAGTCTACATTTTATGTGTGTTAACTATTTGTTTTTCAGTATTGTAGCATTTTTGTAACTCTACAAACTTAGTCCTAAGAAAAATTTGCTATTCTTTATTTCGATAGCTTTGCGATGTATTAATTTTAAAAGTAAACGCCATGGAAAACATGAAAAGAATTGTTTCTCTTGCGCTTTTCCTCATATTATGTATATCGGTGAAGGCGCAGAATCTGCAAGTGAGTGGAACAGTGGTTGCCAAGGCAGACGGGTTCCCCGTTATTGGCGCTTCTGTTGTGGAAGTTGGTAATACAACAAACGGAATCATTACTGATTTGGATGGTAATTTCACGTTGACGGTGAAAGAAGGTGCAGAGATTTCAATCTCGTACATCGGATGCAAGACGCAGGTCCTGAAAGCCCAAGCCGTGATGAACATCGTGTTGGAAGAAGATTCCGAAGTGTTGGATGAAGTGGTGGTGACGGGTTATACCACACAGCGCAAGGCAGACTTGACCGGTGCCATATCGGTAGTCAGTATGGATGAAATCGCCAAGCAGAATGAAAACAACCCGATGAAAGCGTTGCAAGGACGTGTGCCCGGTATGAATATTACTGCCGATGGTAATCCGAGCGGTTCGACAACGATTCGTATTCGTGGTGTCGGAACCTTAAACAACAATGACCCGCTTTTTATTATCGACGGTGTGCCTACCAAGAGTGGCATGCACGAACTGAACGGTAATGATATCGAATCTATTCAGGTATTGAAGGATGCGGCTTCGGCTTCTATCTATGGTTCGCGTGCTGCAAACGGTGTGATTATCATTACGACCAAGAAAGGAAAAGAAGGCCAGTTGAAAGTGAACTTCGATGCATCGGTTTCAGCTTCGATGTACACAAACAAGATGGAAGTGCTGAATGCGGAAGAATACGGGCGTGCCATGTGGCAGGCATACGTCAATGGAGGCCAGGACCCGAACACCAATCCTTTGGGATATAAATACGATTGGGGATATGATGCCAATGGTTATCCTCAGTTGAACGGAATCAGCATGTCCCGTTTCCTGGATTCAAGCCATCAGACCCCTTCTGCCGATACAGACTGGTTTGACGAGACTACCCGTACAGGCGTTATCCAACAGTACAACGTGTCGGTAAGCAACGGTTCGGAAAAAGGTTCTTCTTTTTTCTCTTTGGGATATTATAAGAACTTGGGTATTATCAAGCAGAGCGATTTCGAACGCCTTTCTGCCCGTATGAATACAGAATACAACCTGATTGGAAAGGTGTTGACGATAGGTGAGCATTTTACTTTGAACCGCACTTCGGAAGTACAGGCGCCGGACGGTTTCCTGCAGAATGTGCTCCAGTTCAATCCTTCTTTGCCCGTTTATACCATTGACGGCGAGTATGCAGGTCCGGTAGGAGGTTATCCCGACCGTGAGAATCCTGTAGCCCGTTTGGACAGAAACTCGGACAACCGTTATACTTACTGGCGTATGTTCGGTGATGCTTATTTGAACTTGAATCCCTTTAAAGGTTTCAATATCCGTACGACATTCGGTCTGGATTATGCACAGAAGCAACAACGCATCTTCACTTATCCGATTACGGAAGGCAATATGGCGAATGACACCAATGCGGTAGAAGCCAAGCAGGAGCATTGGACCAAATGGATGTGGAACGCCGTTGCTACCTATAACCTTGAAATCGGAAAGCACCGCGGTGATGTCATGGCAGGTGTGGAATTGAATCGGGAAGATGATATCAACTTCTCGGGATATAAGGAAGATTTCTCCATCTTGAATCCCGACTATATGTGGCCCGATGCAGGTGTAGGCATTGCCCAGGCTTATGGTACAGGCGAAGGATATTCGTTGGTTTCTTTCTTCGGCAAGTTGAATTATACGTATGATGACAAATACTTGTTCTCGTTCACTATCCGTCGTGACGGATCTTCACGTTTTGGTAAGAACAACCGCTATGCTACATTCCCTTCGGCATCTATCGGATGGAGAATCAGCAGCGAGAAGTTTATGGAGAAAACGAGAACCTGGCTGGATGATTTGAAAATCCGTGCTTCTTGGGGACAGACCGGTAACCAGGAGATATCCAATATTGCACGCTATACGATTTATGTGCCTAACTATGGTACTTCATCATTCGGCGGACAGACTTACGGTACATCGTATGACATTGCGGGTACTAATGGAGGAAGCATCCTGCAATCAGGTTTCAAACGCGACCAGATAGGAAATGATGACATAAAATGGGAAACGACTACGCAGACCAACATCGGTCTTGATTTTTCGTTGTTCAACCAAAGCCTGTATGGTTCATTCGACTGGTATTATAAGAAAACTACCGATATCCTTGTACAGATGGCAGGTATCGCAGCCATGGGTGAAGGAAGCACCCAATGGATTAATGCCGGTGAAATGGAGAATAAAGGTTTTGAATTGAACTTGGGTTACCGCAATACGACTGCATTTGGCTTGAAGTATGATTTGAATGCGAATATTTCTGCTTACCGCAATAAGATTACGGCACTTCCGGCTACAGTAGCTGCCAACGGAACATTTGGTGGTAACGGTGTGGAAAGTGTGATTGGACATCCTAACGGTTCGCAAGTAGGTTATGTGGCAGACGGTATATTCAAGTCGCAGGAAGAGATAGATAATCATGCCACTCAGGAAGGTGCCGGCCTGGGACGTATCCGCTGGCGTGACCTGAACGGAGATGGTGTTATCAGCGAAGCAGACCAGACTTGGATTTATGACCCTACTCCGGCATTTAGCTATGGATTGAACATTTATCTTGAATACAAGAACTTCGACTTGACTTTGTTCTGGCAAGGCGTACAGGGAGTAGATATTATCAGTGACCTGAAGAAAGAAACAGATTTGTGGAGCGGATTGAACATCGGTTTCCTGAACAAAGGAAAACGAGTGCTTGATGCTTGGTCTCCTACGAATCCGGATTCCGATATACCGGCACTGGCACGTGACGATGTGAACAATGAAAAGCGTGTATCTACTTATTTTGTAGAAAACGGCTCGTTCCTGAAGCTCCGTAACATCCAGTTGGGTTACAACATTCCTCAGCGCTGGGCACAGAAAATAAAGATGGACCGTTTGCGTCTGTATGTAAGTGCACAAAACCTGTGGACCATCAAGAGCAAAGAGTTTACGGGAGTTGACCCGGAGAATCCGAATTACGGATATCCTATTCCGCTGAACGTGACTTTTGGAGTTAATGTTAGTTTTTAATAAATGAATGTTTAGACAGAAGATTATGAAAAAGATAATATATACGACTTTATTAGGACTTGCTTTGACATGTACCGGTTGTTCTGATTTCCTGGAAGAGCAGGTTCCGCAAGGGACAATCGACAACGAGCAGTTACAAGACCCTGAATATGTAGACAATCTGGTGGTGTCTGCCTATGCGGTATGGATTTCGGCAGAAGATATCAACTCTTCTTTCACTTTATGGAATTATGATGTACGTTCGGATGATGCCTACAAAGGTGGAAACGGAACAGAAGACGGTGATGTCTTTCATGCGTTGGAGATTTCACAGGGTGTTATGACTACGGCATGGAACATCAGTGACATGTGGCAACGTTTGTATAACTGCATCTCGCGTGCCAATACGGCTCTGCAACTGTTGAACCAAATGGATGAAAGCACTTATTCGCTGAAGCAGCAACGCATTGCCGAAATGAGATTCCTGCGTGGACATGGACATTTCCTGTTGAAGCAGTTGTATAAGCACATCGTATTGGCGAATGATGAAAACCTTTCTCCGGAAGAGTACAATAATTTGTCGAACAACACTTATACCAATGATGAAAGCTGGCAACAGATTGCCAATGATTTCGAATTTGCCTACGAGAATCTTCCCGATGCACAGGCTGATAAAGGAAGACCGACCAAGGCTGCGGCTGCCGCTTATCTTGCCAAGACCTATCTGTATAAAGCTTACCGGCAAGATAATCCGGACAATAATGAAGTGACCGGCATCAATGCGGAAGACTTGCAAAAGGTGGTTCAGTATACGGAGTCATCCATTATGTCTGCCGGAGGATACGCATTGGAATCTGATTTCCATAACAATTTCCGTCCGGAACCTCAATACGAGAATGGAGTTGAATCCTTGTGGGCTATGCAGTACTCTATGAACGACGGTACGACTTATGGTAACTGCAACTGGGGATATGGTTTGATTGTTCCCAATATTCCAGGGGTAACAGATGGTGGATGCGACTTTTATAAACCGAGCCAGAACCTGGTGAATGCTTTCCGTACAGATGCTGAAGGACATCCTTATTTCGATACATTCAATGATAATGATTATGCAATGACTACCGAAACAGCCGATCCGCGTTTGTTCCTTACTGTGGGTATACCGGGATTGCCTTATGAATTCAATAAGAATTACATGATGGACCGTTCGTCTACCTGGAGCCGGAGTAACGGCTTATATGGCTATTATGTAGCATTGAAACAAAATGTAGACCCTGATTGCGATTATCTGGTAAGAGGTAACGGTTATTGGGGAAGCTCGATGAACCATATTGTCATCCGTTATGCAGATGTGCTCTTGATGCGTGCGGAAGCTCTGATTCAGCTGAATGACGGGCGTATTTCCGAAGCGATTGATTTGATAAATCAGGTGCGTAACCGTGCCCGTCAAAGCACATCCATGATTTCGGATTATCCGGCAGCATACAATGTAACTTTCAATGTACAGCCTTATACAGGCACCTATACACAGGCAGAAGCACTGAAGATGTTGAAGTTCGAACGCCGTTTGGAACTGGCTATGGAGTGTGACCGTTTCTTTGATTTGGTACGCTGGGGAGAAGCAGCTGAGGTATTGAACCGATATTATGCTCAAGAAGCCAATGATTGTACCATTTATACGAGTGCCTCGTTTACGAAAAACAAGAACGAATACCTTCCTGTTCCGTTTGCGCAAATCAGTGCAAGTAATGGCAACTATATTCAGAACTGCGGTAATTGGTAATAACTTTTAATATGTAGAAATTATGATGAACACGATACATAAAATCAAGATGTTTTTCCTGGCTGCGGTATTGCTGGTTGCCGTGTCGGGATGTAACGATGATAATACTTCCGACCTCCGGTTGGATGGTGATACCTGGCTGGAAGCTCTCCAACTGGACGAATATACAGGGGTGATAGACAACACCAATATGACAGTCGTTGTCGGTGTGCCGGAAACTTATGACACACATGCCATGTCAGTGACTGCAATAGAAATCTCCGAAGGTGCGGAAGCATCGGTAAAAGTAGGGGATGTAATCAACTTTTCTTATCCTCAGACAATCACGGTGACGAACGGGGATGCTTATTTGAACTACACGGTGACGGTGAAACATGATGAGGCTGCCATTACTTCATTTGTTTTGAACGGCAGTTACATCGGTATCATCAATGAAGAAAGCCATTCCATTCAAGTCAGAGTACCGACAACGGTTGACATAACCAATATGGTGACAACCATCACGACGACCGATGGAGCGGTGGTTTCTCCGGCATCGGGACAGGGTGTAGATTTCACCGAACCTGTAGAGTTTACCGTAAGTTATCAGACTGCTACAGTAGTTTATACCGTGACAGTTGTTCAGTCTGACGCTCCGAGTGCAGCTTATGTAGGCTTGGCTTCTTCCGTTACCGAACTGAATCTGGAAGAAAGAGAAGCTGCAAACTGGATGTTGATGAACATACCGAACTCTCAATATATTTCCTTTGACGATGTGCGTACAGGCCGAATTGACTTGAGTGAATGTAAGGTAATGTGGTGGCACTTTCATGTAGACGGCGGCATTGATACAATGGATAAGTTTGATGCAGCAGCTCCCGAAGCTGTGCAGGCAGTTACAGCTATGCGAGACTTCTATGCAAACGGAGGCAGTCTGTTGTTGAGCCGTTATGCAACCTACTATGCGGCAAAGATGGGCGTTACGGCAGACGGAAATGCGCCGAATAATTGCTGGGGACAATCGGAAGAGACCGGTGAAATCACTACGGGGCCGTGGAGCTTCTATGTAGACGACAATACCGATCATCCGATTTATCAGGGCATTGTGACAAGCATCGACGGAAGAAACGGAGTCTATACTTGCGATGCGGGTTACAGAATCACCAACAGTACAGCCCAATGGCATATCGGTGCAGACTGGGGTGGATATGCGACCTTGGACGACTGGAGAAATGCTCACGGAGGCATTGATTTAGGATATGGAGGCGATGGTTCAGTCGTGGTTTGGGAATATCCGGCTAATGAAGCAGGAGCCCGTGTACTCTGTATCGGTTCGGGCGCATACGACTGGTATTCTTACGATGTGGATGCATCCGGCGACCAGTATCATGGTAATGTCGCTACTTTGACTCGCAATGCTATCAACTATTTAACAGGTGAATAATTTCTAATATGAATAAAAATATGAAATCAATGATATATCCTTTTGCTTTGACTGCGATGTTATTATCACTGGGCAGTTGCAACGATGACAATGAGCCGGTATTGACTCAGAAGGACTGGGCAGGAACCACTACTTATTTTGCTCCTACTGACGAAATGACTTTCGGCACTTATTATAAGCCTTATGTCGGATACGTGGGCGACCCTATGCCTTTCTATGATCCGGTAGAGCAGAATTTCAAAGTCTTGTACCTGCAGGAATACCGTCCGAACCAGGTTGATACGTATCATCCTATTTGGGGATTGACTACCGACGATGCTGCCTCCTATGTTTCTTTGGGCGAACTGATACCTTGTGGTTCGGCTTCGGAAGCTGATGCGGCACTGGGAACAGGAAGCACCATATACAATGAGGCAGACAAGCTGTATTATACATTCTATACCGGACATACTTCCAGCCAGGAGGTAGTGATGGTGGCTACTTCTTCCGATTTCAAGGAATGGACGAAAAACCGATCTTTATATCTCGCCGGAACGGATTATGGATATAGCCGGACAGATTTCCGTGACCCCTTTGTGTTCAGAGGTGACGATGGGCTTTATCACATGCTTGTTTCTACCAAGGAAGGAACAAAAGGCGTACTGGCGGAATTTACTTCTTCCGATTTGTTGGATTGGGAACATGCGGGCGTATTCATGACCATGATGTGGGACCGTTTCTATGAATGTCCGGATGTGTTTAAGATGGGTAACTGGTGGTATTTGGTCTATTCGGAACAGCATAGTGCCATTCGCCGGGTACAATACTTCAAAGGTCAGACTCTGGAAGAGTTGAAAGCGACTACGGCTAATGACGCCGGAATTTGGCCCGACAGCCACGAAGGGTTCTTGGATTCACGCGGATTCTATGCCGGTAAAACAGCTTCGGACGGAACGAACCGTTATATCTGGGGATGGTGTCCTACCCGTGAAGGAAACGACAATACCAGTGTAGGCGCTTCGCCAAACGAACCGCAGTGGGCTGGCAATCTAGTAGCCCATAAGCTTATCCAGCATGCAGACGGTACGTTGACTTTGGGCGCAGTAGAAGGTATAGACCAGAAATACACTACTACTCAAGAAGTGGAGGTGATGGCACAAAGCGAATCGGGAGTCAGCGGCACTAATGGAACTTATACCTTGACGGGTGATTCTTATTTGTTATTCAACCGTTTGCAGGTACACAATAAAGTTTCGTTTACGGTGAAAACCGCTTCGGCAAGCGACCGTTTCGGCTTCTCGTTTGTCCGTGGTACAGATTCGAATAAATATTATTCGGTGATTGTCAATCCGGAATCAGATACTCAGCGGAAGATTAACTTCGAAGAAGAAGGTGCGGAAGGAATCGGATTTATCGCCGGTATTGACGGATATGTGTTCAGCACACCGTCTGACAATGCGTACAACGTAACGGTTTATACCGACAATTCTGTATGCGTGGTATATATCAATGATAATGTGGCTTATACCAACCGTATTTATGGTACTCAGAAAAATTGCTGGTCTATTAATAATTACGGTGGTGAAATAGAAGTAAGCAATATCGCGGTTGCTTCTTATTAATGAAAGTATTGTTTGAACGGTTTTTAATAGGTTGATAATATAGGATGTACAGAAAACGGCAAGCAGGGGTTTGCCCTGCTTGCCGTTAAAGTTCTTTGAAAACATCCTGTTGCTTGGAAAAAAGATTCAGGATAGAAAAACAATCGCTATTTTATATGAATGCCCCTGTTTTACCAAAGGGAGAAGATTCCTTTCTTAGCAAATGAATTGATAAAAGGAAGGAAAGCTTTTTCTTTTGAATGATTAGTTTTCCGTTTGGTAACAGGAGGCATTTGTTTTTTAATTGAACGAATTATGACAATAGATAATCAAATTAAGTACGGGAAACTGATTCCCGTGATGCTTTGCTTCTTCGCCATGGGTTTTGTCG
>UQVZ01000071.1 GCA_900544675.1 uncultured Bacteroides sp.
TCGCTGTTCCAAAATCCATTGCCAAGCGGAGAAAATGACGTACCTTTATCGTGCCAATCAGAGGGAAAGAGAGATTCAAGAACACAAAGACACAGAGCATCGGCTTAGTGATAAGCCTTTTCCTCGGTTGCTCTGTGTCTTGTGTAGAGAGTATGTATTAACCTCGTCAATAAGCGTGCTCGTCTTGTTTCAGCTCTTCAGCCGTAATCGGCTTGCGGTCTATCGCTCTCCAGGCATAAATAATGTATGCCAGCACGAAGGGTACAAGGACAGACACATACGCCATGGTTTTCAGCGTGAATTGGCTGGAGCAACTATTTGCCAGGGTCAGCGAGCTTTGCAAGTCTGCCGTAGAAGGATAGTAAGCCGTATGATTGTATCCCACGCACAGCAGCAATGCCAATACGGTCAATACGGTGCCAATTCCGGCAAACCAAATGCCTTTGGTATAAACCGACGAGAAGATACTCCTGACCAGACCGAACAGGACGCTCACCACCCCTGCCAGGAACAAGACAAGCAACAAAGGCATATCCAGCAGGTTGTGCCAATACTTGAACGGCTCCATCACAACGACCTGCGTCTCGGGATTGACCGCAAAACCGTCCTTCAACAAGGTGCGGATAACGAACGCCAGGAAGAAGATGAGAAAAGGAACGGCATCGGTAATCAGCTGGCGGCGGCAACGGGGAATCAGCTCTTCGTTGCGGATGTTATTGATGAAGTAGAGATTGCCCAACAGGCGCGCCAGGAAGAACACTGCCAGCCCTAAAATGATGTTCCACGGGTCGCCAAACGCATCGAGCCCATGCCATCCGTTTGCCCAACGGCTGATAACGGGCATCGCCTGCTCGGTCATATTGGCTTTGTCGACAATGAAGTTCGACCCGTTGAAGAAAGTAGCCACCGCCGCTCCCAGCAAGACAGGACCTACCACCCCATTGACGACCAGGAAATACTGATAAACCCGCTTGCCCAGCAGATTGCCCAGCTTCGACTGGAACTCATAAGATACAGCCTGAAGCACAAAACTGAAGAGGATAATCATCCACAGCCAGTAAGCCCCTCCGAAACTGGTGCTGTAGAACAAAGGGAAAGAGGCAAAAAACGCCCCGCCAAAGGTGACCAGCGTCGTAAACGTAAACTCCCACTTACGGCCGGTAGAATTGACCAGCAACGTGCGCTCTTCGTCGGTACGTCCCAGACGGAACAACAAGGAGTTGCCTCCCTGAACGAACAGCAAAAACACCAATATGGCTCCCAACAAAGAAACCAGGAACCACCAATAATTTTGTAAAAACAGATATGTAGCATCCATAATGAATTGTTTTTTTAATGAAATAATCCGTTAACCACACGTTCAGGCTTCTTCCGGGCCTTTCTGAATCGCCTTCAGCATAATGCCGATTTCGGCTATCAACAATACCGTAAAGAGAATCAGGAAGATGAAGAAAGTAGTCTGCACCGAACCGGTCTCCAGCCTGGAAACGGCGGCATTGACCGGAAGCAAGTCCTGGATGGTCCAAGGCTGGCGGCCCACTTCCGCCACTACCCATCCTGCCTGGCTTGCCAGATAAGCCAAGGGGATGCTTGCCAAAGCGACGTAATGCAACCAGTTCACTTTCGACAACTTACGCTTCCATGCCAGGAACAGAATCAAGGCAAAAAAGGCAATGAAATACATTCCCAATCCGACCATCACACGGAATGCCCAGAACGAGAGCCATACATTAGGAACGAGGTCGTTGGGGTTCTCAATGTATCCGTATCCGAAATATTTCATGTTCTCATCGATGACCTGACGGGCAGACTCCATCCCTGCCCGGTCGCCCGCTTCTTTCGCTTCGCGGTAATCGGCCAAAGCGGCAATCGCCTTCTTTCCGTTCTTGATTTTATCGACCGCAGGAAGCGCTTTCGTGCTGTCGGGCAAGGCATATCCTCCCAGCAAGAGGTCATTGATGCCCGGCACATATCCGTCTATATCGCGTGTAGCAAGGTAAGACAACATCAGCGGAATCTTGATTTCGCCCACTACGGTCAAAGGTTCCCGGGTGCCACCGTCGTAAAGCGCCTCCATCGCCGCCAGCTTCATCGGCTGGCACTGAGCCACCTGGTATGCCGACTTATCGCCCGTCATGGCGGTCACCAGGGAAGCGAACAAACCGACCACAGCCGCCACCTTCATGCTGCCCACGGCAAACTCTTTCTCGCGCTTGCGCAACAAGAACCAGGCACTCACGCCTATCACGAAAACGGCTCCCAGCATCCAACTGCTCAGCACGGTATGGAAGAACTTGGTGACGGCAACGGGCGAAAACGCCACCGCCAGGAAATCAACCATCTCATTGCGCACCGTATCGGGATTGAACTCCATCCCCACGGGATATTGCATCCACGAGTTTGCCACCAGAATCCACCAGGCGGAAAAAGTCGCTCCCAGCCCTGTCAGCCATGTAGAAGCCAAATGGAACTTCTTGCTGACCTTGTTCCAGCCGAAGAACATCACCGCCACAAACGTGGCTTCCATAAAGAACGCCACAATGCCCTCTATCGCCAAGGGCGCTCCGAAGATGTCTCCCACGAACCACGAGTAGTTGCTCCAGTTCGTGCCAAACTGGAATTCCAGAATCAGTCCGGTAGCTACTCCTACCGCAAAATTGATGCCGAACAGCTTCATCCAGAACTTGGCCGTCCGTTTCCAGAACTCGTTCCCTGATATGTAATACAGGGTTTCCATCAATCCCATAATCACCGCCAACCCCAGCGTCAAGGGGACGAAGAGCCAATGATACATGGCGGTCAAGGCAAACTGTGCTCTCGACCAGTCAATCATCGAGGTGTCAATACTTGCTAACATACGTTTATCTTATTATTTAGTTAATGAATAATCCTGCGAACGGTTGACCAGCTCGGTCCCGACGTAGTCCTGTTTTTCCTCAGTGCTCTTCCCTTTCAGGAACGACGGAAAGAAAAACAACTTCAAAATGAAAAACATGATGAAAAGCTTTATCAGAATCAAAGCCCACAAGGTACGCCCGATAGTCATCGCGCGAAAACCATCCCGATAAAACTCCCAAACGTGAAGAATCTGTCTTTTAAGCATGATTTAATTTTATAATGATTACAAAGAAAAACCTTTTATCGGTAAAAAGCAAGCCTTTATCCGCAGAATTTATCCGTTAATCTAAATCATTTGACGATTTTACCCCCGATTTCTAATTTTGCATACGTCAAAAACCAAATAAATACAACATGAAACTACGAACCATTTGCATGTACACGCTCTTATCGGCCGCACTTTCCGCATACGCACAAGAGACTTCCGGCGGGAAAGAATGGACGCTACAAGACTGCATAGACTATGCACTGGAAAAGAACATCCAACTCCAGCAAAACAAAATTTCGCTTCAAGAAAGTGAAATCGACATCAAGGATGCCCGCGCCAGCCTGTTCCCCAGCCTGTCCTTCAGCACAGGGCATAACCTGGTGAACCGTCCCTACCAGCAACAAAGCAACACGGTAAGCGGCACCGAAATCATCACCAGCAACGAAAACAACACGTATAACGGCAGCTATAGCCTGAATGCCCAGTGGACCCTGTGGAACGGAGGGAAACGGCTGAATAACCTGAAACAGCAAAAGACCAACCGCGACATCGCCCAACTGACCGTCTCGGAAACCGAAAACACCCTGCAGGAACAGATAGCCCAGCTTTTCATCCAAATCCTTTATGCCGACGAATCCATCCAGATAAATAAAGGCACGCTGGAAGTGAGCGAAGCCACCTACCGCAGAGGCCAGGAACTGTTCGAGGCAGGAAGTCTCTCGAAAGCCGACCTCGCCCAACTGGAAGCCCAGGTGAGCGATGACAAATACCAGCTGGTCACCGCCGAAAGCACCTTGAGAGACTATAAGCTGCAACTCAAACAATTGCTGGAACTGGACGGAAGCGAAGAATTCAACCTGGTTCTTCCCAAGCTGGACGACGAAGACATCCTGAAAATGCTCCCCAGCCAGGCGGACATCTACCAGACCGCCCTCGCCATACGACCCGAAATCCAAAGCAGCAGACTGAGTATCGAGAACGCCAAGCTGAGCATATCGTCCGCCAAATCGGGCTATTACCCTACCATCAGCCTTACGGCATCCAGTTCGAGCATGACCAACAGTGCCAGCACCAACAACTGGGCACAACAAATGAAATACGGATGGAACAACATGATTGGCATCAGCCTCAGCATCCCTATCTTCGATAACCGCCAGAACAAAAGCAATGTGCAGAAGGCCCGCCTGGAATACAACACCAGCCAACTGGACCTGATAAACAAGCAGAAAGAACTGTACAGCACCATCGAAGGGTTGTGGCTGGACGCCCTGAACGCCCAACAACAATATGCAGCCGCCGAGACCAAGGTGAAAAGCAGCCAGACCAGTTTCGACATGGTGAGCGAACAATTCAACCTGGGAATGAAGAACACGGTGGAACTGCTCACCGAGAAAAACAACCTTCTGAGCGCCAAGCAACAACGGGTGCAAGCCAAATACATGGCCATCCTGAACCGCACCCTACTGAACTTTTACGCAGGAAACGAAATTGAATTATAAAAACGTATGAACGATATGAAGAATAAGAAAACATGGATTGTAGCCGCAATCGTCATCGTGGTGATTATTGGGGCGTTTTGGGTCTTTAGCGGGTCGAAAGCCAAAAGCCAGGTCGATTTCGCTACCGGAAAAGTGCAGACAGGCAGCGTGAGCAACTCCATCACCGCTACCGGAACCATCGAACCTGTCACCGAGGTGGAAGTCGGTACGCAGGTATCGGGCATCATCGACAAGATTTACATAGACTACAACTCGATAGTCAAGCAAGGGGAAATCATCGCCGAAATGGATAAAGTGACCCTTCTGAGCGACCTGCAATCGGCACAAGCCACCTACAACGGAGCCAAAGCCGAATACGAATACCAGAAGAAACTATACGAACGCAACCAGAAGCTGCACGAGAAGCAACTCATCAGCGACACCGATTACGAATCGTCTACGTATGATTACCAACGCGCGAAGAGCACTTACGAGCAGACACAAGCCGAATTGTCGAAAGCGGAAAGAAACCTCTCGTATGCCACCATCACTTCACCGATTGACGGAATCGTCACCAGCAAAGACGTAGAAGAAGGACAAACCGTGGCATCCGGCTTCGAGACACCGACCCTGTTTACCATTGCTGCTGACCTGACCCAGATGCAGGTCGTAGCGGATGTGGACGAAGCCGATATCGCAGGAGTAGAAGACGGCGCACGGGTCACTTTCACCGTCGACGCTTATCCCGACGACGTATTCGAAGGCCAAGTGAAACAAGTGCGCTTAGGAAGTGTAAACAGCTCGTCGAGCAGCAGCACTTCATCGAGCAGCGAATCGACGGTCGTGACTTACGAAGTGGTGATTACCGCCGACAATCCCGACCTGAAACTGAAACCCCGCCTGACCGCCAACGTGACCATCTACACCCTGACCCACGATAACGTGCTGACCGTCCCCGCCAAAGCCTTGCGCTTTACGCCTACCAAGGAAATAGCCGGCGGACGCACCATCAAGGATTGTGCGGGCGAACATAAGGTATGGACCTTGGAAAACAATGCCTTCGTCGCCCATCCGGTACAGACCGGCATCAGCGACGGGTCGTACACCGAAGTGAAAGGCATCGACGAAGGCACGGCGGTAGTGACCGAAGCGGTCATCAAGAGCGAAATGCCTCAAATGGATGAAACCAGCGACGAAGGAGGCGAACGCAGCCCGTTCATGCCAGGCCCTCCGGGAAGCGATAAAAAGAAAGACAAAAAATAAGCAAGGCAACGTAATTCTTACCAGAATATGAGCAAAACAGTCATTGAATTACAAAATATTAAGCGTAACTTTGTGGTGGGCGACGAAACCGTACATGCCTTGCGCGGAATCTCGTTCAAGATATGCGAAGGGGAATTCGTCACCATCATGGGTACGTCCGGTTCGGGAAAATCCACTTTGCTGAACACCTTGGGATGCCTTGATACGCCCTCCAGCGGAGAATATTACCTGGACGGGGTATCGGTACGCACCATGAGCAAATCGCAACGTGCCGTCTTGCGCAACCGGAAAATCGGATTTGTATTCCAGAACTACAACCTGCTTCCGAAGACCACGGCGGTAGAGAATGTGGAACTGCCCCTGATGTACAATCCCTCGGTCAGCGCAGCCGAACGGAAAAGAAGAGCCGTCGAGGCCCTGATAGCCGTAGGACTGGGCGACCGGCTGGAGCATAAGTCGAACCAGATGTCGGGCGGACAGATGCAACGCGTCGCCATAGCCCGTGCGCTGGTCAACAATCCGGCGGTCATCCTTGCCGATGAAGCTACCGGAAACCTTGACACCCGCACTTCGTTCGAAATCCTGGTCCTGTTCCAGAAACTGCATGCCGAAGGGCGCACCATCATCTTTGTCACCCATAACCCCGAGCTTTCGCAATACAGCAGCCGTAATATCCGCTTGCGCGACGGACACGTGATAGAAGATACCGTAAACCAACATGTCCTTTCGGCGACCGAGGCACTCGCCGCATTGCCCAAGAATGACGAAGACGATGCCTGAGTCCGGGAACCGAAACGGAATGACCACCTATAAATAAAATGAGAATCAGATAACTATGAACGGAACAAACCTTTTCAAAATAGCAGTCCGCGCCTTGGCGAACAACAAGCTCCGGGCTTTCCTCACCATGCTGGGCATCATTATCGGTGTGGCGTCGGTGATAGCCATGCTTGCCATCGGACAAGGCTCGAAACGAAGCATCCAGCAACAGATTTCGGAGATGGGCTCGAACATGATTATGATTCACCCGGGAGCCGAGATGCGGGGCGGAGTACGCCAAGACCCCTCCTCCATGCAGACGCTGAAGCTGGAAAACTACGAGAAACTACGGGACGAATGCACCTACCTTGCCGCCATCAGCCCCAATGTGTCTTCATCGGGACAACTCATAGCCGGCTCGAACAACTATCCGTCTTCGGTGACCGGATGCAACAACGACTATATGGAAATACGCCAGCTCACGGTGGAACAAGGCGAGGCATTCAGCGATAACGACATACGCACCGCAGCCAAGGTATGCATCATCGGGAAAACCATTGTCGACAACTTGTTCCCGGACGGGACAGACCCCATCGGGAAAGTCATCCGGTGCAACAAGATTCCCCTTCGGGTCATCGGCGTATTGAAATCGAAAGGCTATAACTCGATGGGACAAGACCAGGACGATATCGTATTGTCTCCATACACCACGGTGATGAAACGCTTGCTGGCACAGACTTACCTGAGCGGCATCTTCGCTTCGGCACTGACCGAAGACATGACCGAAGAAGCCGTAGACGAGATTACGACCGTCTTGCGCCGCGAGCACAAGCTGAAAAGCACGGATGACGATGATTTCACCATCCGCACCCAGCAGGAGCTCAGCTCGATGCTGAATACCACGACCGACCTGATGACCACCCTGCTTGCCTGCATCGCGGGCATCTCGCTGGTAGTAGGCGGAATCGGCATCATGAACATCATGTATGTATCGGTGACCGAACGTACCAAGGAAATCGGCTTGCGCATGTCGGTAGGAGCGCGAGGCATCGACATCCTTTCGCAATTCCTCATCGAGTCGGTGCTCATCAGCATCACGGGAGGACTGATCGGTGTCCTGTTGGGATGCGGTGCCAGCGTCATTATCAAGACCGTAGCCCACTGGCCCGTGTTCGTCCAGCCGTGGAGCGTTCTGCTCTCTTTCGCGGTCTGCACGTTCACCGGTGTATTCTTCGGGTGGTATCCGGCGAAGAAAGCCGCCGACCTCGACCCGATAGAAGCCTTGCGCTATGAATAAGAAACATTACTTCGATTTTAGCCCGAGCTTGTGAAAGTTCGTCTAAAATAACTTTGTTCTTCATAACTTTGGTTTCTTTAATCCGGCTGCTTGGGATTTATCCCGGTGGCCGGATTTTTCAAAAAAACACGTATCTTTGCCTATTCTTTTACCTATTCATATATATGAAACAAACAACCGATATACCCCGCCGCCCGCTGGAAGCCGTCATCCACATCATTTGCTGGGGACTGTTCTTCGCGTTCCCGCTCTTTTTCGCCCAGCGGAACAACGGCACCATCAACTGGGATGCCTTTGTGCACCACAGTGTCTTCCCCGCCTCTTTATTCGTCATCTTTTACCTGAACTATTTCCTGTTCATCCCCTACCTGCTTTTCCGCGAACGCCCGAAGCAGTTTCTTTTTATCAACCTCCTTGTCATTCTTATCATGACGGGAGTAGTCCGCTATCTGAACAACCTGGTCGCTCCTCCTCCCCCGCTCGACATGGACCGTCCTCTACCTCCGCAATACATCTTCTATCTGCGCGACATGGCAGGACTGATATTCTCAGCCGGACTGAGTGTAGCCATCCGGATGAGTATCCGGTGGAGCAAGGCGGAAGCCGAACGGCAGGAAGCGGTGAAGAGCCGTACCGAAGCCGAGCTGAAAAACCTGCGCAACCAGTTGAATCCTCATTTCCTGCTGAACACCCTGAACAACATCTACGCCCTGATAGCTTTCGATGCCGACAAGGCGCAACAGGCGGTGCAAGAGCTGAGCAAATTATTGCGTTATGTGCTCTACGACAACCAGCAGATGTTTGTCCCCCTAAGCAAGGAAATCGATTTCATCCGGAACTACATCGAGCTGATGCGCATCCGTGTCTCTCCGCAAGTCAGAATCGAGACTTCGTTCGACATCAAGCCGGAGAGCCAGACACCCATCGCGCCGCTGATGTTCATATCCCTGATAGAAAACGCATTCAAGCACGGCATATCCCCTACTCATCCCAGCTTCATCTCGATTTCCATTGCAGAAACCGAAGAAGACATCTGCTGCACGATACGCAACAGCAATTACCCGAAGACCCGCACTGACAAAAGCGGGTCGGGCATCGGACTGGAGCAGGTAAGCAAGCGCCTGGAGCTGGTCTATCCCGGACATTACCAATGGAAACGGGGCGTATCCGCCGAAGGTACGGAATATGTCTCCGCGCTATGCATCCAGATACCCCATACAGTATAACCCTTTAATCTTACCCCTATCCGCATTATGAACTTACGTTGTGCAATCATCGATGACGAGCCTTTGGCTCTAGGCCTGCTGGAAAGCTATGTGAAGAAAACGCCGGCACTGACCTTGTGCGGCACCTACTCGAGTGCCGTGCAAGCCATGAAGTCATTGCCCGACCATCCTGTCGACCTGCTCTTTCTCGACATCCAGATGCCCGAACTCAACGGGCTGGAGTTTTCACGCATGGTGTCTGATAATACCCGCATTGTCTTCACCACGGCATTCGACCAGTATGCCATCGACGGATACCGGGTCAATGCGCTCGATTACCTGCTGAAACCTATCAGTTATCCCGACTTCATGGAGGCGGTGAACAAAGCCATCCATTGGTTCGAACTCCAGCAAAAAGCCGAATCCCCTTCCGTACCGGACAAAACGGAGAAATACATTTATGTGAAAAGCGACTACAAGCTGGTGCAAATCGAGTTGGACAAGATTCTGTACATCGAAGGACTGAAAGACTACATCAAGATTCATCTGGAAGGAGCCGACAAACCTGTCCTTTCCCTCATCAGCATGCGGGCAATGGAAGAGAAGCTGCCCGCCAGCCAGTTCATACGGGTGCACCGCTCGTTCATCGTACAAAAACAGAAAATAAAAATTATCGACAAAGGACGCATTGTTTTCGGAAAAGCCTACATACCGGTATCCGATAGTTACAAGCAAGAGCTCCAAAACTATGTTAACGAACATATTGTTTAAATATATTCGAAGATTTAATCTTCTTTAACAGGTATGAAAGGTGTTTTTCTTTCATTTAGTTTGCCGCTTCTAAATTTAAGACTTATATTTGCCAAGTACATAATAACAACAGAAGTTGTGAAACTTCTTATTGAATAGTTTAGTTAAGAAACTGTTTTGAATTGATTCAAGAATAATGTTACAGTCTCCTTAAAATTT
>UQVZ01000072.1 GCA_900544675.1 uncultured Bacteroides sp.
GTTCTATTTTTGGCGTACTTACGATAAACAAGAGATTGATCTTATCGAAGAGAATCCTAATAATCTGACCGCATTGGAATTTAAATGGGGGAACAAGATGCCGACTGTTCCAAAAGTATTTCAAGAAGCATATCCACACGTAGAGTTTCATGTGGTGAACAGGGAAAATTATTTAGAATTTGTGTAATGTAAAAATTTATAAGAGTATGTATTTAAGCCGGTTGCATATTAGTAAGTTTAGAGTATTCGATGATATCACCTTGTATTTCAAGAATGGTATAAATATACTGATTGGAGAAAATAATTCGGGAAAAACCGCAATTATAGATGCCTTACGTATATGTCTCGGATGCGGTAAACCAGATAACTTTATTTATGTGCAAGACGGAGATTTACATGTTAATCCGGAAAATCCTTCAGAAATCAACACAGTCATACAATTTGACTTGATATTTGAATTTGGAGATGCGTCAATTGAAAGGGAATGTTTCTATGATTTCATATCACAAGATAAAGACAATCCTGACAAGCAAACGATACAGTTGCATTTGAAATTCATCCAAGAAAATAATGGGAAGAAAAAATATTTCAAACGAATAATATGGGGTGGAGACAACGAAGGGCAGCAAGTACCTTATGAATCTTTACAAGAAATCTTTTATACCTATTTAAGTCCACTAAGAGATGCCGTAAGTTGTCTGCGACCTTATTCATATGACAATAAAACATCGCAGTTATTCAACCAACTTACAAAATATGACAAAGGCAACGAAAGCATACCTCTGAATGAAGAAAAGAAAAAATCACTTGCAAAAAATCTATACCAAATCTTCGAGAATGATGCTTATGATTGGAAACATATTTTAACTACAGGAAAGAGCAAAGTTAATGAGCATCTTGAAGGTACAGGAATAACTCTAAAACATCCTGATATAGAAATGCGCTATGTAGGCCGAGAGTTCTCGGATGTTGTACGTGGTATCGAATTAAAATGTCCGGTTTATAAAACAGTCGAAGCCGGACAAGAACAGAAATACTTTACCCTATCTCAAAATGGTTTAGGTGAAAACAATCTTATTTTCACATCCGTTGTCTTAGGAGATCTTATCAACAGATGCGAAGACCATGCTTTGGAAATCTACAACGCTTTACTTGTGGAAGAGCCCGAAGCACACTTGCATCCACAGTATCAGAATACTTTCTTCGAGTATCTAAATGAATTACAAAGCAAAGGACTTCAAGTATTTGTAACATCGCACTCACCGACAATTACGGCTAAATCGGATGTCAATAATATTTCCATTTTGCAACGTAAACAAAGTATTATACAGTCATTTTCATTTGATGAATTATCGGAAGATGATTATCCGAAAGAAAGTAAACGACATTTGCGAAAATTCTTGGACACGACAAAAGCTCAATTATTTTTTGCTAACGGAGTGTTGTTGGTAGAAGGTGTCGCAGAAGCGATTATTATACCCATTCTCGCAAAGAAATTCTTGACCGAAAAAATCGACTTGTGTAAAAGTGGCATTGAATTAGTCAATATCGGAGGTGTCGCATTCAATCATTTTGGGTTATTATTTAACAATGATGATGAGAGAAAGCGACTATTGTCGAAATGTGCGATCATTACAGACAGCGATCCCAAAGACAATGGAGATATATCTGACAGAGCGCAAAAAGCAAAGGATTTAGAGAAACATAACCTGAAAGTATGTTTGGCTACACACACTCTTGAGCATGATTTATTCGAACAATCTGAGCGTAACAAAGCTATAATGCGAGATGTATATCGAAAAATACATGCTCAAACAGATGATTTAAGTGGTGATTTTAATGTCTCTACTTTAATGAAAAAACTCAAATCTAATAAAGATAAAGCGGAATTTGCATTACAACTTTGTGATAGATTAGAAACCGAAGTAGCGTTCGATGTACCTGATTATATAAAGGATGCTATTTTGTTCATAGCCCCTTCAGAATAAAAGTATGGATATTCAATTATCAGCACAACAACAAGCTGTTGTAGGTTGCAACGAGCCGAGAATTGTCGTGAAAGCCTGTCCGGGAAGTGGAAAGACTTTCTCTGTGGCTGCGCGTATGGCAAAACTTTTACGAGAGAATAATTTATCGAGACACCGAGGAATTGCAGCCATATCTTTTACCAACACTGCATGTGAGGTTATACAAAAAGAACTTAAAGAGACATTCGGTTGTCGAAATATAGGTTATCCTTCATTTATAGGGACGATTGATAGTTTTATAAATACTTACATATTTCTGCCTTATGCCCATTTAGTTATGGGATGTGATTGTCGTCCTGAAATAGTAGGAACCGCATTTAATAAATGGTTTGATTATGATCCGACCCAAACAAGATATATTAGGGGTAAGCACGGTGAACGAATAATTACATCTCGTGATACCAACTACTATTTCGATCTCATATCATTTGGGCTTAATGACCAATTATTGCGATTAGCCCCATATCAGTCATATCATTTCGGAAAAGCGGATTGGGATAATCCCAATAAGAAAGATGGTTCACCTAAAAAGATTATATCTGAATTGAAAGAGATGAAATGGAAACATTTCAATGCAGGCAAGTTCAATCAGGCAGATGCGATATATTTTACATTCAGAATATTAGATAAATATCCTTCAATAACACAAAATCTTGTCCGTAGATTTCCTATATTGATAATTGATGAAGCTCAAGACACAACAGAGTTGCAAATGGCTATAATTGATAAATTATCTCAATATGGAGCGGAATCTATTATGTTGATTGGGGATCCTGACCAAGCAATTTTTGAATGGAATACTGCCAGTCCACATTTATTTATGGAAAAATACAATAATCCAGATTGGCATTCATTGGATTTGTCGGAAAATAGACGTAGCTCCGAAAAAATATGTCAATTAGCTAATCGTTTCTCAGGAAATGAAATGTGTTCAATAGCAAGTGACAAGGATTACACAGACGAGCCATGTATTAAAGGGCATCTCGACACGCCGGAATCTGTCAATCAAATTACGAATCATTTCATCGAAAAATGCAATGAGATGGGATTGGATGAATCTGAATATGCAGTTGTATTTCGAGGACAAAAGTTTGGCGAAACAAACTTTGGATTAGTAAACAATGATAGCTCATCAAGACAGAATAGTCCGTGGATAAACGGACACTACGGCGTTAGAGATATTGTATATGGAAAATATTTGATTGATCATGGAAAATATACTGACGGACTATCTCTTATAGAAAAAGGTTGCTATAAAATAACAAAGCGAGTACGGTATGTTCCCGCAAGTACAATACGAAAAGAAATAGGGGAAGTAGGGTTTAGAAGACATAGAGCAGAAATGGTTGAGTTTATTCAAAAATTACCTTCAACGAATAATACACTGTCTAATTGGATTACGGAACTTCAACAAACGGGCATAAATCTAACTGTTGATTTGGGCAAGGCGAATGTCCGTATTGAATCGCTTTTTAGAACAGTAAATCATCTCTTTCGGCAAGAGCGACCTTACCTGAAAACAATTCATTCGGTAAAAGGCATGACATTGGAGGCTATTTTAGTATTTCTATCTAAAAAAGCTGTCAGCACGAACTATGCAACGATTTTGAATAATCCTGCAAAGTATTCTGTTGACAATAATGAAGAACTCCGCATTGTGTATGTTGCATGTACACGACCTAAAAAAATGTTATGGATAGCCGTTCCATCAGACGATATCGATTGTTGGAGAAATAAATTGTTCTAAGCAAAAACAGATGATGCGATATTGTTTGCCATCATCTGTTTTTTGCTTTATATTTAACTACTTGGTAATAATATGCTTATAACGGGGCAGAACAAGGTATCAAACTTGTCCCGCCCGTTTCCGTTACCGACTGCCTCCTGTCGGCTATTTCTGCTGCAACAGATGTTTCAGATTTTCGTCATTAGCGATGCGTTCCAACTCTTCCTGAACAATCTGTTTCACCTCCTCCTTGATGCGCCTGTAATTCGCCTGCACTGTTTCCTTCATGCAGTCTTTGCCATCCTCGTCCGTGAAGTCGGTAATGATGGGTATCGGCTTGTAGGCTTTCTCCTCGCGTTTCACCTTCTCGGCATCCACGACAATCTCACAGTGGAAAATCTTCTGCTCGATACGCTCGTTGAAGTTGTCGGACACCGAACCGACAAACATGCCCTGCGTCAATCCGGAAATCTTGCTCGGCGGGATAAGCGCGTCCATCTGCGTGTTGATGGATGTAGAAACGTCCTGCCGGTTGATAGAGATAGACTGCCGTTTTTGCAACACCTTTCCGAACCGCTCCGAAAGCGTCTTGGCGGTTTCGCCCACCACCTGACCGGAGAAGATATTTCCGACAGTATTCATCACGACTTTGGCTTCTTTATCGCCATAGTCACGCACCAACTGGCTGAAATCCTGAAATCCCAGACATACGGCAACCTTGTTGCTTCGTGCGGTGGCGATAAGGTTGTCCAGCCCCTTGAAATATATCGTCGGAAGCTCGTCGATGATAACTGACGACTTCAACATCCCTTTCTTGTTGATGAGCTTCACGATACGGGAATTATACAGACCGAGAGCCGCCCCGTAAATGTTCTGACGGTCCGGATTGTTGCCCACACAGAGGATTTTCGGCTCTTCGGGATTGTTGATGTCCAGCGTGAACTCGCTGTCCGACATCACCCAATAGAGCTGCGGGGAAATCATGCGTGACAGTGGAATTTTCGCCGATGCGATCTGCCCCATCAACTGCTCGGCAGCCCCTCCGAGCCATGCGTCCATGAACGGTGAGAGATAGTTCTCCAGTTCGGGATAAGAGGTCAGAATCGGGAAAATATCCTCATAGCGGCGGTTCAGGAACTCGATGGCATGGGGGAACGTGCAATACTTGCCGTTCTGAAAAATTTTAAGATACCAGATGATAGCCGCGAAAAGGATGATGGGCGATTCCACAAAGAAGTCGCCCTGCTTCTGCACCCAACTTTTATTTAAGTTGAGCATGATGGTGTACGCGCTCTCGTAAGCGTCCGTGATGTCCTCCATGAAGTCCGGGTGAATGGGATTGCAACGGTGCGAGCGTCGCGGGTCGTCGAAGTTTATCACATAAAACTTCGGCTTCACCTTGTACCCCTCCGGGTGGTTGAGCAGATGATTATAGGCAATCGTGGACAAGTCACTGAATTTGAAATCATAGACATACATCGAGAAGCCCTTCTCAATCTGCTGCTTGATGAAATTGTTTACTACCGCGTATGACTTTCCGCTGCCCGGCGTACCCAACACGATGGACGCACGAAACGGATTCACGACATTGATCCAGCCGTTGTTCCAACGTTTCCTGTAATAAAAGCGTGTGGGCAGATTGACCGAATACTCGCTTTCGATAAGCCGTGTTTCCTGCATGAAGCTCTCGTTCTCGTTGTTGAACACGTCATCCATGAGGTTATGCTTCAACAGGCGGCTCATCCACAGACCGCCCATCAGCAGGCATACATAGCCCGTGCCTACGGTCAGCACGTAAAGCCCCGTCACCGCTTCAACCGGCAGCGGCAATGCCAGTATCCACCAATTGAGGAAGAACAGCACGAACCCTGCGGCAAGTGCCGTCCAGATTCTTCCCCAAGTGATTTTCTCTCCCTTCACACCCTTTGTCCCCAGACAGGACAGGGCAAGCAGGAGAACGGCAAACAGTTTCGTGTAGAGGATGGAACGGAACAGCCCCGCCGTGCGGTCGAAGTTCATCAGGATTCTGTCCACCACGCCGATGTCCACGCCCCATAGCCGTATGGCTTCATAGCAGAACCAGTACACGTTCATGACCACTAAAATAATACTCACGGCACGCAGAAAATCCATGATTTTCGCCAATGCCCTCAAATCGTCTTCTTGTTGTGACATAGATTGAAAATTTTTGATTGTTGATACCTCGATTACATTCCCAAGCCCTTGCGCCTTTTCTTTTTCTTCTTGCGCTGCATCGCCCGGATAAAGGCTTCCTCCTCGGCATCCACTGCCGGACCTTCGGGAGTGAGCAGACCGACACCGCCCACCGTGTCCTCGTGGTCGGATGCGGTCTGTCTGCGCATATCCTCTCCTGTTTCCACCGGAACGGACAGCGGAATCGGCGGCTGTCCGGCATAAGGCAGCGTGAAGTGTTCCTGCAAGGCGTTGGCGGAAAGTTCCTTGCCCATACGCGAGCCGTTCAACACGCAGCCTGTGCGGTGGTCGATGAACGTGGTTCCATAGATGCGTCCTTCCTCCGTGTAGCGCAGCACGGTGTCGATGCCCTTTCCTTTGAGGGTGGCTACAAACTTCTCCTTGTCATACGTGCCTTCCAGCACGGAAAGGATGGTGCGTTTCGTCATGTCGGCAAGTTTCCTGTCCTTAATATCCTGCTTGGAACGGGTAAACTTCTTCAGCACGGCTTCATAGCCCACAGACTTCCCGAACTGCGAGGATTTGAAAGGATTGCCGACCTTGTTGCCCTTATCGTCCGTGGCGGAATAGACCAGCCCGTGATACTCGCGTCCGCGTACATTGCCATGCACTTCCTCCACCGTCATATTATATAAGGAAAGAAGGGCGCAGTATTCGCCCATCGTCTGGAAGCGGTACTGCCCGCTGATAGCCTTGACGATATTTCCCACCTGCTTCTTCACGTCGCCCGCAGAGGTGTCCACCTTGTGCAGCGGCGTGTCAAGACGGCGGTTCTTGCGTTCTGCGTCGTGCAGCCCGTACTTCCGTTCCAGTTCTCGTGTTATCTGCTTGCTTCGGTAAAAATTGTTCCGGGTGTCTATGCCCCTGCCGTTCTCGTCCACCCTGACCGTCACGATATGCAGGTGGTGGCGGTCGATGTCCTCATGCTTGAAAACGAGATACGGTTGGTTGCCGAAGCCCATCTTCTCCAGATACTCCCATGCGATATCCTGAAGCTCCGTGTCCGTCAAAATATCGTCGGGATGCGGATTGAGCGAGATATGCACCACCGGTTTCTCCACCTTCGACCGCACGGGCATCAGGGCAAGGAAGTCCTCCATAGCCCGGTGGATGTCCATCGTTCCCGTACCGTCATTGTAGATGCAGTTGGTTGTCAGAAGCCGCCCTTTCGCCTCGTTGATCTTCTCCCCGTTGTAGGCAAGTGCGCCATACAACGAGTTTCCTACACTGATTTTTGCGACCATTTTTCCTGCATCTCCCTTGAAAGTTCCACAATTTTACGGCTCAGTTTCACAAGTTCTACGGTCTGTTGCTCCAGCTTGTAGAGCAACGCCATCGCCTTTTTCTCGGAAAAATGCAGCCTCAGTTCCTTCACTACTTGGTTGTAATTTGTACCTATCGCGCGGAACTGCGCATGAAAATCGGACAGCTTGGTGTAGTAATCCACCAGCGTCTTGTCCACTTTCAGCACCTTGAACGGCTGTCCGAAGAAGTGCGCTTTCAGGAAAACCGACTTGGCGTAAACGCCCGACTTCTCGAACATGGAGAGGAAACGGTTGTGTTCCTCCTCGTTGAAACGGACGGTGTAGCGGAACACCGCCGGATCGAGTTTGGGATTTCTCCCGCCTTTGTTTCTTCTTTTTTCACTCATATTACTTTGGATTTAGCGGTTTGACGGCATAAGCCGCCGCTTCGAGGCACAGCACCGCAGGTTTGAGAGGCTTCCCGACTTCGGAGGGTAAGCCCGCCCCCTGCAAGGGCAAGGCGTTTTCGTGGCTGCTCAAAATGTTTTGAGCGGCTGAAAACATACCTTGCTATGTTCAGGTGAACATAAAAATCCGTCGGGGACGGATTGGGGGAATGCCTTTCAAACTCCGGGCTGCGCCACCTGCGGCGAACCCTGCCGTTCGGGTGCAAAGTTACGCCCTTAACGCGTTATCGGACAGAGGCTTGATCCGGATAATCAGTGCCAACCAGCGCAACGTGCTGCCACTTGCCGGAGAAGTAATACAAGTTCCAAAATATCCTTGTTTATTTGCAGCGTGATTCAAGAAACGAACGATTTGAAGATATGGAAAAAGGAACTTTCAGATACCCGGCAAACCGCTTCGGTGGATATTTGCCAAACCGAATATCCGAACCGTCGGATACCCGGTTTTCCAGTGACGTGGTGATTCACGGATTCAATGACTTCATGACGCAATGCCGTCATTCACCGGTTATCCGAATCCCGGCTTCGCCATTGAAGCGGATACGTGACGGACCGCCCGGATAATGATTCACGGACGCGGATATGTATGTCACCGCTTCCGTACAGGAACAGGAAAACAATTTATCAACCATTAAAAGCAATAGAACCATGAGTAATGAAATCTTCGTTGCATTCGCAACACAAAAGGGAGGTATTGGAAAATCGACCGTCACGGCTCTTGCCGCCAGCTACCTCCACAACGTGCAAGGTCACAATGTCGCCGTCATAGATTGCGACGCCCCGCAACACAGCATCCACGGACTGCGTGAACGTGAAACGAAACTTATCGACGAGAGCCTCTATTTCAAGGCACTCGCGTGTGACCACTTCCGCAAAATAAAAAAGAACGCCTATCCGGTCATTGCAAGCGACGCCCTCAACGCCCTTGACGATGCCGAAAGGATGCTTGCCGAAGAAGATGCGAAACCGAACATCGTGTTCTTCGATATGCCGGGAACGCTGAAAAGCAACGGTGTGGTAAAGACCCTCTCACAGATGGATTACATCTTCGCGCCCATGAGTGCCGACCGCTTTGTCGTGGAAAGCACCCTGCAATTCGCCGTGATGTTCCGTGACAACCTCATGACGACGGGGCAGGCGAAAACAAAAGGGCTGTACCTGTTCTGGACGATGGTGGACGGCAGGGAGAAGAACGGGCTGTACGACCTGTATGAAGATGTGATTGCCGAAATGGGGTTGTCGGTGTTGTCCACCCGCCTGCCCGACAGCAAGAAGTTCCGGCGTGACCTCTCGGAAGAGCG
>UQVZ01000073.1 GCA_900544675.1 uncultured Bacteroides sp.
TTCTTACTTTTGTTGTATTATTCATATATGTACGCTATTTAATGGTTTGGTGAGGAACAGCGTTAAGCTGTATTCTCGACCTTGTTATGAACACATTTCATTGTATATTAAGTAGGGTGTCCAGTTTAATGTTCCCAATTTAGCCCACATTTTTAAGCTGTTTGGTGCGTACTGTAACCCAGTTTGTGGACATGTGATTATTAGCAAAAGTATCAATGTCCTTTAGTTTAACATTACATAAGCGCTCTTTGAAATTAAATGTCTTAGTGGCAGATTTGTTCTCTAGTTTTGCGTGTAACGGTATAAACAGGACAAAAGGAGTTATGCCATACAGTTTGTTTGGCGACTTTTTTTGTTTGAAAATAATAGGATAAAACGCGGAATAAAGCGAATTTGAGCATTCTTACTGACAGTCAGAGAGTTTGGCTTCGAGTGGCACAGAACGGCATAAGGTCGGGAAAACGGATTTAGGCAGATTGCAGCAGCAGATGCACTTCCAAACCATTACCCGATACCAATTGCACATTTAACGCTAACAGGCTCTATTTCTGCGTTCTGCGTAGGTTTACATTCTGCCCTTACAACTCCCATAAACTAATTTTGCACCAAACAAAAAGAATGATTATGCGGAGCACTTTCAAGACGGTCTTCTATGTAAACGGAAGCAAGGAAAAGAACGGAATTGTCCCCATTATGGGACGGGTTACAATCAACGGGACTATCGCACAGTTCAGTTGCAAACAGCGCATTTCAAAGGAACTTTGGGATGCCAAAGGCAACAGGGCGAAAGGAAAGAGCCGTGAGGCGGTGGCAGTAAACTACGCCCTTGACAATATCAAGGCGCAGATAACGAAACACTACCAGCGGCTTTCCGACCGTGAGGCGTTTGTCACGGCAGAAATGGTGCGCAACGCCTTTCAAGGTATCGGCACGGAGTATGAGACATTGTTGCGTGCCTTTGACAAGGAGAACGAGGCGTTTGCCAAACGGGTGGGAAAAGACCGCTCCAAGCGCACGTACCAAAAGTATCTGACCGTCCGCAAATACGTGGCGGAATTCATCAAGCGGCAGTACAAGCGGACGGACATGGCGATGAACGAACTGACGGAGGATTTCATCCGTGACTACTGCCTGTACCTGCGAAACGAGGTCGGGCTGGCGCAGTCATCCGTGTGGATATACTCCATACCGTTGAAACACATCGTCACCACGGCGCACTACAACGGCAAGATACCGAGAAACCCGTTTGCGATGTACCATGTTGACCCCGACCACAAGGAGCGTGGCTTTCTGACAGAGGATGAAATCCAAGCGTTGGGCGCAATCAAGCTGGACAATCCCAACTTTGCATTGGCAAGGGATTTGTTCCTGTTCGGGTGCTGGACTGGCATCTCGTTCACGGACATCAAGAACCTGACCACCGACAACATTGTTGAAATGAACGGCACACCATGGATTGTGTCGAAACGCCAAAAGACGGGCGTACCGTTCCAAATCAAGCTGATGGACATCCCTATGCAGATAATCAGGCGTTACGAGCCGTTCAGAAGAGACAAGCGGCTTTTCAATATCGGCTCGCTTGACATGGTGAACAAGCGCATCAAGGCCGTGGCGAAGAAATGCGGGATAGAAAAGCCGATTTCATTCCACCTGAGCCGCCACTCCTTCGCTGTCTTGGCTCTCAATTACGGTATGCCGATAGAAAGCGTGAGCAAGATTTTGGGGCATACCAATATCACCACAACGCAAATTTACGCGAAGGTGACGAACAAGAAACTTGAAAACGACATATCCGCTTTCGAGAGCAAGGTAAACGGACGTTTCACCATATAAACGCACAGAGTATGAAACGGACAACAATCACGATGGACGGGTACGGCAGGGTTGCCGTACCGTCCGATACCGCCAATGTTTGGATGAGTGAAATGGAGTTGGTAAAGCTATTATATGTAATCGCCCCGATACTCCGTGCCGCCATACGAGCCGTGTACAAGAGCGGAGTGTTAAAGCCCTATGAGGTAGAAAGGCGTATTAAGCTGACCAACGGCTATTATTCGGAAGTTTATTCCTTGTCAATGGTCGTGGCACTGGCTTTCCGTATAATACTTCAAATGCGGTAATGGTGCGTAATGCTTTATTGGAAAGGCTGTGCTTGCGAAAAGAAAGGCAAATATTGTTGTTTTCAATGGGCAGCAGACCCTCATGCAGATGTTAGATTGTGCGCTTTGGAAAATTTTACGGATTGTTTATGAGCGATTTAACCTGATGTACTGATGTCATGGCATCAGTAAACCTATAAACCAGCATATCCCTTTGCCAACGAATATCTGCGGCAACCCATTTGCCCGAAGAAGTGCGGTTTTGCTTCTTCGGGCTTTTTCTTTTCGCCATTTTAAGGCTGATTTTTCCCATCCTGCTGCATTTTCTTATCCGTCAGGTTCTTTTGCGCCGTTCTGCATCGTTTTGCATATCAAGGTTTTAGCCGTCCTGCCGTAGCTTTGCAACCATGTTTAATCCGCTTGCCGACAATACGTTGGCGGCACAAAAATTATATTAGAAACATGGAGAAAAAAGAAGAATTCATCCGAGTAGGCACCACGCTCTACAAGATTGTGGACCAGCCCCGCATCGACGGCGGCTATGTGAGGAAACGCATCGCATGGAACTCCGAGACCTTGCGGCAGGACTACGGCAAGGACTACATGGCGGGCATCCCCAAGTATGACGGCTTCTGCACCGTACCCGACCATGTGGACTACAAGCCCGTAGTCGGCAAGTTCCTCAACCTCTATGAGCCGATAAGCCACCGACCGCAGGAGGGCGATTTCCCTTGTATCCGCTCGTTGGTGGAACACATCTTCGGAGAACAGTACGGGTTGGGCATGGACTACCTCCAACTGCTGTATCTGTACCCCATTCAAAAACTGCCCATCCTGTTGCTCGTGTCCGAAGAAAGGAACACGGGCAAGAGCACGTTCCTGAACTTTCTGAAAGCCATCTTCCAGAACAACGTGACGTTCAACACCAACGAGGACTTCCGCAGCCAGTTCAACTCCGACTGGGCGGGCAAGCTGCTCATCATGGTGGACGAGGTATTGCTCAACCGCCGTGAGGACAGCGAGCGGCTGAAGAACCTCAGCACCACGCTATCCTACAAGGTGGAGGCGAAAGGCAAAGACCGTGACGAGATAGGCTTCTTCGCCAAGTTCGTGCTTTGTTCCAACAACGAGCACCTGCCCGTCATCATAGACGCAGGGGAAACACGCTATTGGGTGCGGAAGATTGTGCCGCTCAAGAGTGACGACACCGACTTCCTGCAAAAGCTGAAAACGGAGATACCCGCTTTCTTGTATTTCCTGCAACACAGGCAGCTATCCACCGAAAAGGAGAGCCGTATGTGGTTCAACCCGAAGCTGCTGGAGACGGATGCCCTGCGGAAGATAATCCGAAGCAACCGCAACAGGCTGGAGATAGAAATGGCAGAACTGCTGCTTGACATCATGGCAAGCATGAATGTAAAGTCTGTTTCTTTTTGCCTCAATGACATCATCCCGTTGCTCGTCTGCTCGCAAGTCAAGGTGGAGAAGTCGCAGGTGCGGAAAGTGGTGCAGGAGTGCTGGAAGCTGACACCTGCATCCAACTCGCTTTCCTACACCACCTACCAATGCGACTACAGCCGTGAGTGCGGATATTCACCCGTCAAACGGATTGGACGCTACTACACGGCAAGCAAATCGCTGTTGGAAGCACTCTGATATTTTGATGAAATGATGAAAACATCTATAAACATGAAGAATGACAGCCACTTACATGCTCATCAAACCCTCAACAAAAGGATTTGGCTGATGAAAAGAGAAGGGAAGTATAAAGCCATTCATCACTTTTCTTTTGGCGAGCGGTTTGATGAAACGCTGATGAAGTATTATTTTACTTGTTATCAATACATTAGACTACCTAATCATCAATTCATCGGAATTTCACCCCTCATCAACTCCGCTGTGGAAAGCAACAGAGGTGAACACCGCCATCCGCAGGCTGGTCGGACGGACTTCCATCCTGCCGACCGACAGGGGAAAGCCGATGTTACAAGCGAAAAGAGAACAGCATCCGAAAACCGCCGACACCGCCGCAGGCTTTTGGAAAACAAAAAGCCATAGCTCATTAGGGCGTTTTCTTCACGCACCGCTGACGCTAATGCTAAAAACACCCCAATGAGCCAACGGGGTTACACCCCTCTGGACACCCCCGTTTGCCCCGTGCGGCACGACCGCAGGCGGACGGATACCGACAAACAATTTGTAGAACCTAAAAAAACAAGAAACAAACATGGGATACATAAGCATCCAAATCAACAAGGCGAAAGGGTCGGCTGACACGGGCGCATCCGACCACATCGAACGCAAGACCACGCCCAAGAACGCAGACCCCACACGCACCCATCTCAACCGTGAGCTGGTGCAATTCCCCGACGGTGTGGCTGACCGCACCGAGGCGATAAGCCACCGCATCCGCACGGCAGGCATCAAGAGGAAGATAACACCTGACCAAGTACGGGCAATCCGCATCGTGCTTTCGGGCACGCACGAGGACATGGTAAGAGTGCAGGACGAGGGCAGGCTGGACGAATGGTGCGGTGACAACCTGCAATGGCTGCGCCGCACGTTCGGAAAAGAGAACACCGTTTCGGCAGTGCTGCACATGGACGAGCACACACCGCACATCCACGCCACGGTCGTGCCGATAGTGACGGGCGAGCGCAGGAAAGCGAAGAAGCAAGCGGAGGGCAGACGCACCTACCGCAAGAAATCCAACGCCGTGCGCCTGTGCGCCGATGACCTGTTGACACGTGAGAAGCTGGTAGCCTACCACGACAGCTACGCCGCAACAATGGCGAAATACGGCTTGCAGCGTGGCATCCGTGGTTCGGAGGCACGGCACACCACCACCGCCCAATATTACCGTGACCTGAAACGGCAGACGGGAGAGCTTGAAGCCAACGTAAGGCAGTTGCAGACCGAACAGCAACAGGCGGAACGGCAGCTTGACGAAGTGCGGAAAGAAATCAAATCGGAGAAGCTGGAAGCCGCCAAGACTGAGGCGAAAACGGCACTCGTGGCAAGGGTCGGTTCTTTTTTGGGCAGCGGAAAGTTGAAAGAGCTGGAACACAGGAATGAAGATTTGCAAAGTCGCATAAAGGAACTCGAAGAAGAATCCATACAACGAGAGGAACAATATACCAAGCAGATGCAGGAAATGAAGAAAGCTTACGAACAGCAGCACCGCAGAATATCGGAATTTACGGATTTTGTCAAACGTTACTTTCCCTATGTGGAAAAGCTGATACCGACCATCAAGTTTTTGCGTGATACTCTGAATTTTGGCGATGGATTAATCAAAAAACTGTGTATGTTTAAGGAGGTCACCATCAAAGGAGAACTCTATTCTTCTGAATTCCGACAGCACTTTAAGACTGATGGTTCGGTTTGCTCGCTTAAAGAAACTTCGGATGGAAAATTTGACTTTAAAATAGACGGCATTTCACATATAAGTTGGTTCAGACGCAAAAAAGACGAGTTTATGAAAGCATTAGGATTACTAACAAGGAAACAAAATCGGAACATTAGATTGTGAATACTAAACTAAGAATAGTCTGAATTTTCAGACTATTCTTAATTCTGACATATTCTCTAAAGAGGACAAATATGAATAAATTGAAGAAGCTTGTGGAGATGTGAACATTTCGCCTGCATAAGGATATGACTTGCAAGACTCTTTAATGAGTTCATGAATAGTTTTTCCTCCAATAGTATGATTCTTGATGGAATCAAGATTATACTGTTCTACGACAATATACTCATACTCTGGATAAATAGCTCCGGAATCTTCTCCACGATAATGTCCGACTACTTCACTTTCAATAACACATAGGATGTTGTTTTCGTAAACTTTAATCGCTGGCATAGTATTTTGTTATTTTTAATGATAATATGTTCTGTTTAAAGAGTTTGATATAAATTGCTCTTACAGCACTAAATCGTCCTCTAATTCGTCATCAAGTCCACTTTTGAGCTGTTTTTCTCGTTGAGCAGTATATGCAGCTCCTTTTAATTTGCTATCTTTCTGATAGCTAATCCATTTTTCTTCATACTCTACTAATCCACTATCTAATATTTTTTGAATACAGTTCTCCTTATTATCACCCCATATATGCCCCCTTATGAAACTGATATCCAACTTGTGACAATCAGGACCTAATCCCAAAATTCGTCTGCATGCAGTTATAAAGGAATCAGACTCCTCTCCTAAATTACGCTGATTCCAATAATAGTTATAGTCTTGGTCTGAAACGGCAAATTGCACACCTGCTATATTAATGATTCTCATATCAATAATTGATTTTTTGTATATCTACATATTAATATATGAAACAGGATTCTGATTTTTACCAATCAAATAGGATATATTCATGTTTAGAAAGGGAGAGTTCTCAACTTCTTCACCTTCAAATTCCCAACGTCCTGTGTATTCTTTTGAACTGGTTAAAAACCAACGTGTTGGTCTAAATACTCCTATGATATATCCCGAACATATAGCAAAAGCAAAATCTGCATTTTGGGCACGTTCACCATTTAATCGCCAATATTTCCTTGTACACTCATATAAGTTAGGTCTTTCACATTGAAGGTAAGTCTTACTTACATTGAAACAGATTATCTTATCATTATTTACGTTTTCAAAAGAGCCATAATCTTGAAAAATATTCTCTATGCAAATGTTTTTATCTGCCGCATCCGCAAACTCATTGCTTTGCTGAAATTCTTCCGTTACAGCAAATTGATTTAACTGTCTATCAGATTTTGTTCCCTTTATTGCCATTAATATAATTTTATTGGGTATGAGTAAATTTCGAACATCTTCATTCAAAATGTCTGCAATCTGATACAAAATAGGAATAGGAGGTTGTACCTTATTAGTGGTATACAGATTGACCATGTTGAAAGTCTTTCCAAGCCTGTTTGCTAATTCTGTTTGACTAATACCTTTAGCCTCCAATACCTCTTTTATTCGGTTCATATTTGTATTCTTTTGTCTAACGGTCACAAAGGTACAAAATTTTATTTGGTATATTGCTTGTTTCTCAAAAGAAAGTGCTAATTTTGCAAATAAGAAAAGAGTTGTTTGGCAGAAACACACCGCAAATCACAGAATTTGTGACTGTTTCCAAGTCATTACCTCGTTCTATGAGAAAAGCCCATAAGTAGCTTATTTTTAATATATTCCTATTTTAATATCGGATTTTTCGATGAAAACACCGAATGTTGATTCAATGATATCAGAAGAGATGTTGCGTGATTCATAAATATCATTCAACTTCTCTTCCTGCTGTTTAAGGTATTCCAAAATCTTGATTCCAAGCATAGCTCTACGGTTGTTTGCATTGCCTATTATGTGCCGCGTAATATATTTCTTGCATTTCTTACTGTTAGCAAGATTAAAGCCTTCTGTTTTACAGATTGTTTCTATGTGCTCAACAGTAGCAACGGCGGTCTTCAATTCAACCAATAGCTCCTTATAATCAAGGACAAAGGAGTATGCATCCTGCATTTCCTTTGGGAGGCTAGCAAAACAACCAAGCATCTTGTTGCCCCAATCAACCCATGAGTTCATATTCATGAATCTGGCAATACTGCGCATATTGGGTGGTAAAAGATAAGCCTTGTCTGTAAGATGATATTGCAATCTGACCTTTCCAAGAATAGTAGTAAAGTTCACGAAATCAGGCTCGTTGCCATAAGCATGTTTCAAACATGTACCCATGGCATGACTGATGTCGATATGGTGCAACAATCCCGATTGCGAAATTCCGTTTGTGAGATTATGAGCCTGGTCGCTGATTACATATTCAGGTTTAGCCCCGTTCTTCTCAATGGACTTTTCAATCTCTTGCTTGATGTCGTCTCCTTTAAAGCAGCCGCAGGATTTCATGCTGACAACCGTAACGTCCTCATGCTTAAGAGGATGTCCGGGATGTTCGGCGGAAACGCCCAGAATCAAAAGAAGTTTCTCCCGATTGACCATAATACTTTCGTCAATGATATACGCAAACTTTTTATCTGTAGGTTTATTATCATTTTCGTAAGTGGATAATCCCAGCTTCTTCATCCAATTCTCTACGGTATTATAGCATGGAACCTTGCCGCATTTTCCTTCAAGCACTTCGTTGAAAATTTCCAGAATCTTAACAACGGTGCGGAGGCCGCAGTTGGTACGAATGTAAATCAATACACAAAGTTGAACAATCAGAAGAGAGTATCTATGTCCGGGAATATGTTCGATAACAATTTCATTTGTTCTTCGGTCACAGTCACGGTCTTTACGTCTTTTTTTTAAGTTCCTTTCTCGCTTCTTTAAGCTTAGCCTCTTTGGCTGCTTTTTGAGATTTCAGTTTGGCATTTTCTTTACGAAGACGTTTTACCTCTTCTTTCAGGGTCTCTTTATTGGATTTTGAATCTGATTTTTTCATTGTTTTCAGTTACTTAATTATTCTACTAAATTACTAAATATCAATGAAATACACAAATCTTCAAAAAACTATTTTGCCTGCTAAAGTGTTAAATTTCAGAGCATAATATGAACAATAACAAGGGCGTTTGATACTGCTTTTTTAGGAACGTAGAACTGGACACACTATATATTAAGTTACTATTTTTAGACAATTCGGAATTTCTAAGAGCCTGTTTAAATTTTAAAGTTAATCATTAAAAGAGTGTTTCTTCTTTC
>UQVZ01000074.1 GCA_900544675.1 uncultured Bacteroides sp.
AATGTGCCAATGTGCAAATGTGCCAATGTGCAAATGTGCCAATGTGCAAATGTGCAAATATGTTAATGTGCAAATGTGCAAATATGCCAATGTGTGAATGTGCAAATATGCCAATATGCCAATGTGATAATTGCCTCATTGTTTATTGTCACATTGTTTATTAGCACATTATTGCATTGTTTATTATCACATTGTTTATTATCACATTGTTTATTATCACATTGTTTATTGGCACATTATCACATTGCCCATTGTTTATTTTACAAAAATACAGGTTATGAAACAGTTCGATTTAGACGTTTGGGAAGAAATATTGGTTACGATTACACGTAACAAGACCCGCAGCTTGCTGACGGCATTCGGTATCTTTTGGGGTATCTTCATGCTGGTGGCACTGATGGGAGGCGCACAAGGGATGCAGGACATGCTTTCGCGCGAGTTCGAAGGCTTTGCTACCAATTCCGGATTTATGGGAACGAACAAGACCAGCAAGGCGTATAAAGGTTTCCAGCAAGGACGTTATTGGGACTTGGAGAACAGCGATGTGGACCGCATCCGCCAAAGCGTGAGCGAAGTGGATGTGATTACGCCAAGTCTGGCTAAATGGGGAGTCGATGTTATTTTCGATGAGCAGAAGATATCGGGAACTCTGAAAGGCTTATATCCGGAATACGGCAAGATAGAAGAGCCGTTGATTACCTACGGTCGTTATCTGAACGATATTGACGTGAAAGACCGGCGCAGGGTGTGTGTTATCGGTAAGCGTATTTACGAAACCTTGTTCCCCGGTCAGGAAAATCCATGTGGGAAATACATCAAAATCAATGGCATCTATTATCAGGTGATAGGGGTGAGTATGTCTACCGGCAATATTTCGATACAGGGACGTTCGGAAACCTCTGTCATTATTCCTTTTACCACAATGCAGCAGAACTACAACTTCGGTCAGAAGGTGCAGTTGTTGTGCTATACTGCCCGTAAGGGATATTCCATCAGCGAAGTGGAGAAGAAGGTGGAACAAGTGGTGAAGCGTGCCCATTTCATCCACCCCGACGATAGCCAGGCAATCATTCAGGTAAATGCTGAGGCTATGTTCAGCATGGTGGACAACCTGTTTTCGGGTATCCGTATCCTGGGTTGGATGGTAGGGTTGGGCACCTTGCTTGCCGGAGCTATCGGCGTGAGCAACATCATGATGGTGACGGTGAAAGAGCGCACGACGGAAATCGGTATCCGCCGTGCTATCGGCGCCCGACCTAATGACATTCTGCAACAGATACTTTCCGAGAGCATGGTGCTGACCATCCTTGCCGGCATGGCGGGCATTGCCTTTGCTGTCTTTCTGCTGAATATCGTGGAAGTAGGCACTTCGGAACCCACTGCTCCGACTCATTTCTTAATCAGCTTTTGGGAAGCTATCGGGGCTTGTGTCCTGCTGCTTGTCTTAGGACTGCTGGCAGGTTTGGCTCCAGCCTACCGTGCCATGTCGGTCAAGCCGATTGACGCCATCCGCGATGAGTAAAGTCTTTTTAATATAGGAAACCAAAAAAAGAATAAATAAAAATCTAAACGTTATATGAAGAAGTTTATAAAAATCGCTGTACTGGTTCTGATAGCCTTGGTGTTTATCGGGACATTTGTATTTCTGTATCAGAAATCGCAGCCGGAGAAAATTAGTTATCAGATACTGAAGGCAGAGACCAAGAATCTGGTGCAGACAACGGTCGCTACGGGTAAGATAGAGCCGCGCGACGAAGTGGAAATCAAACCGCAGATATCGGGCATCATTGCCGAAGTGTATAAGGAAGCCGGACAGACCGTTAAGCAGGGTGAGGTGATAGCCAAGGTGAAGGTGATTCCCGAACTGGGTACGCTCAATTCGGCGGAAAGCCGGGTACGTCTGGCAGAGATGAACGGCAAGCAGGCGGAGATAGACCTGGAGCGTATGGAGAAACTTTACAAAGGCAAGCTGGTGAGCAACGAGGAATATGAAAAGACGCTGCTTTCCACCAAGCAGGCACGCGAAGAGCTTCAGGCGGCAAAAGACAATCTGGAAATCGTAAAGGAAGGTATCACCAAGAACAGCGCGTCGTTCAGCAGCACGCTGATTCGTTCTACCATCGACGGATTGATATTGGACGTCCCCATCAAGGTGGGAAACTCGGTGATTATGAGTAATACGTTCAATGACGGTACGACCATTGCTACCGTAGCCGATATGAGCGATTTGATATTCCGCGGCAATGTAGACGAGACCGAAGTAGGGCGCATCCACGAAGGCATTCCGGTGAAAATCACTTTGGGAGCCTTGCAGAATATGCAGTTCGATGCGGTATTGGAATACATTTCGCCCAAGAGTACGGAGAACAACGGCGCCAACCAGTTTGAAATCAAGGCGGCTATTACCGTTCCCGACAGTGTGACTATCCGTTCGGGCTACAGTGCCAATGCCGAAATGGAACTGCAACGTGTGGAAGGCGCGCTGGCCATACCGGAAAGTGCGGTGGAGTTCAGCGGCGACTCGACTTTCGTTTATGTCTTGACTGATAGTGTGGCAGGACAGAAGTTCGAGCGCAGGCGGATTGTAACAGGTGTCAGCAACGGCATCGATACAGAAGTGAAACAGGGTCTGAAGCCCGGCGACAAGGTGCGCGGACTGAAGATAGAGAATTGATAAATCTTGATGAACATGAAATTCAGCTATTTATTTATAGGAATAGGGGCGATGTGTATGCCCGTACATGCCCAGCAGACATGGACGTTGAGGCAATGCATCGATTATGCCATCGAGCATAACCTCACTATCAAGCAGCAGGAAGCTACTGCCGAACAGAACAAGATAGAACTGAACACGGCGAAGAACAGCCGTCTGCCTAATCTGAACGGAAGCGCTTCGCACTCGTTCAACTTCGGCCGAAGCCTTCAAGCGGATAATACTTATAAAAGCATCAATACGCAAAGCACGGGCCTGAACCTCTCTACCAGCATCCCGCTCTTTACCGGCTTGCAGATTACGAACAACATCGCCCTTTCGAAGTTGAACCTTCAGGCGGCTCTCGAAGACCTGAATGCGGCGAAGGAGAACATCAGCATTCAGGTGGCGTCCAATTACCTGCAAGTGCTTTTCAATGCCGAACTGGCAAGGGTAGCCCACGAGCAGGTAGACCTGAGCAAGGAGATGCTGAGTCAGAAAGAAGCCTATTTCCGCAACGGGAAAGCGTCGGAGTCGGAACTGTATGAAGCTAAATCGCGTGTGGCGCAGGACGAGCTTTCGGCAGTACAGGCGGATAACACCTATCAGCTTTCCCTGCTCGACCTCAGCCAGTTGCTTGAGCTGCCTTCGCCCGACGGATTTGCCATTGCCTCGCCTGCGGTGGATATCGTCGACCGCTTGGGCACTCCTCTTCCGCCTGCCGATATCTATGCCGATGCCTTGTTGATAAAACCTGTTATCAAGGCAGCCCAATATCGTCTGGAAGGAGCACAGAAAAGTATCCGTATCGCTCAGAGCGCCTATTATCCGCAGCTTAGCCTGGGGGCAGGACTGAGTACCAACTATTATAAAATGTCGGGATTGGAAAATGCGGACTTCGGCTCTCAGTTGCGGGATAACTTCAGCCAGTATGTAGGGGTGACATTAAGTATTCCTATTTTCAATCGTCTGGCTACCCGAAACCGAGTGCGGAGCGCACGTATCCAGCAGACTACGCTGGGATGGCAATTGGAAGACAGCAAGAAGACGCTTTATAAAGAGATACAGCAAGCCTATTACAACACCTTGAGTGCCCAGACGCAATACGCCAGCAGCAATACCGCAACCGAGGCTGCGCAGGCTTCGTTCGACCTGATGAAAGAAAAATATCTGAGCGGGAAAGCCAATGCGACGGAATACAATGAGTCGCGCACGGCATGGATGAAGGCAGTATCCGACCAGCTTCAAGCCAAATACAATTACATCTTCCGTTTCAAGATTCTGGATTTCTACCGTGGAATCCCGTTGGAACTGAAATAGTTAATTAAATGAAGAATGAAGAATTAAGAATGAAGAATCAATTGACACTTTTTCACCACAGATTACACAGATTTGCTAATTTATTTCTCTGTGCCTCTGTGTCTCTGTGTTCAATAATCAGTTAAAAGGATTCTTCATTCTTAATTCTTCATTCTTAATTTAACTTATACTCCGCTGAATGCGCTGAATCCGCCGTCTACCGCTAATACGGCACCGGTTATAAAGCTGGCTGCATCGCTGCAGAGGAACTGTACGGCACCGTTCAGTTCCGAGATGTCACCGAAACGGCGCATCGGAGTCTTGGCGATGACTTTCTTGCTGCGGTCGGTAAGCGAACCGTCTGGATTGATGAGGATGGCGCGATTCTGATTGCCGATGAAGAATCCCGGAGCAATGGCATTGACACGTATTTTCTCATTGAACTTGATTGCCATTTCCTGAGCCATCCAGCGGGTGAAGTTTTCTACCGCGCTTTTAGCCATCGAGTAGCCCGGCACACGGGTAATGGATTCGTAAGCAGCCATTGAAGATACGTTCACGATACAGCCGCTCTGTTGCTTTGCCATGATTTCGCCGAATACCAGGCAAGGATATACCGTACCGTTCAGGTTCAGGTCGACCACCTTGTCTAGGTCTTCCACTTTCATGTCGAAAATATTTTGGTCTACGGTCAAGGTTCCTCCCGGGATGTTTCCTCCAGCTGCATTGACAAGGATGTCTACACGTCCCCATTGGGCAAGCACTTCGTCTTTTACCGCTTTCAGGCTCTCGATGTCGAGCACGTTGCATACCGTGCCTCTCACTTCACCGCCAGTCTGTTGCAAGCGTTCTACAGCTGCATCTACACGATCTTTGTGTGCGCCGATGATGATGACTTTGGCGCCTGCACGCAAGAAACCTTCTGCAATGTTACTCCCTAACACTCCGGAACCGCCTGTTACTACGGCTACTTTGCCGGCAATACTAAAAATTTCATTCATGGTGTTTTTCTTTTTTAATGTAAATGGATATTGAGTTGTCTATGTTCATTTATTTGTCGTGTCGCCCGTCTTGTGTGAACACTCCCGGCAGATGCCTTTCACCATATAGTTGATGCTCTGCATCTCGAAGCCTTCGGGCAGGCTGACTACCGGAATATGGATGCCTCGGAAGCAGAACGTGCGGTGGCACACCTCGCAATAGAAGTGGGTGTGCATGTCGTCGATGCTGCACGCTTCTTCGTTGGTACACACTTCGTATTTCAACGAACCGCTTCCGTCCTCGATGTCGTGTATCACGTGGTGGGCGAGAAACGCGTTCAGTGTGCGGAAGATGGTCGACTTGTCTACGGTTTCGAGCATCGTCTCCAGGTCGAGCAGGGATACCGGCCTTTCGGCTTCTGCCATAGCCTTGAATACCAGAATGCGTACAGCGGTAGGCTTTACTCCCTTTTTCTCCAGCCGTTCGATATAGTGTCGGTTGCTTTCCATAAATAGTATGGTTTCGTTAATATTCTTTTTCCTCTTCCATCGCTTCGGTATTTACCGTACCGTAGAATCGGATGGGTTGCCTGTTGCGCATGGTGACAGAGACCGGGTCTTACCCTTTCCTGATTTGGATTGCAAGTTAATCAAAAAAATGAAAATACCTCTTATAAAATAGATAATAGTTTGGAAAAATCAGTATAAAAGTCTGCTCGTGGAAGAATGATGAGGTAAACTGGCATGGATGATGGCAGCGTTTAGGAAGATACATAGTAGTTTCAGGTAGTTTCATATAGTTGAAACAACTGTTTCACCTTGCTGAAACAACTGTTTTACCTATATGAAACAACTGTTTCACTATAATTAAACAGGGTGAAACTGTTATTTAACGGTTTGGGTTGACTGCATATCTTTTTATAGATAAGATAGGTTGACTCGGAGTATTAAGTGCAAAGACACCAAGACACGGAGTAAATGATTGGAAGACCTCTCATTCTACTCCGTGTCTTGGTGTCTCAGTGTTCGTTTGCCGAAGGATGATTCTCCTTCTCTTTATCGCGTGCGGAACGGTTAGCGCACTTGGATAACCAGATAGCGGGATACACTCCAGAATTGGCTCGGGTTGGTGATTTTCAGTGTCAGCTGCCCCTTGTCGTCCTTTACCAGTTCGTATGAACCTTCGGGATGTGTGGTCAGCAGTTGGGCACGTTTGCTGTATAGCTTCACTTCCTTATCCTTACGGATGTCGATTTCGGTGAAGTAGTCTTTATTGAACTCGTTGTCTTTCAGCACATCGCCGCCTTTCAGAATTTTCTGGTCTTTCAGTTCCGATTTGGTGCCGAATACATACCATGCAGTGTTCAAGGCTTTGTCTTGTGCCGCTACGGTTTCCGTTTTGGCTTCGTTTTCAGCGGTCAGCTGATCGACATTCTTGTTCAGGTCGGCCACGGCTTCGTCCAGTTCGGCGATACGGATGTTCTTCGATGCCAGTTCAGCCTGAAGCGTCTCGATTTGTTTCTGTTTCGATTCCAGCTGGGCGGTGAGGTTCTGTATGGCTTTTCTCAGCTCGGCCGACTGGTACTTGCTGTTTTGCAGTTGTTTTTCCAGTTCTGCAATCCGTGCCCGGTTGGCTTGCAGCTTCTGGCTGATGAACCGGATATCCTCCTTGATTTTTTCTGCGCTCGATTTGCTTTCCATAGCGTCCCCTTTCAAGTCGACACGGTTTTCTGCTTCATTGATTTCGCGAAAACCTTCCTGTATCTCGTTGAAAGAACCCATAATCTCATCCAGCTCGGCATCGCGGTTAGACAATTCCAGCATCAACGAATCGTTTTGAGCCTGTAATGCGTCTTTCTTCTGGCCCGAATTTGTACAAGAAGCCAATAAGGCTGCCGCGCACAACGAAAATAAAACAACTTTCTTCATAGTTCTGTATCTGTTTAGAATTTATACTTTTACTTTTCTTTTCCGGCAAGAATGATTACTATCTCTCCTTTAGGCTCGGTCTCGGTGAAGTGGGCAATCACTTCGGCGAGGGTGCCCCGCACGCTTTCCTCGTGTATCTTCGATATCTCCCGGCAGACCGAAACCTGGCGTTCTCCGCCGAAGAGTTCGGCAAACTGGGTAAGGGTTTTCACCAGCCGGTAGGGCGACTCGTAGAAAATCATCGTGCGTGTCTCTTCTGCCAGGGCGTTCAGGCGCGTCATCCGTCCTTTTTTCTGGGGCAGAAATCCTTCGAAGCAGAAGCGCTCGTCGGGCAGACCCGATGCCACCAGTGCCGGGACAAATGCCGTGGCGCCCGGCAGGCATTGCACTTCGATGCCATTCCTTACGCATTCGCGCACGACCAAAAAGCCCGGGTCGGAGATGCCCGGTGTGCCTGCGTCCGATACCAAGGCAATGGTGTCTCCCGCTTTCAGGCGTGTGATGATGCCGTCCAACACCTGATGCTCGTTGAACTTGTGGTAAGATTGCAGGGCATTCTTTATCTCGAAATGTTTCAATAAAATGCCCGACGTCCGTGTGTCTTCCGCCAGAATCAGGTCAGCTTCTTTCAACACCCGGATGGCCCGCAAGGTCATATCTTCCAAATTGCCTACCGGAGTAGGAACCACATATAGTTTACCCATACTTGTCAAATTATAATAGAACAAAGGTAGAAAGTTTTTGATTGTATATGTTAATTTGACCCATTATTTAACAGAAGTTGTATTATTTCCCCTTAAAACCATGTTTTTTTAGCCCGACAAGTATTCTTTTTGCTTCAGAAAACGTACTTTTGCATCCGCAATTATCCAAACACTGTATAATAAAATGGTAGTATTCTCAGAAGATCATACGCAGGAGACTTTCCGCCGGGGGCGCATCGAGGTGGTGTGCGGCTCGATGTTTTCGGGCAAGACCGAAGAACTGATACGCCGCCTGAAGCGTGCCAAGTTCGCCCGCCAGCAGGTAGAGATATTCAAGCCTGCCATCGACACCCGCTATTCGGAAGCGGAAGTGGTTTCCCACGATAACAATGCCATCAAGTCGACTCCCGTCGATACGTCGGCAAGCATTCTTCTGCTCAGTTCCGAAATCGATGTGGTGGGCATCGACGAAGCCCAGTTTTTCGACGAAGGCTTGGTAGGAGTATGCAATGAGCTGGCAAACCGTGGCATAAGGGTCATCATAGCCGGGTTGGATATGGATTATAAAGGGGTACCCTTCGGACCGATTCCGGCTCTGTGCGCCATAGCCGATGAAGTGACAAAGGTGCATGCCATCTGTGTGAAGTGCGGCGACCTGGCTTATATCTCCCACCGCACGGTAGCCAACGACAAGCGTGTATTGCTGGGCGAGAAGGAAGAATACGAGCCGTTGTGCCGCAGGTGTTATCAGAAAGCGATGGAAGAAGAAAAGAGCAGGCATTAGTTTCTTGATTATCAGTTGTGTAATCTGAAAATGATAAAATTTTCAGAAAAAACTATCCCGAATGTTTGGTCGGTTCGATAAAAGTGCATATCTTTGCACCCGCAATCAGGAAATGATAGCAAATACAGGTTTGATTCGCTAGCTCAGCAGGTAGAGCACAACACTTTTAATGTTGGG
>UQVZ01000075.1 GCA_900544675.1 uncultured Bacteroides sp.
ACTATCATTTGTGCCACAGGTGGCGGGTTGTTGAAATCCAACTCGCATGATTTTAGTGCTGACATAGCTTCGTTATATAATGTATCAAGATATTCCAGAAATAGCCTTATCAAATCCTCGCGGCTGTTGCCCAACGCGAAATAGTCGCTGATGTCCTTTTCCTCCTTCTGGCCCGAAAGCGGCAATACCAGCCTTTTAACTCCATATAGCCTGAGTTCTTCCTCCCGTTTCAAAGAACTTTCCAGCCCGGTCTTGTCCGTGTCGAAAAGCAGCACGATGTGTTTGAAACGGAAACTTAACCGGTGGATGAGCGTTTGCGGTATCATGGCTGTTTCCGAATTGAAGCAGATGGCGTTCAACCCGTGCGCGGCAAGGCTCATTACATCCTTCTCCCCTCCGGTAATAAACAGCAGGTCGCCTTTGGCCGGAAGCTGTTCCAACCCGAAACAGTAATTTTCCCCCATATCGCCCCCGTACAGGAAACGTATTTGCGATTGGGGACGATATACTTTGACATGTTTCCGTCCTAAATAGCCGAACATAGGTTCTTGTTCTGTCGCGATAAGGGTGTAGGGCTTGCCATCCGCATTCTCGCTGCTGAACTTCTTTAATGAAACCGCCCGATATTGCTTCAGGATGTTTTCCTGGATGCCGGACTTGCCCCAAAAAGCAAGTTCCAATGTCGAAAACGGCTTCTGTACGGTGGCATACGGACGCTTGCGCCGTTCTACAGGAATATCAGCCGGCACATCAAACTCACTATTGGTTCCCATAGGACGGTTTTCCTCCAAGTTATCATTCCTTGACAGCCCCAGATACAGGTCCCGGTCGATAATCCGCATAATTTCCACGAAATCTTTCGGATTGCGGCAGTCCAGTCCGTTCAACCTGCCCACCAGCTCGAAGCAGTCGCCCGAATATTCCTCGTTGCCGAAATCCTTCATCTTGAACACCCCGGCTTTGCGGTCGTAATAGATATTGCACGATGCTTTCGTGTCCCGGTAGAACGGGTTCAGGAAATTCTTCCCCACCTTGAAATCCTTGCCGAGATAATGACGGAATACATGAATCCCCTTGTCGGTTGCCCTCAGTATGTCATCTTTTCTTATCATGGCCAGTCCTGTTTAGGTAGTTCCTGCGAAATTCTTCCAGATTCCCCGGCTTACACCGGATAGTCCGTTCTTCCAGACAACGCTCCACTTCCGAGAGCTTGTACATGCACCGTCCCCGAAGCATCGAGTAGCTGATAAGATTGTCGTCCCTGAGCCGTTGCAGCGTCCGGGTGCTGATGCCCAACGCATCGGCAAGCTGGTTGCTGTCCAGCCACGCTTCCTTTTTTTCTTCGGAGGGCAGCTTTGCCTCCGCCACAAAATCGGCTATCTGCTCGATTTTGCTCACGAGCCTCTTATAGGCGTCGCTTTCCATTGTGATTACTTCCATTGCAAACTCTTTTTGAATTAGTTTGCTGCAAAAGAATGGAAATAAAAAGGGACGCATGGTATACTATACGTATACTACACCATCATTTTTTGTTTTCCGCCATTAGTCAGAACTCTATACTCATTTTGTATGCCATATAAATTGTACTGAAATAGCAGTTTTTATGGTTATAGCCATAAATAATAAAAACAAATCTACTATATTTGCAGGTATAATCATAAATACGCGCAGCCATGATAGAAAGAGAACTATATATGAAACAAATCCGGTCCTTTATGAACCGTCCGTTCGTCAAGGTGATAGCCGGTATCCGCCGGTGCGGAAAGTCAGTCGTATTGCAACTGATAGCAGAAGAATTGGAGCGTCAGGAGGTTGCCAAAGAGCACATTGTCTATATGAACTTTGAGAGTTTTGAATGGATGGATATTGCCGATGCGAAAGCCTTGTACCTGTATATCAAGGATAAAGTGGAAAAGACCGATGGGAAAGTATATATCTTGTTGGATGAAATACAAGAGGTGAAGGATTGGGAAAAGGCCGTCAATTCTTTCATGGTGGATTGGGATGTAGATGTTTATGTAACCGGCTCTAACTCCCGGCTGCTTTCCTCCGAGTTGTCCACCTATCTGGCAGGCAGGTATGTCAGTTTCCATATCATGCCGTTGTCTTTCAATGAATATCTTTTGTTTCATGGTATAAATCCAGATAACAAAGAAGCATTGAGGGAAGAGTTTCAGAAATACCTTCGCATGGGTGGTTTCCCGGCAGTCCATACGGGTGATTACAGCTTCGAATCCATTTATAAGCTGGTGTATGACATCTATTCTTCCGTCATTCTGCGCGACACAGTACAGCGGCATGGCATCCGCAACGTGGAACTGCTGGAACGGGTAGTACGCTTCGTGTTCGATAATATCGGCAACCGGCTTAACGCAAAGAATATCGCCGACTACTTCAAGAGCCAGCAACGGCGGGTGGACATCAACACCGTTTATAATTATCTGGATGCCTTGCAGGGCGCATTCATCATCCAGCGTGTGCCCCGTTACGACATCAAGGGGAAAGAACAGTTGCAGACCAACGAGAAGTATTTTGTCAGCGACTTGTCGCTGGTTTACGCCGTAATGGGCTATAAAGACCGGATGATTTCAGGTGCGTTGGAGAACATTGTCTATTGGGAGATGAAGCGTCGCGGATATGACACGTTCATTGGTAAGCAGGACAATCGTGAAGTCGATTTCGTAGGCATCCGCAAGGACGAAAAGATTTATGTTCAGGTAACTTATCGGATGGAATCGGACGCGACGGTAGAGCGCGAGTTCGCCCCTTTGCTTGCCATCAGCGACCATTACCCCAAATATGTTGTGAGTATGGATGATGTCTGGCAGGACAATATCGAAGGGGTAAGACACCGGCACATTGCCGATTTCCTGACGGATGGAAATTGGTGAAACCCGAAAATTGCAGGTGTATTAAGCAGGATGCAACCATTTTTCAAGTGCAAGGTGCAAGCCTATCCTATATATAGGCTCGCACCTTGCACTGAATGAGGAAATTAAGATTTTAATAATCAAAGGTTTGGAAAATAAAAAGCGATTGCTTACCTTTGCAGCATCCAAAAACGGATGACAAACGGCTGCCGATGGCAGACAAAGAGCATCACCCAAAATCGTTACTAAATCGTTACGGTACGATTTTAAGATGGATTAAAGAGATTTGTAATCAGGGAGATAGGTTCGCTCGGAACAAGCCCCAAGCGGATCACGGAAAGAAAGGTCTTCAGCGATGAAGACCTTTTCTTTTTTAATTCGAAAATGCAGCTACGACTCAATGTAAAAGATGTCCGAAAGGGACTCTCTATCCGAATATAAGAAGGAATCCGATAATAGGTTACTCAAAGGAATGGCAGTAAAAATTGCTACATATTGTGGAGTGAGAGGTCGGAAAAACGAAAGTAGGAAGAAAACTATTTCGTTTTCCTCCTACCCGATTGATAATTTTTATTTAGGATATCTCTAGTTTATGAAATATCCTAATTTTTCATTTTTCGTTCTCATTGATGAGCTTCAGCAATTTTTCTACTGCCTGTTCTTCGGGGATGTTCTTCTCGACGCATACTTTTTTCTTGTAGAGGCTGACTTTGCCTCGTCCGGCACCTACATAGCCATAATCTGCGTCCGCCATTTCTCCCGGTCCGTTGACAATGCATCCCATGATGCCTATCTTTAATCCTTTCAGATGCGATGTTGCCGCCTTGATACGGGCGATGGTTGCTTCAAGGTCGTATAGCGTACGGCCGCATCCCGGGCAGGAAATGTATTCCGTTTTCGAAGTCCGTAAGCGTCCTGCCTGCAGGATGCCGAAGGCTGTTTCGTCCAGCTTCGTGTCGGAAATGCTGTCCCCGTTATTATATAAAAGGATACCGTCGCAAAATCCGTCTATCATCAGGGCACCCATGTCGGCGGCTGCCTTGATTTGGAAATCTTCGATATTGGTTTCCTGATAGAACTGGAAAAATACCAGCGGGTTGCGCAGTCCGTTTGCCATTAGCTGGTGAGCCATTCCTCGGAACTCGCCTAGACGATTGGCATGATTGCTTTGAGCGATGATGACCGTTTCAGGATGCAGGCGCAGGCAGGCGATAGCTTCTTCATCCAGCGTCATGTAGGTGAGGAAAAGGAATTTCCGCTTGGCGTTGCAATAATGCATTTCAATCAGTTGCTTGTGTTGGAATGCCGGATACGTGCCTTCGCTTCCGTCCCATTGGGGAGCATCTACAATATAGCCGATGTCCGTGCGCCGCTCTTGGGGCAAGGTGTGTCCGCAATAGATGTAGTCGGGTTTAAATTGCTCGTTGATGTCAGCATTGTGACCTAAGCGTGCCGAGATAACTACCGGTACCTGGTCGCCTCCGATGTTGCCGACAGGTGTTGTATCGCGTCGGGCAGGGTCAGTGTACGAGAAGTTTTCTACAGCCACACCTGGTATGTAGATATGACCTGCTCGTTGCAGGATGTAGTCTACCAGCTTGCGTGCTACGGGTATTTCGGCTTCGGGCGCTTCACTCAGCGATACGCGGATGGTGTCTCCCAGCCCGTCGCAGAGCAAGGCACCGATACCCAGTGCCGACTTGATACGTCCGTCCTCGCCGTCTCCGGCTTCGGTCACTCCCAAGTGTAGCGGAAAAGCCATGCCTTCTTTCTCCATCTGTTCTACGAGCAGACGTACGGTTTTGACCATCACGACGGTATTGGATGCCTTAATAGAGATGACCACGTTTCGGAAGTTCTCTTCCACGCAGATGCGCAAGAATTCCATGCACGATTCCACCATGCCGGCAGGAGTATCACCGTAACGCGACATGGTGCGGTCGGACAAGGAGCCGTGGTTGACACCGATACGTATGGCAGTGTGATTTTCTTTGCAGATGTTCAGAAACGGCACCAGCCGGTCACGTATCTTTTGGATTTCGCCTGCATATTCCTCATCGGTATATTCCAGTTTCTTGAATGTGCGTGCGGCATCCACGTAATTGCCTGGGTTGATGCGTACACCTTCGGCATAGAGTGCCGCTACCTCTGCCACTTTCGGATTGAAATGTACGTCGGCGATGAGTGGTGTGTTGTAGCCTTTCGAGCGCAAACCGATGTTGATGTTCTTCAGATTCTCCGCCTCGCGCACACCTTGGGTTGTGAGTCGCACATATTCTCCTCCCGCTTCAATGATGCGTATGGCTTGTTCCACGCATGCTTCGGTATCCAGCGTAGGCGTATTGGTCATGCTTTGTATGCGGATAGGATGAGCGCCACCCATCGGAGTGGCGCCCACGTATACTTCAGTTGCCTCGCGGCGTGAATAGTTGAAATAATCCATTGTTTTTTAGTTGACAAGGTTTCATTGACAAGTAGACAAGGCTTGGATGGGTAAGGGCTTTAGTCTACCTTGTATTCGTATTTCACTTCTTTCAAATCCTGGTTGGCTTTCACAATCTTGTTTTTCAAGCCTTCCTTATAAGCCGCGAATTTCTTTGCCAGCTCTTCGTCGGCAAGTGAGAGAATTTGCACCGCAAGGATGGCTGCATTCATTGCTCCGTTGATAGCTACGGTAGCTACAGGTATGCCGGGAGGCATCTGAATGATGGAGTACAAGGCATCCATGCCGTCGAGTACAGAACCCTTGATGGGAATACCGATAACGGGAAGGGTGGTATTGGCTGCAATGACACCCGGCAGGGCTGCCGCCATTCCCGCTCCGGCAATGATGACTTTCAGTCCGCGTCCTGCGGCCTCTTTTGCAAAGGTTTCCACTTCGGCAGGGGTGCGGTGTGCGGAGAGCGCGTTCATTTCGAAAGGCACCTGCATGTCGTTGAGGAAGTTGGCCGCCTTTTCCATAACAGGAAGGTCGGAAGTGCTTCCCATGATAATGCTTACGATTGGTTTCATTTGTTCAGTTTTTGTTTTTATTCGTTGATAAGTTGTTTATAAGCTTCGGCATCCAGTAACTCATCCATTTCGCTCGGTTGGGTCGGCTTGATTTTCACCAGCCATCCTTCGCCGTACGGGTCTTGGTTCACCAGTTCCGGATGTTCTTCCAAAGCGGGATTTACTTCCAACACTTCTCCGCCTATCGGGAGGAAAAGGTCGGAAACGGTTTTCACTACTTCTATTGTGCCGAACACTTCGCCTTTTTCAAGCGTTTCACCTTCGGTGGTGATGTCTACAAAGACAATGTCACCCAGCTGGTCTTGTGCATAATCGGTAATGCCTACATAGGCTTCTTCACCTTCCAGGCGAATCCATTCGTGTTCGTTCGTGTACTTTACATTACTTGGGAAATTCATGATTCGAGATTTTAAGGGTTAATTATTTCTTGCAAATGTACGAATTTAAAATGAAGAATGAAGAGGGATAAGGCAGATTTTTCGTTTAGGGGATATAGGATTGCCGGCGCACGCAATCGGTTTCATCGTCTGATGCATATAGGTGCGTTGGCTGTAAGATTAATAATCTTATCGCTTGAAGATTAATAATCTTGCAGCTTGAAGATTAATAATCTTCTATGTTGCTATCCAAATAATTGGATAATATTTGT
>UQVZ01000076.1 GCA_900544675.1 uncultured Bacteroides sp.
TGCGTAACAGTGGGAGAGTAGGTAGCCGCCGTTTTAAGCGAGGTCCCCGCCGGTCAAAAAAGACTGGGCGGGGACTTTTTTTGTAGATATATCAGCGAGGATAAATCTTTGAATCTTTTGATTTTCAAATAAAAATATAGCTGCTTGGTTGGGAATATCAATTATTATTTGTATCTTTGCTGCCCGATTTATATAGTGTTGTATTTTGAAAACGCTTGATACATATAAGGTAAATTTGAGAGACATGGCACAAGATTCGTGTTCGTATGAATATGATCTTGATGACACATTCTTCAAGGATATAGAGGCTCCCGAAGTACGAAAAGGCGCATTGCATGTGCAGCTGGATGTACAGAAGTTTACAGGAGGCTTTATACTTGACTTTCATACCGTAGGTACGGTAGTAGTCCCATGCGACCGCTGTTTGGACGATATGGACATGCCTGTAGATACGAGAGATACGTTGAAAGTCAAGTTAGGCTCTGATTTCGCTGATGAAGAAGAGTGGGTTACCGTTCCCGAAGAAGAAGGATACATTGACGTATCGTGGTTCTTATACGAATTTATCGTTCTCAGTTTGCCGATGCAGCATACACACGAACCTGGCGAATGCAATCAGGAGATGATGGATGTTTTAAGCCAGCATTTGTGTACAGAGGAAAGTGAGTTTTCCGATGAAGAATATGGTCAGGCTCCGGAGTCGGGTGCTGTTGATCCGAGATGGAATGAATTGAAAAAAATAGTAGATAAATAATTAAATAAAACGTTAAGAAAATGGCACATCCTAAAAGAAGACAATCAAAGACAAGAACTGCTAAGAGAAGAACTCATGATAAGGCAGTTGCTCCTACGTTAGCTATTTGCCCGAATTGCGGCGCATGGCATGTTTATCACACTGTATGTGGAGCTTGCGGTTATTACAGAGGAAAGTTAGCAATCGAAAAAGAGGCTGCTCTTTAATCAGAAGAGAAAGCTTTGTTGAACAAATGTTTATGAGGTTCAATTAAGAATAAAGCCGGAGAGCTTTCGGCTCTTCGGCTGTTTTTTTAAGAAACACATAGACTTAAAACAGAAATGATGGAAAAGATCAATGCAGTAATAACAGGAGTCGGTGGTTATGTACCCGACTATGTGTTGACAAACGAAGAGTTGTCGCGAATGGTCGATACCAACGACGAGTGGATTATGACTCGTATCGGAGTTAAGGAAAGACGTATATTGAATGAAGAAGGTTTGGGTACTTCTTATTTGGCACGTAAGGCAGCCAAGCAGTTGATGCAAAAGACCAATTCGGATCCGGATTCGATTGATTGCGTGATTGTGGCTACTACAACTCCTGACTATCATTTCCCTTCTACGGCTTCAATCTTGTGTGATAAACTGGGATTGAAAAATGCATACGCATTTGATTTGCAGGCAGCTTGTAGTGGCTTTCTTTATGCCATGGAGACGGCTGCAAGCATGATTCAGTCGGGCCGTCATAAAAAGATTATCATTGTAGGCGCGGATAAAATGTCGTCTATGGTGAATTACTCTGACCGTGCCACTTGTCCTATCTTCGGCGATGGTGCAGCGGCTTGCATGGTAGAAGCTACTACCGAAGATTACGGAATCATGGATTCTATTCTGCGTACCGATGGAAAAGGTTTGCCTTTCCTTCACATGAAGGCAGGCGGTTCGGTATGTCCTCCTTCTTATTTTACTATCGACAACAAGATGCATTATCTGTATCAGGAAGGAAGAACCGTGTTCAAGTATGCCGTGTCTTATATGTCTGACGTCACCGAGCAGATGGCTAAAAAGCACGGGCTGACCAAAGACAACATCGACTGGATTGTACCTCACCAGGCCAATTTGCGTATCATTGATGCCGTGGCTTCCCGTCTGGAAGTACCTTTAAGTAAAGTGATGATTAACATCCAGCGTTATGGAAACACCAGCGCAGGTACATTGCCGCTTTGTTTATGGGATTATGAGAAACAATTGAAGAAAGGCGACAATCTGATTTTCACCGCATTTGGAGCCGGATTTACATGGGGTGCTTCGTATGTGAAGTGGGGTTATGATGGTGATAAGATTTAAAATTAGCAAGAATGAATACCTGATAAAAAAACGCATCCCGACCCGATGCGTTTTTTTGTATCATAAATAAGAAAACTGATTATGCACAAAGCCGGGTTTGTAAATATCGTAGGTAATCCCAATGTAGGCAAGTCTACATTGATGAATTTGCTGGTAGGCGAACGTATTTCCATAGCCACGTTCAAGGCGCAGACTACGCGTCATCGCATCATGGGCATCCTGAATACGGAGGATATGCAGATTGTTTTTTCCGACACTCCGGGCGTATTGAAGCCTAACTACAAGTTGCAGGAATCGATGCTGAACTTTTCCGAGTCGGCACTGGTCGATGCAGACATATTGCTTTATGTGACGGATACTGTCGAAACGGCCGACAAGCACACCGATTTCATGGAAAAGGTGCAGAGCCTGAAAGTCCCCGTTTTGTTGCTTATCAATAAGATTGACTTGACCAATCAGGAGAACCTGGTCAAGTTGGTGGAAGAATGGCACGAGATGTTGCCCGATGCCGAGATTATTCCGGTTTCGGCAAAAGCGAAGTTCAATATCGATGTCGTGATGAAGCGCATCAAGGAATTGTTGCCCGATTCTCCTCCCTATTTCGGGAAAGACCAGTGGACCGACAAGCCCGCACGCTTTTTTGTGACAGAGATTATCCGCGAGAAAATCTTGCTGTACTACGATAAGGAGATTCCTTATTCGGTCGAGGTCGTGGTAGAGCAGTTCAAGGAAGAAGCCCGGAGCATTCATATCCAGGCAGTCATCTATGTCGAGCGCGAATCGCAGAAAGGCATTATCATCGGCCGGCAGGGCAGGGCGCTGAAGAAAGTGGCTACCGAAGCCCGCAAGACACTGGAACACTTCTTCCAGAAGTCCATCTATTTGGAAACCTTTGTCAAAGTAGACAAAGATTGGCGCAGTTCCGACAAGGAGCTCAAAAACTTTGGATATCAGTTGGATTAATCTCGGCTGTGACAGCCGTAAATGTTTTTAGAAGTATATGGGAAATTTAGTAGCAATTGTAGGACGTCCCAATGTGGGAAAGTCGACACTGTTTAATCGTCTGACAAAGACACGTCAGGCTATTGTGAATGAACAGGCCGGTACAACCCGCGACCGCCAGTACGGAAAGTCGGAATGGCAGGGAAAGGAATTTTCTGTGGTGGATACCGGAGGATGGGTGGTTAACTCGGATGACATCTTCGAAGAAGAAATCCGCAAGCAAGTCATTTTGGCGATGGACGAAGCCGATGTCATCTTGTTTGTCGTAGATGTCAAAAACGGAGTGACCGATTTGGATATGGATGTAGCTGCCATTCTTCGCCGTTCGAAAACGCCGGTGATTGTCGTGGCAAACAAGACGGACAACAACAATCTGCAGTATGATGCTGCCGAATTTTATTCGTTGGGTTTGGGCGACCCGTATTGCATTTCCGCATTGAGCGGAAGCGGCACGGGCGAGCTGCTCGATATGGTGATGAGCAAGTTCAAGAAAAATGCCGATGAGCTGATAGATGAAGATATTCCCCGCTTTGCCGTGGTAGGCCGTCCTAATGCAGGCAAGTCGTCTATTATCAATGCCTTTATCGGCGAAGACCGGAATATCGTGACCGAGATAGCCGGAACCACCCGCGATTCCATCTATACCCGTTACGACAAGTTCGGTTTCGATTTCTATCTGGTCGATACGGCAGGTATCCGGAAAAAGAACAAGGTAAGCGAAGACCTGGAATATTATTCGGTAATCCGCTCCATCCGTGCCATCGAGAATGCCGATGTCTGCATCCTGATGCTGGATGCCACCCGTGGCATCGAAGGGCAGGACCTGAATATCGTTTCCTTGATTCAGCGCAACCAGAAAGGGCTGGTGGTTGTAGTCAACAAATGGGATTTGGTCGAAGACAAGTCGGTCAAGGTCATGAAGTTTTTCGAAGACGCCATCCGCAACCGTTTGGCTCCCTTTACCGATTTCCCCATCATCTTTGCTTCAGCTCTCACCAAGCAACGCATCTTCAAGGTGCTGGAGGCAGCCAAGGAAGTGTTTCAGGCACGCACGACGCGTATCCCTACCGCCCGTCTCAACGAAGCCTTGCTTCCGGTCATCGAGGCTTATCCGCCTCCTTCGAATAAGGGGAAATACATCAAGATTAAGTATATCACCCAGTTGCCCAATACGCGTGTTCCTTCATTCGTATTCTTTGCCAATCTGCCGCAATACGTGAAAGAGCCCTACAAGCGCTTCCTCGAAAACCAGATTCGTGAGCGCTGGAAACTTTCGGGAACACCTATTAATATATTTATCCGGCAAAAGTAAATTGTCGGCAACAATCTCTCAGAGAGCCTCAAGGCATGAGCAAACGCCCGCCTTGAGGTTTCTTTTTTACCACCGATTATTAAATGAAGAATTGAGAATCAAAACTCTGTGTCTTCGCGTCTCTGCGTTCGATTTTGTTTGAAACGCAGATTCACGCAGATTTCCGCGGATTTTTTCACCACGGATTACACAGATTTTTTTTCATTATTGATTACGCAGATTAAATTCACCCGTTATTAACTATTAATTTAATTAATCTGTGTAATCTGTGGTGAAAAAACAATCAGCTTTCCTCGCAAATCTCCATGCTTGCCCCTCGGAATATCACTTTCAGCAGGTGCAGTTGGGTGTTGGCGCAGAGACGCTTTACCACTTTGTCCTGGCTGTATTTCTCCAGCTGGGTGTCGGCTTCCTGGCTCTTGGCTTCTACCTCCGCGTCTGTGGCAGTGGGCTTTACGTATTTCAGCTCCATGATGTAGCTGTGGGCTATTTCCGGATAGCGTGATTTGTCGGGTAGGAGCAGGAAATCGCTGAAGCCGTAGTTTAACTCTATTTCGGGCTCTACCAGGTAGAGGCTGTTCAGAGCCAAGTATGCCTTGAAGAAACCTTGCAGGTTGTGTTCGCCTAAAATGCTGTCGCGCACCGAAGAGTTTTCCTTGTATGCCGTGGCGATGCGGGTGATGAACGGTTGCCAATCACCTTCGAAAGCCATCAGGTCCATTTCGTCTTGCAGGGAAGTGATGTCTACACAGGCAGTACGGTTGAAGTAATCGCGCATGAAGCTCCAGTATTGTTCCTTTACGCAGTTGTTCGGGATGACCATCTCGATGCGTCTGCCTACCGTGCGGTTCATCGTAAGCAACCCATAGTAATAAAGCAGGCTGCGGAAGTTATCGTCATCTGTCACATATTCAGCCGGGAAAGATGTCTTCAGTGTCATCAGTACCGAGCCGGTAGCGGCTATCTCCTCGATGACACTCATCCGGTTCTCCCGTTGATTTCCACGGTCGATGTCCGCCAGCATCTTTAGTTTCTTGTAGTCGGTGCGGATGTTCTTGTCCACCATCTCCTTGGGCGGACGACCGTACAGAACTTGGCTGCGCAAGTAATAGTAAACCATGTCGCAGTTATACAGACGGTCATCTTCCAGACATTCTTCTGCAAAGCAATAGTTGTTGTACCACGGCTTCATTTCTGCCATCATGGCTTCGATGTCGGCATCGGCACGGAGCTTTCCGTTGTCCTGGTAATAGTGGAACATAGTGCGTACGTCCGACTCGGAGAAGCCTAACATGTGGTTGAAGCGCGGGTCTTGCGAGATATTCCAGTCGATGTTGTACCCGCTCGACAGGTCATCCAGCGTTACGGGTGAGACACCTATCAGGAACACCCGGGTGAACATGGCCTTGAAGATTTTAAAGTATTCCCGGTAGAATCCGCTGGCATGGGTCAGCCTGCGGAAGAGGTCCTTGCCTCCGTCGCTCAGGATGACATTGGTGAAGTTGTCGTATTCGTCGATAATCAGGTAGAGCAGGTAACCTTTCTTGTGGGCATGCAGGCTGATGTAGTTCAGTTTGGCGTGCGCCCTGTTTTCTGCTTTGATTTTTTCTTCAAAACCGTCATCATAAAATTGCGCATAGGTCTCGGCAAACAGGTCAAGCACCTGGCAACAGTATTTGTTGAAGTTCCTTTCCAGGTCTTCTTCAGTGAATCCGATGCCGATAATCGAAAAGTCAAAATAGATGATTTGGAAAGCATTCTTCAGCGGCGTAGGGTGTTGTTGTATCCAGAGTCCGCCGAACAGGTCATCGAAACGGTCTGCCTTGTCAATGTCGTAGTATGCCTGCATCATGCTGACAAATACACTCTTTCCGAAGCGGCGGGGGCGGATAAGGAACAGGTAGTTGCTTGTCTCTTCCAGCAGCGGAAGATACATCGTTTTGTCTATGTAGTATAGATTGTCCCTGCGTATGTCTTCGAAGCGTGCCACGCCGTAGGGAATGCCTTTCACTTTTGCCTTTTCCATGCCTGAATCGTTTTAAATGTTACCGTAGGGCAAAGATAGTTTTTTTTCACCACAGATTACACAGATTTTTTTCATTATTGATT
>UQVZ01000077.1 GCA_900544675.1 uncultured Bacteroides sp.
CCGCCGTTTTGAGAGGAGTCCCCGCCGGTCGACAAAGACTGGCGGGGACTTTTTTTGTGTATATGCGTGTGTGTTTTTCTGAGATATGTTAGGAAGCAAGAAAAAAAATAAATTGTACCTTTATGCCAAATTAAGATGTTATGGTTATAAAAACAGTTTTAGATACCGATTTATATAAGTTTACAACTTCGTATGCATATATCAAATTGTTTCCTTATGCCATGGGAACATTCAGTTTCAAGGATCGCGATGACACGGAATATACCGTAGGTTTCCTGAAGGCATTAAAGAACGAAATACATAATTTGGCTTTGGTAGCCTTGCGTAAGGAAGAACTGGAATATATGTGTGCCCATTGCCGTTTTTTGCCGAGAGTATATTGGGAATGGCTATCCTCGTTCCGCTTCAATCCGGATAAGATTCATGTGTATTTGGATGAAGAACATCATTTACACATGGAAGTTACGGACTTTTTGTATAAAGTAACGCTTTATGAAGTGCCTTTGTTGGCTATTATTTCAGAAATCAAGAATCAGTTTCTGAACCGTATTCCTGACCAGCGTGTGATTATTGACCGTTTATCGGGAAAAGTCGAGTTATCCAATGAGCATCGTATGCCTTTCTCTGAGTTTGGTACCCGCCGTCGTTTTTCTTTTGAAGTGCATGAAACGGTGGTAGCCTACTTAAAGGAGCATGCCCGTTATTGTACCGGTACCTCCAATTGTTATCTTGCCATGAAATATGATATGCTTCCGATGGGTACTCATCCTCATGAATGGTTTATGTTTCACGGTGCCCAGTTTGGTTATAAGCATGCCAACTACATGGCTTTGGAGAATTGGGTAAATGTATATGACGGTGATTTGGGAACCGCTTTGTCGGACACCTATACATCGGATGCTTTTCTTTCTAATTTCAGCAGGAAGCAAGCCAAGTTGTTTGATGGGGTACGGTGCGATTCGGGAAATGAATTTGAGTTCGTCGACCGTCTGATAGCACGCTACAAAGAATTGGGTATCGACCCTACGACAAAGACCATTATTTTCAGCAATGCGCTTGATTTTGAAAAGGCACTTCATATTTTCGAGTATTGCCAAGGCAAGATACGTTGTTCATTCGGTATCGGAACGAACTTGACTAATGATACGGGCTATACTCCTTCGAATATTGTGATGAAATTGTCGCGTTGCAAGATGAATGTAAATCAAGAATGGCGTGAATGCGTGAAGCTTTCAGATGATATGGGCAAGCACATGGGAAGCAGTACGGAAGTGCAAGCCTGTCTGCACGAGTTGCGTATTACTGACTGATGCATTCGTGTGTATATATAATAAAAGGTATAATCGGTTTTGGGGTCCGATTATACCTTTTATTATATAGGGAACCGTTCTGGTTTATTGCGCAGTAATGGCAATCACATGGCTTTGCGTATGTGCAAATCCGAATACATCCAATCCTACTTTCATCAGATAGTCACCCGAGAAGACCTTCCCATTGGCTTTTAAGGTCGATTCGGTGTGAGGCATCAGATTGATTTCTTCTACCTTGTACATCGTATTCGGATTTAATCCTTGCAATTTAACTGCCATCAGTTTTTCCTGGAAACGAGGATGGATGTCGTAGGCAAATAAGATTGCCTGCTTTTGGTCTTGGCTTACGTAGTTTACTGCTGTGTGGTTGCTTTCGTAAGGAGACACCAGACGATATTGGTTACCTTCCATGATAGCCGGTTGGAAACGTTTCCAGTTGGTTACGGCTTCTTGGCAATATGCCAGTTCATCTTGGCTTAATTCTTTCAAACCGAGGTCGAAGCCTAACTTGCACATCGAAGCCACATCGGTGCGGAACTTTACGGAGGTATTTTTATTCCAGCTTGTCACATGAGCACACATTGCTTTTGCCGGGAAGAATTGCGAGAAGCCCCATTGGATATAAAGGCGTTCTATCGGGTCTGTATTGTCGCTGCACCAGAATTCGGTGAAGTATTTCAATGCTTCGTAGTCGCAGCGTGCGCCACCGCCTGAGCAAAGCATCATCGGTACATTTGGATAATTTTCTTTAATCCGTTTCATGACGTTATAGATGCCTCTCACGTGGTCGATGTATAATCTTCCTTGTTTTTCTTTCAGATAAGGTGAATAAATGTTTGTAATCGGGCTGTTGCAGTCCCATTTGAAATAAGCCACTTCGGGGTTTTCTTTCAGAATGTTGTCGACCACACCGTAAACATAGTCTTGCACTTCCGGATTGCTCAAGTCGAGCACCAATTGATTGCGATAGTAATACATGTCACGGTTAGGGTAATGGATAGCCCAGTCGGGATGTTTTTCGAAAAGTTCACTCTTCGGATTGACCATTTCCGGTTCTATCCAGATGCCGAATTTCACTCCTGCTTCTTTGGCTGCGTCTGTCAATGCTTTGATGCCTCCGGGCAGTTTGTCGTGTGTCACTTCCCAATCACCCAGTCCGGCATGGTCATCCTTGCGGGGATATTTGTTGCCGAACCATCCGTCATCCAGCAGGAACATGTCTACACCCAGGTGTTTGGCTTCTTTCATCAGGTTGGCAAGGATTTCCTGATTGAAATTGAAAGCCGTATTTTCCCAGTTGTTCAACAAGGTCATCCGGCTGCCTTTTCCGTCTTTCAGCTGATAGTTGCGTGCCCAAGCCTGTAAGTTACGGCTGCCTTGTCCGGTTCCTTTATCGCTCAGGGTGAAAATGAATTCGGGTGTAGTGAATACCTCGTTGGCTTTCAGCTCATACCGGGACGCATAAGGATTGATGGCAGGAATGACACGCAGGTTGCCTACGTTGTCCACTTCGAACGTAAAGCGGAAGTTTCCGGTCCATCCGATTGTTCCCATCAATACTTCTCCTTCGTGTTCATTAGCCGGCTGGTCCAGTCCGATTTCGAAGAAAGGCTGCATGTGCATGGCTGCACGGCTGCCCAGTTTCGTATCCAGGATTTTCTTGCCCGGCTGAAGTTGTTGGGTGCTCATCTGCATTTCTTTTGCCCAGTCGCTGCTGAACTCTGTCAGGTAATAACTGGAACGGTTGAAGTAAAGCATGGTAGAGGCATATCTCCACAAAGTGACCGGTTTCTTTTCCTGATGTTTGATTTCGCTCCAGGTCTTGATGACGTTTTCTTTGGCGTATGCCACATAATGCAGGGTAACGTCTACCGGATATTTATCGTCGCGCAGGTTGATGGTGGTTTGCGTACCTCCCTCTATTGGCTGGGTTGATGAAGATACATAATACAGATACGTCGATGGATTGCCGTCGCTATGTGTAATGGCAATGGCAGGTTCAAAGTAATCCTCATTGCCCGAACCGCTATATACTTCCCATCCTCTACGGGTCACACTGCCGTCCGATCCGGCATGTATGTCCCACGGAAGGTTTTTCAAATCGCTTTCATGCAGCAGTTTTTCTCCGAAATAAGATTGGTACAGACGTCCGTTTTCGCCTACTTGCAGCACCAGGTCGGTCTGGTCGGTAGAGATACGGATGATTTGCTGTTCCGTTGCATAGGCTTGTGCGATGCTCATGCATGCCAATGCGGTGGCTACGAATACATTTCTCATGGTTCTATATGTTATTAGTTTGACATGTTGTTCCATTAAAACTTGATGCTTGCGCTGAATTCTACGGTGAACGGACGGAGATACGAACCGCTCATGTAGGTATTATTGAACTGTGCCGCGTCTTCTTTCGAAATCAGTTCCGAGCCGCTGATGGTTCCGCTGGCTCCTTTCTGGTTGAGGAAGTTGATGACGCTTACGCCCAGTGCCAGATGCTTGTTTACATTCCAGTTTACCCCACCGAAGGTTTCCCATCTGCCGTTGAAATAAAGCGCGTCAGTCAGGTTGGCGTATGTTTTCCCAAAGTAACGGAAACTTAACCAGATACGCAAATCATCGGTGATATTATAACTGGGGTCGAGTTCGACTAATATTTGCGGAATTTCCTTGACGATGTTTCCATTGGCATTCAATGTCTGGGTAGTGCCGTCGTTGAAGGTCACGGTTGCTTCGTAATTGTTGTACACCGGTTTCTGGTAAGTGAACAAGGCGTGCAGGTGGAAGCCTTTGAATGGGTCGATTTCTGCCGAAGTAGTCCATCCCAACGTCTGGATATCGTAAATCAGCAGCGTAGTTTTCGATTCGGTAGTACCCGGTTTGGTGATGTTCTGCTGGTCGATGTTGTTCGACTTGGCGATATAAGTCACCATCGAAGTCAAGTCAATCCAGTCGTTCTTGTAGAAAAGTCCGCCACGTACCAGGGGAATGGTTACTCGGTTATATTGTTCTTCGGTCGGTCCGGTTCCGGCATATTCATTGATACGCGGAAAGCGGGTGGCGACGGTACCGTCTGCGGTCAGTCCGAAAGTCCGCGTAAGGTTATAAGTGATTCGGGCAGTAGCGGCATAGTTCAGTTTGTCCTTTACTACTTTGTGCGGATTGATGGTCTCGGTGTATGTGGTTCCGTCGGCATTCGTATAGGTATGTACGTCGCCGATGTGGAAGCCTGCATAGCGTGTATAAGGGATTTGGTCGGCAGACATCCGGTAATATTCCAGACGGCCGCCATAATACAAGTTCAGATTCGGGGTGATTTGCCAATTGTCGGTCAGGTAGAGGGCAAGCTTGTTTTCATATCCTACCGTATATTCTGGGCTGAGCTCGTTGAATCCGCGGAATTTTTCACCGTCCGGTCCGGTCAGTATTTCGGGATATTCCTGTACCGAGCCCATCCACTGGAGAGAGGAAGAATGATAGTCCAGGTGATAATACCATTCATTCAGTCCAAGGCGCAGGCCGTGATTGCCGAATTGTTTCTGAAGTTCCGAGGTCACCAGGAAGTTTTCTACTTTGCCTACGTGCCACCAAGTGCGCCGTCCTTCCACTAATCCTTCGTAAGGATTTCCGTTGCCGTCGAGATAGCCGTCGGCTGCAGTGATTTCCGAGATGGTGCTGCCTCCGAAATCTACGTAATTCGCTTCCGGCGCATTCATGTATTTCAGGTTCAATGTCCATTTCAGGTTATTTTCGAAGGTATAATCGGTCAACAACGCCACTTCGTGCGAACGGTTGTGGGTCATGTCGCGCAGGTTGCCTTTCTTCATTTTTCCGTCCATGACATCCATGTATTCGATATCGCCGTTTTTCGGTCCGTATGAAGCAGTTCCTAACGGGAAACCGGGAAGCTCTTTTACCGACCCGTCGCCTACATAGATAAACGGTGCCTGATTGAAGAAGTTGCCCGGATTACGGCTATTGGCATATTTATATAATAAGGTGATTTTACCCCGGTTGTTATTGAATAGGCGGGTCAGTCCGGCATGATAAAGTTGGGTGCGGTCGGAGAAATCATCGATTTTCAGGTCGAAGCTTCCCGGGTCGAAGTTCTGGTATACGCTGGCGGTATATAGCCACTGGTTTCCGATGCCTCCCGATACATTCATGTCGAATTGTTGCATTCCGAAGTGGTTGGCACGGTAGTTCAGCACACCTTTGAACTCTTTTTGTCCCAGTTTGCTGAATGAGTTGACCGAATAGGCGATGTTTCCGGTCATGATGGCAGATTCCGAAGGAGTGAGCAGTCCCACTTCGCCCAGGCTGGCGTCACTTCTCCAGTGTGCTGCCAGCTTGTGTACCGCCGACGAATAGACGGCAGGCAATCCGTTTTCGTAGACGTTGACGTCTTCACTGGGCAAGCCTATTTGGATTTCACGCGGTTTGTTGGCGTCCGATGCGTTCAGCATCACGTTTCGTTCGCTTCCCTTTGTTTTCTTGGGCGTTTCTGTTGCCAAGGTATCTTGGGGTACGGATACGTGCCTCAGGGATGTTGCCTGCGTTGTATCGGGCAAGGTGGGCAGCAGGGCTGCGATGGCTAGGTAAAAGAATGTAGGTTTCATAAATACATAAGTTTTTAAGGTAAGGGGGCATTGTATCATTCCCCGGTATTGACTATAATATATGTTCGGATTCTTTCATACGTATATCTTGGGGGATGAATATATATAGCATCAGCCGGTGAAGTATATATTCATGAAGACTGTAATTGCTTAAGGCAAGTTACATACGTTCGTGTCTGCAAAAGTAATTGGGATTTTGCCGCTTTCTTTTTCTCAGTAGGCTTTCGGTAGACTATAAGGAGGATATGTGATTGTTAATTTACTGGTTAATAGGGAAGTATAAGTTGCTTTATAAATGATTAAGTAGATAGTTGCTTTTGCGTTTATGCATGTTTTGTGTGTTTTTGGGCATGAATGGCGCTTTATAGGAAAATGAAGAACGGTTGCACTTTGCTTTTTCCCCGGAATTTTGTTTCTTTGCATATTACTCAAAAAAACATCAGTCTATGTGTTCGGAAGGAATATTTGAAAGATATGTCAACTTTT
>UQVZ01000078.1 GCA_900544675.1 uncultured Bacteroides sp.
AATGGAACGATAAAGATATCGAACATTACCATGCACAGCGTATGGCAATGGACAGTATGCTCTGCCGTTTCAAAGCTACCTATCCGGCAGAGCGTATAGACAGCGTACGCCATCTTCTCGAAGATAAGGAACGGCAGATGTGCCAAATCGTGCAGATACTTGAACAGCAACAAGCCATCAACGATAAGATACCCCGTCAAGTACCCGTAATCGCGCAGAAAAGTGTGCAAGAACAACCCAAGAAACCTAAACGAAAAGGATTCTTGGGCATCTTCGGCAAAAAGGAAGAAGCGAAACCAACTGTGACTACCACGATGCACCGTTCCTTTAACCGGAATATGAGAACCGAACAACAGGCGCAAAGCCGTCGCTTATCGGTTCATGCCGATAGCCTTGCCGCACGAAATGCGGAACTTAACAGGCAACTGCAAGGACTGGTTGTTCAAATAGACGGGAAAGTACAAACTGACCTACAAAAGCGGGAAGCCGAGATAACAGCCATGCGGGAACGGTCGTTCATTCAGATTGGGGGCTTGACAGGGTTCGTTATACTGCTACTGGTCATATCATATATCATCATACACCGAAATGCCAACCGCATCAAGCGATATAAACAGGAAACCGCAGATTTAATTGAGCGACTGCAACAAATGGCAAAGCGAAACGAGGCACTGATAGCCTCTCGCAAGAAAGCCGTTCATACCATTACCCATGAATTACGTACACCACTGACGGCAATAACGGGTTATGCCGGACTGATGCGGAAAGACTGCAATACGGATAAAACCGGGACGTATATCCGAAACATTCAGGAATCTTCTGACCGCATGCGTGAAATGCTGAACACCCTGCTGAATTTTTTCCGGCTGGACAACGGCAAGGAACAGCCTAATTTCTCCGCATGTAGGATTTCCGCAATCACACATACGCTCGAAACGGAGTTTATGCCAATCGCCATAAACAAAGGACTGACTCTGACAATACATTGCCACAAGGATGCCTTTGTATGTACAGATAAGGAACGCATCTTGCAAATCGGGAACAACCTGCTGTCCAACGCTATCAAGTTCACGGAGAACGGCAGTGTTTCTTTGCGGGCAGATTATGATAACGGTCTGCTGAAACTTATCGTCGAAGATACGGGTACAGGTATGACCGAAGAGGAACAGCAACGGGTATTCGGGGCGTTTGAACGTCTGTCAAACGCTGCCGCAAAGGATGGCTTCGGATTAGGTCTTTCCATTGTTCAGCGTATTGTGACAATGCTCGGCGGCACAATCCGTCTGGAGAGCGATAAAGGCAAAGGTAGCCGTTTCACGGTGGAAATCCCCATGCAGACAGCCGAGGAACTACCGGAACGGATAAATCAAACACAGGTTCATCATAACCATACATTCCACGATGTGGTTGCCATCGACAATGACGAAGTGCTGCTCCTGATGCTGAAAGAAATGTATGCACAGGAAGGGATACACTGCGATACCTGCACCAATGCTGCGGAGCTGATGGAACTGATACGAAAAAAGGAATACAGCCTTCTTCTGACGGATCTGAATATGCCGGATATAAACGGTTTCGAGTTGCTGGAACTGTTGCGCACTTCCAACGTTGGCAATTCAAGGGATATCCCGGTAATCGTGACAACCGCTTCGGGCAGTTGCGGCAAAGAGGAACTTATAGAACATGGATTCACAGAATGCCTGTTCAAGCCGTTCTCCATATCTGAACTGATGGAGATTTCAAATAAATGCGCCATGAATGCGGCACAAAATGAAAAGCCGGGTTTCACCTCCCTGCTATCCTACGGCAATGAAGCCGTCATGCTGGAGAAATTGATAACGGAAACAGAAAAGGAAATGCAGTCGCTCAGGTATGCGGAACAACGGAAAGACCTTCCGGAACTGGACGCCCTAACACACCACCTGCGCAGCTCTTGGGAGATACTCCGTGCCGACAGACCGTTGAGGGAACTTTATAAACTGATTCATCACAATGGCACACCTGACGACAAAGCAATAGGCAATGCCGTAAGAGCTGTGCTGGATAAGGGTTCGGAGATAATCCGGCTGGCAAAAGAAGAAAGGAAGAAATACAACAATGGATAAGATAAAAATCATCGTGGTGGAGGACAACATCGTGTATTGCGAGTTTGTCTGTAACCTGCTGGCACGTGAGGGATTCCGTACCGTGCAGGCTTTCCACCTCTCGACAGCGAGGAAACTTCTGCAACAAGCCGCTGACGGGGACATCGTGGTTTCAGACCTGCGCCTACCTGACGGCAATGGTATCGACCTGTTGCGTTGGATGCGCAAAGAGGGTATGACGCAGCCGTTCATCATCATGACCGACTATGCCGAAGTGCATACGGCGGTTGAAAGTATGAAACTCGGCTCGCTGGACTACATACCCAAACAACTCGTGGAGGACAAACTCGTGCCTCTTCTCCGTACCATACTGAAAGAGCGGAATATCGGGCGGAGCCGTATGCCCGTGTTTGCCCGTGACGGTTCCGCCTTCCGGAAAATCATGCACCGGATAAGGCTGGTAGCACCAACCGACATGAGCGTACTGATATTCGGAGAGAACGGCACGGGCAAGGAGCATATCGCCCACCATCTGCATGATAAAAGCAAACGTTCCGGCAAGCCGTTCGTGGCTGTGGACTGCGGATCGTTAAACAAAGAGCTTGCTCCATCGGCATTTTTCGGACACGTCAAAGGCGCATTCACCGGTGCGGACAGTGCCAAGAAAGGATATTTCCATGAAGCCGAAGGCGGCACGCTGTTTTTGGACGAAGTGGGCAACCTCGCACCGGAAACCCAACAGATGCTTCTGCGTGCCATACAGGAGCGGCGATACCGCCCCGTTGGTGACAGGACGGATAGAAGTTTCAATGTCCGTATTATCGCTGCCACCAACGAGAATCTGGAAAAGGCGGTCAATGAAAAGCGTTTCCGGCAGGACTTGCTGTACCGTCTGCACGACTTCGATATAACCGTTCCGCCGCTGCGTGATTGTCAGGAAGACATCATGCCGCTGGCAGAGTTTTTCCGCGAGATTGCCAATAATGAATTGGAGTGCAAGGTTAGCGGATTCAGCTCCGAAGCACGGAAAGCGTTGCTGACCCATTCATGGCCGGGCAACGTGCGCGAGCTTCGGCAGAAAATCATGGGCGCGGTGTTGCAGGCACAGACGGGACTTGTCACGAAAGAGCATCTGGAACTTGGGATAACCGAAACAACCTCTATTACCGGCTTCTCCCTACGCAACGATGAGGAAGATAAAGAGCGGATTCTGCGTGCTTTGAAGCAGGCTGACGGGAACCGGAAGGTCGCTGCCGAATTGCTTGGAATAGGCAGGACAACACTCTATAATAAACTGGAAGAATATGGATTGAAGTATAAATTTGAGCAACCATAGCCCGCAATTCGCTGAAAATGGCTATCTTTGCATGACATATTAGAAGGTAACGGCGACTGGCAGAGCCTTTTGCCGCCTATATATAACATAAGACCGCAAGGCGTTTCGAGCGAAAATCTGGTAAATTGACACTACGGAGACGATTGCGTGATGCTTATGCTATGCCTACGCATAGCGTGCATTCACGTACTCTCCGTAAAAGGCTTTACCAGAGCCGTCGCTCGAAAGTAGTGTGATTTGCACGCTACTTTTTTGTCCTTGCCCAACGAAAGGAAACGATAATGGGTAAAGTACAGATTCTTGCCGTCCTCACGATGGACGGTTGTCAAAGCTCCGAGTTATGTTGCAAAGCGTATAAGGAACTGCGCCTTGAAGATTGCGGCATCAATAAGATAAGGGAAAACGCCCTTTATCATATCACACCGGATTATTCCATATCTATGCTTGACGAATGGCGGAAATCCACAACAGACATCTGCTATCTGGCAGAAGTCACTCCTGAAAAGGCGGACTACATCAACGGGCTGCTGCGTATGCGTGTGGTGGATGAAATCATACTTTACACGATTCCTTTCATTGCCGGAACGGGAAAGCGTTTCTTCCAGTCCGCCTTGCCACAGGGACAATGGACGCTGACCTCACAGAAGGTGTACCGCAACGGAGTGGTCCGCCATATCTATAAAGCGTGCGTTTGATGTCCGGAAAGTGGACGAATGTTCAGTAAATGAACACTTTAAGCTGAATACAATTCCTGTCGGATAAATAAATTGAGAAATTATCACACTGAAATCCAGCACCTTGCAGAGAGCGTGCCGGATTTTTTCTTTTATGTACACGCTTTTTGCCAATCATATTCATGTGCGCATACCGAAAAACAGAGTGTAAAATTTCAAAATTGACAGGACATGAATTATTTCTTATTGGCGGAAACCGAGTTCTTCCGCCGTATAAACGAAGCCGGGGACTGCAATATGGAAACGGCATACACGGCTTTCGCCACGCAAGTGATCGAACTATGCAGCGGCAATGTGGACACCAACCGCACCATCATTGCGCTGGCTTACATTGAAATCGAGTTGCAGCACCATCCCGTGCGCAATCTTCCCGAAGAAAAGAGGGAGGTTGCAGCCTACATCAGCAAGGCACTCTCTTTCGTGAGGAAGATGCAGAAGTTCCTTGCCGCTCCCCAAGTGCCACCACTAATCCCCATCCGTACATCCTCCGACAACACAACCGAAAATCCCGCCTCACCCCTGCAATGGACGGGCAACGCCATCGACCTCGTGGAACTTATCTACGGCATCAACGAGATGGGCTGCATCAACAACGGCAACATGCCGCTCAAACAGCTGGCCCCGCTTCTCTACAAGATTTTCGGGGTTGAATCAAAGGACTGCTACCGCTTCTATATAGACATCAAACGCCGGAAGAACGAAAGCCGCACCTATTTCCTTAACAGAATGCAGGAGAAACTGAACGAGAGAATGCTCCGCGACGAAGAAATGGAGCGCATGAGAAGATAAAAAATATCCATTATAAATAAAAAGACAGGATGCATGTATTCCTGTCTTTTTAGTTTATATTTGATTACATACTAATTAGTTCTATATGAAACCTTTCAATCCGATAAAGATAAACTGCAAAACATTATGTCTGGGAAATAATAGAACAATTAGTGCTATTAGCATTTATAATTACTACGAACGATGAAACAACTACTTTAAGATTGATCTATAAAAATCGCCACTTTGCAGTTTGTTTTTTGTGTAAAATTCGCCAATTAAAAAATTATGATTATCTTTGCACTATAATTCATAAAGGTATGGAAACAGTAAATAGAATACTTCAAGAGAAGATTACTGCACGAATCGCGCCCAATAAAGCAGTATTAATTTTTGGTGCCCGCCGTGTTGGTAAAACGGTAATGATGCGTAAAATTGTGGACAACTATTCAGGTAGGACGATGATGCTCAACGGCGAAGACTACGACACATTAGCACTATTGGAGAATCGCTCAATAGCCAATTATCGGCATTTATTGGATGGTATTGATTTGCTGGCTATTGATGAGGCACAGAACATACCACAAATCGGTAGTATTCTGAAGTTGATAGTTGATGAAATACCGGGAATAAGCGTCTTGGCAAGTGGTTCTTCATCATTCGATTTACTGAATAAGACTGGTGAACCGTTGGTAGGTCGCAGTACGCAATTTTTACTTACTCCTTTTTCGCAACGGGAAATAGCACAAATAGAAACCCCTTTTGAAACTCGTCAGAATCTTGAAGCCCGTTTAATTTACGGTTCATATCCTGAAGTAGTAATGATGGAGAACTATGAACGTAAAACAGACTATTTACGCGATATTGTAGGTGCATACCTGCTTAAAGATATCTTAGCAATTGACGGCTTAAAAAATTCGAGCAAGATGCGCGATCTGCTTCGATTGATAGCTTTTCAGTTGGGCAGTGAAGTTTCTTACGATGAGTTAGGTAAACAGCTCAGCATGAGCAAAACAACAGTTGAAAAATATCTTGACCTCTTGGAGAAAGTATTCGTTATATATCGTCTTGGGGCTTACTCGCGCAATCTTCGCAAGGAGGTGACGAAAGCTGGGAAGTGGTATTTCTATGATAATGGCATTCGAAATGCTATTATAGGTGCTTTTTCACCATTGGCTATTCGGCAGGATGTTGGTGCATTGTGGGAGAACTATATCATCGGAGAGCGTCGTAAGGCGAATTTCAACGAAGGGCTGCATAAGGAGTTCTATTTTTGGCGTACTTACGATAAACAAGAGATTGATCTTATCGAAGAGAAT
>UQVZ01000079.1 GCA_900544675.1 uncultured Bacteroides sp.
GACCCTCTGCTTGTAAGGCAGATGCTCTGAACCAGCTGAGCTAAACGCCCGAAGGTCTCGTTCTCATTTGCGCTTGCAAAGGTACAGCTTATTTTTGAATCTGCAAATTTTGGCGCACTTTTTTTCGTAAAAAATTAACTCAAGTATGTAAAAAGGGCATCCAAGCATCCATTTTGACCTGCCGTAAACCGTTATACATACCTGTATATACACGTAGAGACGCGATAAAATCGCGTCTCTACTCAAACCACGCCGTTGTTCTTTACGCCTCATTTTCAACTTTTTTCCACATCGGCGGAGTTTTTTTTCTATTTTATTCTTCACCGAAGCGTTTCGCCTGTTCGGCTATCAATGCTTCATCTTCGAAATAATTGATTTTCATCGCGCGACGCACCTCGTCGAGGGTCTGGGCTGCGGCTTCGCGTGCCACCTCGCATCCTTTCTTCAACATGTCATAAATGGCGGGGATGTCTTTCTCGAACGCTTTACGGCGCTCGCGGATGGGACCTAACTCTTCCTGCATGATGGCGGCAAGGAATTTCTTCACCTTCACATCGCCCAGACCGCCGCGCGTATAATGCGCCTTCAGCTCGTCCAGATTGGCGTAATCGGGCAAATAGCGTCCGAAGTGTTCGGGGCGGCAGAAAGCATCCAGGTAGGTGAATACCGTATTGCCTTCCAGCTTGCCGGGGTCGCTCACCTTGATATGCGTCGGGTCGGTGTACATGCTCCGTATCTTCTTTTCCACCTCGTCGGCAGAGTCGGACAAGTAAATGCAGTTGCCCAACGACTTGCTCATCTTCGCCTTGCCGTCCGTTCCGGGCAAGCGCAGGCAGGCGGCATTGTCAGGCAGCAGGATTTCGGGTTCCACCAAGGTTTCGCCGTAGATATAGTTGAAGCGGCGCACGATTTCGCGTGCTTGTTCCAGCATCGGTTCCTGGTCTTCGCCTACGGGCACGGTGGTCGCCTTGAACGCCGTGATATCGGCCGCCTGGCTGATCGGATAGACGAAAAAGCCCACGGGAATGCTGGTCTCGAAGTTACGCATCTGGATTTCGGTCTTCACCGTAGGGTTGCGTTGCAGGCGCGATACCGTGACCAGGTCCATGTAATAAAAGGTAAGCTCGCACAGTTCCGGTATCTGTGACTGGATGAAGATGGTCGACTTAGCCGGGTCCAGTCCCACCGAAAGATAGTCGAGCGCCACCTCAATCACGTTCTGGCGTATCTTTTCGGGATTGTCTATGTTGTCGGTCAGAGCCTGTCCGTCGGCTTCGAACACGAAAATCTTGTCGTAAAGCCCCGAGTTCTGAAGCTCCACGCGTCGGCGCAAAGAGCCTACATAGTGGCCGATATGCAGTTTCCCGGTGGGGCGGTCACCGGTTAAAATAATCTTTTCTTTTCCCATATTGTTGTTCCTTAATTAAATTTCTTGGGACAAAGATAATCAAAACCTTTGTTTTCTTCAAAAATAAATTGTTCCTTTGCAATAAAGAGTCTTTTTCTCTTTAAACGAGACAAAGCCCACAGATGTTTATCCGTTACCTGAAATTAACATAAATCTAGATAAAACCATGAGAAAGGAATTAAAGAAAGTCCTGGTTCTTGGGTCGGGAGCGCTCAAGATCGGACAAGCCGGAGAGTTTGACTATTCAGGTTCACAAGCACTCAAAGCCTTGCGCGAAGAAGGCATACGCTCGGTACTGATTAACCCCAACATCGCTACCATCCAGACTTCGGAAGGCATCGCCGACCAAGTATATTTCCTGCCCGTCACCCCTTATTTCGTAGCCGAAATCATCAAGAAAGAACGCCCCGACGGCATCTTGCTGGCTTTCGGAGGACAGACCGCCCTGAACTGCGGCACGGAACTGTACCGCAACGGGACCTTGAAGGAATACGGCGTGGAAGTACTGGGCACCTCGGTAGAAGCCATCATGTACACCGAAGACCGTGACCTGTTTGTCAAGAAACTCGACGAAATCGCCCTGAAGACCCCGATAAGCCAGGCGGTGGAAAACACCCGCGATGCTGTAGAGGCGGCACGGCGCATCGGCTATCCGGTGATGATTCGTTCGGCATACGCCTTAGGAGGACTGGGAAGCGGCATTTGCCCCAACGAGGAAGCCTTTATCGAACTGGCTGAAAGCGCATTCACCTTCTCGCCGCAAATCCTGGTGGAAGAATCGCTGAAAGGCTGGAAAGAAATCGAGTTCGAAGTCATCCGCGACGCCAACGACCATTGCTTTACCGTAGCCAGCATGGAGAACTTCGACCCGCTGGGCATCCATACGGGCGAATCCATCGTGGTAGCCCCTACCTGCTCGTTGAGCGAGGAACAGGTCACCATGTTGCAGGAATTGTCGAAACAATGTGTGCGCCACCTGGGCATTGTAGGCGAATGTAACATCCAGTTCGCCTTCCATGCCGAGACCAACGATTACCGTATCATCGAAGTGAACGCGCGCCTCAGCCGTTCTTCGGCATTGGCATCGAAGGCTACGGGTTATCCGCTCGCTTTCGTAGCCGCCAAGATTGCCTTGGGATATAACCTGGACGAAATCGGCGAGATGGGCACCCCCAACTCGGCATACGTGGCTCCTTCGCTGGATTACCTCATCTGCAAGATTCCGCGCTGGGACCTGACCAAGTTCGTAGGCGTGTCACGCCGCATCGGCTCGAGCATGAAATCGGTAGGCGAAATCATGTCCATCGGGCGTTCGTTCGAAGAAATCATCCAGAAAGGGCTGCGCATGGTAGGCCAAGGCATGCACGGTTTCGTGGGCAACGACCATACGAAATTCGAGAACCTCGATGATGAACTTGCCAATCCTACCGACCTCCGTATCTTCGCCATCGCACAAGCATTGGAAGAAGGATATACCATCGAGCGCATCTACGACCTGACCAAGATAGACCCGTGGTTCATCGAAAGGCTGAAAAACATCGTCGACTACAAGCATAAGCTGCAAACCTACAACGCCCTCGAAGACCTTCCTGCCGACGTGCTCCGCGAAGCCAAACGCCTGGGATTCTCCGACTTCCAGATAGCCCGTTTCGTACTGAAACCGCAAGGCGGCACGATGGAAAAGGAAAACCTCATGGTGCGCGACCTGCGCAAACGGCTGGGCATCCTCCCGGCGGTAAAACGCATCAACACCGTAGCCTCGGAACATCCCGAACTCACCAATTACCTCTACATGACGTATGGTGCCGAAGGATACGACGTGAATTATTATAAGAACGAGAAATCGGTCATCGTGCTCGGCTCGGGCGCATACCGCATCGGTTCTTCCGTGGAATTCGACTGGTGCTCGGTAAATGCCATCCAGACCGCACGCAAGCTGGGCTATAAGTCCATCATGATTAACTACAACCCCGAAACGGTATCGACCGACTATGACATGTGCGACCGCCTCTACTTCGACGAATTGTCGTTCGAGCGCGTACTGGATGTCATCGACCTGGAACAACCTCGCGGTGTCATCGTGTCGGTGGGCGGACAAATCCCCAACAACCTGGCCATGAAGCTCTACCGCCAGTCGGTACCCATCCTGGGCACTTCGCCTATCTCCATCGACCGTGCAGAGAACCGCAACAAGTTCTCGGCCATGCTCGACCAACTGGGCATCGACCAGCCCGCATGGCAGGAGCTGACCAGCCTGGAAGATGTCGAGAAGTTTGTGGAAAAAGTAGGCTATCCGGTACTGGTACGCCCGTCCTACGTGCTGAGCGGTGCCGCCATGAATGTCTGCTACGATGAAGAAGAGCTGAAACGCTACCTGCAGATGGCAAGCGAGGTATCGAAAGAATACCCCGTAGTGGTATCCCAGTTCATGCAGGAAACCAAGGAAATCGAATTCGACGCCGTGGCACAACACGGGGAAGTGGTGGAATATGCCATTTCCGAACACATCGAATACGCGGGTGTACACTCGGGCGACGCTACACTGGTGTTCCCTGCCCAGCATATCTATTTCTCTACGGCACGCCAAATCAAGAAAATCAGCCGCCGCATCGCGCAAGAACTGAATATCTCGGGACCGTTCAACATCCAGTTCCTGGCACGCAAGAACGAAGTGAAAGTTATCGAATGCAACCTGCGTGCTTCGCGCAGCTTCCCGTTCGCGTCGAAAGTGTTGAAACGCAACCTCATCGAAACGGCTACCCGCATCATGCTCGACGCTCCTTACGCCCGTCCCGACAAGTCGGCGTTCGACATCGACTGGATAGGTGTAAAAGCTTCGCAATTCTCTTTCGCCCGCTTGCAGAACGCCGACCCGGTATTGGGCGTAGATATGTCTTCCACCGGCGAGGTAGGTTGCTTGGGCGATGATTTCAACGAGGCCTTGCTGAACGCCATGATAGCCACGGGCTACAAGATTCCCGAAAAATCCATCCTGTTGTCTTCGGGTGCCACGAAATCGAAAGTCGACCTGCTGGATGCCAGCCAGGCCTTGCACAAGAAGGGTTACCACATCTATGCTACCGCAGGTACCGCCACTTTCCTCAATTCGCACGGCATCTCCACGACACCGGTATTCTGGCCCGACGAACGTCCGCATGCCGAAAACAATGTGATGAAGATGATAGCAGGTCATAAGTTCGACCTGATTGTCAATATTCCGAAGAACCACACCAAGCGTGAGTTGACCAACGGATACCGCATCCGCCGTGGTGCCATTGACCATAATATCCCGCTGATTACCAACGCACGCCTGGCAAAAGCCTTCATCGAAGCCTTCTGCCAAATGAAGCAGGAAGACATCAAGATTAAGAGCTGGCAGGAATATAAGTAAGTTACGCCCGCAAAGCGGGCTAAGTTGACAAGGTATCAGTTGACGAGTTGACAAGGTTTTGTAACCAGAAGTTAAAGAAGTTATCACTCCGCTTCGTTAGAAGTTAAAGCCAATACTTCTGCTTGATGTATTCAGTACCTGGCTCCTGGTTACCTAAAAATAAAACCTTGTCAACTCGTCAACTATTCATAATTTATCAGTTAGTAAACCAGGTTCTATTTCCAGCTTTGAGAACGCGAACATTTTCTTGCCCAGGTCTTTTAGCGAAGCACCGATATGGTACACCTCTTTATCATCAACTATCAGGAAACGGTCATGGCTGTTCCTGTAGGCTCTGACATTAATTGGCGGATACTGGTCGTTATGCTTGTCAAGGAAATCTAGGTTATAATATTCAACTTGTCGAGTAACATATCTATCACCCTCTTTCTGAACTGTCGCAAATTTTGCGACAGTTGCCATGTCTTTCAACTCTTCTTTTAAGGCATTATTAATATGTTTACCGATTGTTTTTATATCACGACCAAATAACTCTGATAATTGTTGGCGATTCAACCAAACTGTTTCATTTTCCATACGGACCTCTAACCTAGTTGTTTCATCCGGCTGGTATAATATTATTTCTCCTTGTTCCATTCTATTTAAACTTATATTCCATACATTACTCTACAAAAAAAATTACAACTATAAACAACAGAGCAGGAAAAGTCACTATACATTCAAACTCGCTCTGCAATACCACAAATATAGTGTTTATAATTGAAACTAATTTATTTGCATTTAAAATAAAAACAAACACAGAGACACAGAGAAAATGAAGAATGAAGAATTAAGAATGAAGAATCAGTTGATGTTTTTT
>UQVZ01000080.1 GCA_900544675.1 uncultured Bacteroides sp.
AAACTATTGGCTTTAACTTCTAACGAAGCGTAGCGGAGTGATAACTTCTTTAACTTCTCTAACTCCTTTAAGAAATCATATCAAATCGCTAATCTTTACTTCTTGTATCAGTCCTTCCCAGGTATGCCGGGCGACTGTCAGATTCAACGGGAAGGGAAGTCCGAGCATCCTGCCTATCTTTTTCAGGTTCCAGTTGATGTTGTGGATGGCTGCGTCGTGCTGCCGCCACTGCTCCTGCGGGTCTTCCGCCGTGATAAGCGGGAACAGGTAGGGTGTGCCGGGCTGGGCATATTTATCTACTATTGTCTTTAGGAAAGGATACCAGTTGACAGATTCCTCCTTGCCCGTAGCTTTGGATATATAGGTGAGTCTGCCGTCTTTCAGGTTGTCTTTCGTCAGATAGAAAATGTCCCTGCCGGTCATGCCCTTGGTGAAGATGGCGAACAGGAAGATGTCGCGGGCGAACAGGGCGGAAGGACGCAGGCTGCTCACATCCATATAGCGGAGCTGCATGACCTCCTGGGGTGTCAGCCGGTTCCTGTTTTTCTTGACCCGGTAGCTTACATCCACGCCTTGAAAGGGATAGCATTCATCGGTCAGTCCGTTCGCCACTGCCAACTGATATACCCGTTTCAGGTTACGGATATAGAGCGAGATGGTGTTCTGTCCCAATTCCTGGTTCTTCAGCCAGGTGTGGTAGTTCCGTATCAGCAGGGAGTCGAAATCCTTGAAGGGTATCTCGTTCTTGCCTAAGTAGGTGACGAACTTCTTCAGATAAATACTCAGCTTATGGGCGGCGTCATACCTGCCTTTGTCCCGCATTGCGTCAATACAGGTGCGGGTGTAGGCGATAAAATCGTTTCTTTCATCCGCTGCCAAAGCCAGGGCTGCCGTCTGTACATTCTCTTGTTTGTTATCCACTTTTTCTTATCTTATTACTGAAAATTCTGACACTTATGCACCGTGTGTCTCCACCGGTTTCAACTGCCCGAACAGTTCCAGAAAATCATAAATATTGGGTTCGTCCCAATAGATGCCCCAGTCCGCATCGTATGCCTCTTTGGGGTTTTCGGGAACGGTATATAAATCATCGTAAAGGCTGATACGTCTGCCAAAGGCTGTGGTAAAATAGCATTGTTTCGCTGCTTCCTGTTCTTTGTTGATTATATCAGTCCAAATGTGTTCACCGTTCCATTTTTCAGCATCCTTGCTATCCAGCCATACGGCAGGACCGTTTATGTAGGTCTTACCCCAATAGATTACAAGCTGGGCGGCAAGGTGATCAGATTCTTCATTTTTCACCCTTAATTCTTCATTAAGAACCACGTTCTCAAACACCCGACCGTCTCTGTGCCGTAAGGTGAGGGTATTGTCGTCTTTCCTTTCAATAACCGTATAGGTGTCCAACCGTTCGGAGTGTATGGTGCTGAGGGCATCTGCTACCTCGCTAAGCAAGGACTGTTCTGTTTCGTCTTTCAATGGATTAACGGACAAGGCGCGGCACTGATCAGCTATGATTGCTGCCAAGGAAAAGCCGCGCTTGTCCTGCCAGTTGAAGGCAAGGTCGGAAAAACGCATCTTTCGGGCCGCCAGTCTGTCCCCAGTCAGCTCACGGAACATCGCCTTGCGGAAATGCAAATCGGGATAGACACGCCGCAGGCAAATATCAGCACGCACAAACCAGGTCAGCATGCCACTGAGATATTGGAAATCATGCGGCAACACGCTCTCTATCATCCAACGCCTGAGTGCGCTGTATTTTGCTTTTGCCACAGTCTCCGACATAAGCCGGTGCAGCCGGTTGGTGGCACCTATTGTAAGTTTCAGTCTGTCACTGAAAGAATCCAACAGACTACCCAAACTGCGGTACCTGTATATGTAAATCCCGTCGAAACCAATGGCGATGGTGTTCTCCGTATAGAGAAGCCATGCACGGATAGCCGGTTCATCTATGCGTCCACCGTCTTCTTTCACCAACCGGTGCAATTCGCAGTAAAATTGATAGAAGAAGCCCACATCACCGCTCACGTCCATGGACGGGTGGTGCAGGTGTTGCCACTTGGAGGTAAATTGGTTGATTGAAAGCATTATAATATTAGGAGTTAAAGAAGTTAGAGAAGTTATCACTCCGCTACGCTTCGTTAGAAGTTAAAGCCAATACTTCTGCTTGCTTAGGAGTTAAGTAGTTAAGAAGTTAAGGAGTTAAGCCAATACTTCTGCTGATGTATCGATTCTTCATTCTTAATTCTTCATTCTTAATTAATTTAATCTGTGTAATCTTGTGGTGAAAAAAACCTTGTCAACTCGTCAACTGATACCTTATTTACTATCTAGTCAACTATTCTTCATTCATCATTCTTCATTTAATTGTGCAGCCACACGGAGCGCAAGTATCTGCGCCAGATAGCCAACCGGTTGGTGCTGTTGATTTCACGGCAGATGTCCACGCAGGTGTGAACCAACTCGTTGATGCCTTTTGCAAGGTCGGTTGTCGTTAAGGTCATTACATTCAGTAAGACCTCACCAACCTTGAAATCCTTGACGGCTTTCACGCTTGAATTCTTATCGGTCAACACCTTATATAATATAGGCGCAAAATTCCGGAAAGACTCAATCATCTTCTCTTTTTCACCTTGTTCCTTTGTCTCCTTGCCTGCTGATGTAAATCTTCCTTCGACCAGCTTCTCATTCGCCTTGCCTGCCGTCAGGAAGTACTGGCTCAGGAAGCCGTCCCAGTTAGCAAAGAGGATGAAGCTGTTCTCATCGGATGAATTGATTACGCCGATATGGGCATAATAAGGCGTAGTAACTATTTCACTCTCCTTTTTGCTGGGGAAGTAGAGTTCTTCGGTGATGTTTGCCTTGCGTATGATTTCCTTGAAGCTGCTGTGCTGGAGTTGTGCCTCTGTCTGGTCGTTTTTTATCTCTACACCCGAAGTGGGGGTGAGGAAGGGGCGCAAGGAAATTTTATTCCAGGTCTCTTTTACATATCCGGGAGTGTCGTGTTCGTAACGGGCAAGGTTGATGACAAGTTCCGCTTCTTCGGCGGTCATCTGCGGCAGACGCCTGCTTAATGCCTCATCGCCCTGTTTGAACAGCGTCTTGCAAAGTTCAATCAATGACGGCTTAGCGGTCAGGATTTCTATCATTTCGTAAAACTTCTGCTGTGTGCGGTCGTTGTATCCGCATGCCTGCAACATACCGATGAGAAGGTCGGCTGCACGGGGCTTTTCGGTATCAATGGACAGGCGGTCGCCTTCGGCATTGTGAAGCCGCACTACATGGAGGTCGTATGCGTTGGGATAGACAACGGTCAGGTGGTTGCCGGGCATGGCGTCCTGTACTTCGAACACAAGTCCGCGCTTGCCACGGAAACGGCAGATATAACCCATGCGCCCTGCAAGCAGGCCGTCGATGACGCGCACAAGCTCGTTGGGTTCATTCGCCTTGGTGTTGAAGGAATAATCGGCGTAAGGGCGTTCCAGCACCAACACTTTGTCTGCATAGTTCTCATTATATTCGCGGAACTCACGCATCTGCTTTTCAGGTATTACGAACATACGTGTATCCGTACCCGATTCCTGCTTCCGCTTGTATTGCATTTTGCCGTCCAAGGCATGTTCCTTCATGAACTCCACCAATGAGCTTTGAGTGGCAAGTACAAATATCACGCCGGCAAACTTGGGGACATAGGTCTCTTCGCCGTTGGAATACTTGCGGACAGTGGTGCATTTCGGCACATAGACCTCAAGGATGTTCCTGGTTTCGGCCTTATGCTTTTCGAAAAGCGCTACCATTGCATCTACCTGACGATGGTGGGTACGAATGATGTACCAGCAATAATCAACGTGGTTAGTCTTGTCGGGCATGGGGAAGTTTTTGAGTTTTTAAGTTTTTGAGTTGACGAGGTATCAGTTGACGAGTTGACAAGGTTTTTGCTTGAAACGCAGATTAACGCAGATTTTCACAGATTATATCTTTTGATAATCAATGCTATTTAAAACCTTGTTACCTTGTCAACTCGTCAACTAAATAACTTTAACTTCTAACGAAGCGCAGCGGAGTGATAACTTCTCTAACTACTTAACTCCTAAAAAGAAAAAACTTTGCGCCTTTGGGTCTCTGCGTTCAATACATTTAAAGCACAGATTCTTCATTCTTAATTCTTCATTCTTCATTGAAAAAAGCGTTCTTCACGTTCCTTCAATGACAGTCGCATTGAAGTTCTGAAGCACCTTATTTCAGGTATAACGGCAGTATTTGGGAAGAATCTCAGCAGCAAATATCCACCGTTGTTATGTTACGAGAAGAATAAAGCGATGTACGCTTTAATAAAATTATCTTCATGTCGCAAACGTTTAATTGTCAACTTATTAAGTCAATCCGTTTTCGCCGCTTTACTATCGTTTGATAATATGAAACGGCAAAATCGCTGTACTGTATTGGAAATCAATAAGAACACTGTCGCTATTCGCAAGATTAGTCGAACAAATGCAGTCTTGTTAGACTAAAATTTTCCAATCCTGAATATTTTTTACATGTAAATGCCTCTGTATTAAATCTTTTTTATATCTTTGTCGCAGGTTTGCCGTTTCATATTATACAGCGTCGAAATTTGTCGAACATTCTCCGGTTATTTCTTATTTGCGTAGAATCCTGCCGATCATTCTCCGGTTGGCTTTCACCACACCCTTATTCAAATTATCTAATTTGGAATCAAGTTTGTTTTATTTGTCCATAATCCATGACATAGCTTTGGGCAAATCCTCAAATGTAATGTTCTTGTCGTTCATATCATTATCTGTTAATTTATGCTGCGAAGTAACAGCAAAAACCAATACTGATTTATGGGTGACAAATATCACATAAAGAAACATTATCGTGCCATAAGATTGAGAAGATAAAAATGCGCAGAAATAAAAAGCCATCCACATGAAAGATGCAGACGGCTTAAATAAGGTGGAAAAACATAAGAATACGTTTATTCAGTTGTTGGCAAATCCAATTTGATTGTTTTTGTCGCCTTTTCTTTTTTAGCATCTACCACCTTTGCATACACTTGGGTGGTACGCACATTCGTATGGCCAAGCATTTTGCTGACCGTATAAATGTTTGTCCCGCCGGCGAGTTGTAGGGTGGCATACGAGTGCCTAAAGCAGTGACACTTTTTATCGGACGGCTAATCCACGACGGATCTGGCAGCCCGGCAAAGACCAGTTGATTACCGTTATATCTTTCACCACAAAGTTGAAACGCTTGTTCTGATATAGGCATATATTCAACGACCTTAGTCTTTTGCTGGGTGAAGTTCAGACGATAACCACCATTGAATACTTCTATCTCTGACCACTTCAATTTTTGAATATCACAATGACGGAGGCCTGTCAATGCTGAAAAGAGTGCAGCACGCTTCAACAACGGGTCGCATTGGGTTTGTGTCAATCGGTTTAGTTCTTCGACTGTCAGATATTCCCTTCGACTTTCCTATCAGAAAGTGTTAAAACAAAAATAGGGTGCAACTCATTGAGTTACACCCTACTTTTCTATGATTGGTTATCGTTGTTTACTGATACTTACTTCACTTCCTCAAAGTCAACAGCATCTCTGTATGAGTAACTTGCGTGAA
>UQVZ01000081.1 GCA_900544675.1 uncultured Bacteroides sp.
TACTTGTTTGGATTTTCTTTTCATCTTTAATATACCTGTTTATTTATTGTAAATAGTTTGCAGTCGAGATAAACTTTTTGATTTCTTCTTCGGAGGGAAGTTCTATCATATACTTCTGCACGAAGATGTTCGGGTCTAATCCGGCAGTGGCGTATTTTACCAACGTGTCGCCCTTCTCGGTGCAAAGCAGGATGCCGACAGGCGGATTGTCGTCGGGTTGCATCACTTCTGACTTGTAATAGTTAAGGTATAGGTTCAGTTGCGAGGCATACTCGTGGCGGAACTTGTCTATCTTCAATTCCACAATGATATGGCATTTCAAGATGCGATGATAGAAAACGAGGTCGGCAAAGAAATAATCCCCGTCTATCAGGATGCGCTTTTGCCGGGCTTCGAAGCAGAAGCCATGCCCCATTTCCAGCAGGAAGTGTTGCAAGTTGTCGAGGATGGATTGCTCCAAGTCGCTTTCCGTTACCAAGGCTCGGTCGTTCAATCCCAAGAACTCCAATGTAACAGGTGTGTTAATAATGTCTTTGGGCTGTAATTGCGTGGCTTGCCGCTGCACCAAAGCAGACAAGGCTTCTTTGTTTTTCGACAATCCGCTGCGCTCGTAATAGAGGGAATTGATTTGCCGCTCCAGTTCTCTTGCTGACCAACAACCCCTTATTGCTTCCATTTCATAGAAAGCACGTTTGACCGGATTTTCTATTTTAGAAATAAACTTTAAATGAGAATACGGTAATCTTTCAAATAATCTATCAGCTTGTGTATTCCATTCACTTGGTTGATTATTAACGGATTGTAATTCGGCACTCACCGTGTGCCGAATTGGGTCTGTGAATTCGGCGGACAGTGTGTGCCGAATTTCGCTTCCTGCCAATATGTATTGTGCGATAGGCTCTTTCAGTTGCGGATAAACAAGGTATAGCCGCCGGAACTCACGAAACCTGCGCTCGTTCAGTCCTTTGACATTCAACCGCTGTTCCAGTTTCTTCAACAGTTGTTCGCCGTATGCGGCACGGTCTTCACCGTTTTGCTCAAACTCCACGATATAGCAGCCCATGAGCCAATTGCGGGCAGTCAGGGCGAGGTTTACAGCGTGTGCGGCTTGCGCCTGCAACGTGCTTTGTATCGTGCTGATATGTTTTACTAATGCTTCAAAGTCCATAATTGCAAAGGTAAGTCTTTTATGGTTAAAACTTTAATTCCGGCAGGCTGTTTATCGCCTCCTCTTTCAATTTATCCACCGCACGGGTGTATTTCTCCGTATGTTTCAGTCCGCTATGCCCGAGCAGGCTGGCAACCGTCTTGATGTTCGCCCCATTGTTGAGGATATTCACGGCGAATGAGTGACGGGCGCAATGCCAGCTTATGTGCTTATCTATCCCGGCTCTTTTCACCCAACGCTTGACGGATTTGCAGCAACTTTCATACGAAGGAAGGTTGAAGATGAGAGCGTCTTTGTTGCCGTCTGCCGGCGGTTCTCCCACAAGCGAAAGAAGCCCGTCATTGAGCGGAATGACCACACCGCTACTGGCGGAATGACCTTTGGTCTTGTTCTGCTCAAATTTTAGCAGCTTGTTAGCGTAGTCGATATTCTTATAGGTAAGGTCTTTCACGTCACAGAAACGCAAGCCGCAATACAGGCAAAAGATAAACGCACGCCTTACGTTGGGGTTCTCGTTGTCATAATGGCACGCAATCAACCGCTGGATTTCTTCCGGCGAAAGCACGTCCTTGCGTAGTATCTGGCTATCCGCTTTGCAGGTAACGCCTTTGCAGGGGTCTTTCAGCATCACATCGTGGTCTATCGCATAGTGGATAACCTTCTTGAAACGCTGGAAGATGCTTTTAGCCCCTTCGCCCACGCTCCGGGATTGCAGATAAGCTACGAACTGTTCCATCATGTCCTTCGTGATAAGTTCAGGCTTGATGCCGAACTCGTGCATCGGATAATGCTCCTTCAAAAAGTCCTTGAAACGGCTTAGGGCGATTTGCACCATCCGAATGTCTTTCTTGGTGTAATCATTGATATAGGCTTGAAAATAATCCAAGAAATTCACATTCCGGTCTTTTTTCAGGCGATAGCCCAACATACTTTCTTTAAACTCCTGTTCACGCTCGGCACGTATCCTTACAGCAAGCTCCAATGTTTCTTTATTCTGTTGGCGTTCCGCAGGAGTACGGGGCTTTTCTATCAGATACAGGCTGAGGTTCTCTTTTCGCCTGTGATGCTTGATAGAGAATTTCGGCTTTCCCTGCATCTTACCGCTTTCATAATACACCTGATTACCATTTTCATCCAATACTGGCTTTTCCTCTCTACCCAAATAATACTCCAGATACAAACTAATTCTGCCGTCCGACAGCTTATTTTGCTCCAGTTTAGGATTTTCTTTCGTTTTATTTTCTAACTTTGCCATTGTTTAGAGGTTTTATCCCGATTTAGGTACCGTAACCGGGTGATTACATTAAATGGTTGATTTTCTTTTGTTTTCCGATGTTGCAAAGGTACAAAAGAAAATGAAATTTCAAAGTGTACTAAAAGTGTACTGAATAACAGAAAATGGGCAAAATATGGCAAAAACGAAGAAAATAGGAAATATGCAAATAGCTGATAATAAGAAAGATAAATTCTTTTGTTTTCCTATGATTTCTATGCCTTGTATCGGGTCTGGGTACGAAGGGGAGAAAGACGAAAATCTTTCTCCTTTTTCGTTTCCTTCCCTTCGCAACTCATTGGTTTGCTGATAGATTTTTGGGGTCAAACCGTTCTATTATTTCATCCAGTATTTTTTCTTCCGTGTGTATTATTTCATCCTTTTCACCAAAACGTTTTGTCATTTCGGGAAATAAAGCGGCAAGTCCGTCTTTTTTGAAACGATACATATCAAAGTTCATTTCTTTAACCTCTTTCTTATTTTTTGTCAATAGTGGCTGATACTGTTTGTTCGTCAATTCTCTTTTTCGCAATTGTGCTTTCAGTTTATGATTGGCTTCCCTGAGTTCCTCTGTTCTTATGCACAAGGCTTCCTGCTTCTGAATATAGTCTTCATAGAAAGATTTAACCTTATCCAATCTTGAGTTGATTAACGCAATATGCCATTTGCGCTGATAATCATTGCATGCCTCTTGAGTGGATTTACACTGTTCTTTCTGGTTTTGAAGTTTAGCACATAGCAAGCGTATTTTGGCTTGATAGTGAAATTCCTTTATGCTTTCTTTGTAAAACTCTGCCGTTGTTTCTTGCTTCAATATTTCAATGACTTCCGGCAAAGTGTATGCCTGATATAGCCTTTTAGATTCGTGATAATCAGCTGTAATATCGGCAAACTTAGGCCATAGTTCTCTAAAGAACGGCACTCTTACCGTGGCTGTTTCTCCATTTTCGGTGACATTTGCGCAAAAATTGCCACCGCTGAGTGGGCTGCCCGACACAAACCATATCAAAGACATTGTGTCGTCTTTCTCGTCAAACAGTACAGCATAAGGAGCATTTAACCACCATTCTATATAAACGCCCAATGTGGCTGTCTGAAATGCACCGGAATAAGCCAGACCATTTCTTACGCATACCGGTGTGAGCAACATCCTGCTGTCGCTCAGAATACGTTCGCGGTTAGCCAAAATTAGAAAAGCATTGTCAGTAAACAACTTTCGTAGGCTGAGTTCTTTTTCCTGCGTAGGTTTGGATTTTGACGGTTTATGCTTTATACTGAAATATTCGCCAGAGGTATCTACCGTTGGGGTAGTCAATGTTTCTTCTGTCAACATGGCATCTTGTTTAGGATATCCTTGTATGACGCGACCGTCTTGCAGCTTTATGCTGTTTTCTATGATATTGATATTTTCTTCCATAGCTGTTTCATAGTTACTGTAAAAGTGGATGGATATATCACCCGGCAGACGCCTTTCAGTGCTATACCCCTGTAAAGAGTGCTGATTTTAAACCTTTCGATTTTCATCTTCATTTCTCTTTGTCAAAAGTCAATAATTCACCGAATAAATAGATTCTCTTTTCCTTTAATAGTCCATAGTCGATGGGTGGAGTCAGGTTATGCCTTAAAGCGATTTGGCACATTTTCAGTATTTTGCCCATATTGTTTTGACCGATAAAGCAACCTATGTTTGTGATTTTACCGCATTCACGGGATATGAGCGCATTGAGGTCTTTCTTCTTCATTGCTGGAAATTGAGTGCACAGTTCCTTCGTCCTTTGCCTGCGGACCTGTCTTAGGCATTTGTTCTTTGCGCCCCATACAGAAGAGGTTGCACCGTGGTTTGCTGTACTATCTTCGATTATCACCGCATCGTCAGGCAATGAAATAAGCAAATTCCGAAAATTCTCATTGCCGACACACTTACCCCAAACCACATAGAGCATCCATTGCAGACGGATTTCTTCCCAATCCTTCCGTACATATTCTATGTTTCTCCGCTTTATTACTTTCTTAGCCAGAAAAGCATTCTTTTCTTTCATCAAGCTGCGTTGAACAGCCTCACCGATTATATCGCCCGAAGAAAACTCTCCACAGAGATAAGCGGCTTTGCTGGTTTGAAACAAATGCCCACAGAGACGGAACGGAAAGCCCTTGCATAAGTTTCCGAAGCTGAGCGTAATGTTGTTGCGCACATCCGTAGCCTTGCAGAAAGCCCAACAGTTCAGCTTGCTTGCATCGTATTCTTCCATACGGCCAAGCGCTATTTTGTTGGAAAGAGATTGATTGAAAGAGTTGTGGCGATTACCACTTGTAATGTTACGGTCATCCATACTGTTTTGTTTTTGATTAGACAATCCGCATCGTTTTACCACCGTGGCTACAGTGACGCTCGGTTGGTGCGTATTTAAACGCTCTTGATGCTTAATGATTGCAAATATAATACTCCAGGAGGCTGTTTGCAAATTTCCTGCTAAAATATTTGTTAATATTCCTATTCTCATGGTTGCAAAGATCAGTCTTTTATCTTTAAAACTTTGGTTCGGGCAGCCTATTTGTCACTTGCTCTTTTTATCCACTGCATGGGTGTATTTTTTCTGCATGCTTTAGCCCGCTTTATCCTAAAAGACGAGCTACGGTCTTGATATTTATCTCGTGGTTTGTCTATTCCGGATCTTTGGATATAGGCTTGAAAACAGCGCGTTAAACTATGTTAATCTTTGATGTTGCGTAATTTTCTCATACAAAATTCCTTTCATATTGTCCTTTTTCAGCCCGTTTTGTGCCCTTTTTAGTTCAACTTTTGGACTACAAAACCGGAACATTTTCGTCCCATTTAGTTAATAACCCTTAATTGAATTTTTCTATATCTCTCATAATCAATGATTTGTAAAATATGTGTCTGTAGTCGGCGCGATTACAAGACAAAGTAAAAAGAACTTAGTCTGATAGGATGAAGCAGCG
>UQVZ01000082.1 GCA_900544675.1 uncultured Bacteroides sp.
GCACATTAGCACATTAGCACATTGGCACATTAGCACATTAGCACATTAGCACATTAGCACATTGGCACATTGCCACTCTACTTTTTCCGCTTCAGAAAATCGGTCGGGCTTTCACCGAAGTAATCCTTGTAACACTTCGTGAAATACGAAGGCGCACTGAACCCTACCTCGTAAGTAATCTCCGCAATGGTCTTGTCGGTAGATGCCAGCAACGAGGCAGCCCGCTTCAGGCGGGCTATGCGAAGCAATTCGTTAGGCGAATAGCCTGTAAGCGCCTTCGCCTTGCGATAAAGCTGCACGCGGCTCAAGCCCAATTTCTCGCCTAAATCTTCCACACTCAAGCCCGAATCACCCAAATGCGTTTCAATCAGCTCACGCAGCTTCTCCACGAAACCTTTATCTACTTCACTTATCGTTTCTTTCTTCAGTACCGACTGGTCGGCAAAGAAACTTTGCAACCGACGGCGGTTATCTATCAAATTCCGCAAGCGTACCCGCAATAATTTGGCACTGAACGGCTTCAGGATATACGAATCGGCTCCGCATTCATACCCCTGCACCTTCTGCTCGTCCATCGTATAGGCGGTCAGCATCATGACCGGTATATGCGAAGTCTGAACCTCCGATTTCAACCGCCGACAACATTCCATACCATCCATTACCGGCATCATCACGTCGCAGATGATGGCATCAGGCACATATTTCATCGCCAACTGCAAACCTTCCTGCCCGTTAGATGCTTCCAACACACGGTATTGTGCGCTCAGCAACAACTTCACATAGTCGCGCACATCCTGGTTATCGTCTATCACCAGAATGGTTTCGCGCGTATCGTCTTCTGCCACTTCCGAAGAAGCCTGCACCGTTTCCTGACCGGCTGAGAGCAAAGCGCCTTCTTTCAGATTCTCCATAATGGCATTCTTTTCCAAGCCTTCGGCAAGCGTGCCCGCCTGTTTCATCGGCATCTCTACGGTAAAGATGGTGCCTTTCCCTTTCGCCGAATCGACCGTCACCGTACCTCCATGCATCTCGGCAAAAGCCTTCACCAGCGCCAGTCCGATACCCGACCCGGCATAATGCACGTCTATCTGATAAAAACTTTCGAAGATATGCTTCACATGCTCAGCCGAAATGCCGACTCCCGTATCCGACACCTGATAACGCAACCATTGCGCTCCGTCGCGCTCGAATTGTGACAAGGCAAGTTCTACCCGACCGTTTTCGGGAGTAAACTTAAAGGCGTTCGACAACAGGTTGTACGTCATCCGCTCCAGTTTCTCGGCATCGGCTATCATGGTGTAACCTTCTTCGACAGGTACGACCGATACCCCAAAATGCACATGTTTCCGGTAAGAAAGCGTGCGGAAAGCCTCGGTCCATTCATTGATTTCCTTGGCGATGTCAAACTCGGACAGATACATCTTCAGCTTACCGCTCTCGAACTTCCGGAAATCGAGTATCTGATTGACCAGACGCAACAGCACCGTCACGTTCTTATGCACAATGCGGAGCAGGAAACGTTCGTGTTCGTCCAGGTTCTTACTTGCCTGCAACTGGTCGATAGGGTCGGCTATCAAGGTGAGCGGCGTACGGAAATCGTGCGACACATTGGTAAAGAAAGCCAGCTTGGCATGGGTGGCCTCCTCCAATTGTTTGGAAAGGCTGATTAACTGGTCGCGTTGGTTTTCCAATTGTTTCTTCTGCTCAGACAATTCAGCATTCAGCCGGTTCTTTGTCCAAAAGCCTCGCACAGCGACAAATAAGGCTATGCCGAACAAAGCCAGCATGACGGCACACGTGTACAACAACGTACGTTGCGAAGAATAACGGGTAAGGAAGTTATCAATCCGCTTGTCCAGCATATCGATTTTCTCGTCTAACTGATGGATTTGTTCGGTCTGCAATCGCATCACACGGGCATTGTCTTTGTTCACCAATGCCGAAGAAAGGCGGATTTCACGCTCGAAAGGCTGCTTTTGCAAGATAGCCATAGCCGTCTGCATGACCCGGTCGCCTCCCGTCGGATAAATAAAGGTAGCATCCAACTGGCCGCTTGCCACCTGCTCTACGCCATACCCTTCTCCTGCCAACGCATCAATCCCCACAAAGAGCATATCGTGCTGACGCTGGTATTTCATCGCTGCCTCGTATGCCCCGGCTGCCATACGGTCGTTGTGGGCAAAAACCATATCAATAGCCTGATTGTGTACCAGAAGCGAATCGAATACCTGTCGTCCCCTGTCTCGCCTCCATCCGGCATCTACCGAAGCTGTTACCTGAATATCGGGAAACTCGCGCAAGGCATCCATCATGCCCCGATGACGTTCTACCGCAGGGGTAGAGCCACGCAATCCCATCACTTCCACCACGTTACCTTTTCCCCGCAAACGGGAAGCGATGTATTCTCCCACATTGTAACCGATAGAATAATTGTCGGCACCGATATAAGCCGTATATTTATTGGAATGAATTTTCCGGTCGACCAATATCACTGGAATCCCCTTATTGAATGCCTTCTCAATAACCGGAGTAATGGCATCCGCCTCATTGGGTGATACGACCAACACATCAACCTTGTTGCGTATCAACACCTCGATATCGTGTATCTGCTGGTTGTTGTCGTCGCCTGCGCTCCGGAAAATCATCTCCGTGCCCGGATAAAACAAGCTTTCGCGAATGATTTCCTTGTTCATCTGTTCGCGCCACTCATCATCACTACATTGCGAAATGCCTATGACAAAATGTTTCTCGTCACCCGCACATCCCGACAAAGTCATCAAAAGGGTTAACAAGAAGCATATATAAAAAGGTGTATATTTCATAATACGATTCACTTTTGCACGAGGCAAAAATAACTAATTTTATCGGATTGCGCAAATGCCAAAATGATATTCCCGAACATAGAAAAAGGGGTAAAACGTTTCCTTCAAAACGAAAGGAACTTTCATTCATTTTTTCTTCCAGCCTTTATAGACCAGCACACCCACCACGATTACCGCCAAAGCCAGCAACACATAACCAATCTCGTGGCTGTATTTCGTAGCAAGCCTGTACACGTCATCGGTCGTTTTCAAATCGGTATAGCGATAAATCAGATAACCGATAAATGCCAATACGGAATTCCAGATGCCGGCGCCCAGGGTCGTATAAATCAGAAAGTGGTCCATCCTCATCTTTGCCAGACCTGCCGGAATACTGATAAGCTGGCGGACTGCCGGTATCAGACGGCCAAAGAAAGTAGAGGCGGCTCCATGGTCGCGGAAGAACTGTTCCGCCTTTTCTACGCTTTCACGGTCTATCAGACACATGTGTCCGATGCGGCTATCGGCAAACCGATAGACAATGGGACGGCCCAGCCAACGTGCCAGATAGTAATTGAACAAAGCGCCGATATCAGCCCCGATTGTTGCAAAAACGACTACCAGAACGATGTTCATCTCGCCATCAGCCATAGACTTCCATGCAGCCGGCGGCACGATTACTTCCGAAGGAAATGGGATGAACGAACTCTCGATAGCCATGAAAATAGTTACCACCCAATAGTTAAGGTTCTCAAGAACCCATCTGAATAATTCTGCTGAATCCATTTAATACAAATTTAAAGCGGTGCAAAGGTAACAATTTTATGACATATAAGTTCATCTTCAATCTGATTCTTACTATTGTTTTCAACGAAGATACCTTCTCAGGCTGATGAAGATATCTTCATCGGCAGTTTCAGATATCTGAAACTACGTACGAAGGTATATTACATTGGACACGAAAATATATGCACGCCCGAAAGACATTATCTTTACGGACGGACACAAAAAAGGTGTGCCATACGGAGAGAGAGCCTTACGGCCTCACTCCCTTACAGCACACCTTTGACACTATTACTTATGAGAAACTACACACGCTTATTTCGTCGCCAGCACATTCATCTTTTCCTTCAGACGGTCGGGCAATACAGGCATTGCGCCGTTCTGCGTACATACGAAAGCCGATGTCTCTACCGCCAGCTTGTGGGCTTCCGGCACGGGAAGGCCTTTCAGGATGGAAGCCACGAAAGCCGCCGTAAACGAGTCGCCAGCGCCTACCGTATCTGCCACCTCTACCTTCGGAGTCTCCACGAACGACACCTCACCCGGAGTGAATACGTAGCTTCCGTTCACGCCGCAAGTCAGAATCAGCATCTTCAGGTTGTATTTTGCCAGCAGAATCCAGCACTTGTCCTGAAGGTCGATGCCCGGATAGCCGAACATGCGGCTGATGGTCACCAGTTCCTCGTCGTTTATCTTCAGGATGTTACACTTACGCATCGATTCGCAGATGATTTCCTTCGTATAGAAGCCCTGACGAAGGTTAATATCGAATATCTTGCACTGTCCCTCACCGTCGGGCATCGCATCCAGGAAACGGTTGATTGTTTCACGGGACACCACGCTGCGCTGTGCCAAAGAGCCGAAACATACCGAATGTGTATGCTTTGCCAGGTCTTCCAGAGCCGGGGTAAACGGAATGTTGTCCCAGGCTACCCCTTCCTTGATGTCATAGCAGGGTACGCCTGCATCGTCCAGTTCCACCTGCACCGTACCCGTCGGATAAGGCACTATCTCAACCATCGCATTGAGTTGCTTCTCACGGAAGTTGTCCAATATCTCCATGCCCAGCTTGTCATCGCCTACGGCACTTACAACACGGCTGTCCAGACCGAATTGGGATACATGGTATGCAAAGTTAGCCGGAGCGCCGCCTATTTTCTTTCCCTCGGGAAGCACGTCCCACAGTGCTTCGCCCATTCCTACTACGATTGTATTATTCATGGCTTTTTAGTTTTTAAGTTTTTTAGTTTATAAGTTTCTTAGTTCTTTAGTTCATGAGTTTGCAGGCTATAAGTTCATTAAGTACCCGCTCATAATCAAGAACTTAATAACTTACAAACTCAAAAACTCATCAACTTAAATCATTTTTTAAGTTTTAATGTATATATTATAAGGTATAAGACACCTACCGTCATCACACCTACGGCACCGCTCTGCCCTACCGCATCACTGGCAAAGCCCATAAACAACGGGAAGACCGTGCCGCCGAACAGGCCCATAATCATCAGGCCCGATATCTCGTTCTTCTTGTCGGGAACGGCAAGCAATGCCTGCGAGAACACGATGGAGAAAACGTTCGAGTTGCCGAAGCCTATCAACGCAATGGCTATGTAGATGACCGTCAGGTCCGTGGAAACGAACAGCAGCACCATAGCCACCAGCATGCAGACCACACTTATGGCAAGGAAAGACTTCGACGCCACTTTCTGAAGGATGATAGCACCCGAGAAGCAGCCCAGCGTACGGAAGATGAAATAAAGGCTGGTGGCAAAGC
>UQVZ01000083.1 GCA_900544675.1 uncultured Bacteroides sp.
GTATGCCTTTCTACAAGGAAAAGGCGGCCAATGCCGTGCTTATCCCCATCCCGGCGGCTACCCGTGAGCGCAACGCCGCCCGTTTCGCCCGGTTTTGCAGCCTCCTTTCGCGGCGTCTGAAAATTGTTGATGGTTTCCGCGCCACATGGATAAGGGAAGACCGTGAGCAGATGAAAGGCACTCACGGCCTTGACAAGCTCTCCAACCTCATATTTCATCCCATCTATTTTCAGGGACGCGATGTTTTTCTTGTGGACGACATCGTGTCCACCGGCGAGAACTTCACGCAGATGAAACGCAGGCTGATGCAGCTTGGAGCCAATTCCGTTACCGGCCTGTTCTTGGGGCGGACGGTGAAAACGGGGAAAGAATAAAAGGAACATTTCACAAAGTCGGACAACCTAAAGTTCTGAGTTGGAGAGGATGATGGCGGATTCCGCTGATGGTATGACATTATTGACAACGTAAAACAATGATAAAGATAGAATCATTCATATTGTGCCTGCTTTTCCCTATCATGGCTTATGGTAAGGGAAGCATGAGGGATACCGTAAGGATTCAGGTTCATAAACAGATGTATGAACTTACCATGTCCGTGGACTCCGCTAAGGGCGGATGTGCCCAAAGCCCGGTTATCGTGTCCGTGAAACTTGCCAAGGGAGGGAAGCCAGCGGGAGAAAGCGTCTTTCCGTTAGCAGGCGACTGTCCTGATGAAGAAGATATAAGCATTGAAGGCTCGGACAAGGGATTTACAATCAAATGTCCGTACTGCGAAGGTTTCTACCTTTATATCGGCTATGCCCGATTTGGATATTCAGAAAGGCTGGATGATTTTGTTTTGGCGGGATACAAAGAAGAAATTATAGACAGGCTGTTTCCTGAATCGGAAAGTAAAACCGTGGAATACAAGTTCCGCCCTGAAAAGCCGCTTACTTTATGCGCTTTTTCAATCCAGGCTGTCAAGAATTTGATACATCAGAACATAGCTCAGGAATACGAAATTGCTCAAACCCGTACCGGTTTGTATCCGGTGTTCGGTTACTCTTCCAAGAAAGGCAAATTGATGTGGATAGGATGTCCGGTCGAGTTTGTGATACATAACATAGGTAAAAACAGGCTGTCAGTGCTTGATCATTCTTCTTATTACGGCTATGCCCATGAAGTTATTTATAAGCTTGATAACAATCCTTCCAAGAGATGGAATAGCGAACTCATTTATAGGAGTGAAAGCGACTCTATAGGAGATTATCTGGATTCTGCGGAATCCATTTCTCCCAACGAATCCAAACGCTACATTATCATGCCACGGATTTTTGTTTATAAGAATCCGGAATTTCAGAAGCTGTTTGAGGATACGATTGCGGTCATGGCACGTTCCCATAAGGAATCCCGTTGGCCTGTTGCCCCTTCTTCGCTATCCTCTGACCAGCGGAAGTTCCTCAAGGAACTTATTTCCGGTGATTCCCTGAGAGTCCGGTTTTATTCAGATTCATTGCATCGTCATCATGCGGTAAACATTCCTCTTGATACTGACAAGAGGCTTTCCTCATTCTTCTGATAAATGAAAAAAGGGAATATTAATTCAAAGACTTTAATTGCTATATGGGAAAGAAAAATGAGAAAAGCCAATACCATAAAGTTCACGATATACTTCTTGCTTTTCGCTATTATTCTATACTTTGAATATTATGCGATAGAAATGCAAGAGGGGGAATGGATTGCCCATGACGACCGCAGACCTTTGACAAGCATGATAGCACTGATTGGCATTTGCCCTCTTTATATATTGTATGACATGGCTATACGCAATACGTTGTGTCGGTTGTCCGCCTTGCTGTTGCAAGCCGTTTTTAACCTTTGGAGCCTATTATGGTTTAGTTCATTGCCGACACTTGGCACATACGAAGCGGAATATGAACGCACAGGGGTTCTGCCGGAGAATATGATACCGTCTAATGAAAACAATTTCTACTTTTGTTGGATTGTTGGCGCAGTCATCATACTTTATCTTGTGGTGGCAATGACAATCTCGTATGTTATGAAACTATATGCCGGAAGCAAACGATTTACAGACAAATGGACTGGCAGCAGACAACCATGCAACAAACATCTATGAGAATACTTTTTTGTCTTATATTGCTATTGTTACCTTCCCTGATAATAAAGGGGCAAACAGGACAAGATTCTATCATCTTTCATGGGAATATAGTGAACGACATGGAGGAGGAAGAGGATATTGTAGCGCAGTACAGGTACAATCTATTTTGTAAAAGTAATCCACAAAACAGGATTCCATTAGATACGACTGTTTTTGCAATCAAGTGTTTGAGAGGAGATACTATTGTTTTGGAGGTGTTGGAAGCGTCTCCGTTCCTTTTTCAAGTGGAATGTATCGCAAACAGCGATGCCCAGACCGATATTCATATTTGGAATTTCCCCAAATCGTATAATGGTTGGCATCTTGGTGATAATAGGACAGAACATCTGCCCGTAAAAAAAGGGGATTACCTTTCAACATTAGTCGGAACCTATCAGCAGACATTACATATCGCAGGCGAAGAGCTTGTATGGACGATGATGAAACTTGTCGCTGATGGCACTTTTGAATATATCGGTAATATCTTTAACCTGGACAGAGAAGGTGGAAATTATCTTATTGGAAGATGGTATGTAAACAAAGATACCCTTGTGTGCAATGTAGAACCTGAATTATTCCCTCCGCGAATACAAAGGCGTTATGACGGACAGATTCTTTGTTTTCGTTATCCTGCATGGGAAGAAAATAGGAAAGAAGCTTTGAGCCATGGCATCGTTTACAAGTTCTTAATACGCAAGACAGGTTTGATTGAGATTGATGACAAACAAAGAGTATTCAAAAAAATAAAGCATCGGTAGCTACCGGATATGATTATACCCCAATAGGTCATTAGACTTTAGGTAGATTGCCTGCTTATGTTTTGCAGCCTCCTTTCGCATCGCCTGAAAATCACTGACGGCTTCCGTGCCACATGGATAAGGGAAGACCGTGAGCAGATGAAACGTAGGCTGATGCAGCTTGGAGCCAACTCCGTTACCGGCCTGTTCTTGGGACGGACGGTGAAAACGGGGAAAGAATAAAAGGAACATTTCACAGAGTCGGACAACCCAAAGTTCTGAGTTGGGCAACTCAAAGTTGTGAGTTGGGCAACTCAGCTCGGTGAGTCGGGCAACTCAGCAAAACGAGTTGGGCAACTCACGGAAACGGGTTGGGCGACTTGCAGGCTTGGGATAAATGCCAAAGAATACAATATTCCAATCCCCGACCCAAGCAGCGGAATGTAAAAGCCCGTCATTTCCGTCGGCAAGCATATCCCCGTTCCCTTTGGGAATGGAAATACCCTTGCCGCCTACGCAAAACCGTAGAAACATGCCGCATGGTCAAGCGTGATGAACCCAATCATCACACCATATCCCATACGCCACCTTTCCTTGACCGGTTTTGTCGCCAAGGTAGGCTTTTACGCTTGTCCGACCCGCCCGTTATTGCACGTTGCCGCCTTCGAGGGCGGAGTCGAAGGCATTGTAATGGTCGTCGTCATGCACGCTCAATGCCGCCACGAGGCTGTTCAACGTGCGCACGGCATCCA
>UQVZ01000084.1 GCA_900544675.1 uncultured Bacteroides sp.
TGTTTTCATTCCTAAAGCCTGTGCCGTCAGGCAATTGGCTTCAGAGTCATCGATGAACAAAGTCTCTTTTACGTCTATATTCGCATCTTCAATCGCCTTGTGGAATATAGCGGCTTCAGGTTTTGCCGTATGCAGTTTGTAAGAGAGATAGATTCCTTTGAAAAAATCGCCGGCATCCAATCCTTGGTAATGGAAGCATTGATGGGAAAATGTGTTCCAGTGTATCGAGTTTGTATTACTCAAAAGGTATAAATCGTATTTGTTTCTCAATGTATATAGAAGTTGTATCTTTTCTGTCGGTACCTTACCTAACATTTTATTCCAGATACAATCGATTTCTTCATCAGAAAGAGCGGCTGCCGTTCTTGACCGGATTTCGTTTCTGAATTCACGGTCTGAAAGAGTGCCTTTTTCATATTCCAGGAAAAATCCCGCTTTATGACTGCTGTTGACTTCCTCGTCCGTGAATTCGATACCGAAATCCTTACAAGTCTTGGTAAAGTCCTCCATTGATACATCTATCAATACATTGCCCCAGTCGAATATCAAATTTTTAATCATATATGACACTGAGTTGAAAGATGTAGTTATGAGGCTGAATCTTTAAAATTCAGCCTCTATAACTTTAAACGAACTTAATGATGCAATCCTTTATGTCTCAGATAATCCAAAAGGAAAGCCGGTCGGTCTGTTTGAATGAGCTTTGCCCCTTGATTGATAATCCATCCCCAGCTTTCATCCGGCTCATGGAGTTCTACGGCACGGTCGTCGTCGTGTCCTCCACACAGTTCAGGCCACAAAGAGTTGATGAATATCTTGGCTCCGCTATCTTTCACTTTCTTAATCAAGCGTAACACTTCAGCCGAATCGTTGTCGAATACCAGTTCAAAGGCTTTCGGTTTCATATTTTCCAGGTAACCGTCGATAATGGCTTCCGCCCCTTCTTTATGCAGGTTGACTACCGGCATGAAGACCATCTTGTCCAGGACTTCTCCGTTTTCGGCTTTTACCTTTTCATACGGGTGTCCCGACTTCATCACGCACTGATTGACTGTACCAGTCTTTTCCAGTACGGCATAGGCGTCCTTAAAGTAATCGTACCCCTTGTCTACGTTGACCATTATCTTGCCTTTGCAGAGTGTCATCACCTCTTCGAAGGTAGGAATTTTGTGACGGGTCTTCTGTCCGTGTCCTCCTTTTAAGAATAATTCCTGCAGTTCGGCAAGCGTATAGTCTTCCACTTCGCCTTTGCCGTTCATGGTGCGGTTGATGGTTTTGTCGTGCATCAACACCAGGTGTCCGTCTTTTGTCTTTTTCAAATCGATTTCCACCATATCCACGCCCATATCGATGCAGTTTTGAATGGCTTGCAGCGAGTTCTCCGGCGCGTTGCGCCAGTCACCCCGGTGTGATACCACTAAAATACCTTCGGATTCCAGGTTATCTGTTACAGATACGCTTTTCTCAATGACCGGCTGTTCAATGACCGAATCATTCTTCTCTTTCGGTGTACAGGATGTCAAAGCCCACAAACATACACCTATTATATATATGTAATACCTCATATTGAAAACTTTTTTATCGACGACCATTTCTTAAACTATTTCCACAACGCATAGACCAGCCCGTCATGGCTTGGGTCGCATTGGTCCTGAAAGCGCACAATCTGCCGGGTTGTTGATTGGTTTCCACATTCACGCAGATATAAACTATTCCGTTGTCATCTATTGCCGGAGAAGAATAAATCTCGTTACCCAGTTTCACCTCTTTATATACTTGCTTTCCTTCCTGATTCAAGACATAGAAGTAACCGGCTCCGTCACCGAAATAAATATTCCCGTTGTCCGCAATGGCAGGTGTACACCGTATCTTTCCTTGTGTTCTGAACGACCATACGACATCCCCGTTAGCCTGGCTATGGCAAGTCAGTACCCCGTCGCTGTCACCTACATAAAGACATCCGTCTGTATCCAGCGCAATGCCTGAATTGTCGTATTTGGAAACACTCGGCGATTGCCATTTGATGGTTCCGTCTGTTGTATTGACTGCCATTAGTATACCGCCGTCGCTTGTGTTTCCGCACATGTAGAGCGTTCCGTCTTCTCCTAACGCCGGAGCTGCCGTACATGAATTGCCGTATTCCAATTCCCAAATCTTAGTGCCGTCCGACTTGCTGAATGCGTACATTTTGCCGTTGTTGGCACAAACATAAACGGCGTCACTGCCTATAACGGGCGGAGCCTGAATGTCTCCTCCACAATCGGCGATCCATAATTCGTTCAACGTCAAGGCGGCAAGGGCACAGAGTTTCTGGTTGTCTCCACCGTAATATACAGTTCCGTCGGCATCGACGGCAGGAGAGGTATATTTAACGTTGTCCGAGGTGTTATATGTTGCCAGAATCGTAGACGAAGCGGCCTTGAATGCATACAG